>DATLYE010000025.1:0-28575 GCA_035575135.1 Bryobacteraceae bacterium
CTCCAGAGTGCCTCCGCGGATTTGTGTTTGATCCTGGTCGGCCGGCGCGAACGCCTTGTTCACCATGACGGCGTCGTAGTTCATCACCGAATCGACCTTTTGGGGTTGACCGTTTTCGTCCACACCTTCGATGTGAACGTTGAGTTGGAAAGGAGTGGACGGCCCTGGGGCCGCCGCTTCTTCAGGCATGTGCCCTCCGTGCCGGGCAGTCTATCGTTATCCCTGTGGCTATGTCAAACAGCCAGGCTCCCAAGGCAAAGAGGAAAGAACTTCCCTTCAGGGTTCAAAACGGTAGCGAAGCGGAATTTCAACCGTAATGGGCAGACTCACGTCGGTGGCGGAGAGGACCTTGACGCCGCCGGCTTGCGGTGACAGCTCCGGGGATCCCAGCACCAGGACCAGCCGTCTGTCCCCCGGTTCACTCCCGACCACGACGGGCCCACCTTCGGGAATGAGGCGCCGTTCCCCTTTCCGCACGGCACCGCGAAACAGCGGGCGGCGGACCCCGCCTTCCTCCAAGATCACCGTCAGAATCCCGTCGGCGGGAGCGAGAACCGAGACCCGGATCCCGTCACCCGCATGCAACACCGTGTCGAGGCTGATCGGGACTTCTTCGCCTTCAGGCGCGCGGCGATAGAGTGTCACTCCCAGCGCTTCCGGCGGTGCGGTCTGCTCGGCAGTCCGTGGCGGTACCGGCGTCGCGACGAGAGCCGCAGGAGGCGGCGCCGCGGGCAGCGGCAGCACCGCCGGACTCGCCATCCGAGACCGCTCGCCAACCGCCGCAGCTGCGGGCGCCGGCGCTCCACGACGGCCCGGCGAAAGCTCAGCTGTTGACCGGAGTTCTTCTCTCGCCGCGGCGCGCGAGCTTTCCGCTGCCGCGATGGTTTGTCGTTCCGCCCCACGCCGCGCCGGCGATTCAGTCACCGCGGGCGCCGCCCCGCGCTCCGGAGCCTTCACCTCTACGGCCGGCGCCGGTGCTTCCCGCCGCAGGGCGATCTGGCGCGGCGGCTCCGGGCGCTCGCTCAGGAGCAGCGCCACGGCGAGCACCACGGCCGCGCCACATCCCGCCGCAGCCCACACTCGCGGGCCGAGCACCCACGACAGCATCCGTTGGCGCAACGACGGCTCAAAGTTTTGGAGAGCGTCGAGCAAAACCTGCCGTGCGGCGGGGTCATCCAGTAACTCCTTGAGAGACTGCTCCCGGGCCAGAGCGTTAAAGACCGCCTGATCTTCCAGTGCGGCTTCGAACAGCAGCCGGCGCTCCTCGTCGCTGAGCGTACCCGCGGCGTATCCGCTAAGGAGTCGCCCCAGCCGGTCGAGCCGCATCAGCCCGCCTCCTTGACCCAGTCGCCGAGAAGCTTCATCAGCTTCCGGCGGCATCGCAGGTCCCACACGTAAAGCGTGTTGAGGGATCGCACGCCGAGCGCCTGCTGGATCTCGGCAAAGCGCTTCCCCTCCAATTTTAGGCGGAGCAGCTCCCGGCAGCGCGGCGGAAGCCGGGAGACGGCCGCCGCCAGGCGTTCCAGCATCTGGCGGCGCTCGAGCTCTTCGTCGGGATTCGGCCGGGGGTCGGCAAGCGGGAGCGACTCTGCGCTCAAGCTGCGGTCCTCCCCGCGCCGGTGCAGCTTGCGCCAGTGTGCCGCAAGTTTGCGGCGCGTGATCTCGAGCGAAAGCGGCACGAGTTCCTCCAGCGCTTCGACCGCCACGTACTTGGTTTCGAGCAGCAGCATCACGTCCTGAGCGATATCCTCGGCGGCATCCCTCCCTAAACGGGATGCCGCGTAGGCCACGATCCTTTCCCGCAGCTTTGCCAGAATCTCTTCTCTCGCCACCGTGGCCGCCAGAAGTATACTACGGAAGGCTTATGTGGAAAGCTGCAGGTTCGCTTCTCTTATTCGCCTGGGCGTGCCTGGCCGGCGTCGAGGAGTTCAACGGCCGCTGGAATATTACAGTGTTCGGTGAGGCACGCAACCGGGCTTGGTGGCTGGAGGTCAAAGGAGCCGGAAGCCCGCAGCCGGAAGGCTGGTTTGTCGGCGCGCCCGGAGGCGGGCTGGACCGCATCCCCGACCTTGAGATCCGGGACGGCGAGCTTTCATTCAGCTTCGAGCGCGGCTTTCGCGTCAAGCCGGGCGAGCCTCCGGTCAAAGCCAGGGGATTGTGGCGGGCGCGCCTCAAAGACGGCAAACTCGAAGGCACCTTCGAACTCGTAGGTCACGCGACGCCGCCCCTGAAGTGGACCGGCGTGCGCGCGCCTCGGATCACGGACCGGGACGACGGAACCTGGCGCGAAGGCAAGCCCGTGGAACTGTTCAATGGCAAGGATCTCTCCAACTGGCTTCCCATGATTCCGGGCCGCGAGCTGGGCTGGACGGTTCGCGACGGCATCATGACGAACGTCGAGGGGGCCAACAACCTGGTTTCCAAAGACAAGTTCTGGAACTTCAAGCTCCACGCCGAGTTTCGCCTGGGCCCGCGGAGCAACAGCGGCATCGGGCTGCGCGGGCGCTATGAAGTCCAGATTGTGGACGACTACGGCAGGCCTCCCAGCAAGCAGAGCAACGGCGCCATCTACAGCCGCATCGCACCTTCCGAAAACGCCAGCCGGCCCCCGGGCGAGTGGCAAAGCTTCGACGTCACGCTGATCGGCCGCGAGGTCACCGTGTTTGTCAACGGCCGCAAGGTCATTGACCGCCAGGAGATCGAGGGCCTCACGGCCATGGCCCACGATCCGAACGAGGGCGAGCCCGGCCCGATCAGCCTGCAGGGCGACCACGGTGTGGTCGAGTTCCGGAAACTTACGGTGACTCCGCTGGTGCGATAAGCGGGCGTTCCGCTTCAAAACTCCAGGCGCAGGGAAACCTGCCCCGTCCGTCCTCCGCCGAAGTCCACGCCCCGCGCACTCGTGATGCGCCCGAAGTTCGAATCGGCAATATTCAGGTTGGGATCCGCGAGGTTGGTCCAGTTCGGAAGGTTGGTGAAGCTGCCCTCCAGCCGCAGATCCAGTCCCTCGCGCAGCGTGAACCTCTTGCTTAACGCCGCGTTGAGCGCGAACGTGCCCGGTCCGGTCAGAATCCCGACGCCCGAGTTGCCGAAGCGCCCGATGGGAGCCGGGTCCCGTCCCGGCACCGCGCCGACATTGCAACGGAACTGATCAGGGCCCGGCATCCGCCCGGGGCACACAAAGGCGTTGCGGTCCAGCCACCTCTCCCGTGTCGGGTTGTCGAGCGAGCCGGAGGCGATGCGGTCGGGCCGCTGCGCTCCGCGCGTGGGTGCGCCGCTTCCGGAAGGATCGCCGCTGCCGCTGAAAACCGGTGTCAGGTACGGGCCGCTCTGCAACGTCACGACGCCGGAAAGCTGCCAGCCGCCGAGCACCGCCTCTGCCAGGCGCCCGGCGCCCGAAAGCCAGCGCCGGCCCTGCCCGAACGGCAACTGCCACACGAACGTGTTCAGGAAACGATGCCGCCGCGTGGCGTAGACGTTGCCCCGGTCGCCGCGCCGGTCCAGAGAATTCGTCACCCGCCCTCCGCCGGTTTCTCCGGCAAAACCGCTCGGATTGGGCCCGGCGTTGTCGGCAAGGTTCTTCGCCAGTGTATAGGAGGCCCCGTACGTGAGGCCCTGAGCGAACCGGCGGTTCACCTCCAGCTGGAGCGAGTTGTAGAGTGCGTTACCGCCCGGCGCGCGCGTGAAAATCAGACCCCAGTTGGGAAACGGCCGCTCCAGGCGCGAGCGCTGCGCAAAGAACGTTGTCGAGGGAGCCATCATGTTGATGTCCGGCGCCCAGGGTAACTGGTAAGAGCGGTTGCCGATGTACGAGATCCGCAAGCCGGTGGTCGAACTCAGCTCGCGGTCCACCGACAGCCCCCATTGCAGCATGTGCGGCGGCTTGAACTCGATTTCATTCGCCGTGCGAAACTCGAACGTGCCGAGCGAGCCGCCCCGAACCCCGCTGCCCGGCGTCCGCGTCTCCGGCAGCACGAACACCGGCCGGCCGTCGGCCCCAATGTTGTTGAACAGTCGCACGTCGGTTTGCACGGTGCCGGTCAGCGAGAAGAAGACCGAGCCGAGCAACAGCATGTTGTAGATCCCGCCGCTGCCGCGAATCGTCGTCTTCGGGTTCAAGCGATAGGCAAAGCCCAGGCGCGGCAAAAACTCCGTCTTGAAGGTCTTGCGCAGCCCCTCGGGCAGTCCTGCCTCCCGGGCGGTGACGAACGGCGTGCAGCCCACGCCGTCAATCTCCGGCCCCGGACAAGCATTGACCGAAAGGAGCGTCCCCGGCGCCACGAACTGCATCGCTCTCGGGTCCGACATCAGGACCACGCGGCCGGTCCGCGGGATGCGCGGATCGAAGTTGGCGATGTTGAGTCCTGCGTCCGTAAAGCCCGGCTGCAACTCGTACCGCACGCCGATGTCCACCGTGAGCTTGCTGCTGATGCGGATCGTGTCCTGGGCATACGCCTTGTAGTGGGTCGCACGCCCGTCATTGTCTTGCGAGACGACGGCGATGCCCGTGAGCGCCGGAACGCCCAGCAGGAAGTCCGCGAACGGGTCGCCGCTGAAGGCTCCGGTAAAGGAAAAGTCGCCGTAGTTGTTTCCCGTTGTGAAGCCCAGGTCACTCACACTGCGCAGCTTGCGGAGCTCGAAGCCGAACTTGAACGTATGGGCGCCGCGCACCCAGGTGACGTTGTCCAGAATCTGGCTCGTCGTCGAAAAGGTGAATCCCGGCCGGCCCTTGGCGAAGCTCGTGTAGAGATCAACGCTGAAGTTCGGAAGGCCGTTGAAAAAGATGTCCCGCTGAATATCTTTGAGGTTCAGGGAATTCGTGAAGCCGCGGCCGTCGAAGTTGAACACGCGCGAGGAATCCGAGCGCACATGACCAAACCGGAATTCATTCAGCAGATTCGGCCGGATGGTGTAAGTCCACGAGGCGGTTCCCTGCCAGAACTTATTCGCGAGAGTATCATTAGGCAGCAGCAAGTTATTGGGACTCAAAATCGGATTGTTCTTGTAGAAAACGCGGCCGAAAATCGCGTGACTGCCTCCGACGTGCTGGTCCGCGCGGCCCTCGTACTGGTCCGAATCCACACTGGTCGAGCGGTTATCCCGGTAATTTCCGCTGGTGCGCCGATCGCTCGGACCGCTGTTCGGAAGGGGATAAAAGGGCAACACCGCCTTGGCTACGGGATTGATCCGGCTCTCCGGGATGACGTTTCCCGGGAAGGGCTGGCCGGTGAAAGGATCCCGCACCGTGACGCCTTCGCGGTTGAAGTCGCCGCTCCGGACAAATTGCGTCGGCACCGTGTTCTGAATCGTGCCCTGGCGGGGAAACCGCAGCGATTCCCAGGTGAAGTAGAAGAACGTCCGGTTCCGGCCGTCATAGACCCTGGGCAGATAGACGGGCCCGCCCAGGGTGGCGCCGAAGGTGTTGCCGATCTTGCTCGGCAGCGTGGCCTGACCGAAGCTGCGCGCGTCCAGGGCGCGGTTCTGATGGTACCAGAACAATGCCCCGTGCGCCTGATTGGTTCCGCTCTTGGAAATGACCGTGATGTCGCCCGGCTGGCCGTATTCGGCCGTGTTGCCCGCGCCCTGCACGCGCAGCTCGCCGATGGATTCCACCGAGGGGAACAGGTCGCGGTTGGGTGAATTGTTACGAATCTGCGTGATCGAAATCCCGTCCACCGTGGTCTCGATCTGAGCCGGCAGCCCGCCTTGCACGGACAAGTTCAGGCCGTTGTCCGCCTGCACGCCGGGAAGAACCTGAAGCATCGCGTACGGACTCGTGCTGCCTGCGCCCCGGACGTTAGTGGGCAGGTTGAGGACCTTCTCCAGGGTCAGCGTCGAGGCGATGGCGGGATTGTCCGTGGCGATCACGCCCGCGGCGCTCGTCACCTCGACGGATTGGGTGAGCTCGCCGACCTCCAGCGTTGCATCCACGCGCAGGCGCCCGCGGGCCGCAACGTTCAGACCGCTGGCCGTGTAGGTCTTGAAGCCGGGCGCCGTCACCGTCACCTGATACGGCCCCGGCACGACGTTTTGAAACTCGTAGCTGCCGTCGTCCCCGCTTCGGGTTTCGCGGCTCACGTTCTGCGCGGTCTGCGTGATGCGAACCGTCGCGTCCCGAATGGCGGCGCCGGTGGGATCGCGCACGTCCCCCAGGATCACGCCGAACGTGGATTGGCCGTAGCCCACCGCCACGTTCATCAGCAGAAACAACACCGACCCGGTACTGCGTTGCATGTGTGCCTCCTCCGTGGGACATCGCCCGGCGAAGATGCGTCGGCCAGTCTACACCACCGGCAGCGCCGGGCGCAAACGCTCATCGCCTCCACAACGAGTCTGGTCAGTCTGCGTTACAAGTTGATTGTCAGTTACGTGAATTTTTCCGCCGTCCGAGCAGCCCCAGCCCGCCCTGAACTGGTAGAACATTACGGAAAGGAAACAAAGCGTATGGGTGAAGGCCAGGTGGCTGGACTCCTCACGGTAGACGCCCTGCGTGCCGCCGTCCAAGCGGGCGCGATTGACACCGTACTGGTGACGTTCACGGACCTCTACGGGCGCCAGCTCGGCAAACGCCTCGACGCGGGGTTCTTTCTGGAAAACATCGCCGAAGCCGGCACGCACGCCTGCAACTACCTGCTCACGGTGGACATGAACATGGACCCCGCGCCGGGCTACCGCTTCGCCAACTGGGAGAAAGGTTACGGCGACTTCCATTTGGCGGCAGATCTGACCACGCTGCGTGCGGCGGCCTGGCTCGAAAAAACCGCCGTGGTCGTCTGTGACGTGGTGGATCCGCAAACGCACCGGCTGGTCGAGCCGGCTCCTCGCTCCGTGCTCAAACGCCAGGTGGCTCGCGCCGCCGAGCTGGGCTACCGCGCCATGATCGGCTCCGAGCTCGAATACTACATCTTCCGCGATTCCTACCGTGAAGCCGCGGCGCGCCAGTATCAGCGCCTCGAACCGGCCGGCTGGTATTTGGAGGATTATCACGTCCTGCAAGGCACGCGCGAGGAAGCCTTGAACGGCGCCGTGCGGCGCTACCTGAGCCGCTCCGGCGTTCCCGTCGAGTCCTCCAAGGGCGAGTGGGGCCGCGGGCAACATGAACTGAACTTGCGCTTCGCAGAGGCGCTCGAGATGGCGGATCGCCACGCCTTGTTCAAGCAATGCCTCAAAGAGACGGCCGACGGCATGGGCATGAGCGTCACCTTCATGGCCAAATTCGACGCCGCGCAGGCCGGTTCGAGCTGCCATGTGCATTGCAGCCTGTGGCGCGACGGGGCCAACGCGTTCCCGGGCGAAATCCCGCTCGGGCCTTTCCAGGCCAGCGACGTGTTCCGCTCGTTTCTGGCCGGCTGGATCGCCCACGTCCCCGAGTTCATGGTTTTCTACGCGCCCACCGTGAACTCCTACAAGCGGTTCCGCGCCGGCTCCTGGGCGCCCACGCGCCTGGCGTGGAGCTACGACAACCGGACCGCGGGCTTCCGCGTCGTCGGCCACGGACCCTCCCTGCGGATCGAATGCCGCATTCCGGGTGCCGACTGCAATCCCTATCTCTGCTTCGCCGCCGCATTGGCCTCCGGGCTCGACGGCCTTGCGCGCCGCCTTGAACCGCCGCCCATGTTTACCGGCGACGCCTACCAGGCGCAAGACATCCAAGCGGTGCCCGCCGCCCTGCGCGATGCTGTGGCGTTGTTCGAATCGAGCGCGTTCGTGCGAGAGGCGCTCGGGCCGGAAGTGGTGGAGCACTACGCCCACTTTTTCCGCCTGGAGCAGGAGGCCTACGATGCCGCTGTCACGGACTGGGAGCGCGCACGCTATTTCGAACAAATCTAGAGCGCCGGCCGGGCTCCCGTCGGGAGGCGCAGGTGGAAGCTCTTGGGACGGGTCAGATGTAAGAAGCCCAGATGCGACAGCGTGCAGCCGTGGCCGCTGTCCTTGATCCCCACCCATGGAAGCTCGGGATCCAGGTAGTCGCACCGGTTCATATACACCGTGCCCGCCTCCAGACGGTGGGCCAGCCGCTCGCCGCGTGCGGGGTCTTGCGTCCAGACGGAAGCCGTCAAACCGTAGGGGCTGTCGTTCATGAGCGCGACGGCCTCCTCTTCGCTCTCGACCGGCATGATGCCGATCACCGGCCCGAAGCTCTCTTCCCGCATCAAGCTCATGGAGTGATCCACGTTCACGACCACGGTCGGTTCAAAAAAATACCCCGGCCCCGGCATGCGCCGCCCGCCCGTGAGCACCTGTGCGCCCTTGGCCACGGCCTCGCCGACCTGGCGTTCCAGAAACTCCACGGCCTTGCGCTGCGCAAGAGGCCCCATCGTGGTCGTCTCATCCTCCGGATTTCCCACCCGGTACGTCCTCGCTTCGGCGACAAAGGCTTCCACGAAGCGCGCAAACAGGGGGCGCATCACGTAGATCCGCTCGACTGCGCAGCAGCTCTGGCCCGCGTTGTAAAACGCCCCGTCCACCAGATTCTCCACGGTGAACTGAAAATCGGCGTCTTCACACACCAGGGCCGGATCTTTGCCCCCCAGTTCCAACCCCATATCCAGCAGTTGCGCGGAAGCGATCTGGTACACCTGGCGGCCGCCCTCCACCGATCCCGTGAAATTGATGAAGTCCACCGCGCGGGCTTCGATGAGCCTGCGCACCACGCCGTGATCCACGTGAATGGAGGCGATCAGCTCCGGCGGCAGATCCGTCCGGCGGAAGGCTTCGACAAAGGCGTCTCCGCACAGCGGCGTCAGGCGCGCGTGCTTGATCAGGACGGCGTTTCCGGCAAGCAAGGCCGGCACCACCACATTCACCGCGATCAGCAGCGGATAGTTCCAGGCCGGAATGTCCAGGACCACGCCCAAGGGTTCGTGCCGGATGAAGCGGCGGAAGCCGGGCTTGGGCGGGAGCATTTCATCCTGCAAGGCGGCCGGCGCCAGTCGCAGCATGGTTTCAGCCCGGTCCAGCATGGTGTCCACCTCGCGCCGGGCTTGGACCACGGGTTTGCCCATCTGCCGCGTGATGTCGAGCGCAACGCGCTCCTTCATCCCCCGGAAGACCTCGATGAACTGCCCGACGATGCGCACCCGCTCTTCGACCGGCACCTCGCGCCAGGCCCGCTGCGCCGCTCGCATCCCGCTCAAGATTCGCTCGAGCTCGGATTCGGGCGTCGCCTCTACGGTGCGGAACGGTTCTCCTGTGGCCGGATTGATGAGCGTCCAGGCGGCGGGCGTGGTCACGGATCCTCCCTACCAGCTTTCCTCATACAGGCGCAGCAAATCCTCTTGCGTACACGGACGGATGTTGGTTTTATGGCACGGATCCTCGTACGCTTTGGCCGCAAGAGAAGGCAGGCTCTCCCGCGGCACGCCTTCGTGGCGCAAGCCGCGCCGGATGCCGAGCCGCTCGATGAACCCCTCGACCTCGGACACGGCGCGCTCGGCGGCCTCCTGTTCCGTCATGGCGTGCACCGGCGCGCCGAACAACGCCGCCAGTCGCGCATAGTGCGGCGCAGCCTCCTCCAGATTGAACCGCATCACCGCCGGCAGGCACAGGGCGTTCGCCAGGCCATGGTGAAGCCCGAATTCGGTGGACAGCGGATGCGCCAGCGAGTGCGCTGCGCCGAGGTCCTTTTGAAACGCCACGGCGCCCATAGCCGCCGCCACCTGCATGTAGCCCCGGGCTTCGATGTCGGAGCCGTTCCGCGTGGCGCGCTCCAGGTACCGCACGATCAATTCGAGGCCGTGAATCGCCACCGCGTCACACAGAGGATGGAACACGGGACAGGTCAGCGACTCCAGACAGTGGGTGAACGCATCCATGCCCGTGGCGGCGGTCAGATGTGCGGGCAGGCTGACCGTCAACTCCGGATCGAGGATGGCGCGCCTCGGCATCAGATGCGGGCTGAAGATCAGGATCTTGCGGCCGAGCCGGTGCGAGGTGATGACCGAGGACCGGCCCACCTCGCTGCCCGTGCCCGCCGTGGTGGGAATCGCCAGGATGGGGTCGTACGGACCTCTCATCCGCTCGGCGCCGCCCGCCTGCGCTTCCAGTTCCGTCAGAGGGCCTTCATGCCGCGCCGCCACGACGACCGCCTTGGCCACATCCAAAGCGCTGCCTCCTCCCACGCCGACCGCCCCATCGCAGCCCTGAGCCCGGTAAGCCTCGGCCGCAGCCACCACGTCCTCTTCGGTGGGGTTCGGGTGAACCTGGCTGAACACTTCTCGCACCACACCGTCCTGGTCCAGCACCCCGAGCACGGCGGCAAAGACCGCCGTCTGCGCCAGGCCCGAATCCGTCACGACGAGCGGCTTCCGCACCCCCGTCTCGCGCAAACATCGCGGCAACTCCCGCACCGCCCCGCAGCCGAACAAAACCGTCGTCGGAAACGAAAACACACTCAGTCGCTCGAACATCTGGGCCTACTTCAGCGCCGCTTGCGGCAGCACGATCTTCTCGATCCAGTTGCGGAACTCGGTCTGGCGAACCGTCTGCGACAGCACGTCCTCGTCAATGTCGAGCTGCCACCGGAGGTCCTTGCGGCCGGGGTCGCGATGCACGGCTTCCAGTTTCTCCACGTAGGCTAACAGCTCGTCGCGGCTTGCGAAAAACCCCTCCGGGACGAGCTTGGGGGCCCGCGCCACGATCAGCCGCGCCATTTCGTGCAAGTCGTACTCCGGGTGGTATTGGGTGGCCCAGAACACGCCGCGGCCGTGCCGGACTTCCAGCGCCTGCACCCCTGTGAAATCGTTCGTCGCCAGCAGAACGGCGCCCGGCGGCAGCGTCGTGACTTCGTCCAGGTGGCTGATGAAAGCGTTGAAGACTTCGGGCTTGCCTTCGAACATGGGATGGCGGAGCCCCGCCGCAGTGAGGCGGATCTTGCGCGCCAAGCCCATCTCACGTCCCCTCGGGTTGGCGCGTACCTCCCCGCCGGCCGCCACCGCCGCCATCTGGATGCCCCAGCAGGTTCCGAAGGCGGGCGTGCCCGCCTCGTAGCAGCGCCGCGCAAATTCGATCTGACGCGCGACGCGCGGATCGTCGCTGTGATAAATCGTCAGGTTGCACCCCGTCCACAGGATCCCGTCATAAGACGCGGGGCCGCCGCCGTCCGGAAGTTCCGCCTCATCGCTCGGGAGCCACACTTCGTACTGCGCGCCCGGCAAATGGTGCTCGAGCATCTCCGCATACAGCCGCCAGGCCGGCTTCATTCCTGCCGCTTCCAGTTCGTCGCGGCTCGCCTTTGGGTAGCCGTCAATGATCAGAAATCGCAACGAGGCCATGGCGCCCTCAACAGCCGTTCAGGGAATGGATCATCTCCGGCAGGCGCGCCAGGTCAGAGCAGACGGCGTCGGCGCTCGTGTGGCCGCTGCCCCGGTCCACAGCGGCCGTGACCAGCACCGCGCGGCAGCCGGCCCGCTGCGCGCCGGCGACGTCGTTTTCCTCCCGATCGCCTACGTGCACGAGTTCCTCCGGCCGGCAACCTGCCAGTTCCGCCGCACGGTGAAACAACTGCGGCGCGGGTTTGGAACAGCCGGCTTCGTCGGAGAAAACAAACCCGGCAAACAGGTGGCGCAGCCCGTAGCCTGCCAGCAGCTCCCGCAGAGCCCGGCCCGGCGTGAAAATCGCGTCGGAGACGACCACGAGCCGGTAGTGCCCCGCCAGCGCCCGGAGCGCCTCCGGGGCTCCCGGCACCAGGTCCGGGCGCACCTGCAACTCCATCTCCTCATGCAACCGCACCAGTTCGTCGAACTCCGCCGGCGGAAGTTGGCGCCGCAGACCGGCCAGCACGACCTGGAGGCGCACGCGCACCGGCCACGTCACCCACTGGTGCTTCCACACGTGCCGGAATGCGGCATCCGCAGTGTCGTAGGCCGTCTCCACCGCCGCGCGTTCCACCGGAGCATGGCGGCTCAAAAAGCGGTAAACAAGCTCGCGGCGCTCGACCGGCTTGGGCGGCAGTCCCAGGGCGCGCCGTTTCGGCTCGTCCGAGTCGTCGGCCAGAATCGTGTCCCACAGATCGAAGGAAACTGCGCGGATTTGAGCCATGCTGCCGGACAACTTCCCCAGTCTAGCCTGCCCGGAGCGGCGCTACAAATTCGCCTTCCCGGCCCGCGCACGGCGCCACAACAGGAATGTGACGAAGGCGCCTAACGCCGCCATCCCCACCAGCATGCCCAGGATCGGCGCCAGCGCTCCGCCGGAGGCCTTGTACATCCAGCCCACGACCTCTTCTTGCACGATCGGCCCGACCGAGCCCATCCCGTTGATGATCCCCGCGGCCGCCAGCGCCCCGCGCCTGGAGCCCACATCAATCGCCCCCACGCCGGATACCAGCGAATCCGGGCCGAACAGCATGAAGCCCGCCAAGCCCATGCCCAGCGCGAAGAAGAACACACTCTTGGATCCCAGCGTCGCCATCAGCACAAAGCTCGCTGTCATAAGGGCCAGCATCAGAAAGCTGAGAAACGCGCGCCGTCCGTGGAAGACACGGTCGGAGACCACGCCGGCGACAATCACTCCGGCAAACCCGCAAATCTCGAACACCGTGGACAGATACCCCGCCTGATCGCCCTCCAGTCCGAAGTTCCGCCGCAGGAAAAACGGCGCCCAGCTCCACAGCGTGTAGCGCAGGAACTTGATCGTGAAGTAGATCACGCCCATGATCACGACGCTGGCCAGCACGTCGCGCGACCAGCCCAGCCCGCCGGAGTCCTCACGTGCGGCCGGCCCGCTGCGGCCCTCCTCCGCTTCGAGCGGCGGCAGTCCCACACTTTCGGGGTGGTTCGGGTGCAACGCCAGCACCACCGCCCAGATCGCCAGCGGCGCCAGGCTCCCGCCGAAGTAGGACCAGCGCCAGCCGAGCCGGCCCAGCAGATACGCCGCCAGCGCCGTGGATATCAAAGAACCGACCTGGTAGCACGTGGACCACACCCCCAGAACCGTTCCCCGCTCCTCGCGCCGAAACCAGAACGCCAGACTCCCGATGCAGCCCGGCCAGCCTGTGCCCTGCGCGATTCCGTTCAGGCTCAGGAACAAAAGTAGCGTCCAGAAGCCGTTGGCGATGCCGAAGGTGAAATTGGACACGATCGAAATGGCAATGCCGGCCAAAAGCAGCAGCCGCGGGCCCACCTGTCTCCCGAACCACGCGCTCGAGAACTGACCCACCGCGTAGGCCGCCAGATACGCCGTTCCCAGGTGAGCCAGCTCCACCGAAGAGAAGCCGAGCGCCGTCCCCATGTCTGCTTTGGCCACGTAGAACGGCTTGCGGCAGAAGTAGTAGCCGGCATAGGCAAGCCACGTGGCGGCGAAGATGCGGACCTGCCAGGGACGGTACCGGAGGCCCAGATCGCTCGCCGCGGCCGGGGATACGCCGGCTTCTCGATCCTGGAAACGCACTTGACGATTCTCCCACACACGGCTCAAAATGAGTGAAGCTCTCGAACGCCGGCCTCTCCAGCTCATGACGCCGGAACTTAAGATGTGACGAGAAATCCCGCAATACTAACTGTAGTTAATACTAACCTTGGTTAACTGATGGGACATCTTAGATTTTCCGATTTTCGTACCGAATATCAGTAAGCATGGCGCTTTTTCATGGTAACATTAGAGCGAACTCGAATTCCGAGGAAAGGAGGAGAAAACATGGGATCCCTAAGACAAGCGGTTTGCCTGGCCGTAGCCGCTACCGTGTGCTGGTTTTCACGTGTGCCGGCGCAGGCTCAAGGTGTGTTCCCGGGGACGTGGCGGAGTTCCACTCTCGGCCAACTGGCGGCTTTGCCTGAAGGCCGGGAAGGGGCCTGTGCTGACTTCAGCAGCGCACTGGTTGGTTCCGTCGGGGAGGATCGCATCTACCTGCTCCACGGGTTCACTTCGTCCGGCGATACGACGGATGTGCGGGCTTACGACATCGACACGAACACATGGCTAGACCCCGCCCCCACGGTCGGCGCGGGCGTCCCCGCTAAAGCAGAAGGCGCCGGAGTGGCCGTCGGCGGTCTGGTCTACTGCGTCGGAGGGCGCAGCGGCGGATCCGCCACAGCCAATGTGACGGTCTACGACCCGACCGCGAATACGCTCGCCAACGTAGCTCCGATGGGCACGGCTCGCGCCGGAGTGGCCGTCGAGAAATGGGGAAAGTTCATTTACGCGTTCGGCGGACGTTCGACGCCAAGCGGTCCGTGCTCTGGCGACCCGCTCGATTCGGCCGAACGATACGACACGACCACGAACACGTGGAGCCCCATTAACCCACCGCCTACCCCGGTCACCGATGCAACCGCTGTATCCAAGGGCGGTAAGATCTACCTCATCGGCGGGTGCACTGCTCAAGGACTCGCCAATGTGACTGGCGACGTGCAGATCTACGATCCCGGGACAGGCTCCTGGTCCAGTGGACCCATCATGCCCACCGCGCGGGCGTCCCTCGCCGCCGAGGTCCTCGGCAACACCATCTACGCCATCGGCGGCCTCGGCTCCGGCGGATCAAACCTTGATGTCGTCGAGGCACTCGACCTGGACAAAGCGACGTGGACCGCAGGTCTCACTCCCAAGCCCACACCGTCCTCCGAGGTTCAGGCTGTCGCCCACGGCGGGACACTCTACCTCCCCGGTGGAGGCTCTTTCGGAGTGGCATCGAGTGTCTTCGAAGCTTTCCGGCGAAAGTAGGCTGTTCCGCTTCCCGGGAAATCTCCCGCCGGGCGCCACCGTCCTGCTGGCGGCGCCCGGTGGGATACTCGCCCCATCTCAACGTTGGTCTCACGGAGCCCGGCGGAACGACTCCAGTGTCCAAACCTCCTGCTCTTCGCCTAAGGAGTGCCGCAGGATGTACAAGTTCCCGTCGTGCGCCCGCACCCGGAACCAGGTGTCATGAGGGCCGTACCACTGGTCGAGCACTTCCTCGATCTCATAGCGCGCCTCCCCGATGTAGAAGCGCAGCGGCCGCTCATCGGCCTTGTAACCGGAGTAGCACTCGACGCGAACCCGGAAGGGCGCCTCCCGGAAGCTCACGGCAGCCGTCCCTCCCATCGCAGTCCGGCGCGCCACAGGCGCGGAGCGCCCACGACCGGCGCCGGCGTGAAACCGGCCAGGTAGCGGCGGTCCAGCAGGTTTTCCACCGCCACGGACGCCGTCAAACCCGGGCGGAGCTGGCGGCGCACGAACAGTTGCACGGTGGCGAACCCCGGAAGCAGCAGCTGGTTGCGTTCGTCTTCGAACTGCGCAGAATAACTGCGCACCCCGGCGCTCGCCAGCGTCGCTCCCCTCTGCCAGGAAACCTGCAAAGAGCCTTGGTGGCGCGCCACCTGGGGCAGCCGCGCTCCCGAACCGAACCGGGAATCCGCCAGCAAATAGTCCGCCTCGCCCACCCACGCCCCGCGGCGGTGGCGGACGCGCAACTCCACACCGCGCGCCAGCGCCGCGGCAGCATTCTGGCGCTGCCGTACGATCAGCGACGGCGAAGCGCTCAGCGTCACGTTCGTGATCAGACCCGCGAGCGAGCTGCGGTACAGGGTCAAGCTCGCGCGTGTCGTCTCAGCCGCCCAGTCCAAGCCAGCTTCGACTCCGACGAGGCGTTCCGGGCGCAGTTGCGCATTGGCCTGCGTAACGGCGTTGCCCACGCGGAACTCGCGGAACAGTTCGTTGAGCGTCGGCGCTCGAAAACGCCGGTAAACAGAAGCGCGGGCCCGCCAGCGACCGCGCGCGGCGGCAAATCCTGCGCTGGGACTGAGGAACCGCCGTCCCTGCCCGGTAAAATCGTGGCGCACGCCCAGGAACACTTGCGCCGGCCCCCTGTCGAGCGCCAACTGACCGAAAGCGCCGTGCTGTGTCAGGACGCCGCCGCCGATGCGCAAGCCCGCAGGAACCAGCGCGTCCCTGCTGTAGCCCTCCGTGCGCACAAAGTCGGCGCCGGCCAGCAGGCCCCAGCCTGACCGGGTGCGGCTCCAGAGCGCGGAGGCGCCCGCCGCCTCGGCCGGCACCGTCTGGCGGAAGGTGAGCCGCTCCGTGTTGCGATCCGCACTCAGGGAGGAAAACGCGCTCCGGAATTCCTCGCGCGTGTGCCAGGCCGCCGCCGACACGTTACCCGCACGCGTTTCGGTGAAGTAGCGCGCCGCCAGGGTTCCGAGACCGGTGGAGTTGCGCTGGAGCACGGTCCCGTTGCGGCGTTCCTCCGCGAGCAGGTCGAAGCGGAGAGAAAACTGCCGGCGGGCGCCGAAAAGGTCCAACCCGCTGCCGGCTGCCACGAAATCCACCCCCGCCTTGCGGTCCACCGCCCCGCGGACCTCTTCCGGCACCACGTAGTAGCCGCCAGTGCGGAACGCCCGCGCGCCCGAGGAAACGGCCCAGCGCCGGGCAAGGTGCGAGAATCCGGCCGAGAGCTGGTGCGAATCGCGGTTGCCGGCCTCATAGGAGAATCGCAACGTTTTCGGCTGCGCCGGGCGCGAAAAAACCGCGATGACGCCTCCCATGGACCGGTCCCCAAAAGCGCTGGCCGTCCCCCCGGAGGAAACCTCGACGCGCTCCACCTCCTCCGGCCCGATCCGCGTCCAGTACACCCAACCCCCGAAGGGATCGTTGAGCGGCACGCCGTCGCGCACCACCAGCGTCCGGCTGGCGCCGCTCGAGCCCAGTCCCCGCAGCGAGACGCCCTGCGTGGTAGGGTGGGCGGCCAAACTGGAAGTCCTTCTAAAAAGACTGAATCCCGGGACATCCCGCAGCCGGTCATCCAGGTTGACGCCGGGCTTGTCTTCCAACTCGCTTGCCTCAAGGATGCGCACGGCGGCGGCCGTCTCCGCCGCAATTCTCTCGACGACCGTGACGCTCGCGCGCACCGGCTCAAGCGGAACGGACTGGGCTTCGAGCAGACCTGAGCACATCAGGATCCACAATGCACGCCGCAGCCCAGGTTTCGGCGAACCGCTGCGGCCGCGCCGTAAAGACGATGCGATAGCTGTGCTCCTCATCCGGTCCTGCGGGAGGTTCGGCCGGCCGCGGCGCGACCAGCGCCAGATACCTGAGGATAGTATAGATGTCGCCGGTGGCCGGCACCGAGATTTTGAACTCCTGCGTGCTGAACCGCAGGCGCGCCTCGCGTTCCAGCAGCCGCCAGGCCAGAAACGCCGCACAGTCCACAGCCCGCTCGAACCATTCCCGCGCCCCCGCGGGCACCTCCAGATCCAGAAAGATCTCCACCAGGGGTTCCTGTTCCCGAGCGAACTCCCGCACTTGGAGCTCGCCGGTGTGCGCCGTGGCCTTCCAGTCCACGTAGCGGATGCTCTCGAACGGTTCGTAAGGACGGATCCGGTGGAAGTCATGGCCCCGGCCCCGGAAGTGAGCGGCGAGGTCGCCCGTCACGGCCGATAGCAGGGCATCGAAGCCGGGTTGGGGATCCAAGCACGGATAGACCAGGATGTCCCGCCGCAGCGCCACGCGCGCACTCCGTTCCAGAAATCCGAACGGAAAGGCCGTGGAGACCTTGAAGCCTTCGTGGCGGTGCATGCCGCGGCGCGCAAACCGCACCTTGACGCTCTCCTCCACCACGGCCCCTCCGCGCAGCAGCGGAAAATACACCGTCGCCGCCAGCACGCTCTGGCCCGCACCCGAGACCCGCACGGAGAAGGAAGGGATCCAGCGCTTGAGGTTCCGCACCGCCAGCCGGGCGATGACCTCCCTGCCCGCCGAAACGTGCTCGGGGAGCCGAAAATCCAGCTCCAGCCCCGCCAGCGACAACCGCCCGATGAAACTGGACACCATCAGCGTCGCCAGCAGCGCCGCCAGAATCAAAAAAAGCAGATTGTTCGCGGAAACCGCGGCGGCGAACGCCATCGCGATGATGGTGGCCGTGAAGATGAGGCCGCCGCCGGTGATTTTCCGCCGCGTGGAAACCCTCTCCCAGAGGTTCCGCAACCAACCCGCCGCCACACCCGCATCATGGCACAATTGGAGAGCGAGGCGAACACTATGGTGAGGTTAGCGGTTGTGCTCTCTCTGGCTGCCGTGGCGGGCGCCGGTAGCGAATGGAAGCAGCTGTTTAACGGCAAGGATCTGGATGGCTGGAAGATGGTCGGACCGGGCCGGTTCGTGGTCGAGAATGGAATGCTCAAAACCGAAGGCGGCATGGGACTGCTCTATTACGAGCGGGAAAAGTTCGGCAACTGCACCATCCGCGTCGTCTTCAAGACCGCCACCGATCCCGCCAACTCCGGCGTGATCATCCGCCTCCCGGAGCCCCCGCGCGACCCTTGGTACGCGGTCCACAACGGCTACGAGGTCCAGATCGAGGAGCGCGGCGACGAGTGGCACTCGACCGGCGCCATCTACTCGCTCAGCAAGGCCAGGAAGGGCTTCCAGAAGCCGACCGGGGAATGGAACACTATGGACATCGTACTCCAGGGGCAGAAAACCATTGTGTATCTCAACGGCGAGAAGGTCAGTGAATTCGATCCCAGCCAGCCTGTGCCGGAGCGCAAACAGTGGTACGAACCGGTGCGCGGCCCGCGGCCGGATTACGGTTACATCGGCCTCCAGAACCACGACGCACGCTCGACGGTCTACTTCCGGGAAGTGAGCGTCAAGCGTCCCTGAGGCCTCTCAGAGTTCCAGCTTCCCTTCGTACACCATGTCCTTCAGCTTGAACTTGCGCCGTATGTCCCCCCCTGCCAGGCGCAACGCGAATTCCACTTCCTTGTCTTCCAGCCGGATGGCATAGCCCCCGGGGCCCGTTCTCGGGAAAACCAGAAAGAGCGTGATGCGGTTGTCCTGGCGGCTGAAACGCACGTCCGCGGCGTGGAGCGGCTCGCGGTCCTTGATCTTGAGCACCGCTGCCGCCTTCAGCTTCTCCGGCTCGGCGCCCCGCAGAAACAGAGGCGGAACTCCCGCCACGCCGATGACGTAGGTTTGCTGTTCCGCCGAGAGCATCTGCGCCGCCTCGGGCGACGTCGCGGCCTCGGCGCCGAACCGCGCCCGGGCAAGCGCCTGCCGGACCGGCAGCGCCGTCTGCCAGCGGATGATGACGGGAACCGCAGGGGGTACGTCCGGACCCTCGAAACCTCCCGGACGCCCGCCGCCTCCACCCGGCTCCGGCCCTCCCTCACCGCCGAAGCCACCGCCGCCTCCGCCCGGAGGCCCGCCCATGCCGCCGCCCCTTCCGGAGCGACCGCCGCCCATCGGGCCCATGGGCATGCCGATTCGCACGTCCACACTCGCCGCCCACGGCGAGTTGGTCAGCATCTTGTTGACCTCTTTCTCCGTCCACTCGGTGAACTTTTTCTTCTCCCAGAAATCGTCCGCCCAAAGCGCGACGGCGAGCAGGGAACTAACAGCCAGTAGGAGTTTGCTCGTGCTCATCTTAAATGACTCCCATTGGAAGCATACTCTCCGAGGCGCCGCCTGGCAAGGGGACACCGGGCCTCATTCATCCAAGCGAGTAGAACCGGCAAGCGTTGCCCCCCAGAATCTTTTCGCGGACTTCCATGGGCTGCGGCCCGAGCATCTGGGTGAAAGCGGCCAGCGACTCCTTCCACTTTGCTGCCCCGGCAAGACAGAACGGCCAGCCGCTTCCAAACAGAAGCCGGTCCGGGCCGAAACGCTCGACCAGCAGGCGCACGCACGGCGTCAGGGCGATGACGCTCTGCTCGAGGCCCTCCGGCCGTAGCAGGCCGGAAAGCTTGATGTACAGTCCCGGCAGGCACGCAGCCGCTTCCACGGCCTCAGCCCACTCGTCGAGTGCCTCCGGCCGCAGCGGCAGCGACTCGAGATGAGACACCGCGGCTCGCAGACCCGGGACCCGGTCCCAGAGAGCCGGCAGCCGCACGAGATCGCGCCAGTCCAGCGCCAGCTCGGCCGGCACGTTCCGGCGCGCCGCTTCCTGGAGCAGCAAGATCGTTTCCTGGTCCGGCAGACGCTCCGCAGGCACGAAAACCGCCTTGAAGCGATCGCACCGCATGAACTCATCGAGCGCTTCCGGCGGACTCGCCCCGGCCACTCCGCCGGCTACGCCCAGAACGATATCGGAGCCACCCGCCAGTTCGAGCAGCCATCGCGTCTCGCCGGCTTGTGCGGTTCCAGATACGGCGACACAGCCGTCAAAGCGGTTCCGCCGCAACGGGCCGCTCAGGTGCTCCGGAAGGAAGCGCTGCCGGAGCGCATCGGGGAGCCCCGGGCAGGGAAAGCGCTCCGGATCGAGAAACGTCACATGGGCATCCACCCGCATGGCGGCACAACTCCCAGTTTCCCCCGCGGCGGCCTCTGTGCCATAATGCGGGTGAGCAGAGGAGCTGAGGGATGCCGGCAACCGCTGTCAAGCACTATCCGATGTCGGAGGGGATCACCACGCCCCGCAAGAAGCGGCCGAAAGAAATCGCCGTGATCACGGAGTGCTGCACGGGCTGCGCCGGCTCGCCGGCCTGCATTCCCTACTGCCCCGTGGCCGAGTGCATGTACTGGGTGCCGGACGAAGAACATCCTCCCTTCGGGCGCGTCGAAGTGGACCCCGAACTTTGCATCGGCTGCAAGAAGTGCACCAGCAAGGGCCCGGACGGAACCTTCCTGGACGGGTGCCCCTGGGACGCCATCGAGATGATCCCCATCGAAGAAGTGGAAGCGCGCCTCGGCTACCGGATGGCGGTGTGATCCGAGAACCTTCCTCGAAACTGTCCTGAAAGCCCACCCGCGCGGAGCGCACGTTGACACGGGTTGCGCCGGCACTCGTCGCCTGTGCCATAATTTAGAAACCCAGCCCATGGCTGGAAGTACGTAGTCAAAAGAGGGGAACTGGCGGCGCTGGGAACCCCCACGAACCCGATGGCTCTCTGAGGAGCTGAGGAGGATAGGTCTTTGGAAGAGACGCTTCTGTTTGTGCGGCTCGGCAAGAGTCTTCGCCGCGGAGCCGCCTGCGGGGCATCGTGCTGGGCCGCGTACGCTTCGGTCGAGGCCTTCCTGGCCTCCGTGGCGCCGCGGTTGCTTCCTGCCGGCTACATGCGCCCCCTCGACAACTCCCCCTTCACGCTTTTCGTGTTCGCCATCTTCCTGCTGGCAGGCGCCGTATCCGGCGCCGCGCTGGGCCTGCTCGAATGGCTGCTGCGGCGCTGGCGTCCGTTCGGCTTCTCGCCGCCGGCAAGCTTCTTGCCCTCCTGCGCGGCGTTGAGCATCAGCGCAGCCCTCGCCCTCCATCTGAGCCGGCCGCACGTACGAGGGGAACTCGGCCTGGCGGCGCTGGCCCTTTGCATCACGCTCGCCGCCGTGCAGCTTGGCGGCGCTCTGTCGGAGCGCTGGGCCCGGCGCTCGGCGTTTGTCGCCAACCCGTGGGCTGCAAGTCTCATCGTGCTCGGGGCCCTCTGGGTGGCCTGGACGTTTCTGTGGGAAGCCCGTGAACCGAGCCGCTGGCTCGTCGCGGCCGTTACGCTCGTGACCGTGGCCCTCGCCTCCTCGGCCCTGCGCGTCCTCGGGCGGCGCCTCGGGAGTACGCTCCCCTTGCGGCCCGGCCTCCTCAGCGCGGTGGCGGCGCTCGCAGTCCTTGGCGCAGCCGTCTATCCGCCGCCCACCCGCTCACTCCGAAATCTGAACGCCACGCCGGCCGCCGGCAGCGCCAAGCGTCCCAACGTCCTGCTGATCGTCCTGGACACTGTCCGGGCCGATCACCTGTCGGTCTACGGCTACACCCGCGACACCACCCCCTTCCTGCGGGAGTTCGCGCGCCAGGCAACGCTCTACAGGCGCGCCTGGAGCACCGGGGACATGACGCTGACCAGCCATGCCTCCATGTTCACGGGTCTGTATGGCAGCACTCACGGAGCACACCTCGCCGATCCCGCCCGGGACCCGGACGGCGATTTCGGCGCCCCGCTTGCCGGCAGGCACGTGACGCTGGCCGAAGCGCTGTCCGGAGCCGGCTATCTGACCGCCGCCGTCGTGGCCAACCACGTCTACCTCAGCGAGGGTTTCAACCTGAATCAGGGGTTCCGGTATTACGAAATCAGCGCTCCTTTCTGGGGAAAGCAAAAACCGTATTTTCTCCGGCAGCCGGTGCGCACGCGCCTGGCGCAGTGGCTCGTGCCGGAGGACGGAATCCGGCAGTTCAGCGCTGCCGGCGACATCAACCGGCGGGCGCGGGCGATCCTGGAGCGCGTCACGCGCTCCGGGCGGCCGTTTTTCCTGTTCTTGAACTACATGGACGCGCACCAGCCGAATACTCCCCCCGCGCCCTTCAACCGCATGTTCGCCGGCCCTTCAGAGCCCCCATCCGTGGACTTCACGGATAAAATGATCGAAGTCACCGCACTATACGGTTCCCTTGCCCCGGAGGAACGGGCATACATTATCGCCCGTTACGACGCCTCGCTCGCCTACCTCGACCACTGCCTGCGCGGTCTTGTTGAGGAGCTGCGCCGCCTGGGGCAGTACGACAACACGCTCATCATCATCACCTCAGACCACGGAGAAGCCTTCGGGCGGCGGAATCACATGTTCCATGTGATGTCGGTCTATGAAAACCAGACCCGCATCCCCCTGCTGATCAAATACCCCGGCCAGCGCCAGGGCGCCGCCGTCGAGCAGCCGGCAAGCCTGGTGGACGTCTTTCCCACCGTCCTCGACACCGCCGGGCTCCCTCTCCCCGCGCCGGTTGAAGGCGTATCCTTGCGCCGCCTCGAGGCCGCCGCGCCCAGAACCGTGCTGGCCGAATCCTACCCGAACGCGTTTCAGATCGAGCTCCATCCCCGCTTCCGGCGTGTCGAGCGCGCCGCGATCCGCTGGCCGTATAAACTCATCGCAGACACCCACGGCAAGCGCGAGCTCTATGACCTCGAGTCCGACCCGACCGAAACCCGCAACCTCTACGCCGAGTATCCCGCCGTGGCCGCATCGCTGCTGGGCGAACTCGAGCGGCGCGTGGCGGCGAAACGGCCTGCGCCGGCCCGCTGGCCCGACGCCGAGACCCTGCGGCGTCTCCGGTCCCTGGGCTATACGCAGTGAACGCCGGTTCCCCCCTCGGATGCAACCCGCGCGGGGCCGGGCGGCACACTCTCTGCTATTCTGGGAGGAATTTCGTGATCCTTAAGTAAAGGCTACGAGCCGCCGTGAGAGGGGCGGAGATGTTACGTTCACCGAAGACCTTGGAAGAAACTCTGCCGCCGCACCATTCCCTTGCGGGCTGCATCGGCTCGGGCGCCGTCTGGGGTGCACTGGCGTGGGCGGCTTACGCTTGTGTGGAGGCGTTCTTTGCGGAACTGGCTCCGCGGCTGCTCCCGGAGGGCTACATGCGCCCTGCCTCGAATGCCGAATTTACCGCCTTTGTGTTTGCCGTCTACCTGGCGGCAGGAGCTGCATCGGGAGCCGTTCTCGGACTTGCGGCCTGGCTGCTGGCACGGTGGCAACCTTTCGGCTTTCGACCCACGCGTTCCTTCCTGCCCTCGTGTGCGGCTCTGAGCGTGACGGCCGCCCTCACGCTCCATCTGAGCCGTCCCTTCACCCGCGACGGTGTGGGAGCCGCAGCGCTCCTTCTCTCGGTGGTGTTTTTCATCCTCCAGGCGTCAAGCGCGTTATCCGACCGGTGGGCGCAGCGCATGGCGTTTCTCGCCAACCCCTGGGGCAGCAGCGCAGCCGTCCTGGGATGTCTTTGGGTGACGTGGATGTTTTTCGGCCAGAGCGATCCTTGGCTCCGCAACGGGGTCGCTGCCGCCTGCTTTCTCGCCGTGGCTCTGGTCTCTTTGGCGTGGTGGATCCTCTGGCGCCGCCTGAAGGTCGTCGCAAGCCGAAATCCGGCGGCGGAGGTCGTGCTCACGACTCTCGTCGCCGGTGCGGTCCTGTCGGCGACCTTTCTCCCGCCCGCCTCCGCGAGACTCGACAACCTGAGCCCGGGCGGCACGGCAAGTGCAACCAAACGTCCGAACGTTGTCATCGTGGTCTGGGACAC
The DNA here is from genome assembly GCA_035575135.1 of Bryobacteraceae bacterium. GTDB lineage: Bacteria > Acidobacteriota > Terriglobia > Bryobacterales > Bryobacteraceae > JANWXD01. The sequence goes on from DATLYE010000025.1 coordinate 23,900, forward strand.
GGTGCGCGCCGATCATCTGTCGGTATACGGCTACACCCGAGACACCACCCCCTTCCTGCGGGAGTTTGCCGGCCAGGCAACGCTCTACCAGCGCGCCTGGAGCACCGGGGCCATGACGCTGACAAGCCACGCCTCCATGTTTACGGGCCTGTACGGGTTCACACACGGAGCGCGTCCGGCCGACCCGGCCGAGCACCCGAAAGGCGATTACGGAGCGCCGCTTGCTGACAGACACTCAACGCTCGCGGAGGTACTTTCAGGGGCAGGCTACGCTACGGCCGCCGTCGTGGCCAATCATGCTTATCTCAGCGAAGCCTACAACCTTCATCAGGGCTTCGCCTATTATGAAGTTCCCACGCCGTTCTGGGCAAAACACCGCCCGTTCTTCCTTCGCCAACCCCTGCGAACCACTCTCGTGCGAAGCTTCGCTCCATGGGAGGCTTTCCGGGAGTCGAGCCCCGCCGGAGAAATCAATCAAACGGCCTTGGACTTGCTCGGCCGCTTCGCCCGGGCCCGGAGACCCTTTTTTCTTTTCTTGAATTATCTCGATGCTCATGACCTGATCCTGCCACCTTCGCCGTTCGACACACTGTTTCCCGCAAGCACCAGCCTCGGTATGGACGCAGCGGCGCTGTGGAGCGACGTCGTGGGACTGCGGCGCCCGCTGACCCCCGCCGAGCGGGCGGACCTGATCGCCTACTACGATGCCGCGATCGCCTACCTCGATTCCGCTCTCCGGGACCTTGTGAAACGTTTGCGCGAGCTCGGCCTGTATGACGACACAATGATCATTGTCACGTCGGACCACGGACAAGCCTTCGGGAGCCGCGGCCACCTGTTTCACATCATGTCGGTGTACAACAACCAGACCCGCATCCCCCTGCTGATCAAATACCCCGGCCAGCGCCAGGGCGCCGCCGTCGAGCAGCCGGCAAGCCTGGTGGACATCTTCCCCACCGTCCTCGACACCGCCGGCCTTCCTCTGCCTGCGCCGGTCGAAGGCTTGTCCTTGCGTCGCCCGGAGGCCGCCGCGCCCAGAACCCTGCTGGCGGAATCCTACCCAAACGCATTCCTCGTCCAGCTCCATCCCCGCTTCCGCCGTGTGGAGCGCGCCGCAATCCGCTGGCCATACAAACTCATCGCAGATACCCGCGGCAAGCGCGAGCTCTATGACCTCGAATCCGATCCGGCCGAAACCCGCAACCTCTACGCCGCGCACCCGACCATCGCCGCCTCACTGCTCGCCGAACTCGAGCGGCGCGTGGCCTCAAGACAACGAGCACCGGCCCGCCCGCCGGACCCGGAAACTCTGAGGCGGCTCAGGTCCCTGGGCTACACGCAATGAGTGCCGGTTTGCTCCACGCCTGATGCAGCTCGCCCGGACTCCGCTGGCAAATTGGGGGATCGGCGCCGCGGCGCTGGCAGCGGCCGTCCCCGTGGCCTGGCTGCTGTTTCGGCTCGAATCAGCCTTCCCCGATCCGGAGCGCCGCGTCCTAGCAACGGCGGCGATCTTTCTAGTGTTGCTAATCGCACCACCGGCGGCATATGTTCTCAAGCGCCGCCGCTCGGCCGACGCGGGCCAGGCCGCCTTGCTTGTGCTCATCCCCGCCGCCGTACTGATGTGCGGCACATGGTTGTATTCGACGCTCCCGGCCATCCTGTTCCCGGCTGACATCCTCATCTGGTCCGAAAGCGACTTCGTCAACGACATCATCAAGTTCCGCACCGGCTATCCCCTTTACACCGACCAGCAAAACAACGAGTCTTTTATTTATCCCCCTGGCGCACAGGTCCTGACATATCTTTTGGCGTCCCTCTTTCGTAAACCTCTTTCCATCCCGGCGTACCGTCTCATTCAGGTCTTATTCGTCCTTATTGCCGTAGGGGTCGCTATCAGCTGCTGCCGCAAGATTCTGCAGTTGTGCGGCGGCCAAAGTGCGGCACAAAGTTCCCTGCCCGCGTGGGCTTTAACCGTGCCCGTTTTGTTCCTGGCGGCAACCAACTCGCTTACCAACCCATTCACGCACAACCTTCATAACGACGCTCTGGCCTTGTTAGTCTCCGCTGCGGCCTGGTGGGTGCTGCTCGAATATGTCAGGTGCCGGAACCGAAAGTTACTTGCGGTCATGGCGCTGCTCCCCGGAGTCGGCTTTGCGGTGAAGCAGAGTTTGCTTGTGTGGCTTGGGCTCTATACGATCCATCTGGCTTTGTTTGACAGGCCGCGATCCCTTCAACGTGCGCTATCCGTGGCAGCTTCTGGCGCGGCGTTTGTCGCCGCCTTGGTCGGCATCGGTCACCTGCTGTGGGGAGAACCGTTTCATTATTGGGTGTTTTTCGTCCTGGCCAAGCGCGGAGCCTCACCTCTGAGGAGCTTCCGAAACCTGTTGTTTGTCTGGCCTTACCTTGCGGCGGGTTTGGCGGCGGCATGGGTCCTGCTGCGAGGCGAACCTGCCCGCCGCCTGGCGGGACCGTGGGTCGTCTGGTTGCTGCTTACGCTTACGCAGATATGGTCCAGCGGAATCGCCTGGATGACGAATCACATCGGTCCCGGTTCGTTACTGGCGACTGTATGGTTCGTGGCCGCGCTGCAGCACGCCTGGCCCGCGCTCATCCGCTCGGACACCGCAGAGCGTCCCTCCTGGTTTCGGGCGGGCCTGGCGACAGCGACACTTCTGCTCTTGTTTGGCGGCCTGGGATTCATCCGGATCCCGCTCCGGGCCGTCCCGCGCGAAGCCTATCAGTACGTGGCTCGAATTGAGAGCCACTTCCAGAATCACTCCCCCGAGCGCGTTCTTCTGGATGTGGGTTCATGGGTTTACCTCAGATCCGGAATCGTCATGCGGGACCGGGCTCCTTGTTTCGGCGATCGCGGATACGCCCAGACGGGAGATTTCCGGAGAGCTTTAGAACGTATAGAACGGCGCTGGTACTCTAAAATCTTAATCAGGCGCCTCCACTCTCCGGATTTTTGGTACGATCACTATTTGTGGCCGAACTCGAGTGGAATCCGCCGGGCCCTAATGGAGAATTACGTCGAGGTGGAGCGAATCCCTCCAGGCGCACCTGCAACGCCGGATGCAAGTCCGCCCTATCTTTTCGATGAAGTGAGTGTGTTGGTCCCCAAACCATGAATCCACCTGCCCGCCACTGCTTCCCTGCCGGCGGCATTTGTGTGTTTAAAACCGGGTTTCCAGCAAGCGCCCCGCCGGGCGGCGCCCGCGCGCACCGAACCGAACGCCGTTGGGCGCAGTTGACTCTCTTATGACGGACGACAGGGAAAGACACCCGATTGCCATCACCGGCGGCGCCGGCTTCATCGGCTCCAACCTCGCCGATTACTATCTCACCAACGGCCGCCGCGTCCTCCTCATCGACAACTTTTCCCGCCGCGGAAGCGAAGAAAACGCCGCCTGGCTCGCTCGCCGCCACGGCGACCGGCTCGAGGTCGTCCGCGCCGACGTCCGCCATCCCGGAAACTGGCAGGAACGCATCGCCGAAGCGGAGATCGTCTTCCATCTGGCCGCCCAGGTGGCCGTCACCACTTCCGTCGCAGACCCCCGCTCCGACTTCGAGATCAACGCCGCCGGAACCCTGAACGTGCTCGAGGCCGCCCGTCTGGCCCGCCGCAAGCCCGCCGTGATTTATAGCTCAACCAATAAAGTCTACGGGAGCCTCGAACACTGCCGCATCCTCGAACAGAGGGGCCGTTACGTGCTGGCGGATTTTCCGGACGGCATCCCGGAAACCTACCCCCTCGACTTCCGCTCCCCCTACGGCTGCTCCAAGGGCGCCGCCGACCAGTACGTGCTCGACTACGGCCGCGTCTTCGGTCTCAACACGGTGGTCCTCCGCCAGTCGTGCATCTACGGCCCGCGCCAGTTCGGCCTCGAAGATCAAGGCTGGGTGGCGTGGTTTGCCCTGCGCGCCCTCGCCGGAGAACCCGTCACCATCTACGGGGACGGCAAACAGGTTCGGGACGTGCTCTATATTGACGACCTGGTCGCCGCCTTCGCCGCAGCCGCAGCGCGAGCCGAGCGCATTCGTGCGCGAGCCTACAACATCGGCGGAGGCCCGTCGCACACACTTTCTTTATTGGAACTGCTGGACCTGCTCGCCGGTGAGCTGGGGCGCCCCGTCCCGCACCGCTTCGAGGACTGGCGGCCCGCCGACCAGAAGGTCTTCGTCAGCGACATTCGCAAGGCCGCGGCCGAACTCGACTGGAAACCGCAGGTGGGCGTCCGGGACGGAGTCCGGCGGCTGCTGGCCTGGCTGCGAACCGCCAATGGGCCGGAGCAGATACCCGCGGGGCCCGGACCGGTGAGGGCGCAAGCATGAGAAGCGTCAGTCTCGTCATTCCGGCGCGCAACGAAGAAGCCACGCTTCCCATGGTCCTTGAGGACGTCTGCCGCGTCCTGCCCCAGTTGAACGGCTATCAAACCGAGCTGATCGTGGTGGACGACCACTCCACGGACCGCACCGCCGAGATCGGCCGCTCCTTCGGCGCCACCGTGGTCAGCAATCCAGGCAAGCCCGGAAAAGGAATGGCCTTGCGCACCGGCTTCGCGCGCGCCTCCGGCCAAATCCTGGCCATGATGGACGCCGACTACTCCCACCGCGCCGAGGAGCTGCCGCTGCTGCTCGGGGCGCTGGGCGACGGCGTGGGTCTGGTGATCGGA
>DATLYE010000026.1:0-4912 GCA_035575135.1 Bryobacteraceae bacterium
CTCGTTGGTGTTGTACTTGGGTGGGATCGGGGTCAGGCCGATGCCGAAGGCCGCGAGCACACTCAGCACGTGCCAGTACCAGCGGCGGGCGCGAAAGATGGCCAGCAGAACCAACGCCAGCAGCGCAGAGGAACCATAGACAATGAAAGGCAGCATGTTTCCACTCCAGGCATCCGTACGGCTGAGCCTCCCATTCTATCGCCTGTCCCGCAAGTGGCCCCACGAGGGTTCTGCTTGAAAGCAGGAGCGGACGCAGTTACGGTAGCCCAACTGCGTGCACCGCAGAGCCGGATTTTCGAGTAAATGCTGCCGGTTGGCTCGATTTGGCAACCAGATTGCCCTCATCTATGACGGAAGCAGCAGGCCGCATCAGGCGGCTGGACTTCCGATGACAGAGAGTAGAAAATGCCCGGCAAATCGGGCAAAAAGTTCCAAGGAAGCTGACGGATAAACGGACAAAGAGGATGCTGCTCCCTCGAGGGAGCGGAATCGTACGGAGGTGCCGAAGTGAGAGAGAAACGCCTGTACTTGGCTGCGGTTGCGGCCCTCGGGGTCGCGCTGGGAGGCTGCCAGAATAAGCCGTCAGAAACTGTCGAGGCGGCGGCTGAACGCCCTTCGGTGATTCAAAAAATTCTGCCGCGCACCACCTATGAGCTCCCCGCGGGAACGGTGCTCGAAGTGCGCCTGGATCATCAGGTGGACACCGCCCGGAACCGGGCCGGGGACCCGGTGACGGCAACCCTGGCAAAGCCTTTGATGGTCGGCGACCGAGTGGTCATCCCCCAAGGGACGCGCTTCCGGGGGCATGTGACGGCGGCAAATCCCTCCGGGCGCCTGAGAGGCCGTGGCTACGTTGCGGTCACACTCGATTCGTTCGAGCTCGGCGGCGTCACTTATCATCTCGTAAGCTCATCGGTGGGCCGCAGCACCGGCGGGCACAAGAAGCGCAATCTGGCTATGATCGGAGGGGGTGGAGGAGCAGGCGCCTTGATCGGAGCAATCGCGGGAGGAGGTTCGGGCGCCGCCATCGGTGCCGCGGCGGGTGCAGCGGCGGGAACCGCCGGGGCCGCGCTCACCGGAAAGAAGCACGCTTCGATTCCCGCCGAAACCACTTTGCGGTTCACCCTCAGGGAACCGCTCAAGATCCAAGGCTGAGGAAGGGAGGAGATCATGAATCGCATGCAGTATTTCGCCGCGCTGCCGTGCCTGGCGGCGCTGCTGGTTACCGGCCTCGCCACGGGCTGCGCCACCAAGAAGTTCGTGCGCCAGACCGTGGCTCCGATCGAGGCGAAAGTCGGTGAGCTGGAAAAGAAAACCACCGAGCAAGGCGCCGACATCGAAGAACTGGAAAAGAGCGTGTCGCGGGCGGCCGAGCGCGCCGAGACGGCAAACGCGGCGGCAGCGGCGGCCAATCAAGAGGCTCTGCGAGCCGGGGAGCGTGCCTCGACGGCGGGCAAGTCCGCCGAAGAAGCCCGGTCCCTTGCACAGAAAGGGCTGGACCGCGCCGGCGAAGTCGAACAATCGCTCGGCAGCCGCATCGAGAACATAGATAACTACCTGCCTGTCTCCACCGAGACCATTTTGTTCGGGTTCAACCGCAGCGACCTCACCGAAGAAGCCAAGGCGCAGCTTGACACCTTCGCTCGCGGTGTGGCGGAGCGGAAACATTACCGGATCGAAGTGCAGGGCTTTACGGACCGTAGCGGTCCGCAGGACTACAACCTGGAGCTCAGCCGGAAGCGCGCCGCGGCCGTGGTGCGGTACCTCACGCTGCAGCACAAAGTTCCCCTGCATCGCATCCACATCATGGGCTACGGGAGTGAGGCTCCGGTTGCCGACAATCGCACGCGCGAAGGGCGCAAGCAGAACCGCCGCGTGGAGGTACGGCTGCTCGCGGCCGAGCAGGGTCCCGTGTCCGCCCGCCGCTGAGCCGGTCTGCCTGCGGGCGGCCTCTAGCGCACTGAGACGGCGAGGTCACGCGCCAGCACATCCGCACGCTCCGCCAGGTTGCTGGCCCGGAGCAGATCGGTGCTCCGGGCCTCTTCCGCCTGGGCAATGAACGTGCGGATGTGTTCGACCAGGGCCGTTTGTTGCGGGTCGAGGGTCTTGCCCCGAAGCGAAGCCAGCGTGGCCCGGGCGCGGGCCAGACGCTCGTTGATGTTTCTCTCCAGGGCTGCGCGCTGCTCCGGCGTAAGGATCTGCTTCAGCTGCGGGGGCGGGGCGGCGGGCGGCGCCTGTGGTTGGGCTTCTCCGGAAGGGGGCTCCACCCGCGGCCCTGCGGGAGAGGGGCGCTTCGGAGGAGCGGGCAGCGGCCCGGGAAGGATGACCACCGGCGCTTGCAGTACCGGCTGTTCGGCAGCGACCTTCGGGGGCTCTGCCTCGGCCGAGGTTCGGTGCGCCTCGGGCAAGGGAGGCTCTGCAGCCGGTGGTTGCGCCGACACGGGCGCCGGGGCCGATGGCGGGACTGCCGGTCTCGCTTTGCGGAAAGGCCAGCACGAGGACGTCCACAACGCCCCCAAGACTACGGTGCAGGCCCAGAAACGCAGGCGAGTCATCCCGAAGCCCCGATTTCCCTGCCGGCTTCGGCCATCGAATAGCCCGGGCCTTCGCCCGCGGACTCGGCGGCCGGAAAGCGCAGCACGAACGTTGTCCCCTTGTCCGGCTCGCTGGAAAAATCAATGCTGCCGCCGTGCAATTGCACGACCCGGAAAGTCACGGCCAAACCGATCCCCGATCCCTTTCCCTTGGTCGTGAAGTATAGGTTGAAGATCTTGTCGCGGATCTCCGGGGGAATTCCCGGACCCTGATCCGCCACGCGGAGCACGCAATCCGCACCCGAACGTTCCGCGGTGATGGTCAGCCTGCCGCCGTCGCGCATCGCTTCCATGCCATTGACCACGACATTGAGCAAGGCTTGCTTGACGAGGTTGCGGTCCCCACGCGTGCGCACCGCCCGGTCGTGCGTTTCCACCGCGACCTCGACGCCTTGGCGGGCCGCTTCCGGACGGATCAGCGAGGCAATTTCCTGGACGATTTCGGCCAGATCCAGCTCCTCGAGTTTGAGTTCGACGGGCCGGGTGAAGTCCAGAAACGTTTTGACCACGTTCTTAAGGCGCGTGACTTCCCGCGAGATCACCTCGATCTGGGGCCGCGTTTCCGGGTCGTCCCCGAGCTTGGCTTTCAGCACCTCGAGGTGGAGAGCGATGGCGTTCAGGGGATTCTTGATCTCGTGAGCCGCACCGCCGGTAAGCTGGCTGATGGCCGCCAGCCGTGTGGACAGATCCAGTTGCGAGCCGATGCGGCGGCGGGTCTCCGCGTCGCTCAAGGTGACAAGCGTGCCCACGCGTTCGCGGCCCGGGAACGATTCCAGCGGCTCGACGCTCAACAGCACCCGGAGGGGATTCTGTCCGTCCCGCTCGAGCGTCACCAGGTGATTGCGGAGCGAGCGGTGGAACTCGAGGGCTCCGTGCACGGCGGCGCCCAGGGAAGTCGAGGGCGGAAAGAGCTCGCTCAAAGTGCGTCCCATCAGCTCCCAGCGGCCGCGCCCCAGCACCGCCTCCGCCGCCTTGCCTGCCATGATCAGCCGGTCGTGCCGGTCGAACAGGAGAACCGCCTCTTCCAGACGCTCCAGCAGTTGTTCCACATTGGTGCGGAGTTCAGAAGCCTCCCGCGCTCCGTGGAACTGACGCTCCAGCAAGCTCAACTTGGAGTGCACGGCGGCCACTTCACCGCCCGCGCTTTCCGGCAGCATCTCCCGGGAAGGCTCCCCGCGTGCGATGCGGTCGATCGCTTCCCCGATGCGGGCCAGGGGCCGGAGTGCGAGATTGGAGACCAGCACGGCCAGGCCGATCGCCGCCGCCAGGGTCAGTCCCAAAAGCGCCCCGACGCGGTGGATCTCCGGCATGATCGAGTTGCGGAGCAGCGCCGAGTGAACAATGACCTTGATCTCGAAAACCGGCGGGCGGTCCTGCTCGATACCGAGTGGCAGGGAGACCTCGTAGAGTTGGCGGCCCGCCAGCACTCCCGGCAGTTGGTGCCAGGCGCCGCGGCCGGTCCAGGTCGCCAGGCTGGCAAACCGGGTCGCACGCTGTCCGGCGCTTTGCGGATTGGAAGACGTCAGAACCTCCCCGTCCCCGCCGGCGATCTGGATCTCGTAAATGGTGCGGGTGGCGGCCATGGAGTCCACCAGCAGGCGGTGCAGGTCCTGATCGCCGCGGACGAGCTCTCTCCATCGCGCGATGGTTTCCTCGACGGTCTCCGGCCACGGCACGGAAGGAGGTTGCTCGCTTAGCCGCCGCACCAACACGCTCTGGATCTGTTGAGCCGTCATGAGGGCGCGCTCGAGTGCGTCGGAGAAGCGCGCCGTGAGGATGGTGTGCAGGCTGAGAGCCGCCAGCGCCAGACCGGCCGCGCTCACCAGCACCAGAATCGTCAGCCGGAGGCGCGTTCTCAGGGACATGTTCGCCTGGCCCTTCCCTTGATCCCGGCGGCAATTTGGCTGTTATGCCGCCGACTATCCTGAGTGTACACCCCGGGTTGTGCTTCAGCCGGCGAGCTCAAACCGCCCGTCGGCGCGCAGTATGTAACGGCGACCCCGCCACGTGATCTGGTCTCCGAAGAAGCCCGCGATCCAGATCACCCAGGACAGCATGTCCTCGAGGGGAAGCAGCCACCACCACTGTTTAGTCAGCGGATCGCGAAGGACGCCCCATGCGACCGACCACGCTGCGATGGCGCGGAACACCAGCGCGGCGGCAGCGAGCGGCCACCACTCCGGCCGCACGACCCACAGCGCCAGCGCGACGGGCGTCGGATTCGTGAAGATCTGACCGGCGTAGCCCGCCGGTCTGGACCGGCGGGTGCTCCGCGCCCACCGCAGCCGGTGGCGCAGGTTCTCGACCAGCCGGGCCCC
>DATLYE010000027.1:0-117576 GCA_035575135.1 Bryobacteraceae bacterium
TGAAACTTCCGCACCGCCTGGTCCAGTTCCCGGGTCAGCTTCGAAACCGTCTGGGCGCTGACCGGCTCCCCGGTGAACGTCGCCACGATCCGCCCCACCTGCCGCGTGGAGATGCCTCGCAGAAACGCCTCCCGGATCAGCATCGCCACCTCTTCGGCCCACCGCTCGAACTTCTCCCAACCCGTGGGGAGGAAGTTCCTTCCCCGCGCCCGGGCGATGCGCAGCCGGATCGTCCCAGCCGCGTCACATAGTCCCGCTCCTAGGACCCGTTGCGGTAGTCGCACCGCTCGCCGGGATCCACCCGCTCATGCCAGGCCGATTGCCAGTAGCGGTCCCGCTCCTGGAGCGACTGCTGCTCTCAAAACCTCTTCCAAGCCTGCCGGGTCTTGCCGTACAGGTCTCCCCAGAAGCTCTCCTTGAGATCCTCCAGGACATGCTCGAATTGCTCGGTGACTCGAACGGGTGTTATCTCCGCCATGAGGGTGTAAGCTCCTTTCCTTTTCAAGGATTGTGGTTTTCCTTTCAAAACCAACCTTACACCCTCCCCGCTTTTACACAAAAGACTTTACGTCACCCCCATTCCGGGTTTGGGGCTTGACAAAAAAAAAATTCGGCGTAGAGATGGTCCGTGGGAGGCTGAGAGGAATGACGGTGTCAGCGAAGCACTTTCCGCGGGTCTTGCTTGTCCTGGGTCTCATGACTCCGGTGCCCACGGGCGCTCCGGCGCAGAACTGGTGTTACGAAGGGGAGTGCGCTACCAACTGCCCTCACACCCTCTACGCGCCACAATACGACTGGTGGTGGTGTTCCTGTCCGACCTCGGCCAACTGCAACCAGGATCCGTTGCAGACTTGCAACCGGTGCTACACGAGCATGGTGATCTGGTGTGACGATCCGCTTGACCTGTGTCAGACCTATTACTTGGGCGGCTACGACCAGTTCTGCGGTTGCCAGACACAACGAGCTCAACAACGTATCGCCGTGACTGGAAGTTGCTTATGAGGAGGCGCAATGTGCTCCTGGGTTTTCGCAATAGCAATTGGGATCCTTCTCTGGGGCGGGATCGGATCCCAGAGACTGCAGGCCTCGGGGCCGAGCGGGAAGGTTTTACGTTTTGTTGTGCATTCGACTGCGACCCTGAAATTGCCGGACGTCAACTTCGCGGCGGTGAAGGCCACGGGGAGCGGCGCTCTGATATTCCTCGCGCCTGACCGATGGGGGATTCACATCCTTCCGCGCCCGGCGGAGAAGCCCATCTCGTTTACCCTTCACTCCGCTCCGGAGGTCATGCGCGCTCACGTCGAGAGCAAGAGCGATTTTGCAGTAGATGCCCGAGGCAACATTTATGTCCCGGCGACCTGGCTGGAGTGGAAATCCGGGGCGGGGGCGAAGAGCGGCGTTTTCGTTTTCGATTGGGACGGACGCCACAAGGCGACCGTGGTGCTGGACCTTGAAGGTTCGCCCGAGCGGATCGCGGTGGATGCGGCGGGGCAATTCTACGTGCTGTCGCTCGATGCGGCGTGGGCCAAAGGACGCCGGAAAGACTGTTTTCTGGTGCACAAGTTCGCACAGAATGGAAAGCGTCTGGGAGCATTTTCCTCCTGCCCGGCCACCGAAGGTGCCAGCTACGGTACGCCGGAATTCCAGAGCCGGCTCATGCAGCTTCGGGAGGAGACGGCGCGAGGTCACCTCTGGGTGGAAGACGGGCTTGTGTACCATGTTTTTCCGCGGTCGCGCGTGGTGCGAGTTTTTGACACAGCAGGAGCCTTGATTCGGGAGATCGCTCTGGCACCACCGGACAGTGCCGACCTGCTGGCGCCATCGGGGCTGAGAGCGGATCCGGCTTCGAACCAAGTCGGGCGCATCCTGCGGTTACGGGACGGGCGGTGGCTGATCGAGTGGCTTCATATGGAACGAACGCCGGGGCGTGAGCGGCGAACCACGTTTCTTTCGTTGCACGGTGAGGACGGGCGCCCTCTCAGTAAAGCGGCGCATCCGCCGTCGCGGCCGAGCATTCCGGTAGGCACCGATGCGGTCGGCGATGTGTGCTTTCTCAGCCTGAAGCGCAGTGGGGCCGGGCCGGCGGCGGTGGAACTGATCTCGGCGGCGGTGGAGCTTCACTAGGACAGGGAAGCCAAGCGGCAAAAACAGATCCGGTGCGGCGCAGCATAGCGCGACATGAGCCGGCGGAGACGGTGCGGGCGGCGCGATCGGTTCTGCCGGGTCCGGAGCCCGACGCCCGCCGGCAGGCTCTCCTCGACGTCGCCCGTACTCCCCCTTGGCCAATAATATCCGTGTGACACTGGCTCCGGGAAAACTGCCCGCCGGGCTCTTGGCCCGGCTCCTTTCTATGGTTCCGCGCAGCGATCCGTCGGTGGTTGTGGGTCCGCAGATCGGCGAGGACGCGGCGGTGATGGATGTCGGCGGGGCGGAGCTGCTGGTGGCCAAAACGGATCCGATCACCTTTGCCCGCCGGGACGCCGCGCGCTATCTGCTCGCCGTCAACAGCAACGACCTGGCGGCGGTCGGAGCCGAACCACGCTGGCTGCTGGTGACGGCGCTGCTGCCGGAGGGGACGCCGGAGGAGGCGGTCGAGAGGCTCTTCGAGGAGCTCCGCGGCGCGTGTGAAGAAATCAAGGTCGCGCTGGTGGGCGGCCACACCGAAGTGACCGCCGGTCTGGACCGGCCCGTTCTGGTGGGCTGCCTGCTCGGTACGGTGCCCCGCGAGAATATGCTGCACACGGCAGGCGCCCGGGCGGGCGACGCCATTCTCCTGGCCGGCGCGATTGCGGTCGAGGGCACGGCGCTGCTGGCGCGGGAACACGCCGAGGCGCTGCTGGCGCGCGGCGTGGATGCGGAATCGGTGGCCCGCGCCGCCTCCCTGCTCGACCGCCCCGGCATTTCCGTTCTCGGCGCGGCACGTGCAGCCCGTTCCGCCGCCCGGATCCATGCCATGCATGATCCGACCGAAGGCGGGCTCGCGACAGCCTTGCACGAGATGGCGGATGCGGCGGGCATCGGGCTGAGGGTCCGCCGGGAGGCCATTCCGGTGCTGGCCCCCTGCCGGCAAATCTGCGAAGCCCTCGGCCTCGATCCCCTCGGCCTGCTGGCTTCCGGGTCGTTGCTGATCGCGGTGGATCCGGCCGATACGGGCGCAGTGCTGGACCGGCTCCGGGCGGCGGGCATTCCGGCGGCGCACATAGCAGACGCGGTCGAGGCGGCGGCCGGCCGCACGCTGATCGGCGGAGGCCGCGCTGTGCCGCTTCCCCGTTTCGATCGTGACGAACTGGTGCGTTTTTTGGAAACCTAAGATGAGGACTGGCATGCACTACCTGAAAAAGCGTCAACTGGGTAAAAGCGGCCTGGAAGTTTCCGCGATCGGGCTCGGCTGCATGGGCATGAGCTTCGGTTATGGACCGCCCATGGACAAAAGCGAAGCCATCGCGCTGATTCGGGCGGCGGTGGAGCGTGGCGTGACCTTTTTCGACACCGCCGAAGTCTACGGGCCGTACACCAACGAAGAGCTGGTGGGCGAAGCCCTGGCCCCCTTCCGCGGCCAGGTCGTGATCGCCACCAAGTTCGGATTCAAGCTCGACCCCACGGGGCAGCGCACTTGGATTGGACTGGACAGCCGGCCCGAGCATATCCGGCAGGTCGCCGACGGCTGCCTCCGGCGGCTGAGGGTGGAGACCATTGATCTGTTCTACCAGCACCGCGTGGACCCGGAGGTCCCCATTGAAGACGTCGCCGGGGCGGTAGGCGATCTGATCCGGCAAGGAAAAGTCAGACACTTTGGCCTTTCCGAGGCCGGAGTGCAAACCATCCGCCGTGCACATGCGGTCCAGCCCGTCACTGCCGTGCAGAGCGAATACTCGTTGTGGTGGCGGCGTCCGGAGGCCGAAGTGCTGCCCGCGCTCGAGGAGCTTGGAATCGGTTTCGTGGCATACAGCCCTCTCGGCAAAGGATTCCTCACCGGCAAAATCGATGAGCACACGAGGTTCGACCAGTCCGACTTCCGCAACATCGTTCCGCGCTTCACGCCCGAAGCGCGCAAGGCGAATCAGGCACTGGTGGATCTGCTGCGCGCCATCGCCGCGCGAAAGCAGGCCACGCCTGCCCAGGTCGCACTGGCATGGTTGCTGGCCCGCAAGCCCTGGATCGTGCCGATCCCGGGCACGCGGAAGCTGGAGCGGCTGGAAGAAAACCTCGGTGCAGCGGCCCTCGAGCTGACGCCGGACGATGTCTGCGAGATCGAAACGGCGGCCTCCCAGATCTCGGTGCAAGGGGACCGGTATCCTGAAGAGCTGGAGCGCATGACGTACCGGTGAAGCGTCCCCCGCAGGGGTTGCGGGAGCGCGGGCGCTCACCGAAACCGATCGCTGCTATACTCGTGATTCCGTGTTTCACCGCATCGAGAAACAACTGGCGCGGAGTGTCTCCGCACACCTGAAGGAGCGCCACGGGCTGGAGCTTCCGATCGTGCTGGAGCAGCCCCGCCAGGCCGCCTTCGGCGAGGTGGCTCTGCCCATCGCCTTTCACCTGGCCCGGCAGTGGCGCAAAGCGCCGGGCGCCATTGCGGCGGAACTGGCCCGGGAGCTTCCCCCCGTGCCCGGTGTGGCCCGGTACGAGCCCGCAGCGAACGGCTACATCAACGTGCGCTTCGATCGCGGCTGGTACGGGCGCGCGCTCGTGGCGGGTCTCCCGGCGGCGGAGGAAACCGAGGCGGCGAGGGGCAAGATTATCGTCGAGCACACCAATATCAATCCCAACAAGGCGGCGCACATCGGTCACCTGCGCAACGCCGTGCTCGGGGACACCTTCGTGCGGATGCTGCGCGCACTCGGCCGCCAGGTGGAAGTGCAGAACTATATTGACAACACCGGCGTGCAGGTGGCCGACGTCGTGGCGGGACTGCACTTCCTGGAGCAGAAGACGCCGGAACAGGTGGCCGCGCTCATTGCCGCCACGGATCGCTTCGACTACTACTGCTGGGACCTGTACGCACGCATCTCTGCGCACTTCCAGGGCAACCCCGAGGCGCTCAAGTGGCGCCAGCAGACGCTGCACGCCATCGAAGCGGGCCAAGGAGTGCTGGCGGAACTGGGCCATCTGGTGGCGGATGCCGTCATGCACGCTCACCTGCGCACCATGCTCCGCCTCGGCATCGAATACGACGTGCTGCCGCGGGAAAGCGAGATCCTGCACCTGAAATTCTGGGCCACCGCCTTTGAACTGCTCAAGCAGCGAGGCGCCATCGTCTTTGAGACCGAGGGCAAGAACGCAGGCTGCTGGGTGATGCCCGCGGCTGCGTTTTCGGAAACGGCCGGGGAAGACGAGGGCAAGATCATCGTCCGCTCCGACGGCACGGTGACCTACGTCGGCAAGGACATCGCCTATCAGCTTTGGAAGTTCGGGCTTCTCGGAAAGGATTTTTACTACCGCCCGCTGCTGACCTATCCCGACGGCCGCAAGCTCTGGGTCACCAGCGACCGGCCGTCGGAGGAGCCCGCACCCTCCTTCGGCGGCGGCGAGTGGGTCTATAACGTCATTGACTCGCGCCAGTCGTATCTGCAGGAAGTGGTGGCGGCGGGCCTGCGCGCCCTGGGATTCGAGGAGCAGGCCCGGCGGTCCGTGCACTTCGCCTATGAAATCGTGGCGCTCTCGCCGCGCACCTGCGCCGAACTGGGGATCCCGCTGTCGGAAGAAGACCGCAAGCGGGCGTATGTGGAGGTCTCCGGCCGGAAGGGCCTCGGCGTCAAAGCCGATGATCTGATTGACAAACTCATCGAGCGGGCACGGTGCGAGGTGGATGAGCGGCACCCCGAAGCGCCGGCCGAAGAGCGGGCGCGCGTGGCCGAACAGATCGCCGTCGGAGCGTTGCGCTATTTCATGCTGAAGTACACGCGTACTTCCGTGATCGCCTTCGATCTCCAGGAAGCCCTCAGTTTCGAAGGCGAGACCGGTCCGTACGTGCAGTACGCCGCCGTGCGCGCACGCAACATCCTCCGAAAGCTGGAGAGCCGGGGCGAACGGCTCCCGGATTTCGCCGCCGTTCTGGATGAAGCCTCGATGGCCCGCCAGCTGGCCGAAGAAGATTTCTGGCAGCTGGTGCTGACCATCTCCAAAGCCGACAGCGCTCTCGAGCGGGCTGTGGAGTCCGGCGAGCCGGCGCACGTGGCCAAGTACGCCTTCCAGCTCGCGCAGGCGTTCAACAACTTCTACCACACCTATCCCGTGCTGCACGAACCCGACCGCGAGCGCCGCACGTTCCTGCTCTGGCTCACCGACTACTTCCGCTCCCAGCTGGCACGCACGCTGGACATCCTGGGCATCCCCGTGCCGGAGTACATGTAGCCCGCAGAGGTAGATCCGCGTTTGTAGTATGCTGGGGGGAGAAATCCCCGAAAACGGAGCCGGAGATCTCGAATATGGTCAGAACACGAGCAACACGGAGCTTTCTGTCAGCGGCGCTGCCCGCCGTTGCGCTGTTCGCCACGCTCTATTCCGGGAACGCCAGAGCCCAGGTTTCCCAGCTCGAGGGCAAAGTCATCGGTGAAGACGGGGCGCCGCTGCAAAACGCGATCATCAAGATCGAACGCAAAGATATCCGGGGCAACTACAAGACCAAGTCGAACAAGAAAGGCGAGTACATCCACGCGGGTCTGCCCCTCGGCGTCTATCGGGTGGTGCTGGAGGTCAACGGACGGGACGTGGACGCCGTGGACAACGTCCGCACCCGCCTGGGCGAACCGGTGACCATCAACTTCAATCTGAAGGAGCTCAAGGAGCGCCAGCAGGCCCTGGCGCGCGCAGCCGAGGCCGGCACGCTGACCCAGGAGCAGGCGCGGGAGCTCAGCCCCGAGCAGAAAGCGGCTCTGGAGCGCGCCATGAAGGAACGCCAGGCTCAACTGGCGCGCAACAAGGCGCTGAATGACGCCTTCAACGCGGGCATGGCGGCACTCCAGGCCAAACAGTGGCAGCAGGCCGTGGACTCGTTCGTCAAAGCGGCGGAAATCGATCCTAAACAGCACGTCGTCTGGGGCAACCTCGCCGAAGCCTACGTGGGCCTGGCAGGTACAAAAACCGGCGCCGAAATGGAAGCAGTGATGCAGAAGGCGTTCGAAGCCTATCAAAAAGCGATGGAACTGAACCCCAACGACGCCTCCTACCACAACAACTACGCGCTCGCGCTGGCCAAGGCGCGCAAGTTTGACGAGGCCCAGGCGGAACTGGTCAAGGCGGCGCAACTGGACCCCTCGCGCGCCGGCCAGTTCTACTACAACCTGGGCGCCGTGCTGGTGAATATCGGACAGCTGGAGCCCGCCGGAGAAGCCTTCAAGAAGGCGATCGAGGCCGATCCCAACTACGCCAACGCTTACTATCAGTACGCGGTCTATCTCTTCGGGAAAGCCACACTCGCGCCGGACGGACGCGTCGTGCCGCCACCGGGCACCAAGGAGGCCCTCGAGAAGTATCTCCAGCTTGACCCGAACGGTGCCTTCGCCGAATCGGCCCGGGGCATGCTGGCGACCATCGAGCAAGCCGTCCAGACGCAATACGTGAACCCGGAAGCGCAAAAGAAGAAGACGAAGAAAAAATAGCTCCGACGCGCGCGGGCCCGCCCTGCGAGCGTGGGCGCCGGAGGAGGAGCCCCGGCGATGTTCACCCGAACCGTTGTTTACCTGCTCGTTGCCGTCCTGTTGATCACGCTCATCCGGTACGTGATCGGGGCGATCGCCAGGAGCTTCGGGCAGCTGGCGGGTTTGAAAGACCACCCT
The DNA here is from genome assembly GCA_035575135.1 of Bryobacteraceae bacterium. GTDB lineage: Bacteria > Acidobacteriota > Terriglobia > Bryobacterales > Bryobacteraceae > JANWXD01. The sequence goes on from DATLYE010000027.1 coordinate 7,779, forward strand.
GCGCGCGGAGGACCCCGGGCCGGCGGCGAACTGAAGCGAGATCCTGTCTGCGGCACCTACGTCGCGGCGGCAGCGAGCGTCAAGAAAACGGTAGGCGGCGAGGTGCTGCACTTCTGCTCGCCCGAGTGCCGGGACAAGTATCGGGGCTAGCCCGCCGCACTTCAGGCCCGCTGCTCACCCGCTGCCGCCAGCAAGCTTTCCAGTTGTTGTCGCAACGCCTTGGCAAGTCGCGGGCTTTGCCCGCCCGTGGAGACCGCGATCTGCAAATTGGCTTTGCGCACCCGGGCCGGGACCAGAAAATCACACTCGGCGGGGTTGTCGGCGACGTTGACGGGGATCCCGAGCCGGCGGGCCTGCTCCGCCACGGCGTGATTGACGGCGCGATCGCTGGTTGCGGCAAACACGAGCGTCATTCCCCGCACGTCGGAGCGGCGAAACTTGCGGCGGCGCCAGACGAGCGGCAGCGCCCCCAGCGCGGGCTCTCCCCTGGGGTCTACCACGGTCACGCGTGCACCCGCCTCCAGCAGCCCGCGGATCTTGCGCAGTCCCACGCGCCCGCCGCCCACAACCAGCACCGGACGTCCCCGCAGATTCAGAAAGATCGGATAAAGGCTCACGGCGACCCTGATGCTATCATGAAGGCGCATGGTCGAGGCTCCGTGCCTGCCCGTGCTGGTCATTGTGGGCAGGCCGAACGTCGGTAAGTCCACTCTCTTCAACGCCATCCTGGGGCAGCGGCGCGCCATCGTCGGCGACGAGCCCGGCATGACGCGCGACCGCATCGAGGCAGAAGCCCGCTACCTCGGCCGCAGGTTTCGCGTCGTGGATACCGGCGGCCTGATGCCGCATTCGCCGGAAATAATCGCTTCGGAAATTTTTAAACAGGCCCGCGTGGCCCTCGAGGAGGCCTCCGCCATCCTCTTCGTCGTGGACGGGCGCAGCGAAATCACCGCCGCCGACCGGGAACTGGCCCAGCTGCTGCGCCGCCTGGGCAAACCCGTAGCGCTGGTGGTCAACAAGATTGACAGCCCCTCTCGCGAGCCGCTCGCCCACGAGTTCTACGAGCTCGGCATCCCCGACGTGTTTCCCGTTTCAGCGGAACACCGCACCGGACTGGACGAACTGCTCGAGCACACGACGCGCGACTTTCCGGTCAACCAGGAAGAACACGAGCGCTCGGAACCGATCCGCGTGGCCATTATCGGGCGGCCCAACGTGGGCAAGTCCACGCTGCTGAACGCACTGGTGGGCCAGGAGCGGGCCATCGTGACGCCGATCGCCGGCACAACCCGGGACGCCGTGGATGAAACCGTGACGGTGGAAGGGACTGCCTACACCTTCGTGGACACGGCCGGAATCCGCCGCAAGGGCAAGACCAAACTCATGGCGGAGAAGCTCAGCGTCGTGATGGCGCGCCGCCACATCCGCCTGGCCAGCGTGGTGCTGCTGATCCTGGACGCCACCGAAGGCGTGGTGGGTCTGGATGCCACCATCGGAGGATACGCGCATGAGGAGGGGCGCGCGCTGATTCTTTGCGTCAACAAGTGGGACATCGCCCCGAGCAAAGACAAACGGGCGTTCGTCGAGCACGTGCGCGACCAGCTCAAGTTCCTGGAGTATGCACCCATAGCGTTCCTGTCCGCGAAGACGGGAGCAGGCGTGCGCCAGCTGTTTCCGCTGATCCGCCGCGTCTGGGAGGCCGCTTCGAAACGGGTCGGTACCGGGGAGCTGAACCGGTTCCTCCAGACGCTCGAGCTGGGAGCGGACCTGAAGATCCGCTACGGGACCCAGCCTTCGGTGCGCCCGCCCACCTTCGTGCTGTTCACCGACGACAAAAAGCCCGTCCACTTCTCCACAGAACGCTTTCTGATCAACCGCCTGCGGGAGCAGTTCGGTTTTGAGGGTACGCCGATCGTGCTCAAGTTCCGCTGAGCGCGGCGCTTGCCTGTAGCAGGCGGCGCCACCGGACGGCAGTTTTTCGCGGGCCAGTCCTCGCCGGGTCCCAAACGCGCCGGAGCGGGCAGGGTATCATTCCCTCAGCCGCCCGGGGAGTCGTGCTGGCCTGTGCCGGCGATCTCCTCGACTTTGGTGCCGTGCGCGTCAATCCGCTGGGGCACGACGCGCCGCGCCGACACCTGCTCTTCGGTGGCGCCGACGCCGCCCCGCCCGGCCGGCGCCGGTGCATGCGCCGGCGCTGCCGTCTGGCCCGCTTCCTGCATCATGCTCACCAGCGCCGTCTCGAGCAACAGCGCCGCCCGCTCCAGGTCCGGGCGGTTTAGCAGCCGGCAAACCTCGGTCGGAGAGATCGCCTCCAGCACAACGGCGTCCCCGTCTTCGTATGCCGCCAGTCGGCAGGGCAAATAGGCAGCGAACCGCATGTCTTCGGCCAGCAGCGCCAGACTGAGATCCGGCTGGCACACGCTGAACACTACCGCGTCCCTGGGCGGCGTGCGCTGCCGGTCGCGAAACAACTGTCCGAGATGGATGGCGGAGACAATGTGCGCGCCGTGCCGTTGCGCGGCCAGACGCAGAGCCGCCTCAACGGCTTCCAGCTTCAGCGGGGAACGGACATGCAGCATGCGCTTCGCCTCCGCCTCGATCATAACAGAAGCCCTTCGAAGGCGTTCAGCGCTCTACAAAGAGCTCCACCGCCTCGATCAGGCCGTCGCGGATTCGCTTCTCCAGAGATGAGTACCGCACCAGACCTGCCTGCTCTCTCAGCCGCGCGCCGGTCCGGAAGTCCACGCGCAACCGGTAGCAGTCGCTGTGCTCCTTGTAAGAGTACTCCACGTACTCGACGCCGGTGTCCACGGCGAGAGCCATTAAAGCATCCCAGAAGCTCCGGCGGCGGAACAGGCGCCGGGCCGAACCCGCCTGGCGCGTCAGCTCGATCCGGAACCCGGCCCCGCGCAGGGCGACACGGGTGCAGCGTTCTGGCGCAAACGGCCGGCCGGGCTCCGGGTCGGGAAACGTCTCGAGCAGCCGGTCAATTTCCTCGCGGCTGGCCGCGCAACCCTGCCAGCGGAAACGCGTGGCGCCGCTCACAAGAGCGCCCCGCAGCAGAAGATCCTGCACACGGCCCGCGTCCTTGCCCGTCACCCCCAGCATCAACTCCACCAGCTCGCGAACCGGCATCTCGCGGACGACCACCGGGGTGATCGAGACGGCGCCGGCCTCCTCCGAGCTGAGCTTGACGCGGATCGTCTCCGGCAGCGGCATCTCCTTTTCGAGTGTAGCGCCCGGTGCGCCTGTTAGAATCGGGAATCAGGAACGACCCCATGAGCCCACCGCCTGTCGCGGATCACGTCTTCGGGTTTGCCACGCGCGCGCTCCACGCCGGCCACCGCCCCGATGCGGAGACCGGCGCCCGCGCCGTGCCCATCTATCAGACCACGTCGTACGTCTTTGAAGACACGGACCATGCCGCCGCCCTGTTCAACCTGCAGCGCTTCGGCAACATCTACACCCGGATCATGAATCCGACCACGGCCGTGTTCGAGGAACGCATGGCGGCTCTGGAGATGGGCGTGGGCGCCCTGGCGGTCGCCTCCGGTCAGGCGGCGCAGTTCATTGCCATCACGAGCTTGCTCGGCGCGGGCGATGAGATCGTGGCCGCCAGCACGCTGTACGGGGGCACCTACACCCAGTTCGACGTCAGCTTCCGGCGCCTCGGCATTCAGACCACCTTCGTAGACCCCGACGACCCGGAGAATTTCCGCCGCGCCATTACGCCCCGTACCCGCTGCCTGTATGCGGAAACGATCGGCAACCCGCGCATGAACGTGCTCGACATCTCGGCCGTGGCGGCGATCGCCCACGAGGCGGGCATTCCCCTCATTGTGGACAATACGTTCGCTTCTCCCTACCTGTGCCGGCCGATCGAGCACGGTGCGGACATCGTGGTCCATTCCGCCACCAAGTACATCGGCGGCCACGGGACCTCGATCGGCGGGGTCATCATTGACAGCGGCCGTTTCCCGTGGGACAAGGGGCAGTTCCCGCAACTGCTGGAGCCGAGCAAGGGTTACCACGGCATCCGGTTCTACGAAACCTTCGGCGACTTCGCCTACATCATGAAGGCGCGCGTCGAGGGCCTGCGCGATTTCGGTCCCGCCCTGAGTCCGTTCAACGCGTTCCTGTTCCTGCAAGGCCTGGAGACCTTGAAGCTGCGGATGGAATGCCATTCGGCCAACGCTCTGGCCGTGGCCCGGCATTTGTGCCGGCATCCTCTGGTGACGTGGGTCAACTACCCCGGCCTTCCTTCCAGTCCTTACCATGAGCTGGCGCAGCGCTACCTGCCGCGGGGAGCCGGAGGCATCCTCACGTTCGGGATTCGAGGCGGCTATGACGCGGCGCGGCGCTTCATCGAGTCGCTCCAGCTGTTCTCGCACCTGGCCAACGTGGGCGACGCCAAGAGCCTGGTCATCCATCCGGCCTCCACCACACACCAACAGCTGAGCGACGAAGAGAAGCTTGCCTGCGGGATCACCAACGACATGATCCGCCTGTCGGTGGGTCTGGAGGAAATCGAGGACATCCTGTGGGATCTGGATCAGGCCCTGGAAGCCTCTCAGCAAGCATGACCTTGGCGCCGAATGCGTGCCTGCTGCCGGCCGGCGGCGTTTCTGCGGCTTCTCCGGTCAACCGGAGCCCCTTTGCGACCACCGACGCCCAACGGCTCCGCATCCTCGAGCGCTACCGCCGGATCGCCATGGTGGGGCTGTCTTCCAATCCCTTCCGTCCCAGCCATTTCGCGGCGGTCTATCTGCTGGCCGAGGGCTACGACGTCATTCCGGTCAATCCGCGCGAGACCGATGTGCTGGGCCGTAGAAGTTATCCCTCCCTTCTGGACGTGCCCCCTCCGGTGGAGATCGTGGACATCTTCCGCGAGCCTTCCGCCGTGCCCGCGATCGTCGAGGAGGCGATCCGCGTGGGCGCCCGGGTGGTGTGGATGCAGCTCGGTATCATCCACGAGGAGGCTGCGGCCCGGGCCCGGGCGGCGGGACTCGAGGTGGTGATGGACCGCTGCATCAAGATCGAGCACGCACGCTTCTTCGGCGGGCTGAGTACGATCGGGTTGAACACCGGCGTGATCTCGGCGCGTCCCCGCCGCCGGAGATGACTCCGGCCGGAAGCATTCTCGCCCGCGAGATCGCCGCCTGCGGTCCGATTCCGTTCCGGCGCTTCATGGAAGTCGCCCTCTACCACCCCGAGCACGGCTACTACCGGCAGCAGCGGGATCCCTTCGGGCGGCGCGGAGACTACTTCACCGCTGCGCAGCTCCAGCCCGTCTTCGGCATGCTGGTCGCCGCCCGTGTGCGTGCGCTCTGGCGGGACATGGGTTGCCCCGAGGATTTCTGTGTCGTGGAGCTCGGTCCCGGCCGGGGCGAGATGGCGCCGGCATTCTCCGATTTTCGCTACGTTGCGGTGGAGTTCGGGGGCTGGTGGCCCGAACGCTTTTGCGGCGTCGTGTTCGCCAACGAGTTTTTCGACGCGCTCCCTGTGGATCTGGCCGTATTCCGCGGCGGGTCTTTCCGGGAGCTGCGGGTGGATTATCGCGGCGGGCGCTTCCTGTGGACCGCGGGGCCGCCGCTCGCAGGTGAGGCGGCGACGTACGCCGAGCAGTACGGCGTCTTTCGCCAGGACGGCTGGATCCTCGAGATTCCCCTCGAGGCGCTCGGCTGGATCGAAGAGATCGCCCGGCGGCTGGAGCGGGGCTTCCTGTTCCTGGTGGATTACGGCTACACGGCGCGCGAGCTGGCGCGATTCCCCGAAGGGACGCTCATGAGCTACCGGCATCACTCGGCCCTCGCCGACGTGCTGGACCGCCCGGGGGAACAGGACATCACCGCCCACGTTTGCTTCACTGCGCTCGAGGACCGCGCCCGGGCCTGCGGTTTCCGCCGCGTCGCGTTCGAGTCGCTGGCGCGGACGCTGCTGGATGCCGGACGCGCCGACGAGTTCGCCTCCGTGCTGTCGGATTCCACGCCCGCCGGCAGGGTGCGCCGGCGGTTGCAGCTCAAGACCCTGCTCTACGGGATGGGCGAGAGTTTCCGCACGTTGCTGCTGGCCAAAGATGGGGGCCAATAAAAAAGGCCCCGAAGACTCGGGGCCTTGAGTGATCCTGGCTGCCGTCCCCTCGTGGGGACCGGGCCGCTACTTCTTCTTCTTCGGAGCGGCCTTCTTCTTCGGAGCAGCTTTCTTTTTGGTTGCGTTCTTCATCGCTTGATTCTCCCTAAACATCGAATGTCGCGCGATCCTCGAAAAGATCGCAGCGTGATTCATATATAAAGTCAAATCGTCTGAAAGTCAAGAAAAAAATGCATGGTGTCTCCGGAAATGCCCCCGGGGCGGTGTCGGCCCGGAGCGAGAAAAACGCCCGGATGCCGAATTGTTCTAATAGGAACATGGGCCGGAGCACCGGGATCACGCGACGCCGGATCACCGTGGCCGTCGCCGCGCTCGTGGCCGGCTGCGCCAGAAAGAAGGCGCCCGCGCCGCCGCCGGCTCCGGGACCGGGCTGGACGGAAACGGGCATCGCCAGCTGGTACGGGCATCCTTATCATGGCCGCAGAGCCGCCAGCGGGGAGATCTACGACATGGAAAAGCTGACGGCCGCCCACCGGACTCTCCCGTTCGGCACGCAGGTCCTGGTGCGCAACCTCGAGAACGATCGCACCGTCACCGTGCGGATCAACGACCGCGGTCCGTTCGTCAAAGGGCGCATTCTCGACCTTTCGCGGGCGGCGGCGCGCGAGCTGGCGATGATCGGTCCGGGCACGGCGCGCGTCCGGCTGGTGGTCCTGGCTTCGGCCGCCCCTGTGGCGGCAGGCTGGTTCGCGGTTCAACTCGGTGCCTTCCGCGAGTTGGCCAACGCCCAGCGGATGCGCGACCGGGCGCGTGCCTACGGTGAGAGCCGTCTGGTGCTGCGCGACGGGGATCCGCCCTTGTGGCGCGTGCTCGTGGGGCGGGAACCCGCGCTGGAAGCTGCGCAGGCGCTGGCCGAGCGGCTGCGTCCGGATTTTCCCGACTCGTTCGTCGTCCGGCTCGATGAGACCTCCTCGGACGGCCTATAATTGATGTAGTAATGTCTTCGGACCGAACGGACGCCCCGCCGGTCCTGGTCGGGCAGTCCTTCCGGATCCGCCAGATCCTCGAACTCATCCAGAAACTCGGCCGCAGCAAAGTTCCAGTCCTGCTTCTCGGGGAAACCGGCACGGGCAAGGAGGTGGTGGCGCGCGCCATCCACGCCGTGCGCAATGTCGGACCCTTCGTCCCGATTGACTGCTCGGCACTGGCCGGTCCCTTGCTGGAAAGCGAACTGTTCGGTCACGTGCGCGGAGCGTTCACCGGTGCGGTTTCGGCCAAGACCGGTCTGGTCGAGCTGGCCGACGGCGGCACCGCCTTCTTCGACGAAATCGGGGAACTGCCTCTGGAGCTCCAGGCCAAGCTCCTGCGCCTGCTCCAGGAGAAGGAATTCCGCCCTGTGGGCTCCGTCACCCGGCGGCGCGCCGACTTTCGCGTCATCGCCGCCACCAACCAGGACCTGGCGCAAGCGGTCGAACGCGGAGCCTTCCGCCGGGACCTGTACTACCGGCTCAGCGTGGTCAATCTCCGCCTGCCGCCGCTGCGCGAGCGCAAGGAAGACATTCCGCTGCTGGTGAACCATTTTCTCGCCCGGTACGGCAACAATCACTGCGTAACGCGGGAGTGTTTGGACGCCATGCTTTCCTACGACTGGCCGGGGAACGTCCGGGAGCTGGAGAACGCCATCCAGCGCATGGTGGCGATCAACTCCGGCCCCCTGCTGCACACGGCGGACCTGCCATCCGCCATCCAGCACCACCTGCAGGCGCGCAAAGCCGAACAGATGTCGGTCGCGGTGTCCGGAATGTCCTCCCGCTCCACTGCAGCCTCCGCGACACCTCCTTCCCGAGCGCGCGCTGACAGGGACCAGTTGCCGCTATTTCAAGAACCGGCCCAACCGGCGGCGCCTCGGCCCGAGGGCATCCTGCCGATTACGGAGCTCGAAAAACGTGCGATCCTGCAGGCGCTGGAATATACCAAAGGTGATAGAGTGATGGCGGCGCACCTGCTGGGAATCGGCAGGACGACGTTGTACCGCAAACTCAAGGAATACCGCATCACCGAGTGAAGATCGCCCTGGACGCCACATACAGCGTGGGGCCGGAGCCGACGGGAGTGGGCGTGTACTCCCGGGAGATCATCGCGGCGCTGGCGCAGGCCCATCCCGAGGCGGAGTTCCTGTGCTGCTACCGTCCGCACCGCCTGCTCCGGGCGCTCCGGGCGCCGCTGCCTCCCAACTGCCGGCGCCTGGTCTTCACCGACGGATGGGCGCCTCGGGCGGAGCTGTTCCACGGCTTGAATCAGCGCTTGCCGCGCACCCGGCTGCGTCGCGCCGTCTCGACCTTTCACGATCTGTTCGTGCTCACCGCGGAGTATTCCACGCGCGAGTTTCGCGAGCGGTTCGCGGCGCAGGCGCGCGATGCGGCGGCGCGCTCGGACTTGATCATCACCGTCTCGGAGTTTACCGCGAACCAGCTGCGCGACCTGCTCGGTGTGGATCGCGGCCGGCTGCGCGTCATTCCGCACGGTGTCCGGCTCCGTCCGCCTGCTGCGGCCGCACGCCGGGAGCCCGTGATCCTTCACGTCGGAGCGATCCAGCATCGCAAAAACGTAACCCGTCTCGTGGAGGCCTTTGAGCGCACCCCTGCGGGCTGGCGTCTGGTGCTGGCGGGCGGCCTTGGCTATGGCGCCGCGGAGATCCTGGAGCGCATCCGGCAAAGTCCGCGCCGCTCCGATATCGAGGTGCTGGGCTATGTGTCTGACGGCCGTCTGGCGGAGCTGTACGCGCGGGCCTCGATCCTTGCCTTCCCCTCGCTCGATGAGGGCTTCGGTCTGCCCGTGCTCGAGGCGATGGCCTGCGGTGTCGCGGTCCTCACCTCCGCCCGCGGCGCACTGGCAGAGGTGGCAGGCGATGCGGCGGTGCTCGTGGATCCCGAGGATACGGAAGCCATTGCTCGGGGCTTGCTAGCCCTGACCCAGGATCCGGTGCTGCGAGACGATCTGGCGGCCAGAGGACGGCAGCGTGCGGCAGCCTTCAGTTGGGAGCGCGCCGCAGCACAGACGTGGGAGGTCTACCAGGAGCTACTGGGCTCCTAGCCGCCGGGGCCTCCGAAAGCCGCATGTCAGCTTCAGCGCGGATCGTCCTCGAGGGAAATCTTGAGCGCCCGCAGGAATTTTTCGTCCTGAGAAGTCCACTTGATGCTGCCGACCTTGTGGTCGTGCGCCGGCCTGCGCCGGCCCGGGCTCCGCTCGGCAATCTCCTCACTGGGGTCCTCGCGCTTGTTAAAGCCGATGGTCGCCTCCAACACCAGAAAGACTTCGTAGCCGGCGCGCCGGATTTCACCCAGAGCTTCTGCAATCCGCTCGGACTCCGACAGGGATTCGTTGATCGCGTTCCCCAACTCTTGCATGAGCTGTTTCAGCCGTTCGTCCAAGGTGCCCTCTTCGCCTCCAGCATACCACTTCGCCGAGCTGTGTCCAGCTCTTCAAGATCATCATCGGCGGAACGGGGTGTGAACTGTTACCATGAAATCCGAAGATGTCCCTGTTGCGCCAGTTCCTCCGGCATGTCCTGCCGGGAGTGCTCAAGCCCCTGCGGGCGCTGTGGAACGAGGTGATCGGCTTTGTTTTCCTGGCTCTGGCCGCCATTCCGGTGCCGCGGACCATCCGCAGCTGGCAGGAGTTCAATGAGACGGGCGAGGGACTCTTCAGCGTGGTGTTGTCGGCCATCTTTATCGGGATCATGGCCTGGTTCGGCGTCACTTCCTTCCTGCGTGCTCGGAAGATCTCGCGCTCATGAGCGACCCCCTCGGACGGCCGGGCGAATTTCCCTTCACACGGGGCATCTACCCGGAGATGTACCGGACCCGCCTTTGGACCATGCGCCAGTACGCGGGCTACGGCAGCGCCGAAGAAAGCAACCAGCGCTACCGGTTCCTGATCTCCCAGGGCATCACGGGCCTTTCGGTGGCCTTCGATCTGCCGACGCAGATGGGGCTCGACTCGGACGATCCGCTGGCGGCGGGTGAGGTCGGCCGGGTGGGTGTGGCCGTCTGCTCGCTCGAAGACATGGAGCGGCTTTTCGACGGGATTCGCCTCGAGGAAGTGAGCACCTCCATGACGATCAATGCGACCGCGGCCATCCTGCTGGCGTTCTACGTGCTGGCGGCCCGCAAACAGGGCGCCGACATGAGCCGGCTCTCTGGCACGGTTCAGAACGACATCCTCAAGGAGTACGTGGCGCGCGGCACCTATATTTATCCGCCCAGGCCCGCCCTGCGGCTGGTCACCGACATCCTTTCGTGGGCCGCGCGCGAGCTGCCTCAGTGGAACCCGATCTCGATCAGCGGCTACCACATCCGGGAGGCGGGCGCCACGGCCGTCCAGGAGGTCGCCTTTACGCTGGCCAACGCGGAGACCTACATTGAGTCCGCCCTGGAGGCGGGGCTCGAAGTGGACCGCTTCGCCCCGCGACTCTCCTTTTTCTTCAGTGCACACAACCACTTCTTCGAGGAGATCGCCAAATTCCGGGCGGCGCGCCGCCTTTACGCACGCCTGATGCGCGATCGCTTCCAAGCCCGCAACCCGCGTTCGATGATGCTCCGCTTCCATGCGCAGACGGCCGGCTCGACCCTTACGGCTCAGCAGCCGGATGTCAATCTGGTGCGGGTAACCATTCAGGCGCTGGCGGCAGTGCTGGGCGGCGCACAATCCCTCCATACGAACGCGCGGGACGAAGCCCTCGGGTTGCCGACCGAAGAGTCGGCGCGCCTGGCCCTGCGCACTCAGCAGATCATCGCCTACGAAAGCGGCGTCACCGCCACGGCCGATCCCGCGGGCGGCAGCTACTATCTGGAGCAGTTGACCGATTCCATCGAGAAGGAGGCGGAGGGGCTGCTGGAACGCATCCGGGCAATGGGCGGAATGCTGCGCGCCATTGAAACCGGCTGGGTCCAGGCGGAAATTCAGGAGGCGGCCTACCGCTATCAGCAGGCCGTCGAGCGCGGCGAGGCCGTAATCGTCGGCGTCAACCGCTTCCGCATGGAGGAGCCGCAGAAGATCCCGGTCTTCCGCTACGACCCGGAGGTGGAACGCAGGCAGGTGGAGCGAGTCCAGCGGCTGCGAGCCTCGCGCGATGCGGCGGCGGTCGAGCGCAGCCTGGCGCGGCTGGAGAGCGCCGCGCGCGGAAGCGAGAATCTCATGCCCTACATTCTGGAGGCGGCGGCTTCTTACGCGACCGTGGGGGAGATCTCCCAGCGGCTGCGCGCCGTCTTCGGCGAATACCGCTCCGCCGCCTGAGTCAGGTGGGGCGAGCTTCCACCCACAGCGACCGCGGAGGAACCACCAGCACGGCAAGGGCGCACAGCGCCGCCACCACCAGGGCCGCGAAAGCCCGCGCCGGGGCCGTGATGCGCTTCAGCAGCCAGCCTTTGGGAACGGCGAAGTCCGCCAGCGCCAGCCCGTAAGCCGCCAGTTGGGGACCGGCTAGCGTCCAGCGCCAAGGCGCCGGCAGGGCCAGCGCCGACACCAGCATGGCCAGCAGCAGGTAGGGGAGAAGCAGGCGTCCCAGTTTCAGGCTGACAAAGTGAAACCGCATGCGATTGGCGGCGCTGAACAGCCCGGGGAAGCTCCACAGCAGTTGCAGGACACCGGCCTGAGTACGCACCTTGCGCCGGAACTCCGTAGCCACCACCGTCGGTTCGTCCCAAGCCACGGCCTCCTCTTCGAGCACCAGCCGGTAACCCTGCAAGTGCACCGACAGCGGCAAATAGACATCATCCAGGAGTTGGTCGGGCGGGATAGGCCGGACCAGATCTCGCCGCACCAGGTAGATCGGCCCGGTGGCGCCCAGCATCGAATCCACCCGGGACAGATTGCGCCGGATCCAGTTCTCGTAGCGCCAGTACAGGCCGGTGCTCCGTTCTTCTTCCGTCTCTCCCTGCCGGATGAGGAGATTGCCGCTGACGACGCCCACGCTCGGGTCCGCCATCGCACAGACCAGGCACTTCAGGCAGTCCGGCTTGAGCACCTGCCGCACGTCGGTCAGCAGCAGCAGTTCGCCGCGCGCGTGCGGGAAGGCGGCGTTCAATGCAGCGGGCTTGCCCCCCGCAGGAACCGCCAGCAGGCGGACGCCTTGCGGTTCAAAGGAGCGTACGATCTCCTCGGTGCGATCCGTCGAGCCGTCGGAGACGACGATGACATCGAGCAGTTCCCGCGGGTAGTCGGAGGCCAGTACGGATTCGAGCTTGCGGCGGATCCACCGTTCCGCGTTGCGCGCCGCGATGATGACCGTGACGCTGCGCGGTTCCCAGCGCTTGCGAACCGGTTTCGAAAACCACCGCGCCAGCAGCGCCAGCGCCAGCGGATACAGCACCACCACATAGATGACGCCCACAGCCGCAACGGCGAACACGACTCCGGCCGGCCCCACCACGATTTCATTGTGCCTCAGACGGAGCAGCCGCCTACCCTGCGCGCGAAGCCCGGGGCAGGATGCGCCGCCAGGAGGCCGCCTTTTCCAGTACGAGGGCCCTGTGATCGGGCCACAGAACCATTACCGCCGCTCCTGCGCCGTAAACCGCGCAGTGAAGCGCCCAGAGTCCGAACAGTTCGATCCAGGAGTTCCCCGGCAGGATCCGCTTCCACAGATGCAGCGCCAGGATGGAAATGACGGCAAGCAGTAGCGGGCGGGGATAGATCTTCCGCACGAACTCCGTCCAGGAGAGCTCAAACTCCCGGCAGAAGATTCGGCTCAAATTGAGCGACCGGTTCAGGGCGACGAGCACGCTGAAAACAGCCGCGGCGCCCGCAATGCCGAAGCGCGGTAACACCACCGCGCAACCCAACAAGACCAACACGGCTTCCGCCAGCACCGACAGCGCGTAGGCTTCGTAGCGGGCGATCCCCATCAGGATCGAGGCGGAGATGAATTGCCCCATCCACAGCGTGTAGCCGGCGATCAGCACCGGCAGCAAAATGCGCGCCTGCCCGGCAAACTCCGCGTTCACCCAAAGCCGGCAGACGTTCTCGCTGAACACGAACAGGAAACTGGCCGGAAGAGCCCACAGCGCCAGGCAGTACGTGTTCCCGTACTGGGACAGACGCAGGATGCGCGCGCGATCCCCCTGGGCCATCCACGCCGAAGCGCGCGGGCTCGTCACCAGCCCGATGCGCCCGATCACGTCACCGACGTAGTCCAGGATCTTTTGAGAGACGGTGTAGTAGGTGACGTGGCGCACCGGCAGGAAATAGGCGATCAGCGCCGGGATGCCCGCCTGCAGCAGGCGGGCTCCCAAGAGGGCCGAAAACACTTGCCGCCCGTAAGAGACCAGCTGCCGCGCCATCTCCCACGTCACATAGCGCGGCGACAGGTGGATCTCCGGATAGATCCTCACCGCGGCAAGGAAGAGCGCAACGTAAGTGGCGGCCTGCGTCGCCGCCAGAACGATTCCCATCTCCCAGAGCCCGTATCCGTGCCAGACCACCAAAACCACCAGAACGCTCCGGGCGAGCGTGGAACCGATCGTGATCGCGTTGGTGAGATCGAAGCGTTGAAACCCCTCGAGCACCGCGCCGAAGACGTTAAACACCAACCCGAAGGCCCAGCTGAGGGCGATCACCCGGATCAACGCGGGAAACTCGGGCGCCGCCACCTTGAGATAGGCGGCGATACGCTCGGCGTTGAACCACAGCAGCAACAGTACGGCCGTGCCGCACATGCCGGAATAACTGAGTGCGGTGCTCACCAGCCGGTTCAGTTCGCCGGTGCGGTTGAGCGCCCGGTATTCCGCCGAGTACTTGACCGTGGCGGGACGGAAGCCGAGATCAATCAGCCAAAAGTATTCGACGAACGACAGGGCCAGCGCCCAGACGCCATACCCCTCTGATCCGATGCGCCGGATCAGAAAGGGCGGCACCAGCAGGCCGACCACGATCAGTGCGCCGGCCCCCATCCAGCTCCAGACAATGTTGAGCAGGTACCGGCGGCGGCCCAGGAAGGATTCCGCAGCGACCGGCGTGGCAGGCGGTTCCGGGCTCATGCCGTTCATCCCGGGGTTGGACTACCCGTTTGCCGCCCGCCGGCGAAATGACCCGGGAAGCGAAGCTTCATGAAGGCCGGACCACCGGGGCTGTATCACGCTGCCGCAACGGCCCCTCCAACAGTCGGGTCGCCAGATCAATGAGCCGCTGGCGCAGCTCCGGTTCTCCGCCGCAGCTTTCGGCGTAAAGGCGGCCCGCCTCGGCGGTTCGCAGCCGCAGCCCGTCATCCTGCCAGGCGGCCCGGATGGCGGCGGCAAGAGCCTCGGCGTCGCCCGGAGGCACGAGAATGACCTGCGAGGGGTCCAGCACGTCGCTGATGCCGGGCCCCGCCGTCGCGATCACGCACTTGCCCATCAGCATGCTGTTCAGACAGGAGCTGATGCCCGAGGGAGCGATGCGGGAGGGCAGGATGGGAATCACCACCAGTCGCGCCGCTTCGATCATCCGGATCATGGACTCGGGCGATCCGTCGTCATCCAGCAGGCGCACGTTCGGCGGCAGCGCCCCGAGGGGCCGGGTGAAGCGCGAGCCGTGGCGCGCAATCTGACTCCAGTCCGGGCGAGGAATCGCCGCCGGAAGGCCGGTGCGCTCCACCGCGTCGAAGAACAGATCGTAGTCCCGCTCCGAGTAACCGAAGCACAGAACGTACTCCCCGTCCGGATTCACGCGGTAGGGATAGCGGTAGCGGATGTTGGGCTTGAAGGCCACGTACGAAGCCCGCTCGGGACCGATGCCGAAGTATTTCTGGTAGCCTTCCAGGTCCCGCTGATAAAAAGAGAAATGCTCGACCCGGGCAAGCAGCCGGCGCTTCAGAGGAAGCGTCAGCCGGGCCTTCCAGGTCTCCGGCTTGCGCAGCACCAGATCATTGGCCAGAATCGGCCGTCGCAGGAAGGGGAACAGGAAAAAAACAAAAGCCAGCTTGAGCGTCAGAGTCACGTCGCAGTTGATCAGCAGCAGATCGGCGTGCCGGGCGCGCGTGAGAAACTGCCAGAGCGTTCGGGCCGCCTTCGCCTCCCCGGGCGCCCCCGAACTGGAGCGAAAGGTTTCCGGAAAGCGAGGGAAATTCGTCACGATTCGCATCGCCGTTGCCTAAGGCGCCGGCTCGCCGATCTCCGGCGGCTTGACCCTCCGGAAGAGCTTTCCCAGGATCTTGACGGCTCGTTCGAGTTCGGCCTCCGTGATGACATAGGGGGGCAGGAACCGAAGGACCCGCTCCTGCGTGCAGTTGATGAGCAGGCCTTCCGCCAGCGCCTCGGAAACCAGCTCCTTGCCCGGGATCGTCAGCTCGACGCCGATCATCAGCCCGAAGCCGCGCACCTCGCGCACGAAGCTGTGGTGGCGCGCCAGCTCGCAAAGTTCCCGCTGGAAGTACCCCCCTGCCGTGTGGATGTGCAACAGCTGTTCGTCGAGAATATCCAGGAACTCGAGGGCCACCCGGCAGGCCAGCGGGCCGCCCCCGAACGTGGAGCCGTGCATTCCGGGGCCGATCGTGGAAGCGGCTCTCTCGTTGGCCAAAATCGCCCCGAGAGGCAACCCGCAAGCCAGTGGTTTGGCGACCACCGCGATGTCCGGCGCCACGGGCGGCTCCGCCAGCTGGTAGGCGAAATAGGTGCCGGTCCGCCCCAGCCCGCACTGGATTTCGTCGAAAACCAGCAGCGCATCGAAGCGATCCGCCAGAGCCCGCGCCTGGCGGGCATACTCCACCGGCAGAGGAACGACGCCGCCCTCTCCCTGAATCCATTCGAGCACGATGCCGGCCGTGCGCTCGCTCACGGCGGCCTCGAGCGCCGCACCGTCGCCCGGCGCCACAAACCGGACTCCCGGCAGCAGCGGCTCGAAATCCTTGCGGTATTTCTCCTGCCCGGTGACGGAAAGCGCGCCGAGCGTGCGCCCGTGGAAGGAGTTCTCCAGAGAGACGATTTCGTACTTCTCCGGATGAATTCGCCGCCCGTGCGCCCGGACCATCTTCAGGGCGCCCTCCATGGCTTCCGTACCGGAGTTGCAAAAAAAGCAGCGAGCCAGCCCGCTGCGCTCGACCAGCCGCCGGGCCAGCGGCGCCTGGTAGTCGTGGTAGTACAGGTTGGAGCAGTGAATCAGCAGGCCCGCCTGCTCCCGCAACACGCGCAGAATCCTCGGATGGGCGTGACCGAGAGCATTGACGCCGATGCCGGAGATCAGATCCAGATAGCGGCGTCCTTCGGCATCGTACAACCAGCAGCCTTTGCCCCGGCGGAGCACAACCGGATAGCGGCTGTAGTTTTGCAGCAGGTATTCCCGTTCGAGCTCGATCACTGACTCCACGGGCGGCTTCCCGGTGGAAGACGACACAAGAGTCATTGTTTCATGATACTGCACGGCCGGCGCGCGCCTGCTTGCGCGCCTCCTGAAGCCGATTTGTTATGATGCGGTGCGAAAAAACATTCGCATCGAGGTCTCATCTGCATGTACTGGCTAGGATTGGACGTGGGAACCGGCGGCAGCCGGGCGCTGCTGGTGGACGAGCGAGGAAATGTCAAAGCGGGCTTTACGGCGCCCCATGAGGAGATGCGCATGGAACGGCCGTTGTGGGCCGAGCAGCACCCCGAGAACTGGTGGGAGGCGGCTCAGTCGGCCATCCGGGGCGTGCTGGCCGAAGCCGGAGCTGCCGGCAAGGACGTCCGCGGCGTGGGACTTTCCGGCCAGATGCACGGGCTGGTGCTCCTGGACGCCCAGGACCACGTGATCCGGCCCGCGTTGATCTGGTGCGATCAGCGCAGCCAGGCGCAGGTGGACTACGTCAACCGCGTGGTGGGCAAGGAGAACGTTCTGGCCTTCACGGCGAACCCGGTGCTCACCGGCTTCACCTTGCCCAAACTGCTCTGGGTGCGCGACCACGAACCGGCCAACTTTGCGCGCATCCGCAGGATGCTGCTTCCCAAGGATTACGTGCGCTTTCGCCTCACGGGCGAGTACGCAACGGAGGTCTCTGACGCCTCCGGCACGTCATTGTTTGATGTGGTGCGGCGGCGCTGGTCCTCGCAGATGCTCGAGCGCCTCAAGCTGGATGCCGCCATCCTGCCGCAAGTCTACGAATCCAGTGAGGTGACCGGACGGGTGACCGAGTCGGCCGCTGCGGCCACGGGCCTGGCCCCAGGCACTCCGGTCGTGGGGGGCGGCGGCGACCAGGCGGCAAGCGCGGTCGGCAATGGAGTCGTCGAACCAGGCATCGTTTCCTGCACGCTGGGAACTTCCGGCGTCGTCTTCGCCCACATGGACAGGCCGGCCTACGATCCGCTCGGACGCGTGCACACCTTCTGCCACGCCGTCCGGGGCGCCTGGCATGTCATGGGCGTTACGCAGGGAGCGGGGCTGAGCTTGCAGTGGTTCCGCAACCAGCTCGCGCCCGCGGCGGACTACGATGCCCTGACCGCAGAAGCCGCAGCGGCTCCTCCCCTGTCCCACGGTCTGTTCTGGCTCCCCTACCTGATGGGAGAGCGCACGCCCCACCTGGACTCGACCGCGCGCGGCGGCTGGATCGGTTTGACCGCGAAACACACGCGGGCCGATTTGTTGCGTTCCCTGCTCGAGGGCGTCTCCTACAGCCAGAAAGACTGCCTGGACATCATCGAAGCGATGGGGGTGTCCGTGGAATCGGTGCGGGCCTCCGGCGGCGGAGCCCGCAGCGCCTTCTGGCGGCAACTGCTGGCCGACATCTTCGGCAAGCGTGTGGTGACGCTGGCCTCGCAGGAGGGATCCGCATACGGAGCCGCCATCCTGGCCCTCGTAGGCACAGGGGTGTACTCGTCGGTGCCCGAGGCCTGCCGCGCCGTCATCCGGGAAGTGGAGTCCGTGTTGCCGCGACCCCATGAGTCCCAGCTGTACCTGCGCGGTCACGAGGTGTATCGGACTTTGTACCCGACGCTCAAGCCCGTCTACAGTTTGATCGAGAACTTGCTCTAGCCGCCATCCGGTTGCGGATCCTGCGCCTCTGAAAGCGCTTCCCCAGACGGCCCAATCTGAGAGATACTCAAGGGTTTGACCGGCCGTGACACGGGGTTACGGCCGTGCACAGAAAGGAACTGAGGTCATATGGTCGGATTCACTGGATGGGACTGGGCCGTACTGATGCTGTTCTTTGCCGGGCTGGCCGGCATCATCGTCTGGGTCCTCAGGCAAAAAGAAGAAGACACGGCCGACTACTTCCTGGCGGGGCGCGACGCCGGATGGGTGGCCGTCGGCGCCTCCATCTTTGCCTCCAACATCGGCTCCGAGCACCTGGTGGGTCTGGCTGGAGCCGGCTACGAAAGCGGCATGGCCATGGCCCACTGGGAGATGCACGCCTGGCTCATTCTCGTGCTGGGGTGGGTCTTCGTCCCCTTTTACGCCCGCAGCCGCGTCTTCACGATGCCCGAGTTCCTGGAGCGGCGCTATAGCCCTTCGGCGCGGACGTTTCTGTCGCTGATCTCGCTGGTGAGCTACGTGCTGACCAAGGTGGCCGTAACGGTCTACGCCGGCGGCGTGGTCTTCAAGACCGTGCTCGGCATTGACCAGTGGATGGGCATAGACTTTTTCTGGATCAGCGCCATCGGCCTGGTGGCGGTCACAGGCCTGTTCACCGTGCTCGGCGGGATGAAAGCCGTGCTCTACACCTCGATTCTTCAGGCTCCCGTGCTGATCATCGGCTCGATCGTCATCCTGTTCATGGGTCTTTCCGCCGTGGGGGGCTGGAGCGAGGTGGAACGGATCTGCGGCCCCAACATGAAACTCATCCGGCCGGCCAGCGACCCGATGTTCCCCTGGACGGGCGTGCTGCTCGGATCCGCCCTGATCGGCTTCTGGTACTGGTGCACGGATCAATACATCGTGCAGCGCACGCTTTCGGCGCGCAGCCAGAAAGAAGCGCGGCGGGGGGCGATCTTCGCCGCCTACATGAAGTTGCTCCCGGTGTTCATCTTCCTGGTCCCCGGCATGATCGCCTACGCTCTCAAACAGAAGGGCCTGATCCGGATCGAGAGCGCCGATCAAGCATTCCCCACGCTGGTGGCGACCCTGCTGCCGGCGGGGCTCAAGGGCGTCGTGGTGGGAGGGCTGGTCGCCGCCCTGATGAGCTCGCTGGCATCCCTGTTCAATTCCTCGGCCACGCTGTTCACGGTGGACTTCTACAAGAAGTTCCGGCCGCAATCGAGCGAGCGGCACCTGGTCTTTGTGGGCCGCGTGGCCACCGCCACGGTGGTGGGCCTCGGCGTGGTGTGGATTCCGCTGATGAAGTCGGTCGCCGACGTGCTCTACGAATACCTCCAGATGGTGCAGTCTCTGATCGGACCCAGCATCGCCGCCGTATTCCTGGTGGGGATCCTTTCCAAGCGCATTGGGGGAGTGGCGGGCACGGCCGGGCTGGTGGTCGGCTTCTGCCTGGGCATGTTCCGGCTCGTGCTCGACGTGTTTCGCGACCGCTTGACGCCGGGCGGCATCCTCTGGCGCATCGAGACCATCAACTGGCTGCACTATTGCATCCTCCTGTTCGTGATCACCATCCTGGTGATGGCGGTTGCCAACCGCTTCGGCTCCCCTCCGGATGAGGAGCGGATCCGCGGGCTGACCCTCGGCTCGGCCACACCGGAGCAAAAGGCGGAAACCCGCGCCAGCTGGAACCACTGGGACGTCATTCACACCGTGATCATCGTGAGCGTGATTGTGGCGTTCTACATCCGTTTCTGGTAAGCTGCGCGCGAACATCCGGGGAGGTTTACGATCATGAAAAGCGTGTTTGCGTCCGCTGCCGCCCTGGTCGCCGCCCTTGCGGCGACGGCGGCAGCGCAGATCACTCTGGACAACGGCAAAGTCAAGCTTTTTATTCCCTACAAAGAGTACTCGCAGGAGGAAAACCAGCGCATTCTGAAAATGTTTGACGGCCTGCGGGTGGCGGACGTCTCCGACGGCATGGACGTGGTCGGCCTGGCCGACGTGGGCATCGTGGATCCCGAGATCAAAGCGCTGTGGCGCGACACGGAAAACTTCACCCACCGGATCATCGGCATCGCCGTCACCGCACGGTACGTGCCCACCAACAAGCGGGAGCCGAAAATGGATCCCGCCACCATCAGCCGCTGGTACCGCGACCTGACCTCCGAGGCGTTCCAGGACGTGCTGTTCCCGGGCGCCGTGCTGGTCATTGACGCCACCGACGACGGCGAATCGCGCTCCATCGGCTCGACCAACATCCGCAACTGGCAGAAGCGCGGCATGATCGGCGTGGTGACCAGCGGGGGTCTGGCCGACAGCGACGAGATCATCTACCACCGGGTCCCGGCCTACTACCGGCGCCTGGCCCGCGGCATCCGGCCGGGACGCAACGAACTGGAGTCCGTCAACCGGCCCGTGACCATCGGCGGCGTGCTGGTGCGGCCCGGCGACGTGGTGGTGGCCGACGGCGACGGCGTCGTCGTGGTGCCGCGCGAGCGCGCCGAAGAAGTGGCTCAGGCCGCCCGCCAGTTCCTCGACAATGTGGGCCTGGAACGCTGGAAGAAGAAGCAGGCCAGGTAGAATTCAGCGCGCGCCGAATTCGTAGACGGTCGTGGACCGGTAAGTCTCGCCGGGCCGCAACACCGTCGAGGGAAACTGCGGCTTGTTCGGCGAGTCCGGGAAGTGCTGCGTCTCCAGGCAGAAGCCCGAACGGTGCCCGTAGACGCGACCGCCTTTGCCTCGGAGCGTGCCGTCCAGGAAATTGCCGGAATAAAACTGAATCCCCGGCTCGGTGGTGAGTACGCGCAGCGTGCGACCGGTCTTCGGTTCGTACACCTCGGCGGCCTCCCGTAACACGCCGGCTTCCCCCCGCACTACGAAATTGTGGTCGTAGCCGCGGCCGAAGCGGAGCTGTTCGTCGTCTTGGTTGATCCGCGCGCCGATGGCAGTGGGCGTGGTGAAGTCGAACGGCGTGCCCTGGACCGGCCGCAGCTCTCCGGTGGGAATCAGCCCCTTGTCCACAGGAGTGAACTGATCCGCGTTGAGTCGCAGCACGTGCCCCAGAATGTCGCCCTCCCCTGCCAGGTTGAAGTAGCTGTGGTTGGTGAGATTCACCACGGTGGGCTTGTCGGTGGTGGCGGTGTATTCGATGCGCAGCTGGTTGTTCTCGTTGAGCGTGTAGACGACGTTGGCGTCCACGTTGCCCGGGTAGCCTTCTTCGCCGTCGCGGCTCCGGTAGTGCAGCGCCAGGTGCTGGCCTTCCGCATCCGCGTACTCGCGGGCGTGCCAGACCACCTTGTCGAAACCCTTGAGCCCGCCGTGGAGGTGGTTGTCGCCGTCGTTTTGCGCGAGGCGGTACACCACCCCGTCCAGAGAGAAACGGGCCTTGCCGATGCGGTTGCCGTAGCGCCCGATGATCGCCCCGAAATAGGGATGCCCCTTGAGGTACCCGTCGAGGGTGTCGAAACCTAGCACGATGTCACCCGCGCGGCCCCCGCGGTCCGGGACCACGATGGAGGTAATGATGCCGCCGTAGTTGGTAATGGCGATGCGGACGCCCTTGGTATTGGCGAGGGTGTACAGTTGAACCGCGACGCCGTCCTGAGTCTTGCCGAATTCCTGCTTCATGATCCTGGTGGCTGGAGTTTCACGCCGGGCGCATCCCGTCCCCAAGACCGCGGCGCCAA
Organism: Bryobacteraceae bacterium; assembly: GCA_035575135.1. Lineage (GTDB taxonomy): Bacteria > Acidobacteriota > Terriglobia > Bryobacterales > Bryobacteraceae > JANWXD01. Next base: position 29,534 of record DATLYE010000027.1, read on the forward strand.
GGAGCGCCAGCCAGCTTGCCGCACGCATGAGATCTCCTGCAATCGCTTGCAAAGCTACGATCATCCCCTGCGACTGGACGCGCTGTCAAGCAGGGCCGTCTGCCCCGGCTCGGATCGCAGGATCTCCAGGAAGACTTGGGCGGCACGGTTGAACTGCTTGCGTTTGCGGTGAATGATGCCCAGGGGGCGCACCAGCCCCGGCGCCTCGAGCGGCACCGCGGCCAGGCGGCCCTGCTCGATGTCGTCCCGCAACACCGGTGCGGGTAAAATCGCCATCCCTGTTCCGAGTGCCACGGCTTCCTTCATCGTCTGGATGTTGTCGAAGTGAAACACCCAGTTGACCTCCACGCCGTGCTCTCGCAAAAAGCGCCGGATGTCCCGGCTGATGGGCAGGTCCTGATCGAAGCCGACAAAATCCTGCCCGTCCAGCTCCTCCGGGCGCACGCTCTGCCGCCCGGCCCAGGGATGCGAGGGCGCCAGCGCCAGCACCATCTGCTCTTGCCGCCATGGAATCACCGTGATCTGCCGTTTCGGCTCTGGGTAGCTGACCAGTCCCAGATCCGCCCGGTCGGCCAGCACCGCTTCGTAGACCTTCTCCGGACGCAGATATTCGACCCGCAACTCCGCGCCCGGAAGCCGGCGCGCAAACTCCTGCTCCAGGCGCGCCATTTCGGAAATGCCCACCGAGTAAATCGAGGCGATCCGCACGCTCCCCCCAATGTGCCCGCGAACCTTTTCGAGCGCGGCCTCGAACTCCTCGTAGCGCCGGAGGACGTCGCGGCAAAACTCGTAATAGATCCGCCCCGCTTCCGTCAGCTCCACCGGGCGCACGCTGCGGTTGAGGAGGCGGACGCCGAGGGCCTCTTCGAGCGCCTTCAGTGCCTGGCTGGCGGCCGACTGGCTCACTTGGTTCATTTCAGCCGCGCGCGTGAGGTTGCGTGTCTGCGCTATGTCGCGGAAGAGGCGGATGGTTTCGAGATTCACGTAACGATCATATCATAAGCATTCATGATGAAAAATACCCATGAGATTTTTGTTGACTAATGCTAGCCTGTCGCCGTATACTTGGGGAAACACCTGTTGTTCACACCCAACATGAACCGGGACGAAGATTTTGCTCACGGTTTTCCCACCCCACAAGGGCTGTATGAGCCGCGGCTGGAGCGCGATGCCTGCGGCATCGGCTTCGTCGCGGATATCAAGGGTCGCAAGTCGCACGACATCATCGTCAAAGGCATCCAGATTCTGATCAACCTCACGCACCGCGGCGCCTGCGGGTGTGATCCGGAGACCGGCGACGGGGCGGGGGTACTGATCCAGATCCCGCACGCCTTCTTTGCGCGCGAGTGCGCCCGGTTGGGCTTTACCCTGCCGGCGCCCGGCGAATACGGCGTGGGCATGGTCTTCCTGCCCGTCGAGCCCCATGACCGCCTGCGCTGCGAGGGAATTCTGGAGCGCATCATCCGCGAAGAAGGCCTGACGGTGCTCGGCTGGCGCGACACCCCGGTGGATGCCGACGCCATCGGAAGGCTGGCGCGGGCCTCCCAGCCCTACATCGAGCAGATTTTCGTCGGCCGCGCGCCGGGCATGGACCAGGACGCACTCGAGCGCAAGCTCTATGTGGTGCGCAAGCGCGCCGAAGCCGAGATCGCCGCCAGCGATCTGCGCGAAAAGGGGTTCTTCTACATCCCCTCGCTTTCCTCGCGCACGATCGTCTACAAAGGCCTGCTGCTGGCGCCGCAGATCGCCCGCTTCTACGGTGAGCTTTCGGATCCGGAGGTCGTCAGCGCCCTGTGCCTCGTGCATCAGCGGTTTTCCACCAATACCTTTCCCACCTGGCAGCTGGCGCATCCGTTCCGTTACATCTGCCACAACGGCGAGATCAACACGCTGCGCGGCAACATCAACTGGATGTACGCCCGCCAGAAGATTCTGGCCTCGCCGCTGTTCGGCGACGACATTAAGAAGCTGTTCCCCATCATCACCCCGGGCGGCAGCGACTCGGCCATGTTCGACAACGCCGCCGAGCTGCTGTATCTGGCCGGGCGCAGCCTGCCGCACGTCATGGCGATGTTGATCCCGGAAGCCTGGGATCAGGATCCCACCATGAGCCCCGAAAAGCGGGCGTTCTACGAATATCACGCCTCGCTGATGGAACCCTGGGACGGGCCGGCGGCGATCGCCTTCACCGACGGCCGCGTCATCGGGGCCACGCTCGACCGCAACGGCCTGCGCCCGGCGCGCTATCTCATCACCCACGACGACCTGCTGATCATGGCCTCCGAGACGGGCGTGCTGCCCGTCAAGCCCGAGGATGTCAAGTTCAAGGGCCGGTTGCAGCCGGGCAAGATGCTGCTGGCGGATCTCGAGCAGGGCCGGATCATCCCGGACGAAGAGCTCAAGGCGAGCCTGGCGGCCCGGCGCCCGTACGCGGAGTGGCTCAAAGAGAAACAGATCACGCTCGACCGCCTGCCGGCGCCGCCCCGCTGGCATCCCACGGACTTCGACAGCATCCTCCAGCGGCAGCGCGCCTTCGGCTACACGGATGAGGACCTGCGCTTCATCCTCGGCCCGATGGCCGCCACCGGCGAGGAGCCCGTCGGCTCGATGGGCACCGACACGCCGCTGGCGTGCCTGTCGGACAAACCGCAACCCCTCTTCCACTACTTCCGCCAGCTGTTCGCCCAGGTCACCAATCCGGCGATCGATCCCATCCGCGAAGAGCTGGTGATGTCGCTGACCAGCTACATCGGCACCGAGCGCAACATCCTCGAGGAAACGCCCGAGCACTGTCACACGCTCAAGCTGCCGCACCCGATCCTCACCAACTACGATCTGGAAAAATTACGGCGGGTTTCCTGGGGCGATTTTCTGGCCACCACGCTGCCCATGCTCTACCGCGTGGAGGGCGGCGAGGCGGAGCTCGAGCGGGCCATTGCCGGCCTCTGCCGCCGGGCATCGCTGGCCATCCAGAACGGCTACACGCTGCTGATTCTTTCCGATCGCGGCATTGACCAGGATTACGCGCCCATTCCCAGCCTGCTGGCCCTCTCGGCGGTGCATCATCACCTGATCCGTGAGGGGACGCGCACGCAGGTGGCCCTGATTGTGGAGTCGGGCGAACCCCGCGAGGTGATGCACTTTGCGCTGCTGATCGGCTACGGCGCCAGCGCCGTCAATCCCTATCTGGCGATTGAGACCCTGGAGGACATGTGCCGCCGCGGCCTGCTGGACGTCCCCTTTGAGACGGCGCTCAAGAATTTCAAGAAGGCGGTCAATAAAGGCCTGCTGAAGGTTTTCTCCAAGATGGGCATTTCCACGCTCCAGAGTTATCGGGGCGCGCAGGTCTTCGAGGCCGTCGGGCTGAACAAGGCCCTGGTGGACAAATACTTCACCGGGACGGCCTCGCGCATCGAAGGCGTCGGCCTGGACGTGCTGGCGCGCGAGGCCAAAATGAAACATGATCTGGCCTTTCGCCCGGTTCGCGATTCAGACCCGGAGTTGCCCATCGGCGGCAACTACCAGTACCGGGTGCGGGGGGAGTATCACCTGCTCAACCCGCTCACGGTGAGCAAACTCCAGCACGCCGTGCGCCAAGAAAGCTTCGAGACGTTCAAGGAATATTCGGAGCTCATCAACAATCAGAACCGGCACCTGTGCACCCTGCGCGGCCTGATGAAGTTCAAAAAGGGCAATCCCATTCCGATCGAGGAGGTGGAGCCGGCCCGCGAGATCGTCAAGCGGTTCGCCACGGGGGCCATGTCCCTCGGCTCGATCAGCCGCGAGGCCCATGAAACGCTGGCGATCGCCATGAACCGCCTCGGAGGCCGCTCCAACACGGGCGAGGGAGGCGAGGACGAGGAACGTTTCCACGACGAGCGCTGCAGCGCGGTCAAGCAGGTGGCTTCGGCGCGCTTCGGTGTGACGACCAACTACCTGGTGCACGCCGAAGAGTTGCAGATCAAGATTGCGCAGGGAGCCAAGCCCGGCGAGGGCGGGCAGCTGCCCGGGCACAAGGTGGACGAATATATCGCCCGGATCCGCCATTCCATACCCGGCGTTCAGTTGATTTCGCCGCCGCCCCACCACGACATCTACTCGATCGAGGATCTGGCGCAGTTGATCTACGACCTCAAGAACGTCAACCCGCGGGCGCGCATCTCGGTGAAGCTGGTGGCGGAGGTCGGCGTGGGCATCGTGGCCGCCGGCGTGGCCAAAGCGCACGCCGACGTGATCCTGATCAGTGGCGACAGCGGCGGCACGGGCGCCTCGCCGCTCTCCTCCATCAAGCACGCCGGCGTGCCCTGGGAGCTGGGCCTGGCCGAGACGCAGCAGGTGCTGGTGCTGAACGACCTGCGCAGCCGCACCATCCTGCAGACCGACGGCAAGCTGTGCACCGGGCGCGATGTGGCCATTGCGGCCCTGCTCGGCGCCGAAGAGTTCGGTTTCTCCACGGCGCCGTTGATTTCGATGGGCTGCATCATGATGCGCAAGTGCCACCTGAACACCTGCCCGGTGGGCATCGCCACGCAGGATCCCGAGCTGCGCCGCAAGTTCGCGGGCCAGCCCGAACACGTGATCAATTACTTCTTCTTCGTGGCCGAGGAACTGCGCCAGATCATGGCGCAGCTGGGCTTCCGCAAGGTGGAGGATATGGTGGGCCGCGTGGACATGCTGGACATGCGCGACGCCATTGACCACTGGAAGGCCAAGGGCCTGGATTTTTCGGCGATCTTCTACAACCCGGAGGTTCCCTCCCGCGTGGGCCGGCGCAAATTGATCCCGCAGAATCACGGCCTGGAAAACGCGCTGGACCACCAGCTTCTGGAACTGGCGCGGGAGGCGCTCGAGCATCGCCGCCCGGTCGAAGCCTCCCTGCCGATCCGCAACGTGCATCGCACGGTGGGCACCATGCTGAGCGGCGAGATTGCGCGCCGCTACGGCTCGGCCGGCCTTCCCGACGACACCATCCGGTTCCACTTCACGGGTTCGGCGGGTCAGAGCTTCGGCGCATTTCTGGCCAGGGGCGTGACCCTGATCCTGGAAGGAGACGCCAACGATTACACCGGAAAAGGACTCTCCGGCGGAAAACTCATCGTCTACCCGCCCCGGGGCTCCAACTTTGTTCCTGAGGACAACATCATTGTGGGCAACGTCGTGCTGTACGGCGCCACAAGCGGCGAAGCCTATTTCAACGGCATGGCGGGCGAGCGCTTCGCGGTGCGCAACTCCGGCGCGACCGCGGTGGTCGAGGGTGTGGGGGACCACGGCTGCGAATACATGACCAAGGGCACCGTGGTCGTGCTCGGCAGAACGGGACGTAATTTTGCGGCGGGCATGACGGGCGGCATCGCCTATGTGCTCGATGAAACCGGCGAGTTTGTCGCCAGCCGCTGCAATCGGGCAAGCGTGGATCTGGAGCCGGTCGTCGAGGACGCCGACGTCGAGCTCGTGCGCGAGCTCGTCCGCCGCCACCACGAGGCCACCGGCAGCCGGCGGGCGGCCTGGGTGCTGGAAAACTGGGAGGCGCTGCGGCCGAAGTTCGTCAAGGTCTTCCCGCACGAGTACAAGCGCGTGCTCGGCGTGCCCCGGCGCAAAGAAGTCTACACGCCCGTGCCGTTCCATCTGCCCGAGGCGCCGCGACCGGCGCTCTACGGCGACTGATCGGCGCCGCAATCCGCCATGGGTAAGATCACGGGATTCAAAGAATACGCGCGGGAGACGCCCCAACGGCGCCCCGTGGCCGAACGCATCAACGATTGGTTTGAAGTCTACCTGGAGTTTCCGGACGACAAGGCCCGCCTCCAGGGGGCGCGCTGCATGGACTGCGGAGTGCCCTTCTGCCACACCGGCTGCCCGCTCAACAACATCATTCCGGACTGGAACGATCTGGTCTGGCGCGACCGCTGGCGGGAAGCGATCCGCATGCTGCACGCGACCAACAACTTCCCCGAGTTCACGGGACGGATCTGTCCGGCGCCGTGCGAGGCCGCCTGCGTGCTCGGGATCAATGAGCCGCCGGTAACGATCAAAGCCATCGAGCGGGCGATCATTGACCGCGCCTGGAAGGAAGGCTGGATCCGCCCGGAACCTCCCGAGGTCCGCACCGGAAAGCGCGTGGCCGTCATCGGCTCCGGTCCGGCCGGTCTGGCGGCGGCGCAGCAGTTGAACCGTGCCGGCCACTGGGTGACGGTGTTTGAAAAAGCGGACCGCATCGGCGGCCTGTTGCGCTACGGCATCCCGGACTTCAAGATGGAGAAGCATCACATTGACCGGCGCCTGGAGCAGCTTGAGGCCGAAGGCGTACAGTTTGTGACGCGGGCGCATGTCGGGCGCAACGTGCCGGTCGAGGATCTGCGCAAGGAGTTCGACGCCATCCTGATTGCGGTGGGCGCCGAGCAGCCCCGGGATCTCAAGGTACCCGGGCGCGAGCTCAAGGGCATCCATTTCGCCATGGATTTTCTGCCCCAGCAAAACAAGCGCAACGCCGGCGACACGGACCTCGCTGCGGACCCGACGCGGTACCCGGAGCCGATCCTGGCCACGGGCAAGCGCGTCGTCATCATCGGGGGCGGCGACACGGGGGCGGATTGCCTGGGCACCTGCCACCGCCAGAAGGCGCTCTCCGTGCACCAGTTCGAGATTCTGCCCCGGCCGCCGGAAGGGCGATCCCCGGCGACGCCTTGGCCTTTGTGGCCGCTGCAGTTGCGCTCGGAAAGTTCCCACGAAGAAGGCGGGATCCGCGAATGGTCCGTCTCAACCGTAGGATTCTCGGGCGACGGCAGCGGCAACGTGAAGAAACTTCACGCCGTGCGCGTGGGGCCGCCGCCGAAGTTCGAGCCGATTCCGGGCACCGAGTTCAGCATGGACGTGGACTTGGTGCTGCTGGCGATGGGGTTCCTCGGGCCGGTCAAACGCGATGTGCTCGAACCCCTGGGCGTCGAGCTCGACGCGCGGGGCAACGTCAAAACCGATGAGAACTACATGTCTTCCGTCCCCGGAGTTTTCGCCGCGGGCGACGCCCGCCGGGGCCAGTCGCTGGTGGTGTGGGCGATTTCCGAAGGCCGCCAGGCGGCGCGAGGCATTGACCGCTGGCTGATGGGAGAGACGAAGCTCCCATAGCCGTCCGATCCGCCGGGGAATCGCGTTAACTGTGCCGCGGCGGCGTTCCCGTAAGGCGTTGTGTTCCGGGCGCTTCTTTGCTTGGGTTCGTTTGTGCGAAACCGGGCGAGCCCTTCGCCGCGAACGCCCGGCCGTTCAATGGATTCCCAGCCATGCCGCCAGCTTGGGCCATTGCTGGCGGAAAGCGATGGCGGAGATGCCGAAATAGAAGATCGCGCACGCCACCAGTCCGGCCCTGAGCAGCCAGCCCGGGCGCAGGGGTCGCGGAAGCAGGACGAGGTTCACGTAAAGGGTGTGCAGCGCTGAGAAACCCAGCGCGAAATTCATCATGACGCCGCTGGCGATGGCGAGCACCAGAGGGTTCGGGGTCAGTCGCAACGCGGTGAGTCCCCAAACGCCGTAGGCGGCCAGGATCGCATAGTAGACGTACTTGACTTTGTGCTCTTCGAGGTGGCGCAGCCGGCGCGCTCCGGTCCAGAGCACATCGGTCCAGCGGCGGCAGATATTATCGAGCTGGCTCACCTGCGTCGGCGCCATGACCAGAAAGCCGCAAAGCAACGTCAGAAACCACAACCAGCGGCCGTGGCGCGCGGCGATGGCCTCGGCGGTCATGGCCGCCACCGCGTGACCTTGGATATCCGTCACCCCGCGGAGGAACTCGTAGGAGAACATCGCCGGCAACGCCATGCCCAGCGCGCAACCCGGAGCCCATAACGCCAGCTGGTCCCGCAGGATGTGCCGCAACCAGCCTCGCCATTTGCGCAGGTTCTCCGCGGTAAGTTCAAACACCTTGCCGGTGTGGGAGAGCTTGATGGTGCGGCCGCCCACCAGGCTCGGCAGGGCCCCGACCTGCGGCCCCATCCCCCAACCTTTGTCACGGGCGTAGTTGGAGAAGGCGCTGTTGGTGAGGCCGACGGCGCCCGCCACGGCGGCGAAGGCCGCAAGCGTCGCCCAGCTGAATTCCCCCTCGGGCAGCGCACCGAAGCGGAAAAGGCCCGAGCCGATTTCCCACCAGGTCTCCCGGCTCACCCACAGCAGGGTCACGGAGCTGAGAAAACCGAGGACCAGGATGAGCTTGACCACCATCACCTTCTCGATGGCGTTGTAGATTTTGCCGCCGAAGATTAAAGGAACGAACGCGGAAAGGAAGACGGCGTAGCCGAGGTTGCGCACCAGGCCATCATCGGCGGCTGTAGGCAGCCGGCCGAGGATCACAGCGGCAAGTGGTACGGCGGCGTTGGAGGACAGGTACGGCCACAGCCCTCCCAGGTCGTTGGCGATGTACACGGCGGTCCAGAAGCGCGGGCCGGGAGGAGTGCGGAAATAGCCGACGAAAATCGGCTCGCCGCACCAAAGGGCATAGCGCATCACGGAGAGGTTGTAGAAGACCTGCATCAGGATCGAGAGACTGGCCAGCCACATGATCGTGCCGCCGTACTGGGCCGTCACCAGCGGGCCGAACAGCCACTCGCCTCCGCCAATGTTGGATCCGACCATCACCACGCCGGGGCCGATCAGCATGGTCCAATGCCGCAGGCCGAAGGCGGGAGGCTCCGGCAGTTCGGCCCGATCCCAGGGCGGCAAGTAGCGGGGAGCGGCCATCAGGGCAAGAGTAACAGAGGAATCCCGCGGCCTGTCACGGCATTGCCAGCAAGGTGGCGTTTGTAACGCTCGCCGCCGTAGTATACTGAGGCGCCCCGAGGCGCTCGGGAAAGGAGTCCGTATGCTGCCCGACTATATAGCGAAAACGGCGCCGAATCCTGCCTCTCGTCGCGCGCCTTGGTACGTCAATACCGCGCCCAGTTATGCCGGTGTCTTCCTTTGGGTGGTCTTCTACATGAAACTTGCCGAGGGCACGATCAACCGCGCGGGTCTCGGGCTCTGCCTGATCGCTCTGGCCGTGGCCGGCGTCATCAGCTACGGGTTGTTTTATCGCGTTCCGGCCATGCTCGGCATGCAGACCGGTTACCCGCTTTACGTGGTCGGCAGTTCGACATTCGGGACGCGCGGCGGCTACCTGATGCCGGGCCTGCTGATGGGGCTGCTGCAGATCGGGTGGTTTTCCGTGAACACCTTTGTGTCCACCGATTTCATTCTGAAGGGACTGAAGGCAGACGCCGGGCCCGGCACACTGCCGTTCGCCCTCACGGCGGTGCTGTGGGGCTACACCATGGCCTATGTGGGCGTCAAGGGAATTCAATACGTGGCGCGGTTCGCCCTGTATCTGAACCTGATCCCGCTGCTCATGATCCTGTTCGTGTTCTATCGCACCGCAGGGGGCCTGGAAAAACACGTCGTGACCGATCCGGCGCCCTTCGTGGGATTCACGCTGCTCGTCCATGCCGTGGTGGGTTTCTTCGCCACGGCGGGAGCGGCCGGCGCCGACTTCGGCATGAACAGCCGCAACGAGCGGGACGTGGAGCTGGGCGGCAAAGTCGGCATCGCGCTGGCGATCCCGGTGGCGGGCGGGCTGCCGCTGCTGTCCGTGGCCGGGGCCAGAGCGCTGTACGGCGTCGAGGGCTATAGCTACGATGCGGTGATTGCGGGCATCGGCGGGCTTGTGGCCACGGGGATGTTTTTCCTGTTCGCCATCGCCTCGGTGCCGCCGGCATGCTTTTGTGCATTCATCGCCGGAAACAGTTTCGCCACGATGATTCCCGGCGTGCCCCGTTTGATCTCGACCATGATCGGAGCGACGGTCGCCCTCATTCTGGCCATCACCGGCGCAGCGGCGGACCTGATCGGATTGTTCACCATCGTGGGCGCCTCCTTCGGCCCGATCTGCGGAGCCATGACGGCCGACTACCTGCTCTCCGGGCGCCGGTGGGCGGGGCCCCGGGAGGGGGTCAACCTTGCCGGTTACGGAGCCTGGGCCGTGGGTTTCCTCATCGGGATCCTGCCGTTCTTGCCGCTGGCCGAGACGACAAAGATGTACCTGCAGCCTGCCTCGGTGTACAGCTACGTGGCCGGGTTCATTGTCTACTGGATTCTGGCCAAGGCGGGCCTCGAGCCCAAGGTGGTGCCCGTCCGTCTGGCGTAAGCCGCCCCCGACAGTACCCGGTAGACTAGGGACGTGATCGCCACATGGGTGCGCGCGGTGGTGCTGGCCGCCAGCCTGCTCGGCTGCCACCGGGCGATCCTACAAGCCCAGCGTCCGCCTCATGAGCTGCGTGGTTGGGCGGGTCTCGGTTGCTTCGTGGATGAGTCATGGTGCGACGTCCCGCACGCCGTCGTCGGCTTCGGGCCGCAACTGTACTTCAGCCGGAGCTGGTCGTTTGCCCCGGAGTTCCTCTATGCGCGGGGCTCGTGGGACTACGACCTGATCCTGCTGCCCTCACTGGCGGTCAACCTGCGTTCCCGGGGCGCCGTACGGCCTTATGCCATCTTCGGCTTCGGTTTGCTTCGCCACCACGCTCGGAACGTGAGCGGGACGGGCTGGACTCTTCAGGGAGGCCTCGGCGTAAAGATGTTCGTGAACCCAAAGGTGTACGTGGCGCCGGAGATTCGCCTGGGCTGGGAACCGTTCCTCCGCGTCGGGGCAGGCGTGGGGTACGTGTTTGGCAAGTGAGCAGCGGACGACCGGGGTGCATTCCAGTGCAGGCGGCCGGCGTGCGCAGAGAAGGCTCTCTCACCACCTGCAGGGATTATCCAAAGCCGGGCAGCCGGTAACGCTGTGCGATCCGGGCGCGCAGCGCGATAATGGGACCAGGCCTCCGGGGGCAGCCATGAACTACGAAAACCTCATCGTTGAGTTGGAAAACTCCACCGCGATCCTCACCTTGAACCGGCCGCAGCGCCGCAACGCCCTTTCACTGGCGCTGATGCTGGAACTTACTGACTGCCTGGACAGGCTCGGGCGCGACGCGTCCGTGCGCGCCGTCATTCTGGCGGCGGCGGGAAAGGTGTACTGTTCCGGGCACGACCTGAGCGAGATGACGGGCCGCTCCGTGAACGACTACCGGCGGATCTTCGACGCCTGCACCGAGCTGATGACCAAGATCCAGTCCATCCCCCAACCCGTCATCGCGGAGGTGCAGGGCATCGCGACGGCGGCCGGGTGCCAGCTGGTGGCCAGCTGCGATCTGGCCGTAGCCAGCGAAGAGGCGGCGTTTGCAACCCCCGGCGTGCGCATCGGCCTGTTCTGCACGACTCCCATGGTCGCTCTGACGCGGGCCATCGGGCGCAAGCGGGCGATGGAGATGCTGTTGACCGGAGAGATGATTGACGCGCGCACGGCGGCCGATTGGGGGCTTGTCAACCGCGTGGTCCCCGCTGCGGAATTGCGTAACGAAACGCGAAAGCTGGCGGACAAGATCGCGGCTTCGAGTTCGCTGACCGTGGCCCTTGGCAAACAGGCCTTTTACGCCCAGGTGGATCTGGATCAGGCGAAAGCCTACGCCTACGCCAAGGAAGTGATGACGATGAACTCTCTGGCCGCCGATGCCCAGGAGGGGATCGCGGCGTTTCTGGAGAAACGGGCCCCCTGCTGGGCGGGGAAATAGTGCGGCGCAGCGAAAGTGCGGCGGCGCGGCCGGTCGTATCGTGCAGGGCGGGTGGACCACCCTCCGGCTGATGATACACTGTGCCTTGTCTGGGAATCACCCTCTGGAGGTTGCGATGAGGAAGATCGTCTTTGGGATTGCCGTGCTTGCCCTGGCCGGTGCGGTCTGGGGCCAGGATTGGGCGCGCCAGCGGCTGGAGAAATCACCGCGCCACCAGGAATGGGGCACGGTGAAATACGGGGACCGCGCCGTAGAGGCGTTCCTGGTCTTCCCCGAACGCAAGGACAAGGCGCCGGCCGTGGTGGTCATTCACGAGATTATGGGGCTCACCGACTGGGTGCGGAGCGTGGCGGATCAGCTCGCCGAGGCGGGCTACATCGCGATTGCTCCGGATCTGCTTTCCGGCATGGGTCCGGGCGGAGGACGCACGAGTGCGTTTCCGAGTGTGGACGGCGTCCGGGAGGCGATCTCCAAGCTGCCCCCGGAGCAGATCACGGCCGACCTGAACGCCGTGGTGGATTACGTGGCCAAACTGCCGGCGTCCAGTGGCAAAGTGGCGGTCGCGGGTTTCTGCTGGGGCGGCAGCCAGTCGTTTCGCTTTGCGACGAACCGGGCGGATCTGGCGGCGGCGTTTGTGTTTTACGGCACGGGCCCGCAGGAGGCAGAGCCGATCGGCCGGATCCGGTGCCCCGTCTATGGGTTCTACGGAGGCAATGACGCGCGCGTCAACGCTACGATTGCAAAGTCCGAGGAACTCATGAAGGCCGCAGGCAAGACGTTCGAGTACGTCATCTACGAGGGAGCCGGGCACGGCTTTATGCGCTCCGGCGAGGCCCCCGACGCCGCCGAAGCCAACCGCACCGCCCGCCAGCAAGCCTGGGAGCGCTGGAAAGCCCTCCTCCGCAAACTCTGAAAAACCCGTCTGAAAAATCCGTCAGCCTGGTGTGTCCCCATTTTTGAAAAAGGTGCCATACCAGGCTGACGGATTTTACAGGAGGGAGGCGACGGCCTGGGTGAGGCGGGCGTTGAAGGCCTCGTAGGACTCGCCCGGGGCGGGAGTCAGCGGCGGGCCGAACGTAATGCTGACGGGGTGGAGGCGGATCTGGGTGGAGCCCCGGCGCCAGACCTCGTAAGTCCCCCGTATCGCCACCGGCACGGCCGGTACGCCTAGCTCCACCGCCAGGATCGCCGGCCCCTTGCGAAACGGCTTGAGAGTCCCGTCAATCGAACGTTCGCCCTCCGGAAACACGCACAACACCAGGCCCCGCCGCAGCCCCTCGGCGGCCAGACGCAGGGAACGGCGCAGCTCCCGGTCCGGACTCACAGGGATGATCTTGGCCAGCCGCCCGAGCCAGGCCACGACCGGCGAGGTGAAAAATTCGCTCGCCGCCAGAAAGAACAACCGGCGCAGCAGGCGCGGCGGCAACCCGCATGCCACCAGAAACGGATCCACGAAGCTCAGGTGGTTCGGGCAGAGCAGAAAGGGGTATTCCCGGGGCAAGTGCTCCAGGCCGCGGTACCGGGCGCGGAGCAGCAGCAATCCCAGAATCCGGCCCGACCAAGCCAGGCACTGGTACACCGGCTCGAACCATCGCCTGCGCTTGAGCACCGCATGGAGCTGACGGGCATCGTCGGCGCTGAGCGGACTTGCCAGAATCTCGCGCCAGGTCACGCGCGTCTCCGCAGGCCCGGAGCCGGCCTGGCGCCGTTCAATGGCCGACAGCAGATCGCCTACCGTGAAAATTTCCGCGAGCTCCGCCTCGGTGAAGCCCACACCGAAGGCCTCCTGGACGCTGCTCACCAGCTCTACGCGCTCGAGCGAGGTGAAGCCGAGATCCAGCTCCAGGTTCATCGAGCGGTGGATCCCACAGTTTCCCTTCATGCCGCGGATCAACTGGAAAAGCGCGGCTTCCGTGGGTGTCTCGGGCTCGCTTGCCGCCGGAGCAGCCTGCATGCGGGCCGGCTTGCGTTCGCGCACTTCGCGCTCGATTTCGAAACGTTTCAGCTTCCGTGTGGTGGTCCGCGGCAGCGGCTCGGTACGAATCTCGAAACTCGTCACGCGCTTGTAGGAGGGGAGCCGCTGTGAAACGGTCTCCATCTGCCAGCGAACGGCATCGTAGGCGTTCACGATCTGCTGCGCTTTCAGATAATCGAAGTCCGGCACGATGACGGCGTGCAGGCGCTCGCCCGTCCCGGAGTCCTCGGGGATCCCGATTACGGCCAGCTCCCGGATCTGCGGGCAGTGGGTCAGGTAAAACTGCTCGACCTCTTCCGGATAAATGTTCTTGCCCGAGCTGAGCACGACCACTTCTTTCTTCCGCCCCGTGATGTGCAGGCACCCGTGCCGGTCCAGGTAGCCGAGATCGCCCGAGTGTAACCAGCCGTCGCGGATGGCTGCGGCCGTGGCCTCCGGGTTGTTCAGGTAGCCCTTCATGACGTTTTCCCCGCGAATGAGGACTTCGCCTACTCCGTCCTCGCCGGGGGAATCAATGCGAACCTCGGTGTGCGCCAGCGGGCGGCCCACGGAGCCGACCATATGCGGTTCCGGCGAGGCTACCGTGACGAGCGCGGCGGTTTCCGTGAGGCCGTAGCCCTGGACGAGGCGGAAGCCGAGATCACGGAACCAACGGGCCACGGCTGGGTCGAAGCGCGCCCCGCCTACGCACATCAGGCGGAAGCGCGGTCCGAAGCGCTCGTGAACCGGGCGGAACAACCAGCGGCCGAGATGGACGCCCAGCCGCTCGGCGCCGAACCGGGAGAGCGCCAGCAGCCGCCGGAACAGGAAGCGCTTCAGCACGCCCTGGCGGGCCACTTCCTCCAGAATGCGGCGCTGCATCAGGTAGTAGAACTGCGGTACGCACACGAAGATGGTGATCCCCTCGTCGCGAAACGTCTTCAGGATGCGCTGGGCGTCCAGGGACTGCAGATAGGTCACGCGCCCGCCGACATAGAGCGGGATGATGAAGTTGGTCATCAGCGCGAGCACGTGGTAGAGCGGCAGCACCGAGAGCATGTGGTCGTCTTCATCGGCGTGAATCACGCGCAGGATTTCGACCACGTTGCGATAGACGTTGCGCTGCGTCAGCACGACGCCTTTGGGCGTGCCGGTGGTGCCGCTCGTGTAGAGAATGACGAGCTCGTCATCGAGACTGCGGGGCACCAGGGGGAGGGCCGGGCACGCGGCCGTGTGCGCCAGAATCTCGTCCCATTCCGGCAGCCCGTCCCCGGCGCCGCCCGTCACCACGGCCGCGGGCGCAGGCGAGAGCCGGCCGCGGATCTCACGCCAGGCGGGCAGCAAACGGCCCGAGACGACGACGAGTTTGCAGCCGGCATGGCCGATGAGCCGCGCCAGCGTGGCCGGATCGTGAAGGATGTCAAGCGGCACGACCACGGCGCCCGCACTCTGCGCCGCCAGAAAAGCGATGCCCCAGCGAGGGTGATTTTCCATCAAGATGCCCACGGCGTCGCCGGGGCGGATGCCTGCGGTGTGGAAAAACACACTGAGCCTGGCGGTTTCTTCGGCAATGCGGCGGTAGGAGAACGACTCCCGCCCCGAGTCCGCGATGAGCTGCAGTGCGACCCGGTCGGGGCGCCGCGCCACGATCTCGTGGAACTGTCGGAAAAAATCCAGGGTCATGGCCCCGCGCTGCTAGCAAGATATCACGCCGGCAGCGGCACGCAGGCGGCAGGATCGCGCCCTGCGGCGGCGCGCGCCCGCGCCTCGTCAATCCGCAGCATCAAGAGGATGCCCGCCAGGAAGAAGGGCAAAAGAGAGATCACCGCGATGCGCTGGCTTCCGCTCCAGTGGGACAGAGAACCGAACAGCAGCGGCCCGAAGATGGAGGCCAGCTTGCCGGAGAGCACGTAAAACCCGAAGAACTCCGATTCGCGCGACGGCGGCGTGATCTGGGCCATGAAGGATCGCCCCACGGCTTGCGTGCTGCCCATGCCGAGGGCGGCGCCGAAAGCCATCCCCCAAAAGACGGTCTTCGTCGTCGCCAGAAACGCCGTCACCACCACCGCCACCCACAAAAGGAGCGTCAGAATCACGGTGCGGCGCCCGCCGATCCAGTCGGCGACATAGCCCGCCACGAGGGCGCCGGGGAAGGCCACGACGTTGAGTACCAGAAACAACCAGATCATTTCGGCATTGGTGAAGCCCATCGTCGTCGTTGCGTAGATGGCGGCAAATTTGACCACGGTGTTGATGCCGTCGGTGAAAAACAGCGAAGCCAGGATGAATTTAGCGGCGTCTTTATAATGCCGGAGGCGCGAAAGCGTCTCGCGGACCCGCCGGAACCCCGCAACCGCATAGCCGCGCAGGGAGGAGCCGCCCGCTTGCGGGCGGGACTCGGGCAGAAACACGAAAGCGGGAAGCGCAAAGACCAGGTAAAAAGCCGCGACGATCAGAAAAGAGGTCTGGTAGGCTGCAATTCCCGAAGGGACCAGCTCGCCTGCTTCCGTTTTCAGCGGCCGGGCGATCCAGGGACGGCAGGCCAGCAGGCAGAACAAGCCCCCCACGTAACCGACGGCCCAGCCCCAGCCCGAGATGCGGCCCACGGTTTTCGGAGTCGAGACCTCGGGCAGAAAGGCGTTGTAGAAGACGTAGCCCGCTTCGAAGCCCGTCGTGCCGAGCACATATAGGATCATGGCCGGCACAATGTCCCCCGGCCCGACACGCGACAAAAATGCCGTGGCTAGCACAGCCTGGAGCGTGGTCAGGATCAGGAACAGTTTCTTGCGGCCCGAATAATCGGCAAGCGCTCCGGCCACAGGCGACAGCAGCGCCACTAAGCCCATGGCGAAGAAGTCGGAGGCGCCCCAGAGCTGGTCCCCGAGGTTGCCCGCGTTAACGACAACCTCGCGAAAGTAGACGGCAAAGGCCACCGTGATGATCAACGTGGTGTAGGAGGAGTTCGCGAAATCGAACAGGCACCAGGACACCGTGGCGGCGCGGGTTCGCATGCGGCGATTGCGGCGATTGTAGCACACAAGCCGGAGCTCACAGACGTCAAGCCCGCGGTGATCTTTCCAGGGCCCTATTCGAAAGAGAAAGTGGGAACGGCGGGTAAATGCGGCCTCAGTTGACTCCCGCTTGCCGCCGATTTACAATCATGACAAGTGCGGGAGTGGCGCTCATGAGCAAAGCTGAGGAAAGTGTCCCGAACGAGCAACCCGCCGGCTTGAGCGAAGACTCGCCGAACCAGAAGATTCGCGTCCTGATTGCGGACGATCACCCCATTGTACGAGAAGGGCTCAAGCGACTCCTTGCCCTCGAACCGGATATGGACGTGGTGGCGGAAGTCGCCGACGGCAACGCGGTAGTGCCGGCCATCGAGCAGACGCAGCCGGATGTCGTGCTGCTGGACCTGCGCATGCCCGGCACGGACGGCCTGACCTGCCTGCAGCACCTCCAGCGGGTCAACCACAAAAGCAAGATCATCGTGATCACGGCTTCGGAAGACAAAAACGAGTTCGTGCAGGCGATGAAGCTCGGCTGTTCCGGAATCGTGCTGAAACAGACCTCGCCGGAACTCATCGTCAAGAGCATCCGGAAGGTGCACGCCGGTGAAATCTGGCTGGACTCCAACACGACCGCCGCCGTGATGCGCCAGTTCGCCTCTCAGCAGGAGGCCGGTGCCGGCGGCAGAGTCCGGGAACGGGCGCCGCTCAGCCAGCGCGAACTGGAGATCGTCGCCCTCGTCGCGCAAGGCTATAAGAACAAGGAGATGGCCGAGAAGATGTTTATCAGCGAGCAGACGGTGAAGAATCACCTTCACAATATCTTCGATAAGCTCGGCGTCTCCGACCGCCTGGAGCTGGCCCTCTACGCCATCCACAAGGGCCTCCATCTCGGTCCCGGCAAGGACTCGGAAAAGAAATAGCCGCAAGGAGTTCTGCGGCTCCGATCCGGGGATACGCAACCGGGCGGTCTCTGCCGGCCCTCTGCTCGACATCCCCTTGCATTCGCCTCCTTTTCGGACTAGCATTTGGGTGGAGGGTTCCAGATGAGGCTGTCCGTTATCCCGGTGATTCTGGCGGCCTTGGTGGCCGTACCCCTGCTGGTGGACGCGCAGGCAGCCTTCCCGCGCATGACGGCCGTCGAGCCGGCGAACGGCAAGGCGGGCGATGTGTTGAACGTGACGGGCGAAAACCTCGGTAAGGAGAACGTAGCTCAGGTCTTCCTGACGGACGGAAAAAACGACTTCAAGGTCGAAATTACCGAGCAGGCGGATACGGCGATCAAGTTCAAGATTCCCGCCAACATCAAGCCCGGCCGCTTCAGTCTTATGGTTCTGACGACCGGGAACCAGCCCAAACTGATCGAGCAACCGGTGAAAGTCACCGTCGAGTAAGAGCCGGAGACCTCGCCTAACCCCGGGCGGGACGCTGGTAGGGGGAGGTGAGGAAACGCCGCGACTCCTGTGCGGCTTCCGATTGCGGCGCCAGGGCGATGGCCTGCCGGTAGGCTTCCACCGCGCGCGACCGCTCGCCGCGCAAATCGTAGATTTGTCCCAGGCGCAGCCAGGCGAAGGTTCCCGTGTTCAGATCCAGGTCGTGGGCGCGAGCGGTCACGCGCTTCATGTTCTCCAGCGCCTGATCGAGTTCGTTGTACCAGAACTGGATGGTGCCGCGGGCATAATAGATTTTTTCGCTCGGAAGGTTCTTGTAACCCGGTACGCCCGCCGCTTTTAACTCTTCAATCTTCTGGATAGCGGCAAGTGCGTTCTTCTTATCCCCCAGATCACTGTACATCTGGGCAAGCTCGAAGCGAAAAAGGTAATTCCGGGGAAACCGCTCGATCAGCCGGAGCAACAGCGGCACCGCCTTCTGCGGAAGGCGCTCCCGGCGATAGACCGCCGCTAAAAGAACCTGCGCGTCGTAACGATTCCAGTGGCCGTGCTCGGCCACATATTCCAAAGTCCGGATGCCGGCCTGCCGGTCGCCGCGGAATCCGGCCAGGAAGCCCAGCACCTTCCAGTGCCAGGGAAGGCTGCCCACGACGTAGTCGTGGACGCCCTGCATCAAACGCGCGTCCACATTGGCCGGATCCAGTTCCGTAACCCGGTTATGGAGCTTGCGGCCGCTGGTGGCGTCGCGCAAGGCATCCAGCCAGGCCTTGCGCACCAGGAAGTTGTAATTGGCCCGGAGACCGTAGGCCACTCCGAGCAGATACATGGCCCGTGTGTCCTTCGGATTGGACTTTAAGCGCGCCTCGGCAAGAGACATGGACTTGCGGATGGCTTCTTCAAACCGCCGCTGGTCCTCGGGAGAGGGATTCATTTTGGGCCGGCGCAAAAACGGATTGCGGCCGGTCACCAGCTCGGTTTCCAGCGCGCCCGTCCGAAACATCTCCCGGTAGAGGATGGACATGGCCAGGTGGTTGTACGGGGCGGGGTCCTCGGGAGACCGGGCGATCTGGCGCGAGAATTCCTCGATCGCAGCGTCGTACTCCAGGTTGTAGAAATGCTCGAAGCCGGGCGGCAGCGAAACCTCCGCCGCTACCAGCAGCGCTGCCGACAACAGACCCATCAGCGCAGGAAGCATCCCTCTGCTTGTTATTCTAAACGGCCCTCCTCGAGCTGCCGGAGCGCCCATCGGGCATGCTCCGCAACGAGGGGATCCGGGTGCGCGGCCAGGCGTTCGAGAGCGGGACGGAATTCCGGACGTCGCGCGTTTCCCATGGCCACGGCGACGTTTCGCACAAAGCCGCGGTACCGGGCGCGGGCGACGGCTGTATCCCCGAACCGGCGGCGGAACTCCTCTTCGCTCAGTCCGGCAAGTTCTTCGAGGGGCGGTGCGGCGTGTGCGGGCTGGAATTCGGGGGCCGCGCTGTACGGTGCCCTGCGATTCCAGGGGCAGACGTCCTGGCAGATGTCGCAGCCGAAGACGTGGCGCCCCAGGGCGCCGCGGTGTTCGTCCGGGATGGGGCCCCGCAGCTCGATGGTCAGGTAGGAAATGCAGAGGCGCGAGTCGAGCGCCCACGCGGGTCCCTCGGCTCGTCCGGTGGGCACGATCGCCTGGGTCGGACAGGCCTCGATGCAACGCGTGCAGCTGCCGCAGCGGTCAGGTGGCGGCCCTGAGTCCGGCTCGATTTCGATGGCGACCAGCAGTTCGCCCAGAAAAAACCAGGATCCGCGCGGTTGGTTGATGAGGCAGGTGTTCTTGCCGATCCAACCCAGGCCGGCCCGGCGCGCCAAAGCGCGTTCGAGCAGCGGTGCGGTGTCCACGCAGATCTTCCACTGGAACGGGCCGCACTCCTGTTCCAGGCGCGCTGCCAGGCGCTCGAGTCCGCGGCGCAGCACGGCGTGGTAGTCTTGGCCCCAGGCGTAGCGCGAGATCCAGCTCCGGTCCGGCTCGGTGGCCTGGATCGAAGAAGGGCCGGGGGTGTGATACAGTTTGCCGACGCAAATGACCGAGCGTGCCTCCGGCAGCAGCGAACGGGGATCGGCACGCATCTCGGCGCGCCGACCGGTGAGGTAGGCCATCTCCCCGGCCATGCCTTTCGCCAGCCATTCCCGGAAGAAGTCGGCTTCGGGGACCGGCGCAGCCGGAGCCACGCCGGCCAGTTCGAAACCGCACTCCTGAGCCAACAGGCGAACGCGTGCGGCGGTCAAAGAGGTGGGCCCGGACTGGATCTGGACCGGCATGGGAATCCTACGGGGCGACGTGTCTCCCAGTCATGATATCCGGAACGGGCGTAGGTTGAGGAGGCGACCGACTGTAACTCCTCCACCCGTTTCCTCGCCCGCCGGCTCAGCCCGTAGCGCTTATGCCGCGTCGTCCATTCATCCACCGCAGTGCAGCGGCCGCTGTCATTGCTGGCCGCATGCAGCGTCACCCGCAGCTGCCTCAGCCGCCCCACGCAGGCGTCTCAGTGAGGAAGTTTTTCAGTGTCCTGTTAGAATGGAATTTCGGATTATGAGTAACGAAAATCCTCATATCGCTGTGGCTCCGCCCGCGCAAGTCCGGATCAAGCGCACTCCGAAGGCCCCCAGGCAGCCCATGCCGCTTTTGGACCATCACCTGCGCGTCACTACCGCACGCGAAGTGGCCCTCGGCTTTACACTCGAGCAGGCGAGGGCTGAGGCGCTCCGGTGTCTGGACTGCCGCGAGCCGAAATGCGTGTCCGCCTGCCCGCTCCACATTGACATCAAGGGCTTCATCGCTCGCATCGTCGAAGGTGATTATCTGGGCGCGGCGGAAAAGATCTTCGAGCGAAGCCCGTTTCCCGGCATCTGCGGGCGCGTTTGCCAGAAGGAGCTCTATTGCGAGAAAGAGTGCCTGCTTGGCAACCCCAAGACGAAACTCGAGCCGGTGGCAATCGGTGCGCTGGAACGCTTCGCAGCGGATTACTACCGGCGGTCCGGCGAATCTCGGTTGCCCCCAGTGCCGCCGTGGAATGGAGTGCGTGTGGCGTTAGTTGGTAGCGGTCCCGCTTCGTTGATCACCGCCTTCGACTTGGTGCGCAAAGGTTACAAAGTTACGATCCTGGAGGCGCTGCACGAGCTGGGCGGCGTCCTGGTTTACGGGATCCCGCCCTTCCGCCTCCCGCGAGAAATTATCCGCGAGGAACTGGAGCACCTCCGCGCCATGGGCGTCGAATTCCGCACGGATTTTATTGTGGGTAAGACGTGCACGCTGCAAGAACTATTCGACTCCGGTTTCGACGCTGTATTTCTCGGAACCGGCGCAGGTTTGCCTCACTTGATGGGGATTCCGGGCGAGAACTTGGTCGGCGTTTATACGGCTAACGAGTTTCTCACCCGGATCAACCTGATGAAAGCCTACGAGTTTCCTGCCAGCGACACGCCCGTGCGTGTGGGCGCTCGCTGCATTGTGGTGGGCGGCGGCAATTCCGCCATGGACGCTGCCCGTTGGGCGCGCCGGCTGGGCAGCGAGTCCATCATCATGTTCCGGCGGGGCCGTGCGGAGCTGCGCGCCCGTGCGGAAGAAATCGAGCACGCAGAAGAGGAGGGCGTAAAGTTCGAATTCCTCGCCGTACCTGTTCGGATCCTGGGCGATGAACAGGGCTTTGTTCGCGAAGTGGAATGCATCCGCATGCGCCTGGGCGAGCCCGACGAGACCGGCCGCCCGGCGCCTATTCCGATCCCTGGCTCGGAGTTCCGCATGCCGGTCGACACAATCGTGATGGCGATCGGCCAGAGCCCCAACCCCACCGTTCAGCGGAGCACGCCGGAACTCGTCACGGAACGGGGTAAGGTTGTCGTGGACGAATCGGGTCGCACGAGCCTGCCGCGAGTCTTCGCCGGCGGTGACGTCGTGCGCGGGGGTTCTACCGTCATCTTGGCGATGCGCGACGGCCGCACCGCTGCGGAGGCCATCGATTCTCTGCTGCGCGGGGAGCGCCGCTCCCAAATGCGTCCCAGGCGCGAGAGCGTGCTGGCGACCCTGGCGACATCGGAATTCCGCGTCCTCAGTAAGCGCCGTCTCACGCCCGATATTTCGTGGCTGGAGGTTCATGCCCCGGCCATCGCTGCTCACGGCAAGCCGGGCCAGTTCGTCATCGTGCGGCCGACGCCCGCCAGCGAGCGAATCCCCTTGACGCTGGTCGAGGGCGACCCCGGGCGCGGGACCATCGTACTCGTAGTTCAGGCCGTGGGCAAGACCTCTCGGCTGACGGCCGATCTGGAACCGGGGCAGCAACTTGCCGGCGTACTCGGCCCCTTGGGTTCGCCTGCCACCATCCAGCACCTCGGCGAGGTACTCTGCGTGGCCGGCGGGGTGGGCGTGGCCGAAGTGCTTCCGGTGGCGCGGGCGTTTCGCGAGGCCGGTAACCACGTAACCGTACTGTGCGGTGCGCGCTCGCGCGATCTCGTCATTCTGGAGGACGAGCTGCGCGCGGCTGCGGATGAAATCCTGTGGGCCACCGACGACGGCTCTTATGGCTTCCGAGGCACCGTCGTAGACCTGATGCGGCACTGGCGTAGCTCGCGCCAGGAGCCGCCTGCCACGGTCCACGTGATCGGCCCCATCCCCATGATGCGCGCCGCTGCCGAACTGACGCGACAGTGGGGCGTGCGCACGTTCGCCAGCCTGAATCCGATCATGCTGGACGGCACCGGCATGTGCGGTGGTTGCCGCGTCACCGTGGGCGAAAAGGTGAAATTCGCCTGCGTGGACGGCCCCGAGTTCGACGCTCATCTGGTGGACTTTGAGGAGCTGGCCCGTCGTAACCGCGCCTACGTCGAACAGGAACGGCGGGTCTATGAAGAGCACCTTTGCCGCATCGGCTTGGGCCGGTGATCCCTTTGGCGTGACGGCGCCTCAGTCCCGGCGTCAAGCTCGGGCGACTTCGGTGGAGTAATCCAAACACCTCCTCCGTGTAGCGAAGGGACACGATTCTGCGGGTCAGCAAGGGTCAGCCCGACCGCCTCCGACGCTGCCGGCTCACTCGACGGTCAGGGATGAAACGATGATGCCGCGCTCGCGCGAGTAAGCTCAATCTGCCCCTGCCTTTCCAGGCGAGGCTTTTCAGCAGGCAGCTAGAGCACCGCGGTTTCCTCGAGGAGGCGGCCTTCGGCAAAACGGGCCACAGAAAGGACATCCGCCTCAATGAGATCCGTTTTACCCCGCACAATCAGATCACTCACGATGCGCCCTGTGGCGGGCGAGTGCATGACACCGTGACCGCTGAAGCCGTTGGCAAGGTAAAAGCCCGGCACTTCCGGCACGGGCCCGAGAACGGCGTGATGGTCCGGAGTCACCTCGTACAGCCCTGCCCAGGCACGCCTGGGATTCACTTCCAGGTTCTCGAAAGCCGGAACTCGATGGACCGCCCGCGTCAGGATCTTCTCGATGAAGTCAGGGTCAAAACTGGTTTTGAACCCCGGGGTTTCTTCGGGATCGTTCCAGGCCATCAGCAGCCCCAGTCCTTCCCGGCGAAAGTGAAAGCCGTTGGTCATGTCAATGATCATGGGGAAGCGCTCGGGAAGGCCGGGAAAAGGTTCCGTCGGCACGAGCATTCGCCGCAACGGCACGACGGGGAGTTCGATGCCGGCCATACGCGCCACCTCCGCCGCCCACGGCCCGGCCGCGTTGACTACGGTACGCGTGGCCACGCTCCCGGCCGTCGTCTCGACGCCGGCAACTCCCCGGGCGTCCACCGTGACGCCGGTCACCTCCACTCCCCGCCACAGCCGGGCGCCGTCGCCAAGCGCCGCGTTCATGAACCCCGTCATGACGCTGTGTGGGTCCACGAAGCCGTCCGTGGGGCAGTAGCTGCCTCCGACAATATCGTCCGCCCGCAACAGAGGGAAAAACTTCACCACGTCCTCGGGAGCCAGAAGTTCCACGTTCGTCAAGCCCAGTGCCCGCTGGCGTTCCTGATTGGCGCGCAGGTAGGCCAGGTGGGCCGGGCTTGTGGCGATGAACAGATAGCCGTGGGGCTTGTAGCCGGAAGAGTGGCCTGTCAGCTCCTCGAACCGCCGGAAGACCTCGATGGAGTACAGCGACATCCGGATGTTGACCGCCGTGGCAAACTGCGCGCGCACGCCGCCCATGCTCTTGCCCGTGGAGCCCAGACCCTGCTGGGTCTCCCGTTCGATCACGAGCACGTTGCGGCAGCCGGCCTGAGTCAGGTGCCAGGCAATGCTCGAGCCGACAATGCCCGCGCCGATGATGACAACGTCAGCCGTCTCCACGCTTGCAGAGTATACTTCGTCTGCGCGGCGCTGCGCGTCAGTATTTGGGAACGGAGGGATCTACCTTGTCGCTCCAGGCCAGGATGCCGCCTTTCATGTTTTTCACCTTGCGGAATCCGGCCTGGCGGAGAAAGTCCACGGCCTTTGCGCTCCGGACGCCGCTGCGGCAATGGGCGATGATCTCGTCGGCGGAGTCCAGTTCGTGGACCCGCCGCGGCAGTTCGCCGAGCGGAATCAGCCGCGCGCCGGGGATGCGGCAGATCTGATACTCGTGCGGTTCGCGGACGTCAATCAGCACGAACCGTTCGCCGCGATCCATCTTCGCCTTGACCTCGACCGGGTCAATCTCCCACTCCGACAAGCCCGGCTGCGGCGCGGGCTCATGGCGCGGAATGCCGCAGAACTGCTCGTAATCTATCAGCTCGCGAATCGTGGGATGGTCGCCGCAGACCGGGCAGTCCGCGTTACGGCGCAGCTTGAGTTCGCGGAAGCGCATGGCCAGGGCGTCGTAGAGCAGAAGCCGCCCCACCAGCGGCTCCCCCTTGCCGAGGATCAACTTGACCGTTTCGGTGGCCTGGATGACGCCAATCAGGCCGGGCAGAATACCCAGCACGCCGCCTTCGGCGCAGCTGGGAACCAGTCCGGGCGGGGGCGGCTCGGGGTAGAGGCAGCGATAGCAAGGCCCGCCCGGATAGGCAAACACGGTGGCCTGGCCCTCAAAGCGGAAGATCGAGCCGTAGACGTTCGGCTTGCCCAGCAACACGCAGGCGTCGTTGACCAGGTAGCGGGTCGGAAAGTTGTCGGTGCCGTCCACGACGATGTCGTAGTCTTTGAGGATCTCCAGCGCGTTCTCGCTCGACAGCCGCACTTCGTGGGGCACCAGCTCGACGTGCGGATTGATGTCGCGCATGCGCTCCATGGCCGAGTCGAGCTTTTTCCGGCCGACATCCTTGGTGCCGTGGATGACCTGGCGCTGCAGGTTGGTCAGATCCACGACATCGAAGTCCACCAGCCCGATGCGGCCGACGCCCGCTGCCGCCAGGTAGAGTCCGAGCGGCGCCCCGAGGCCGCCGGTTCCCACCAGCAGCACACTGGCGCTCTTGAGTTTGAGCTGTCCCTCCATGCCCACCTCGGGCATGATCAAATGGCGGCTGTAGCGCAGGATCTCTTCGTTGGACAGCGAGACCGGCGGCGCCGCCGTCGCGGCCGGGCTTCCGCCGGCGATGCTCGGCACGATCGAGATCGTGTCCTGGTCCTTGACCGGGGTCTGCTCCCGGTTCAGATAGCGGATGTCTTCGTCATTGACGTAGACGTTGACGAAGCTCCGGAGTTTGCCTTCCTCGTTGTACAGATGGCGCCGCAGTTCGGCGTACTGGCGCGTGAGGGTCTCCAGAATCTCCCCCACGGTGGCGCCGCTGACCTCGACGCTCTCCTTCTTGTCCACGTACTGCCGCAGCGGCGTAGGGATCAACACTTTAGCCATAGCGTGCTCCTGAATTCGGATAGATGAGTTCCTCGCGTACCGCGTGGGTCTGATCGGCGTCGGGCAGCCAGCAGTTGGCGTGGTCGAAGCGCCCGCCGCGAATCGAGAGCACCACGAACGAGTACCAGGGGCAGGAATTCTTCAGATCGGTCTCCGAGAAATAGGCGTCGCAGTCCGGGTGGGAATGATAGATGCCGATCAAGCCCATGCCGCGGCGGCGGGCCTCGCGCTCGGCGCGCAGGAGGTCCTCGGGGCGCAGTTCGTACCGCGTCCGTCGCGGTCCGGTGGCGACGTTCTCGAGCGGCACGGCCTCCTTGACCACCTTACCGGCTCCGTCCGCCGTGCCGAGCATGGCGCCGCAGCACTCTTCCGGATACGCCCGCTCGGCGTGGGCGACCATCGTCTCCCAGGCTTCCTTTTCAATCTGAATCATTCCAGAAAGGTTCGCTCAAATATTTTGCCGCACCGTCCGGCAGGATCGTCACGATCATACCGCTCCGGCCTTCCTCTACCAGTCTCCGGCCGACCTGGCGGGCGGCCACCACGTTGGCGCCCGAAGAGATCCCCACCAGCAATCCCTCCTCCCGCGCCAGGCGCCGGCACATCGCGTAGGCATCCTCGGTTTCGATCCACAGGTTGTCGTCCGCAACGGAAGGATCGTAGATTCCGGGGACGATGGCGGTGGGCATGTGTTTGAGACCCTCCATGCCGTGGAAACCGGAGGAAGGCTGGGCGGAGATGCACCGAACGTGGGGCAAGTCACGCTTGAGCCGCCGCGATGTGCCCACGAAGGTGCCGCTCGTTCCCATGCAGGCCACGAAATGCGTGATCCGTCCCTGGCTTTGCCGCAAAATCTCGACCGCCGTCGTCTCATAATGCGCCTTCCAGTTTGCGGGGTTGTTGTACTGATCCGGATAGAAGTACAGTTCCGGGTTGGCCTCGTAGATTTCGCGGCACTTGCGGATGGCGCCGTCGGAGCCTTCCGCCGGGTCGGTGAAGATCATCTCGGCGCCGTAGGCCTTGAGCATGCGCTTGCGCTCATCGGAGGCGTTGCGCGGCAAGCAGAGGCGCACGCGGTAGCCCCGGATGGCGCCGATCATGGCGTAGGCCAACCCGGTGTTGCCACTGGTGGCGTCCAGAATGATCTTGTCCGGCGTGAGCAGGCCCGTCCGCTCGCCGTCCAGGATCATGCTCAGGCCGGCACGGTCCTTGACCGAGCCGCCGGGGTTGAAGAATTCGGCCTTGGCCCAGATTTCGACCCCCGGCAGGTCGGCCGCGATCTTCTCAAGCCGGACGAGCGGCGTGTTGCCGATCTGTTCGAGGATCGAGCTCGTTGCGGGACGCGAAATCTTTGGGTGAGCCACAGCCGGCAGCATGCAAACAGGAACCGCCCCTCGCAACCATTGTACGAATCCCCCCATTCTCCGGTCAACATTGAGGGAATGCCATCGTGCTCAGCCGGTTGTTGACCGCTCAGGATTTGGGCACAATAGCACGATGTGGCGCGGCTGGCGCGAGGCGGCCGGATCACGGGCTCCGGCGATCTGGCAAGCGGGCTTATGAGGGTATCGTTCTGGATCGGCTCCGCCCTTCTGGCGGCATGGGCCCTCCTGGATCCGCGGTTTCGGAACGCCGAAGGCATACCTACAGGGTCAATCTGCCTGCCGTTCTCCCTGGCGGCTGCCGGCGTGGTGCTGGGCTTGGCCTGGCGGACGCCCTGGCGGAAGGCCGCGCTGTGGTTTGCGCTGGCGCTTACGGGTCAGGCTGTGAGTGTTCAAATGATCGATGCGGGCACGCGTCTGCACTACCAGCACTACCGCGCGCTCACCTGGATCCTGGCCTATCAGCCCTGGCACCTGCTGTTCGTGTTCGTCCAGACCATTGTCGTGGCGCTCGGTTTTCGCGGCCGCTGGGCCACGGTAAGGGATTGGCTGCGGGGTCACTTCCGGTGGTGGCAGTTCGTGGGCATCGCCGCCGCGTTCTGGCTCACCGCCGCCACGGTTTCCGAAGAGGTGCGCCGCTATGTGGTGGAGTTGATCTTCGCCGGTTTCCTCCAGGCTGTGAGTCTGGGCAATGTGGTTCTGCTGGGGTGGAACATTCCCGAGCCCCAACTGTCCGCGCTGCGGGAACGGTTGTCGCGATGGCTGGACCAGCCTGCGCCGGTGAACCCGATCCGCGACCCGGTCGCCCTCGGGGCAGCGGTCTGGGTCACCTCGGTCGCCGCCTTTCTGAGCGTGGTCTCCTATGAGCGGCATCCCCACATTCCCGACGAGGTGGCCTACGTCATGCACGCCCGGTATTTCGCGTCGGGCAGGCTTCATCTTTCTGCGCCCCTGGTCCCCGAAGCCTTCGAAGTTTACCTCATGGATTCGGACAGTAACCGATGGTTTTCGTCAATGCCGCCCGGTTGGCCCGCGGTTCTGGCGATCGGAGTATTCTTGGGCGTACCGTGGTTGGTCAACCCGGTGCTTGCCGGTCTCAATACCTTGCTGGCGTGGTCGGTGCTTTCGAGGCTGTATGACATCAGGCTGGCTCGGTTCGCGGTCCTGTTACTGGCGGTGTCCCCATGGCACGTATTCATGGCCATGAATTTCATGAGCCACACTCTGGCCCTGACCTACGCGTTGCTGATGGCGCTCGGCGTTGCTATGGCGGCTGGCGGGGCCAAGTGGCGCGGTGGTGCCATCAGCGGGTTGGGCTCGGGGCTGGCGCTGATGGTTCGCCCGCTGGAGGGCTTCATCCTGGCACTTGCGGGAGCGGCGGGGCTGCTTGCGGCCATCGCGCGCAAACGCACCTCGAAGTCCGCTTTGGCGGCCTACACACTTTCGGCTGCCTTTGCCGCCTGCCTCACTCTGGAATACAACCGCCGGCTCGCTGGAAATCCTTTTGAGTTTCCGGTGATGGTGTACATGGCAAAGCGTTTCGGACCGATGGCCAACGCGATGGGATTCGGACCAGATCGCGGCATGGGCTGGGCCATAGACCCGAATCCCGGCCATAGCCCCCTCGACGCGCTCATCAATGCGAACCTGAACCTGTTTTCGATCAATATTGAGCTGTTCGGTTGGGGCGTGGGATCGTTGTTGCTGGCTTCCTTATTTCTGTTTGCAGGAAAACTAACCTCCGCCGACTGGGTCCTGCTAGCCTTCTCCGGAGCCGTTTTTGCGGGACACTTTTTTTACTATTTCAGCGGAGGCCCTGATTTCGGCGCGCGCTACTGGTTCCTCATGCTCGTTCCGAGCGTTGTATTCACAATCCGCGGACTGGAACGACTCTGCGAGGTTTTGGGGCGACGTGCCTGTAGCCGCGCAGTCACCGCAGTAATCGGTTTAGGATTCACCGCACTCGTCAACTACTTTCCTTGGCGTGCCATTGATAAGTACCACCACTACCAGAACATGCGGCCTGATGTCCGCCAGCTGGCCGCCCGGCATAACTTCGGACGCAGCCTCGTGCTGATTCGTGGCGAGGCTCACCCGGACTACGCGTCGGCTGCGGTGTACAACCCCCTTGACTGGAACGCCTCTGGACCGATCTACGCATGGGACCGGTCGGCTGAGGTCCGCCGTCTGCTCTTGCACACTTATCCCGATCGGCCTGTTTGGATTCTGGAGGGGCCCACGTTGACAGGACGCGGATACCGGATCCAGGCCGGTCCCCTTCTGCCGGGCACTCCGGGGCACTAGCTATAGCTAGAGGCTTCGAAGCCCGTCCAGTGCCTGACGCAGCGAATCGCGATAAAGGGAAACGTCGTTGCTGAAGGAGAGCACCGAAAACCCCACCGCCAGCCACTGGCGGGCCTGTTCGAGGCTGCCCGGCTGAATGCCCGCCGCCTTGCCGTACCGCCGCGCCGCCGCCACCACCGCGGCCAGAGCGTCGAGAAACCTCGGATGCTCGAACTGCCCCGCAATGCCCATGGACTGCGTCAGATCAAAGTGGCCCACCCACAGCACGTCCACGCCCTCAACTGCCGCAATCTCCTCGGCGTTCTCCACCCCCGCCACGGACTCGATCTGACACAGAACCATCGTGGCTTCGTTGGCTTCGCGGAAATACGTGGCGGGATCCGGCAGCCGGTAATCGGTATGCGCCACCCCGAGTCCCACTCCCCGCGCGCCGAGCGGAGCATACTTGGCGGCCCTCACGATGGCGCGTGCCTGCTCGGCGCTCTCCACATTCGGAACCATCACCCCCAAGGCGCCGGCGTCCATCACCCGCGCCACAAAGTGGTAGAGACCCTGCGGCACGCGGGCAAACGGCGCGACGGACGTCGCCCGGAACCAGGCCAGCAGGTCGGCCACGCGTTCCAGGTCCAGTCCGCTGTGCTCCATGTCAATCAGCGCAAAGTCGGCTCCGGCAGCCTCGAGAATCCGCGCCACGCCCCGCGTGCCGAACTCGGAAATCATGTGACCGACCGGGACCGAACCCTGCCGCAGCAGATCCCGCACACGGTTGGACTTCATGACCAGCTCGTTTCCGCCCGCAGGCGAGCCAGTTTGGCTTGAAAGCCGGGGTGATCCAGCACCTCGCGGTTCAACAGCCCCGGCGGCGCCTCCCCGCGCGCGACAGCCAGGATGTTGGCGCAGGCCTCCCGCCCCACGTCCCGGATGAGTTCCTCGGTCCACGCCAGGGCGTGCGGAGCCAGCACGACGTTGTCCAAACCCAGAAGCGGATCGTCCGGAGGCGGCGGTTCGGTCGGATACACGTCAATGCCGGCGCCCGCGATCCAGCCCTCACGAAGAGCGCGCACCAGAGCCCCGTGGTCCACCACCGCTCCCCGGGCCGTGTTGATAAGCCAGGAAGAAGGCTTCATCCGCCGGAGTTGCGCTTCGCCGATCATTCCTCGCGTTTGATCCGTGAGCGGTACGTTTATGGTCACAATGTCGCTTTCGCTCAGGACGGTTTCCAGCGCCGTCAACTCCACCCCCAGCTCCGCTACGTCCGCCGCAGGGACGTAAGGGTCGCAGGCGAGCAGCCGGCGAAAACCCAGCGGCCGCGCCAGGCGGAACATTTCGCGGGCGATGTTGCCGCAGCCGATCGAGCCCAAAACGAGCGCGTCCACATTCCGTCCCAGCCGGGAGAGATTGTCCCTCCAGCGGCCGCTGCGCACCAGCCGGTCCTGCTCCACCAGGTTCTTGGCAAGGGCGAACGCGAAGGTGAGAATGGCTTCGGCCACCGGCCGGCGCACGGCGCGGGGCGTGAGCGCCAGCGCCACGCCCGCCCGTGTGAGAGCCGCAACATCCACCGTGTCGTACCCCACGCCCCAGCGTGCGACCAGCGCAAGCCGGCTCACTCCTTCCAGGCTTTCCGCCTCGATTCGCAACCCGAGCGCGAGTACCGCGTCGAACGCGTTCAAAGCGTCCGCGGTGGCCCGCTTGCCCGGTTGCGCCGGCATCGGCCGAACTTCGATGCCGGGCACACGGTCCAGATGCTCTTCGATCACAGCTTCAAACCTCCCCTTCAGGTCCACGTAGAAATCCGGACTGACGCCGACGCGAAACGGTGTGCTCATCCGATCTCCGCTCATTCTCCTCCTCGCCGGACCTATGTACCCAGCCTTCGCGCCGAGGCCAGATACACTGCGTTGAGCAGAAGCTTGAACGTCCCGAAGGGCTGGCCGCGGAACTGCGGGCGGAAAGCGAACAGCACCACGCGGCCCTCTCCGTAGCGGGCCTCGACCAGGACCGCTTTGCCGAGCACGGTTCGCTCTCCCGTCACCCATCCGCTCGCCAGCAGGTCTTTGTCCGCATAGCGCGCCACCGGGCGCACGGCACGCTCGCCCCGGTTGAACGCTTCAAGTAGCGTGATCTCAAAGGCGTGGCCTCCTGTCGAGAACGCGACGGCCTCGCGGGGCATGCCATGGGCCAGCGGGTGAGCAGGGTCCAGCGTGATCCGCAACAGCGCTCCCGGCGAATAGAATGACGGCGCGCTGCGGCCGGCGTCGCCGGGATCGGCCGCGGCGCTCCGCACCACGTTGCGGACCGGCAGCGGGAAAAAACGGATGGGGAGTTCGGTCGCGTCATCGAGCGCAATGAGCGTGCCTCCCTCCCGCACGAAGCGTTCGAGCTCGGCCACTCCCGCGGCGCCGATCCCTCCGGTGTATTCGGGCCGCTGGACGGATTTCGGATCGTACTCGTGCGGGCGTTCGCGCGAGGTGGCCGGCTCCCCGTAGCGGTGTCCGTTGAGAATGGATTCGGCGCTCTGGCTGGCCAGAATCACCGAGTCGAAGCGCTCCCGCAAACCGCCTCGGCGCACGTCGTCATTGCGCAAGACCGCGTAGGGCACGTGGTAGTAATCGAGCAGCCATCGGGTCCAGCCGGTGTCCATGTTGGCGGTCCAGGGCTCGTAAACCGCCACGCGCGGCCGCTGCAACTCGTAGGCGGCAGAGGCGAACTCGCCGGGCGCGGAGCTTCCCTCGACCAGGAACTGCCCGCCGGGGGTGCGCCTCACCCGTACGCCCTTTTCCAGCCACTCTGCGACGGTCCGGAAGGAAACGTTCTCGCGCGGGTTGAGCGAGGGCGCGGGCGGCCCGATCTCGCCTGCCGGCTCGAGCGCCGCCTCGAACGGTTTCTCGATGCGCACCACCTGCACGCCCATTTGCAGGCTCAGCGTCCAGCCCGTGATGTCGTAGGGACGGCGGGGAGCGCCCGAATCGGTGCGCAGGTCCGGGTACTTTTGCGGCTCCAGCAGATCCAGCAAATAGGCGCGAAACGGTTGCGCTGCAGGCAAAACGTACGTGCCCTGCGGGTAGTCCTTGCCGCCGGCCTCAAACGCCGCCCGGGCACGGAGGATCTCGACCCCGCCCATCTGAAGGCGGCGGAGCATTTCTACGGCACTCGACGGGTCCCACTGCTGCTCGGGCACCAGATACGCAAACGGCGAGCCCTTCCGCCCGGACGCGATCGCGTCCCGGGCCATCTGCCAGGCCTTGTACAGGAACTGCTCCGAGCGCGCAGCGGCCAGCTCGAGGATAGCGAAGTCGGCGGTGAGCATGTACTCTATGGCTTCCCGCAGCCCCCAGCGGCCCCCCGTCCACGGACGCGGGTAAAATACGCTGGGTTCGCGGGCGGAAATGCCTCCGGCGAAGCGCGCCGGGAGATCTTTGAGTTCGTAGCTTCGCGGTGTGGCGTAGCCGGAGCCGGCGGTCTCCGTCAGGATGCCGTGCATGTTGTGAAACGCCGGAGCGCTGCGCAACCCGCCGTTCCACCAGGCATCAAACTGCGCGTAGGAAAGTACGCCGGTTTTCCCTTCCCGCGCGAAGCGTTCCTTTATGGCGGATCCGATCAAGTGGATCCCCTCCAGTACGGCGGCCGGAATGTTCGGATTCAGGGGCTCGGCATAGGGCGGTACGAAAATGCGCGCAGGAAACGGCGGCGCCTGATGCTGGTTGTAGACGATCTGCGGGAACCACTCCCGGAACAGCATCCGCCCCACATGCTGCGTTTCCACGAGGTTGAACATGTAGTAGTCGCGGTTGTTGTCGTGACCGGCGTACTTTTGATACAGGAACGGTAGCCGCGCCGTCTCGTGCGGCGTGCCCAGATTCTTGCGGTACCACTCCACCACCATCTCCAGACCGTCCGGGTTGATCACGGGGACCTGCAGCAGGATGACCCGCTCCCGGATCCGCTGCACCTCCGGCGTCTCGTCCGTGATCAGCCGGTAGGCCAGATGCGGCGCGTGCTGTACCGGCGCAACTTCGGTGGCATGCAGGCCCGAGTCAATCCATACGATCGCCCTTCCTTCCGCGGCCAGGCGCCGGGCTTCGTCTTCGGATGCCTGCCCGAGGGCCAGCCGCCGGCTGATCTCCCGGTAGCGGTCCAGGCGCGCAAGGTTCGCAGGGGAGGAAACGAACGCGACGTACATCGGGCGGCCCTCGGAGCTGCGGCCGAACTCGACCAGCCGGATGCGGTCACTGGTGCGTTCGAGCGCCTGGAAGTAACTCACGATCTCGGCGTAGCCGGCCAGCTTGTAGTCATCGCCGGGGTTGTAGCCGAAGTGTTCCCTGGGGGAAGGAACGGCACCTGCCGCCAGCCAGACGGCGCTTGCCAAGAGCGCAAACAGGCGTCGCGTCATGTGGAACAATCTTACTATGTCCTCGCGCGCGAACTCGAAATTCCGGATCGGCCTGATCCAGATGGCGTGCGCTCCGGATCCGAACGAGAATCTGGAAAAGGCCGAGTGGCGGATCCGCGAGGCGGCGGCGCGCGGCGCGCAGATCGTCTGCCTGCAGGAGCTGTTCCGCTCCGAGTATTTCTGCCGCCGGCAAGATGCGGATCTGTTCGCTCTGGCCGAGCCGGTCCCGGGGCCCACCACGGAGCGGCTGGCCAAGCTGGCCGGCGAGCTTCAGGTGGCCATCATCGCCCCGGTCTTCGAACGGCGCGCGCCGGGCGTCTACCACAACTCCGCCGCGGTCCTCGACGCCGGAGGCTCGCTGCTCGGCCTGTACCGCAAAATGCACATCCCCGACGATCCGCTCTATTTCGAGAAGTTCTACTTTGCACCGGGAGACCTCGGGGTGCCTCGTTTCGACACGCGCTATGCTCCGATCGCTGTCGAAATCTGCTGGGACCAGTGGTATCCGGAAGGCGCGCGCCTGGCGAGCCTCGCGGGCGCGCACGTCATTTTTTATCCCACCGCCATCGGCTGGCACCCAGCCGAGAAACAGGAACACGGCGAGCGGCAGCGCGACGCCTGGCGCACGGTGCAGCGCGGACACGCCATCGCCAACGGCATCTATGTCGCCGCAGTGAACCGTGTCGGCTACGAAGGTCCCCCCGGCTGCGGGCTCGAGTTCTGGGGTTCCTCCTTCGTCGCCGGCCCGTTCGGGGAGATTCTGGCCGAGGCCTCCCAGACGGAGGAGGAGACGCTCGTGGTGGAATGCGATCCGGCGCGGATCGAGGAGGTTCGCCGCAACTGGCCTTTTTTCCGCGACCGCCGCGTAGACGCCTACGGTCCCCTGCTGCAACGCTGGCTCGACTGATGCGGGCTACACCTCGCGCCTGCGGCTTTCGCATGCCGGCCGAATGGGAGCCGCACGAGGCCACATGGCTGGCCTGGCCGCACGAACGTACCGACTGGCCGGGCAAGTTCGCACCGATCGAGTGGGTCTACTGCGAAGTGGTGCGGCATCTGGCGCCGGCCGAGCGCGTGCGCATCTTGGTACGGGATGCCGAAATGGAGGAGCGCGCGCGCAAGCGCCTCCGGCAGTCTCACGTGAACCTGGAGGCCGTGGAGTTCTACCACTGTCCCACGGATCGGAGCTGGATCCGGGATTATGGGCCGATCTTTGTGAAAAACGCCCGTGGAGAGGTAGCCGTCACCAACTGGAAATTCAACGCCTGGGCCAAGTACCCCAACTGGCGGCGAGACAACGCCGTACCCGCTCGCCTGGCGCAGCGCCTGAAGCTGCGGCAGTGGAAGACCGGCGTCGTGCTGGAAGGAGGCGCCATTGACGTCAACGGCCGGGGCCTGCTGCTGGCGACCGAGGAATGCCTGCTCAGCCCGGTCCAGGCTCGCAACCCGGGATGGAGCCGCGCAGCTCTGGAACACGTGCTCAGAGATTATCTGAATGTGCACAAGGTGATCTGGCTGGGGCGCGGCATCGCCGGCGATGACACGCACGGGCACGTGGACGACATCGCGCGGTTTGTGGCTCCCGAGACAGTGGTGGCCTGTTACGAGCCGGACCCCTCCGACCCCAATCACGAGCCGCTCCGGAAAAACCTCCGGATCTTAAAGCGCTGGCCGCTGCGCGTCGTCCGGCTGCCCATGCCCGAGCCGGTGTATTTCGCCGGCCAGCGCCTCCCCGCCAGCTACGCCAACTTTTACATTGCAAACACCACGGTGCTGGTGCCGGTGTTCAACGATCCTCGCGATCGCGAGGCGCTGGCGGTGCTGGCCCGCCTCTTTCCGGGCCGCAAGGTCGTGGGCATCTACGCGCGCGATCTGGTCTTGGGGCTCGGCACGCTGCACTGCATGACGCAACAGCAGCCTGCGGCGGGCCAGCCGCGGCGGGCTGCCGTATAATCCAATTCCGGAAACCTATTTGCGGAGCGCCAGGGATCACCCTCTGCGCCGGCTCGGGACGGATCCGCATGCAGGTCTGCTGCTCGGGGCGTGCCCGTCTGCGGTGGTTGGTCACCATTTGGAGTCTCACTTCTGCGGCTGCTTCCGACAAGCATGGCGTCAACATGAATGCAGGCAATCAATGGGACCCGGGGCGCAACGCCTACCTCGCCCACATGCTGGCCAGCACGGGCGTCCGCTGGGCCTATGTGCCCGTGATTTGGGCTTGGGCCGAGCCGTCCGAATCCGGAACCACCTACTGGGGACCGCGCGCCTCCCGCTTTCACGATTATCACTGGGACGGTCTGGATGCCACGGTACACACGCTGGCGGCGCGCGGCGTCAACATTGTCTTTCAGTTGCGCTCGCAACCCGGATGGGCGGGTGGTTCCGGTTGTGACGTGATCGCAGGTACGCCTCACGAGTGCGCAAAGATTCTCAGGACGCACAGAGCGAAGTTTCGGGATAATTTCTACGACTTTGCCTACCACCTGGCTTCACGTTACCCTTACGTGAAATATTGGTCCATAGGAAACGAGCCGAATCTCGATGTCTATTTCAGTCCTGAACCCCCGCTGCTCTACCAGTCTCCCGCCGCCGAGTACATGGATCTGATGCTGATTCCGGCGGCGGAGGCGATTCGGAGCGTCATAGCCGACGCCGTGGTTTTTGGCCCGGATCTGTTCACGTGCTTTGATCGCGTTGCGGATTGCACGCAGCGGGACCGAAACTGGGGGTACCGTACCAACTGGATCCATGACTGGGCGAGAATTCTCCTGCTCAATTGGCCCGATTATTTCCCCATCTTCACAATTACGAATTACAGCTCCAGCGATCGGGGCGTTCGGCATGCAGTGGGAGCACTCTGGAATCTGATGGTCGCCATCGAACGGCCGCGCTCCATCTGGACCACGGAGTTCAATTTCGGCGATGGAACTTGCCCGGGCCACTCCGAGGGCCGGCAGCGGAAGATTGCCAACCTGGTCTGCAAGACATACAAGTACATGACCTGGCAGCGAGCCTTTTACTTCGACCTGTCAGGCAACGGGTGCTTTTCGCTGCTGATGCCCGACGGCACACCCAAATCGTTTCTCTATTCGGCGTTTCAGGCCATTGTGGCGGGAGCATATGAGTGCCGCTGAGGGCGGAGCGCGAGTCACCGGCCGCCCGGGTTACCGTATAATCCCTCTGTGACTCGCCGTACCGCATTGCAAACGCTCGCCGGCGCGGCCCTGGCCGGATTCCCTCACATCGCCCGCCCCCAGCACCGGCGCCCCAACGTGCTCTTTGTCATGACCGACGATCAGCGCTGGGACGCCATGAGCTGCGCGGGCAACCGGATCCTGCGCACGCCGAATATGGACCGCCTGGCGGCCGAAGGCGTGCGCTTTGCGGAAGCGTTCGTCACCAACGCCCTCTGCTCGCCGAGCCGCGGCACGATCCTGACGGGACTGTACTCGCACGCCCACGGCGTGACGACCAACGGCGGCCTGTCGCACTACTTCCGTCCCGGTCAGGTGATCTTCCCGGCGCTGCTGCAACAGGCCGGCTACTACACGGCGCTGCTCGGCAAATGGCACATCGCCACGATGCCGTGGGGGTTCGATCACTGGGCGATCCTTCCCGGCCAGGGCGCTTACATGGATCCGGTGATGATCGCCAACGGCGGGCGGGTGCGCTTCCGCGGCTACGTCGAGGACGTGATCGCCGACCAGGTGCTCGAGGCCCTGCGGAACCGCCCCAAGGACAGGCCGTTTTGCGTCATGTACCACACCAAGGCTCCCCATCGGGACTGGATCCCGGCGCCCCGCTTCGCCAAAGTCTACGAGGACATCACCATCCCCGAGCCTCCGACCTTTGACGCGGACCTGAGCCGCCGTCCCGCCGCGGTGCGCAACTCAGACATGCAGATCGCCGATATGCCCGATTTCCGAGAGCGGGGCGTGCCGGCAGACCTGCCGCGCCGGGAGAAGAAGCGCAGAAACTTTCAGGTGTTCCTGAAAAACTACTACCGCACGCTGCTGGCGGTGGACGAGAATCTCGGCCGCGTGCTGGACTACCTGGACAAAGAGAAGTTAGCGGAGAATACCCTGGTGATCTACACCGGGGACAACGGCTTCTTCCTCGGCGAATATGGCCTGTTCGACAAGCGGCTGATGTATGAGCCCTCCATCCGCGTGCCAATGCTGGTCCGCTACCCGGCCGCGATCCGGGGCGGCCGTGTGGACCGGGAGCACATGGTGCTCAACAATGACGTCTTCCACACGATCCTCGACTATTGCGGCATCGAACGGCCTTCCTACACCGAGGAGCACGGGATGAGCTGGCGGCCGATTCTGGAAGGGAAAAGCGTCCGGTGGCGCGAATCCTGGCTGTACGAATATTTCGAATACCCGGCCGTCCACTGCGCGGGCAAGCATCGCGGCGTGCGCACGCGGCGCTGGAAACTGATCCATTACATCCAGGAGCCTCAGGAGTGGGAGCTGTTCGACCTCGAAAACGATCCCGAGGAGCGGCGTAACCTGTATCACCAGGCGGCTTACCGGCAGCAGGCCGAACAGCTGGCGCGCGAGCTGGACCGTCTGCGCACGGCGACCGGCGACGATCGTTCCGAGGACGGCACGCCCGCAGCTCCCTGCACGGACCGTATGGCGGGTCGCTAGGCGCCCGAAAATGGGGACACACCAGGCTGACGGATTTTCAGGGTGCGGAGCAGGAGGGCTTTGAGCTCGCGCGCTTGCCTCAGCCCCGCCAGGTTCCTCCGCTCCCCGGGATCGCGCTCGTAGTCGTAGAGCTCCTCGCCCAGCCGGCCTTCGTCCCACATCGTGTACCGGTAGCGCTCGGTGCGGATCGAATACCCCATGACGGGCCTGCGCTCGTGCACCCGGCGCACCTGCGTCACGCCGGGCTTGCTCCATGCGGCGCCCGGACGCCGCAGCAAGGGCGCCAGACTGCGCCCGTGCAGCGTGCCCGGAGTCCCTTTGAGACCGCACAGCCCCGCCAGCGTCGGATATAAATCCAACAGCTCGACCGTCCGCCGGCAGACGCCGCCGGGCGAGGTCACCCCGGCTCCGCCGAAGATCAGCGGCACGCGTGCGGAAGCCTCAAACAGCGTCTGCTTCATCCATTGTCCGTGCTCGCCCAGATGATAGCCGTGATCGCTCCAAAACACCACGGTCGTGCGCCCGGCGAGCTCGAAGCGCTCCAGGGCGTCGAGCACCACCCCGACCTGCGCGTCCATGAACGTGATGGAGGCGTAATAGGCACGCATCGCTTCTTTTCGCTGCCGCTCGTTCATGCCCCAGTGCGCCCGACGGGTGAAGTAGGCCAGCTCCGGCGCCACGCGCATCTCCCCTTCCTCGTAAGGAATCAGCTCAATTCGCTCCAGCGGATACAGATCGAAGTACCGCGCCGGAGCAATCCAGGGCACGTGCGGCCGGTAAAATCCGGCCGCGATGAAGAAGGGATCCTTGCGGTGCTGCTCGAGCAGGCGGACCGTTTCCCGCGCCACCAGCCCGTCGGTATGTTCCTCGTCGCGGGCCGGCGAAGCGTAAAAGCAAACCGCCGAGCCGAGGCCGCGCTGGGGCGTGTAGTTCGTCAGCAGCGCCTCTTCCTTGGTGTGATCCACCCCGTTGGGATTCACCGTTTCGTCCCACGTGGGCGGATCGTCAAGCCCGCTCGTGCCGATCTGGCCGGGCACGCCGTAGTGGAAGATCTTGCCCACGCGCGCGCTGAAATAACCGTTTTTCCGGAAAAGCTGGCCGAGCGTGACCGCATCCGGAACCGCTTCGCGGAAATGTTTCTGGTTGTCATAGACTTTCGTCGCATCCGGCGCAAGACCCGTCATCAAGGAAGCGCGCGAGGGGTTGCAAAGCGGGAACTGGCAATAGGCCCGCTCGAAGCGCACACCCCGGCGCGCGATGCGATCAATGTTGGGCGTGCGAACCAGGGCGTGGCCGTAGCAGGAGAGCGAGGTATTGAGGTCGTCGGAAGCGATCAGCAGCACGCTCCGCGGAGGATCCGCTGCCAGGGCAAGCCGGAACCCCGCGAGCGCCCCGAAAAACTCCCGGCGTGAGACCGGATTCGAGCCGGTGCAGTTCATGGACTCGGACCTCCTGTCGCAGATCGCGTTCTGGCGGGCGGCCCGAAGTAGGGGTAGCCGTCCCAGCGGTCGTCATCAGAGGTGAGGCGCGGGTCGGCCGTGTCCTTCATCCAGCGCTGCAAACGCGCGCGGCAATCGGCGAGCGCCGCAGCGTACTCCCGCCGATCAGCCACATTGTCCAGCTGCGCCGGATCGTTGCGCAGATCGTAGAGTTCCTCGGCCGGCCGCTTGCCGAAGGCTCTTTCGAAATAGCGCACAAACGGCGGATCGCTTCGCCAGTGCAGGATGAGCTGCTTGGTGGGCGAGTCGTCACAATCCCCGAAGGGCCCCACGGAGTGGACCAGCTCCGGATCACCGGCCGGCCAGCGGTCGGGGCGGAAGTTGCGGATATAGAGAAAATCCCGCGTACGCACGCCGCGGGCCGGATAGCTCAGGTTGCCCTTGCGGACGTGGGCATGGCGCTCGCGCTCCACAAACACCTCATGGCGCAGTCCCGGCTTCTCCCGTCCCGTGAGCAGCCCGAACAGGCTGCGGCCCGTCATCTCCGAGGGCGGCTTCAAGCCCGCCGCCTCGAGAAACGTAGGCGCCAGATCCGACAGGCTGACGAAATCCTCCAGGGTGCGGCCGGGGCGGATGCGCTCGGGCCAGCGCACCGCAAGCGGCAGGCGCGTCCCGGAGTCGTACAGATTGGCCTTGGAGCGCGGAAACGGCCAGCCGTTGTCGCTCGTAATCACAACCAGCGTGTTCGCAGCACGGCCGGTTCTTTCCAGCAGCTCCAGAATTTCACCCACCTCGCGGTCGAAGCGCTGGACTTCGAAGTAGTAGTCAAGGATGTCCCGGCGGACTTCGGGAAGGTCCGGAAGATACGGAGGCACCGCCACGTCTTCAGGCTTCATCCCGGACCGCACGCCGGAGTCCGCCTCGTAGGGCCGGTGCGGGTCGTTGCTGCCGAACCAAAAACAGAACGGCCTGTTCTCGGGCGCCGCTTTCAGAAACTCCTCAAAGCTGCGGTAGGGCTCTCCTGCCGGATTGCGGCTGCGCCCGCCGGCTTTGAAGTCACCCGGGCCCCAGCCTTTGCGCGTGAAACCCACGAAATAGCCGGCCTGCTCCAGCAGATCCGTGTACACCGGGAACCGGGACGGAAGGAAACCCCACAGGTTGCCGCCTTCGGCCAGGCGGTGGGGCGCCTGCCCGGTGAGGATCGCCGCCCGGGAAGGCGTACACGAAGGGGCGGCGCAGAAGGCGTGAGTGAACAAGACGCCCTGGCGCGCTACGCGGTCGAAGACCGGAGTCCGGACGACGGGGTCGCCGTAGGCGGAGGCGTGCGGATACGACCAGTCATCGGCGATGCAAACCAGAATGTTGGGCGGGCGCCGCGGCTGGGCACGGATCGCGGCCGCCGCCGCAGTTCCGAGAAAGATCCGCCGGTTCATCGCTGCCCGTCTTCACCCGCCGGGGCGCCCGGGGGCCTGCCCATCCCCCGCGATTGTCCGCCGCGGGAGGGGCGATCGTCAAGCTGGTCCTACCGGCGGACGCGCACGATGAGCTCTGCCTGTTCCCGCCGCCCGTCGGCCGCCGTCGCAGTCAGCACGTAGGTTGTGGTGGCGGGAGGTTTGACCAGAAAGCAGTACTTCTCCGCAGGTTCGAGCGGCAGGCCGTAAGGCTCGACGCGGACGGAGGCCGCACCCGCGACGCCGTAGCAGAGCGTGACCGTCTCACCGGGACGGACTTCCTCGGCGCTGGCGGCAAACAGGCGGATCATGCCCTCCGCCTGGCGCGGAGGTTCGCTTGAGGCGCCGGAGGCGCGGACGCGAACTGTGAACGATGCGCTCGCCGTGCCCCCGCCGGCGCCTTCGGCCGTCAGGGTGTAGGTCGTCGTGCGGGACGGGGAGACCGGAAAGCAGCGGTTGAAGAGGGGCTTCAGTTGTTCGACCGGAGGATCCAGTCGCACGGCCCGGGCGTTCTCGACGCCGTAACAAATCGTCACGGACTGGCCGGGAGCGACTTCCGGTGCGGAAGCGTAGAAATGGAGAATCCGCACGGGAGCCGGAGCAGGCTTCGCCGGGCTTGCCTCCGGCTGTGTGCGGCATGCCGCCAGAGCCAGAAGCAGTGCCACCGGCCATTTGCGCCACATACCAGCCAAGGGCTTAGGCGCCTCGCTCGGCCCGGGCCAGCTCGGAGCGCTTTTTGACTTCGATGTTCAGGCGCTTGATTTTCTGGTTCAGCGTCGAAAGCGGCACGCGCAGCCTTTCGGCCGCCTCCGTCTGGCTCCAGCCGGCTTCTTCCAGATGCTTGAGAATCAGGCTGCGCTCATAATCCGCCACCATTTCAAACAGCGAGGCGTCCGGCGGCAGGCGGCCGCTCTCGTCGCGGCGGATGCGGAGGCCGCTGGCGTGCAGCAGGTGGTCGGGCAGCACCTCGACGGAAACGACCGGGCTGGAGGCGAGCACCACGGCGCGCTCGACCACATTTTCCAGCTCGCGCACGTTGCCCGGCCAGGAGTGTTCCTTGAGGATCTGCATCGCTTCGGCGTCAAAGCGCAGGATGGCGCGGCCGTCCGGGCCGAGGAACTTTTCGTTTTCCCGGCAGTACTTGTCAAAGAAATGCTCGACCAGAAGCGGGATGTCTTCCTTGCGCTCGCGCAGCGGCGGAAGGCAGATGTTGATCACGTTCAGCCGGTAGTAAAGATCCTCCCGGAACTTGCCCTCGTCCACAAGCTTTTTCAGATCGGCGTTGGTGGCCGCCAGGATGCGCACGTCCACGCGGATGACCTCGTTGGAGCCGAGCGGCATGAACTCTTTTTCCTGGATCACGCGCAGCAGCTTGACCTGGGTCTCCGGCGTCAGCGTGCCGATCTCGTCAAAAAAGATCGTGCCCTTGTCGGCGATCTCGAAGTACCCCTTGCGGGACGTGACCGCTCCCGTGTAGGCGCCCTTGACGTGGCCGAACAGCATGGACTCGAGCAGCTCCGGCGGCAGCGAGCCGCTGTTGACCGCAACGAACATGTGATCGGCCCGCGGGGAGGCGGCGTGAATGGCCTTCGCGATCAGTTCCTTCCCGGTGCCGGTTTCCCCCGTGATCAGCACCGTCGAGCGCGTGGGCGCCACCTGCGTCACCAGATCGAGCACGCGCACCATCTGCTCGCTCTTGCCGACGATGTTCGGGAAGCTGTAGCGCTGCTTGAGGGCCCGCTTGAGCTGGACGTTCTCATGCTCCAGCCTTCGCTTGGCGATCATGCGCTCGATTTCGATGAGCAGCTTCTCGTTATTCCACGGCTTCTCGAAGAAGTCGTTGGCGCCCGCCTTCATCGCGTCCACCGCCACCTGCGTGGAGCCGTAGGCCGTGATCAGAAACACGGGAATCTCCTGATCGCGCTTGCGGATCTCCCGCAACACCTCCAGCCCGGAGCGGTCCGGCAGCATCAGGTCGAGCAGCAGCAGATCGTAGGGCGCCGACTCCAGCTTGTGGAGGCCTTCGGAGGCGTTCTCGGCCACATCCACCGCGTAGCCTT
Source organism: Bryobacteraceae bacterium (assembly GCA_035575135.1). GTDB lineage: Bacteria > Acidobacteriota > Terriglobia > Bryobacterales > Bryobacteraceae > JANWXD01. The sequence goes on from DATLYE010000027.1 coordinate 72,987, forward strand.
CCAGCCCGAGCAAATCCGAGAGGCTCTCGCGGATGTCAGCTTCGTCGTCTACGACCAGAATCCGGCCTTTTGTGGAACGGTTGCCAGCTCCCGCCGCCATGGTTTCAGACATGGACCGCCTTCTTGACCGCCGGGAAATCCAGGTGGAAGCGCGTGCCCTGCCCCGGCCGGCTTTCGACATCAATCAGGCCCCCGTGCTCCCGCACGATGCCGTACGTTACGGCCAGACCGAGTCCGGTGCCTTTACGGGACGCCTTGGTGGTGAAGAAGGGATCGTAGATCCGGTGCAAATGTTCCGGCGGAATGCCTCGGCCGGTGTCGGAGACTTCCACTTCCACGCCGCGCTCGCTCGGCCGGGCACGCACACCCAGCACGCCGCCGTCCTCCATGGCGTCCCGGGCGTTGAGGAAGAGGTTGAGGAATACCTGCTGGAGTTTTCCGGCGTCGCCCTTCATCAGGGGCAGCGGCTCTTCCAGTTCCAGCCGCACCTCGATGCCGGCCTTCGCCAGCTGGTGCTCGATCAGGCTGAGGGTCTCGCGGATGACGCGCGCCAGATCCACCTCCGTGAACTCCTTGGGAGACGTCCGGGAGAAGTTGAGCAGCGAGTTCACGATCTCGCTGGCGCGGAACGTCTGTTTGGCGATCTTGTCCAGAAGCGCCGCTTTCTGCTGGTCCCCGGAAATCTGCTTGGCCAGCATCTGCGCGTAGGTGGAGATGACCGCCAGGGGAGTGTTGACTTCATGCGCCACGCCGGCCGCCAGCAAGCCGATGGAGCTCAGCTTGTCGGCTTGCACGAGGCGCCGCTCGAGCTCGGCCCGCTCCGTAATGTCGTCGAAGATGATCAGGCGGCCGATGCGCTGATCCTCCCGCGTCACCAGCGGGGCCACCGCGATGTTGACGACGGCTTCCTCCGCCGGACTGTCGAGCCCGGCCGGATCGGCGTTTCCATTCGAGCCGTTGCCTCCGTGGCCGGCGGGCGCCGCCAGCGCCGGGCGCCGCAAAACGAACTTGTAGATGTGATGCACGCCCGTGTGTTCTCGCACGCGCTCGAACTGGGACACCAGTTCCGGCGGAAACAGCCGCGCCAGAGGCTGGCCAAGGGCCATCTCGCGAGGAACGCCCGTGAGCTCCTCCATGCGGTGGTTCCAGCTCTCCACGCAGTCTTCCAGCCCCGCCGCCACAATGCCCACGTTGATGGATTCCACGATGTTTTCGTTGAACTCCTTCAACCGCTCGTACTCCTCGACCTTGCGCTGGAGCGAGCGGTAGAGGCGGGCGTTTTCGATGGCGATGCCGAGATAGCCCGCCAGCGTGAGCAGCAGTTCGACGTCGTCGCTCGAAAGGAAATCTCCTTTCGTGGTGCGGCTGAGACCCAGCCAGGCGATGGTGCGGCCCCGCACCGAGCACGGAATATAGTAAGTCAGATCGAGGTCCGCCAGCGTACGCCTCACCGAAGCCGGCCACTGCCGCGAAATCACATCCAAAGGATGCCGCGGCCGCTCGAAGAACAAGTAGGGCCGGGCCGGCGTCGCATTCAGAAAACTCAAATCCAGGGGACGCGACGGGTCGCTCAGCCAGGCGCCCGGCTCGCCCCCGGCGGCGAGTTCCAGCTCAAAGCCGGTCTCGCTTTCCGAGGCCAGAAACACCGCCACTCTCTCGACCGACAGGGTCCGCATCAGCCGGTCCGCCACCGCATCCAGCATCGCATCCAGATCCGTTTCCGCTCCCAGCTCCCGCGCAAACTCGACCAACGTGCGCCGGTAATCGTACCGGTCTTTGTAGAAGTAATAGCGGTCGAGCTGTTCCTTGATCCAGGAGCGGATGGGCTGAAACACGAAGGCGGCGATGAGGATGAGCAGAATCCCGGCCGCCGGGCTCAACTCTTCGAAGCGGCCGATCGAGAAGATCAGCCCGTAGAAAATGCCGATCACGGCCAGCGTCGCCAGCGTGTAGACGTAACCCTGCTGGAAGATGATGTCCACGTCCATGAGCCGGTAGCGCAGCACCGCATAGGCCCAGGTGAGCGGAATCAGGCCCAGGGAAAACACCGAGAGCGACAGATAGGGTCCGGGGAGCGCGCCGAGCACGTACGGTACGGCGTAAAGGGCGCCAAACGGGGCCACGCCGAGCAGAGCGCCGTTCCGCAGCCACTTCAGTTGCTGGCGCACGACCGGATCGCTGACCCGCCGCTGCGCGCGCCATAGCGCCAGAGCGCCGGCGATGTAACCGGCCAGCAGCACCGCCAGCCAGAGCCGGTCCAGCAGCCAGCGCAGCTCCACGCCCGGAACGTCCGCCCGAAGGACCCCGGAAGCAAAACCGAAAAACAAACCGAGCAGCATCAGGGCGGGCACATACAGCCAGGCGGCGCGCCAGCCGCGCAGCCAGGACCGAGGCTCCGGGAAACTCAGGCAAAAATGCAGGAACAGCGTCGGCACCAGCAGGCCCGCGGCCACGTTGCCCCAGTACATGACCTTGTCGAAGTTGTTGAGCTTCCCCGTGTAGTGAAACGCGGAGAGCACAAACGAAGCCAAACACAGAAGGTAGAAATGGGTGGCCTTCTGGGCCCCGGCGCGGCGGAAATAAACAAAAAGTCCGATCGCCAGGTAGGCCACGCCGAGGCCGTACTGATAGTACAGAGCCGGTTGCGGCGCCGTTTCGGCGATCACCACCGGGATCTCGATTTCCACCCCCTGGCGGTGTATCGCGTACTTGGCCTTCGTCCAGGCCCCCAGGCGGACCAGGACCCGGGTCACATCGGTGGTCTGGCGAACCCGGACGCCGTTGATCCGAGCCAGGGCGTCACCACTGCGCAGGCCGGCTTTGGCGGCGGGGCCCCCCGGCCTCAGATAGAGAGCCTCCACGCGGCCGTTGCGCTCCACCCACACTGCGCCGTCGTCCGGAAGCCGGAACTTGCGCTGCTGCTGGAAGTTGAGGACCGCGGACACGGCCGCCGCAACCGTCAGGATGATCAGCAGCGCCGTGACGAATTGGCCCTTGAGGTCTTTCACAAACCGCCTCGGCGGGACACCCCCGCAGCGTCCCGGTACCGCGTGCACGTTCGCTGCCAACCTCTCCACCGGTCCCGAATGGCTCCTTGTTCAAAGGATACAGCAACTTGGGAACCTGCCTCCGGGCTCCGCTCCGGCAAGAATTTGGATTTTCGAAGCAGTACACTACGCGGAAGTGGATTTTGCTCCCGCCGCCCGAGCCGGCTCCTCCACATAGATGAGCGGCCCGATGGCGCGGGGGGCCACGCTCGGCATCCGGATGTGGCGGGGAGGCTCGAAGTGGTTTTCCGCCGTAAACGGCTCTTTGAACCGGCCGCCTCCGGCCAGATCCTCCCGCACAAAAAAACTCGTGACCCCGGAAAAGTTGCAGCCGACCAGGCAATATCCCTTCCGGCGTCCTAACAGTTCGAGAGCCTTGAGGCTCGCGCCGCTGTAGGTCGTCCCGTCCCAGATGGCGTAGGGATCGTAGGGGACCACGCAAGCCACCGAGGACATCCAGCTGGCGTTGTACTCGATGGCGACCGCCCGGGGCCGATAACGGCGGATCGCCTCCCAGACCCAGTAATCGTTGCGGTCAATGTCAATGCTCAGGAAATCGAACTCCTCGGGAACGCCCAGCTCATCGAACAGCGCCTCGATGTTCTCGGCCGTGATGAAGCTGTAGCTGACCTTGAGGCGGCCTTCACGGATGGCGAATGCGAGGTTTTTCTGGATGGCCTCGTAGCAGGCGGCGCTTCCTTCGATCCAGGCCCCGCGCCAGCCTTTCACGAGCAGATAGGCGGTGCAATTTTCAAGCCCGTCACCCACGCCGAACTCCACAAACCACCGGTTGGTCTCCCCAATCCGGCGGAAGATCTCCTCGATCATGCCATCCTCGTCGTGCATGGAGAAGACCTTAAAGCCGCTGCCGAGCAGGCGCTGCGGGTCCTGGAAGCGGGGCGTTTGCCGGGCGTTTTCGTAAATCATGCGGGCCAGCAGGTCGTTGGTGACCGAAATTTCCCGCCGCAGCCGCTCGAGGCGCGACGGCTGGGTCAGTCGGTCCAGCAGGCGGCGGCCTTGCGCCTTCACCCCGGGCGGCAGGGCTGCGGTCAACGGCCTCAGCAGGCGGGATTGCTTGGCGCGGTTCAGAAACGCGTTGAGGTTCACACGCCCATTATGCGCGAGCCCGGCAGGGTTGAACTCGTGAAATTTTAACTGTCCGGTGGCCCAGGAGCTTCGGCACGAACTCCTTGACGTCCTCCGGCATCCCGTGCACTTGTAGTCCGTGTCGGTACGGCTGCACTCCCCCCAGCTTCACATCGAGCGACGCCCTCTGCTTCTCGTCCTTCTCGACGAGGATCACCCTCACCTGACCGTTCTTTGCATTGGTGAGATGCTGTTGGGCAGCGCTCACCGCGATGATGGCGAGCCATCAACCCTGCTGGCCCGCATGCTCGCGCAGGGCTCGGGTTCAGCAGGTGCGAGAGAAGAAGTGCTTCGGGTCGCGATAGTCCTCCTCGGGGGCCGTGTCCGCCACCGCTTGCTCCAGCGCGATCGCGAACTCGTCCGGATCGAAAAACCGCCCTTCCCGGACGTTCCGGCGCGGCGTGGCGATTCAATACCAAGGCTCCGTCAGAATCTCCTCCGGGGTATGCTTTGCTTCGGCAGCAGCGAGCGAATCTGCTTGCGCACCCGCCTAGCCAGCCTCACCGCCCGCCGGGCTTCGGATAATGGGATTTCGCCGAATCCGGGATAGCGCGCCGCTGTGGCATAGTCGGTCAGACTGTTCTGCTCGCTTTCGGAAAGCTCGATTCGGTGATGCGGCTCGACGAGCTGGACCAGCTTTCGGATGTTGTGCGTCTGAAGGCTCGTCAGCACGGCTTTCAGATATTTCTCGACAACTGCTGCGCGTGAAAACACACTGCGTCTGTAGGGCAATCTTTCGCTTGCAGGAGAGTGGCGGCCGCCTTTAGATCGCTTTCCGCTTTCGCCACCCACTCTGAGGTGACTGCGATTTCCTCAGGACCCGGCATATAAGACTTTACCCTCCCTGACGGCCGGGTACTCGATCGTGCCGACGACCTTCTGGCGCCAGGCAAAATCTTCGGGACTGCTAACAATGATGTCAACGGGCAGACGTATATCGCGCAGGGCCACCCGAATTTCGACCTGTTTGTGGTGTTTCGATCCCTTGAACGGCATCACCACGAGCAAGTCCACGTCGCTGTCCGGCCCCGCCTCGCCGCGGGCGTGCGATCCAAAGAGAATCACGCGTTCGGGGCGGAACTGGCGCACGATCCGCCGCACAATTCTCTGGATTTCGCGCTCGACGTTTGGAGTTTTCTTGCGCATCTTCTTCACCTCGGCATGGCTGGCAGCACGGCCGGGGGCGGGCGCTTTTCTTCGCCCCCCTTGGATACAGGGCCGGCGCGGCGTTAGCCAGACGGAGGAAGTCCGGTGCCCGTTCGTGCTCCGCTTCAATCCAGTTGCGAGGCGAGTTGGTCCGCCCGCCAGCTTCCAACAGCATGGGGGCGTCAACCCGATCGAGCGTCGTGGCTTCCGGCTGGGCTGCCGGGGCGTTTTCAGAGACATCCATCCCGCTCCGCCAACTCTTGGCCTTCGTCCTCGCCACCAGCCGAGTTCTCTATGATACGGCCTTCCCACTTGGGCAGGTAGGTCCCGAGAGGCTGAGCGAACCGCCGAACCACGTTGAACACTAGGCAGCAGCCCTTGCCGGCTTTGGGCGGCGTCCCCCTCTAATCTTCCGCCGTTTCGTCATCGTCGGACGCTTCGCCCCAGCGAAGTCGCCGTTGGTGCTCTGGAGCGTCCACATTTCGGTCGCCATCGGCCAGGATCCCGTAACCGTGCAGCCCCCGGATCAGGCCGGAAAGCAGCGCCTTCCAGCCTTCCGGTGGTCGTGTGGGCGAAGACCACCGCGCCACTGCCATCCCCTCGCAGGAGACACGGCCCCGGGCGGCAGAATCGTGCCTTCGCCCCGGGCGGCAGGGCTGCGGTCAACCGCCGCACCAGGCGGGATTGCATGGCGCGGTTCAGAAACGCGTTGAGGTTCTCACGCCTATTATGCGCGAGCCCGGCGGGGTTGAACTCGTGAAATATTCACCGCCCGGCGCCCGGCGCCGCAAATTCGTCTTGACAGGACTACGGACCTATGATTTATTTCCATTAGATCAGCACCGGCCAACGATTCAGGAAGCTTTAACCAGGCTTATTTGCCGGCGTCAAGGTTGGTGCTGGTTGAGGCCGGCATCAGGCCGGGGAAATCGAATCCGAGAGGGGCGAAGCACATGAGCAACAAATACTTGTGGGCTACGGTCCTGGCAGCGGGGCTGCTGCTGGGGCAGGGCGAACGGGGAACCTTCAACGGCACGGTCACCGACCCGAGCGGCGCGGTCGTGCCCGGAGCCACCGTCAAGGCCGTCAACGTCGCCACCAACGTCGAAATCCAGGCGCAGACCACCAGCGCGGGCGTCTACCGGATGCCCTACTTGCCGCCCGGCACCTACCGGCTCACGGTCAGCGCGCCGGGCTTCAAGACGGCCGTCCGGGAGAACGTGGTGCTTTCCGTGGCTCAGACCCTCACGGTGGACTTCGCCCTCGAAGTCGGCGCAGTCACCGACACGGTCACGGTTTCCGCCGAGACGCCGCTGCTCGAAACCGGCACGGCGGAGATCGGCAGCTACGTCACCAAGAAGGAGTTCGACACCTGGCCCATCACGGTGGGCGACGGCAGGCGCCAGATCCAGCAGTTCATTTTTTCGAGCCTCCCCGGCACGGTGGGTGGCACGTTCCTGGGCTCGATCAACGGCGGCCAGGGCTACACGCACGAGATTCTGATTGACGGCATCTCGATCGGCCGCATGGACCTGCAGGGAGGCTCCAACAACGAGTTCAGCCCTTCGGCCGAGTCCGTCTCCGAGTTCAAGCTCCAGACGGGCATGACTTCGGCCCAGTACTCCGGCGGGCAGACGGCCGTGGCCAACTTCGCCACCAAGAGCGGAACCAACGAGCTCCACGGCACCGCCTACTACTACGTGCAAAACGACGCCTTCCGCGCCAACGGTTTCAACAACAACGCCGCGGGCATCAAGCGCCAGCCGTTCAAGCAGCACAACTACGGCTACTCGGTCGGCGGCCCCATCTATTTCCCCAAGCTCTATGACGGCCGCAACCGGACGTTCTTCTTCCACAACTTCGAGCGAACCCAGCAGAAGAACTTCATCTCCACGTCCTTTTCCACTCTTCCGGTACCCGACTTCAAGCGCGGAGACTTCGCGCGCCTGTTTGACCCGGCCTTCACCGGCAATTCCCGCTCGGGCACGGCCCTGTCGCTGGCCGACGGAAGGACGGCGCGCTTCGGCGCCATCTACGACCCGGCCTCCACACAGCTGGTCAACGGCGTGGCCAGCCGCGTACCGTTCCCGGGGAACGTGCTGCCAGCCAGCCGCTGGAGCCCCGTCAGCCGCAAGATCATCGAGGAGGTCGGCATTGACGATCCGCTGTTCAACACCATGTTGAACAACATCCCGGCCATCGGGACCTGCTGCCCCATCTTTGATGAGAAGATGCTCACGCTCAAAGGGGACCACAATTTCAGCACCAGCCAGCGCATCATGCTCATGTTCAATCGCAACTTCCGGGAACGGAACAACTCGCCGGGAGGCCGCTGGGGCGTGCCGCCCGGGCGTCCCACGGGCGTCTACCAGCTCCAGAACACCCCCGGAACCATGGGCCGCTTCGCCTACGACGCGACCATTACGCCCACGCTTCTGAACCACTTCGCCGTCGGGTACAACCGTTTCGGAAACCTCAACCAGAGCGTGTATGTGGATCAGGACTGGCCCCAGAAGATCGGCATCCAGAATGTGCCCGGCACGCATTTCCCCGCGTTGATCTTCGGCGGGCAGCCGCACCAGGGGGGAGGCATCGGTGCGGGCGGCCGTCTGGGTTCCCAGTTGGCCGGAGGTTCCTATAACGGCTCGACCATCTTTCAGAACGACACGACCTACGTCCGCGGCAAGCACAATGTAAAGTTCGGCTTCGAGCACCGGCGCTACTACTACAACACGCGGGGCCGGGGCAACGAATCCGGGACCTTCAATTTTTCGCCTAACCAGACCGCGCAGCCGGGCTTCCTGAGCGAAACCGGCCACTCCTTTGCCAGCTTCCTCTTGGGCGCCGTGGCGAGCACGAACCGCAGCGTCGTGGCGTCCTTCTTCGGCCACCGTTGGCGCAGCGTCGGCTTCTACGCGCAGGACGACTGGAAGGTCACGCGCAAGCTGACGCTGAACCTCGGCCTGCGCTGGGAAGTCATCGGCGGGCTCATCGAAGTCGCGGGCCGCATGTCGGGCGTGGATCTGAACAAACCCAACCCCGGCGCCGGCAACCGCCCCGGCGCACTCGTCTTCGTGGATGAGCTCGGCCGGAAAGGTTTTCAGAACACTTACTGGCGACAGTTTGCACCCAAATTCGGCTTCGCCTACGCAATCAGCGACAAGCTGGTCATGCGCGGCGGCTACGGCATCAACAACTCGCCGCCGATCTCCAACGGTTTTGGCTTCGGCGGAACACTCGGCTACAACGGCAGCATCTCCCGCAGCGCCGCCAACGTGCAACTGCGCTTCCCCGAAGATCCGGTCATGTTTCTGCACGACCGCTACCCGGACTTTACCGGAACGCTGCCCAACAAGAGCCCCACGCTCGCCAACGGCCTCGGCACCAGCTACACGGCGCCCGACTCCAACCGCCTGCCGTACGTGCAGAACTGGAGCTTCGGTTTCCAGTACCAGTTGCCGGCCTACACAGTGCTCGAGGTCAACTACATCGGCAACAAGGGCACGCGGCTGATGGCCTGGGGCTTCGACAACCTCAACGCCGTGCCCTTCGACGTGATTCCGCGCTACGGCGACCTGCTTCCGCGACCCTGGACCGCCGCCTCGGGCGTGCCCCAGCCCTATCCGGGCTTCACCGGCACCGTGCTCCAGGCGCTACGGCCCTACCCGCAATACACCGGCATCAGCCCCGCCTTCCCCAACTTCGGCTGGTCGAGTTACCACTCGCTTCAGGTTCAGGCCACGCGCCACTGGCGGGGAGGATTCTCGCTGCTTGCGGCTTACACCTTTTCGAAGTCCATGGCCTTGGCCGATACTGCGATTGACTCCGAAAGCGTCGCGGACGTCTTCAACCGCCGCCTGGAGCGCGCCATCACGCAGTTCCACTACCCGCACTACGCCAAGATCACCTGGATCTATGAGCTGCCGATCGGCCCGGGCAAGTTGATCGACGTCGGCGGCGTTGCGGGCAAGATCATCGGCGGGTGGCAGCTGACGGGCATCCATCAGTTCCGCAGCGGCGCTCCGATTTCGATCGGCACGGGCGGCATCAACAACCCGCTCGGCGCCGCCAGGCCGGATTACGTGCTGGGGCAGGCCATCATCGCCAACCGCAATGCTCCGATCAATTTCCGCGGCGTATCGGGCGGGACGGCTTACCTGAACCGCAACGCCTTCGCCAATCCGCCTGTTTTCCCGGGCGGCCAGAACGTGGTGCAGCGGTTCGGCACGCTGGGACCAGTGCTGCCCAACATCCGGGATGCCCACTTCACCTACGAAGACCTGGGCATCTACAAGCAGTTCGTCTTTGACGAGCAGCGTTCCTTCGAGATCCGCGGCACGTTCCTGAACCCGTTCAACCGGCACGGCCGCGGGGGGCTGGTTACCAGCATCACCAACCCGTTCTTCGGCCAGTTTACAGGGCAGCAGATCGGCGGACGGAACATCGAGCTTTCGGCGCGCGTCACGTTCTGATGTTGCTGGCACTCGCAGGCGTCCTGGCATGGCAAGCCGTGCCGGGCGCCTGTGAGACGCACTTGAAAGGCGCTCGCGCCGCCTTTGAGGCCCGCCGCTTTCCAGACGCGGCCGCGGAGTTCCGAAAGGCGCTCGAGGTTTGCACGCACCGCAGCTCGGTGCTGGTGCCGCTCGCGCAGGTGGAATATCTCTTAGGCGACGCCCAGGCAGCCGAAGCACACCTGCTCGAGGCCGTCCGGGAGGATCCAGGCAATACGCAGGCCTCCTACGCGCTCGGACGGATCTACTACGAGCAGAATCGCTTCCCCGCTGCGATTGAACAGCTCCAACGCGTGCTCGAGCTCGAGCCCGCCAACTACCGGGCCCATAACGCGCTCGCCCTCTGCTATGACGCCGTGCGGCGCGACAGTGACGCGCTGCGGCACTTCTACCGGGCCCTCGACCTCGTGCACAAAGACCATCCCGAATACGACACCGTTTACGCGGACTTTGCCGAATTCTTTCTCCGCCGCGACCAGTTCGAGAAGGCCTTCCAACTGAGCGCGGAAGCGGCCCAGCGAAATCCGGCTTCGCCGCGGAACTTCTTTCTCACGGGGAAGGCCCTCGTGCGGCTCGGCAAACATGACCTGAGCCTGCGCTGGTTCGAGGAGGCCGTGCGCCTCGATCCCGGTTACGCAGAAGCCTGGTACGCCCTGGCGCAGGCATACCGCAAACTGGGTAAGGAACCAGAGGCCCGCCGCGCACTCGCCCGCTTTGAGGAAACACGCAGGAGTCCGCGCGCGCGGCGATGAGGGCGGTAACCGGGGCCGGCCGCGGCTGTGTGCTACCCTCAGGCTGTAGCCTGTAGCTGAGATTCGGCCGCGAAAGGATTCTCCCTTGCCCGTACCCCCGTTTCCTGTCGAAAGAGGGCGTCCCCATCCGCTCGGAGCTGACGTCACACCGGAAGGCGTGAACTTTTCTCTGTTTTCCGCCCACGCAACCGGCGTCGAACTGCTGCTGTTTGAGACCTGCGATGCTCCCCAACCTTACCAGACCATCCGGCTCGACCCGTACGCAAACAAGAGTTTCCATTTCTGGCACGTGTTCGTGCGGGGTCTCCGGCCTCCGGCCCACTACGCCTACCGCCTGGACGGCCCCTGGGATCCTTCCGCCGGCCACCGCTTCAATCGCCGCAAAGTTCTCATTGACCCGTACGCCCGCGGAAACACCGATGCGCTCTGGAGTCGCGCCGCCGCCTGCACCGCAGAGGACAACCTCGCCACCTCCATGCGTTCGGTCGCCGTGGACTCATCCGGCTATGACTGGGAAGGGGACGCTCCGCTGCGCCGTCCCATGAACGAAACCATCATCTACGAAATGCACGTCCGCGGATTCACGGCCTCCCCGACCTCCGGTGTGCGGCATCCCGGTACGTTTGCAGGCATCGTCGAGAAAATCCCCTACTTCGAGGAGCTCGGAATCACGGCGGTGGAACTGATGCCCGTTTTCGACTTCGACATCAAGGAGCCCCTGCGCGTCGTCGAGGGGGTGCCGCTCCATAACTATTGGGGCTACAGCTCGTTGAGTTTCTTTGCCCCGCAGTCGGCCTACTGCGTCTGGCCCGAAGAGGGGCGCCACGCCACCGAGTTCCGGGACATGGTCAAGGCCCTGCACCGGGCTGGCATCGAGCTCATCCTGGACGTCGTCTTCAACCACAGCGACGAAGGAAACCATCTTGGTCCCACGTTTTCCTTTCGAGGACTGGATAACCGGACTTACTATCTGCTCGTGCCATGGGACAAGCAATACTATCTTGACTTTACGGGCTGCGGGAACACGCTAAATTGCAATCATCCCATCGTGCAAAAGCTCATCGTTGAATCCCTGCGCTACTGGGTGCGGGAAATGCACGTAGACGGCTTCCGGTTCGATCTGGCTTCGGTGTTCGTCCGCGGGCAGGACGGTGCGCCCCTGCCCACTCCTCCTTTGGTTTGGCAGATCGAGCTCGACGAAGCGCTGGCCGAGGCCAAGGTGATCGCAGAAGCCTGGGATGCCGCAGGCCTCTATCAAGTGGGCCATTTTCCCGGAGACCGCTGGGCGGAATGGAACGGGCGGTTTCGCGACGACGTGCGCCGCTTTGTACGGGGCGATCCGGGGCTCCTCGGCGCGATCGCCTCCCGCATCGGCGGCAGCGCCGACATCTACGAGCGCCAGGGTGAGCTCCCGATCAACAGCATCAACTTCGTCACGTGTCACGACGGCTTCACGCTCAACGACCTGGTCTCGTATAACCAGAAGCACAACGAAGCCAACGGCGAGGACAACCGCGACGGTTCCAACGAAAATCTGAGCTGGAACTGCGGCGTCGAGGGGCCCTCGGAGGCGCCGGAGGTGGAGGCGCTCCGCGCCCGCCAGATCCGCAATTTCGCCGCCATCCTGCTGCTTTCTCGCGGCGTTCCCATGCTACTCATGGGCGATGAAGTGCGCCGCACCCAGCACGGCAACAACAATGCCTATTGCCAGGACGGCCCGCTGAGCTGGTTCGACTGGGACCTGCTCGAACGTCACGCCGATATCCTGCGTTTCTTCCGCCTGATGATTGCCTTCCGCAAGCGCCACTCGACCTTCCAGCGCGGCCGTTTCTTTACCGGGCAGCTGGATGAACGGGGCATCGCCGACGTGGCCTGGCACGGCACCAAACTGGGTAAACCGGGCTTCGCCGATCCTTACGGGCGCGCCCTGGCGTTCACGCTCGGCGGTTCCCAGAGCGAGCCGGACCTCCACGTGATGATGAACATGTACTGGGAGCCGCTCGAGTTCGAAGTCCCGCAGATCCCCGGCCGCAGGTGGCATAAGGCCATTGACACGGCGGCCGCCCCGCCGGAGGACATCTTCGAAGCCGGCGAGGAGCCGGCTTTCGATTCCAGCCGGTGCATGGTGACTCCGCGTAGCATCACCGTACTGCTGGCGCGGTAGCGCAACCCGCTGCCGCCCGACCGCCGGACGGTATTTATCGAGGTTCCAGAAGCGAGTAGCTCACGAAAGCAAGCCGCTTGCCGTCGGGCGACCACGAGTTGACATTGATCGTGCCCTGGCCGCCGAACAGCCGCGCGATGACCTCGATCGTTCCGGCGGCGCTGCCGCCCGGAAGCGGCATCCTCCGCAACAGCACGTTGCGGTTGGGCGGATGGCCCTGCGTTCCCTTCTCGTAGGACAGAAACACGAGCCACCGGCCGTCGGGAGAGGGATGGGGGAACCAGTCCTCCCACTCGTCGCTGGTGATGCGCTGGGCATGCACGTCGCCTTCTCCGGCCCCCGTCGCGGGGATCCGCCAGATGTCCCAACTGCCGGAGCGGTCCGAGTTGAAATAGATCCACTGTCCGTCCGGCGAATAGTCAGGACCGTCGTCATAGCCGGGGTGAACGGTCAGCCGCTTCTCCTCGCCGCCTTCGACGGAAATTGCGTAGAGATCGAAGTTTTTGTCGCGCTCGGCGCAATAGACCAGCGTTCGCCCGTCCGGCGACCAGCCGTGATAGTAACTGGGGCGCCTGGAAGTCAGCTGGCGCGGCTCGCCTCCGCTGGAGGGAAGCAGGTAAATATGTCCGGCGGAGATCGCGAACCATTTGCCGTCCGGTGAGATCCCGTGGTCGTTGTTGATTCCGGTGACCGATCCTGTGGGCACAAGTTGCGGTTCGCCGCCCGCAACAGGCAGCTTCCAGAGCTTGCCCTCCGAGTTCAGCAACAGATACGTGCCGTCCGGAGACCAGTTGGGAGCTTCGAACAACCGGGGCGCACTGTAGAGGACGCGCTGGTCGCGGCCGTCGGCTGAGATGATCGTCACGTGACTCCGCACCGGCGCCCTGGGCTGTGCCAGAAGACAAATCGGAAGCAGAAGCCAGGCGGCGCGCATGAGGAGATTATACGGTTTCTCTAAAAGCGCAGGCGGCGGGCGGCGAAGCTCACCACACGGCCGGCCGCGGGTGGGTCCAGATTCGCCAGCGCCACCAGGACGTGTCCCGATTTTGGGAAAATGCGCAGCTCCCCGTTCATGCCCGGGGCGCCGCCACCGTGACCGAACCACAGCGCGCCGTCTTCGCTCCCCACCCCGAAGCCGTAAGCGTACCGGCCTCCGCCGGGCGTTTCCACCTGGGGCGTCGTGAGCAGCCGGGTGTGCTCCGGATCGAGCAGCCGGTGGCCGAGCAGGGCCAGGGCAAAGCGGTGCAGGTCACGTACGGTGGAATAGCCGCCGCCCGCCGAGGTGCCTCGGTGCGGAAGCGTCTCCGTATTCGGCACCCATGCCCCCTGGCGGCGCATGTAGCCGATAGCACGGTCGGGGACGCGGACATCTTCGGGGAGCGAGTCCGTGGCCTCCATGCCGGCAGGTTTGAACACATGCCGGCGCACGTATTCATAGTAGCTTTCTCCGGAGACGGCCTCGATGAGCACGCCAAGCAGGATGTAGCCGTAGTTGCTGTAGGCCCACCGGGAGCCCGGTTCGAATTCCGGTGCGCGGTTTCCGTACAGGCGCACGTAATCGCGCAGCTCGCGCAGGTTTTGCCGCTCCCTCTGGAAGGCGGGGCCGAAGATATCGCCCATGCCCGCCGTATGCGTCAGCAGTTGCCGTACCGTAACCTTCGAAGCTACTTGGCGATTCGCGTACCCGGGAAGATGCCGGCCGACGGTGTCCTCCAGCCGCAGCTTACCCGCCTGCACCAGCTGCAGGACCGCCACCGCCGTGAACATTTTGTTCATAGAGCCGAGGCGGAAGCGGGTGGTCAGGCGGTTGGGAACGCCGCGCTCGCGGTCGGCGAGTCCGCAGGCCTGCGCAAACAGAACTTTCTTTCCGCGTGCCACCAGCGCCGCCCCGCTGAACTGGCCCCGGGCGCAGCGCCGGTTAATCTCGGATCGTAGTGCGGCGACCGCTTCGAGGTCGGACACACGGCCGGGCCCCGGAAATTCGGGTGAGGACGGAAGCACGCGGAGACTCATCCTGGCGATACGCTCGGGGTTGCCCGGCTCGAGCTCCAGCTCAAAGCGTGCGTAGTTATCGCCATCGCGTTCCTTGACGACGCCGGTCACACCCAAGGGTTCCGCCCGCTCGATCTTCTCGAGCTCGAAGCCCCCGGTCTCCCCGCGGAACTCGAGCAGCTCGTCCACTCGGGCGGCTTCGCTCGGGCGGTGCGATTCCAGAAATTTCGTGAGGGAGGCACGGTCTCCGGCGTTGAAAACCTCCAGCCACCGCCGAAACAGTCGCAAGGCGGGACCTTCCTGAGAGAGGGCCTCCCAGACGCCGCCCGCCGCCAGAAGCAGGAAAATCAGAGAAAGGCCCACGGGTCTTTAGACGCAAACCCGCGGCGCTCGGTTGGCCGCGTTAAAAAAAAGCCCCACGGAAAAAGGTGCCATACGAGGCTGACGCAGAAAAACGTGCCACACCAGGCTGACAGATTTAAGAAGAAAAAGGTGCCATACCAGGCTGACGGATTTTATCGGCGCTGGTAGACCAGCCGGCCGCCGAGATACGTCCGCTCCACCTGAATGTCGCGAATCTCATCCACCGGGCAGGTGAGGATGTCCCGGTCCAGAATGATGAAATCAGCGAGCTTGCCTGCCTCGAGCGATCCCTTTTCCTTTTCCTCGAAGGTCAGATAGGCGTTGTTGATGGTGTACAGGCGGATCGCCTGCTCGCGCGTGAGCGCCTGTTCGGCATAAAGCGGCTTGTCCATCCATCGCGGGCGGCGCGTCAGCACCGTCCACATTCCCAGGAACGGGTTGTACGGATTGATCGAACGCAGGCCGCCGATCTTCTGCATGTGGTCCGAGCCGCCGCCCACGACGACACCTTCCTCAAACAGCGTCTTGTACGGGTGGAAGTAACGCAACCGCTCCTCGCCGAAGTGCCGCAGCAGCGTCCAGCCGTCCAGATACAGCCACGGCGGCTGCATATTGGCCACGACCCCCAGACGTTTCATTTTCCGGATGGCGTCGCGCGTCATGAAACTGGCGTGCGTGATGTTCGGGCGCCGGTCCCGCACCGGAAAATCGTGCTCCGCAATGCGCTCGTAGGTCTCGACCATCGTCTCCACGGCGCCGTCCCCCTGCGCGTGCGCCGTGAACTGCAGGCCGTTGCGCAGCGCTTCGCGAGCGATCAGGTAGAGCTTGTCCGGCTCGATGTAGCGCATCCCGCGGTAAGCCGGATCGTCAATGCCGTACAGCGGACTCACACCCCACGGCTTCAACATGAAGGCGCTGCCCGTCAGCATCCCTCCGTCCAGGAACGTCTTCACGCCGCGCAGCCACAGCATGTTGTCATACCGGTGCAGGGGGTGCTCGGCGGCCCTCCGCAACCGGGCTTCAATCTGATCCATGGGCGCCTGGGCGTCCACGTGCAGCGTCAGGAAGGTGCGGCAGCTCAGTTCCCCGCGATCTCTGAGCAGCCGATACAACTCGACTTCCTCGTCCTCCGTATCGCCGTCCACGATGCTGGTCAACCCCACGGAGTTGTAATCGGCCAGGAGCTCTTTCAAGCGCCGCAGGCGATCCTCCAGGGTGGCCTTGCGCTCCCTGGGTGCGGCGCGGATGAAGCGGCCGCAGTTTCGCAGGATACCGGTGGGTTCTCCCGAGGCGTCGCGCTCGACGCGGCACGGTTTGCCGTCGGTGACCTTGAAGTTCCGGTCAATGCCGCTCAATTTCAGGGCCAGCGAGTTGAGCGCGGCGTCCGGCCCGGTGCGAAAGACGACGGGATGATTGGGCGCGGCGCGATCCAGCTCCTGCCGGCTCGGATAACGCTGCTCCTTGAGGCGCGTGATGAAAACCTGCGACACGACGATCCACTCACCCGGCTTCAGCGCGGCTGCCCGGGCTCGAACGTAGTCGAGCACGTCCCGGACGCTCTCCATGGCCGGCACCGGGTGGTCGAACTCGAACATGGAGGCCGCAGGCGCATGAACATGAGAATCAATCAGCCCGGGCAGCACGGTCTTGCCGCGAAGATCCAGCTTCTCGGTGGCCGGTCCGGCCAGCCGGAGGATCTCGCTGTCGGACCCGGTTGCCAGGATGCGGTCCCCGCGAACCGCCAGCGCCTCGGTGATGCGAAACGACGGGTCAACAGTTACAATCTTGCCATGGTAAAGAATCAGCTCCGCCACGTCCCCGGCCGGCGAGGCAGCGGTTGAGGCAACCAGAAATGCGCTTGCGATCAGGAAGCGGAACAACATGATGGCGGCCCTCCTCCGGGATTCTACCGAATTCGGCCGCCGGAGACGCAGAGTGCTGGCCGCGGTGTGCTTGCTGGTTTGGGGAGCCCAGGCTCAGCCTCTGTTCGGTCCGCTGGTGGTGAGCGACCGGTGGCCCCAGTGCACGGACCTGGTTACATGGACGCGGGACGTGATGCGCCTGGAGGGGCTGGAAGACGCCTCTGAGACCGCGCAAGGCAAGGCTTTCTTCCGGTGGCTCCGACTGTTTTCCCGCATGGCCGTAGGAGGAATGATCCAGGCTTACGAAGGCGCCTTCGGCAAGGAAGAGTACGTGACGGACGCGCACAAGAATTTGTTTGTGTACGGGTGGGGTTACTGCGACACCACCAGCCGAATCGCCGAGGCCGCCTGGGCCGAGTTCAAGCGGGATCGGGGCGCTGCCCAGCGCGTCTGTGTCCAGCACGCCGGCGGCGGCTACCATACCATGTACCGGCTGCGCTTGGACGGCCGGTGGGGTGCGTTTGATCCCCGCTATGGGTACTACCTCGTCGCGCAGGACGCTGCGGATGCACGCGTGCTCGACTGGCAGGAGGTGGGCCTGGATGAAAATATCCTGAAGAACAAAAGGTACCGCCACCGCAGCCGGCCGTTCTTTGAATATCCGGGTCTCGAGTGGGAACGCGCCCTGCTGATCAACGCCGCCTTCTTTGAGAGTGAAGCCCAGTGGCGCCGTGCCGGCGCGCCCGTCGAGTGTGTCTTCGCGGACCCGATGTACCGCATGGGGACGCCGTTCCACGACATGAATTTCCGCCTGCCACGGGGCGCAACGATCGAACGGTATTGGGATAACACAGCTCGCAAGTTCTACGTGCCGGCCGGCAGCCACACCCGGCGCGAATACCCTTTCTTAGCATCCGGCCGGTTTTACCGCGTGACGGAGACCATGTTCGAGGGCAACTGGGTCAGGCACGATCCCAATTATGTTTGGGCGCAGCCCTATCTGGCCACAGTGCCGCGAGGTGAGGGTTACCCGCGGGAGATGGAAGGCGGGCGGACCATCGGACAGGCCTGGGGCCGGATTGTGTACCAGCCGGATCTGAGGGGCCCGGCGGCGCGCGACGCGCTGACCAAGGACACAACGTTGGTTCCTTCGCCCCGTCCCCCTTACCTCCGCACCCAGGGGACCCGGGAGGGGCAGGCCGTGTTCGATTTCTACAGTCCCTATGTGCTGGTGGAGGGCGCCATCTCAGGCGAGCTTTCCGGAGTCGAGGAAGATCACTTGGCCGTGGAAGTGCGCACCCTGCGGGCAAAAGCTCGCAGGCGCGATGAACCGGACGTGTGGTCCGCCTGGGAAGCGGTGCACCGCGGCCCGGGCGGTTTTCGAATTTCCCTGGGCCGGGAGCGCTTCAACGGTCGTAATGTCAGCCTGCATGGAGTGTATCGTTTTCAGGTGCGGGTCACGGCTGCAGCGAACCCCTCCCGCCGGAATCCGGCAGGAATCGACAAGTTCGGCGCTGAGTTGTATTTCGAAAACGGCATCATGAGTATTCCGCGGATCTTTGCGGGAACCAACATCGTCCGGTTCAAGGTGAACGATGCGGCCGCTGTCCGCGCACCTGTCCGGGTGACCTACGTTTACCAGACGGCGGCCGGTGAAAAGACACACGTGCAAGTGCTGGAGCGTTCCGACTTCCGGGGCAATGAAGCATCCTACCGGTTGGAAGCACCCGGACTGCAGCGCTGCAAATCACTTTCGATCCGCTATTAGCTTCGCCCATGGATATGACGCGCCGCGATTTTCTCAACGGGACCTTGCTGGGAAGCGGCCCCGGCCTACTGCGCGCGCAGCCGCCGGCCGGCCGGGCCTGGGACGGTCCCGGCGGCGTGGGCGATTACGCAGCCTGCAATGGCAACCCCTGGCAGGTGGTGGAGGCGGCGCACCGCATCCGCGAGGGCGCCTACGGCGCGGAGATACTCCCCTCGCGCGACACGGGCGAGGCGTTTGACCTCGTGGTCGTCGGCGCGGGCATGAGCGGACTCGGCGCCGCCCTCTACTTCCGGAGATACTTCCCTTCCGGCAAGGCCTGTCTGGTGCTGGACAATCATCCGGTCTTCGGCGGGGAGTCCAAACGAAACGAGTTCGTCGTTGACGGAGTCAGGCTGATGGCGCCACAGGGCGCCAACGAGTTCGACATTCCGGTCTGTCCCGGGACGGATGACTACGAAATCTGGGACATGCTGCGGATTCCGCGCCGATTCGACTATCAGCAATGGGACCCGTCTTTGAAACCGCTCGAGTTCGACCGCACCAACTACGGCTTCCAGCACTGGCTGCATGCCCCGAGCTTCGGTCACTACTGGAACGGCCGCTGGATGCGTGACTTCTGGGACTCGGGCCCTGCCCCGGAGGTCCTGCGCAAATGGAAATTCGACCGCCGGCGCTACTACCCGGGAGAGGATTTTGAGTCGTGGCTCGACACCATGACCTATCAGGACTACATCGAAAAGGTCATGGGGTTACCCCACGACGTGACCGCATACGCCCATCCGATCCTGGCCGCCGCAATGGGCCTAGGGTGCGACGCACTTTCCGCCTACGCCGCCTGGCAGATCGGGTTGCCCGGTTTTCGGGGATTTCCGAACGCGCCGCCTTTCCCGGTAGATTTCGCCAAAGTCCCCGACAACGAATGGCACATGTTTCCGGGAGGCAACACGGGCCTTGCCCGGCACATCGTCAAGACGCTCGCCCCCGAATCCATCACCGGCAGCCACGAGTTGAACGACATCATCACCGGCCGTGTGCGTTTTGACCGTCTGGACCGACCGGGCATGCCCTTCCGCTTCCGCCTGGGGGCAACCGCCGTGCGGGTTGAACAAACGCCGGAACGCGTTTGTGTGACTTACGAACGGCGCGGCCGATTGCACCGCGTTCAGGCCAAAGTCGCGGTCATGGCCGGCGGGAGCTGGACCGCCCGCCGCATCGTGCGCGACCTTCCTCCAGAGAAACGAGAAGCGCTGGAACACTTCCTTCACTCCGCGGTCCTGGTATTCAACGTCGCCGTACGGCACTGGCGTTTCTTGTACGACCTCGACGTGACGGCGGCGCGCTGGACGGAAGGCTTCGGGTTCAGCTGCAATGTGCGTCGCCAGATGGTGCTCCGCGGCTACCGGCCGCGACTCCACCCGGATTCGCCCAACGTCTTGACCTTTTATGTGCCGCTTTACTATCCCGGCCTGCCGCCCCGCATCCAAGGCTCACGCGGGCGCCTGGAGATGATCCAGACTTCCTACGCCGAATATGAGGAGCGCCTTCGAAGCCAGATCCGAAAACTCTTCGGATCGGCAGCCGAGCCAGCCATCGCGGGCATCATTCTCAACCGCTGGGGACACGCGTACGTGAATCCGACACCGGGATTCTACTTCGGGCGCAACGGACGGCCGGCGCCCCGGGACGTCGTGCGCAGGCCGTTCGGGCGGATTGCGTTCGCACATTCGGAACTGGCCGGCCACCAGTTCTGGCTGGGAGCGATTCGGGAGGGCCGCCGCGCCCTGGAGCAGTTGCGGGAATACCTCTAATGACCATGCGGGAGGCTGAGCACACTATGTTCTCTCAAAAGGGTGTGATGCGGCTCGGGTTCGCCGCTTCCATACTCGTCGTGCAGGCTGCGCTGCCTTTGGCGGCGCAGACCGCCGACCGGCTGGACTTTCTGGCCGGGCACACCGATTTCCGCGAGATCCGGCGGATGTTGCCCGACTACTGCCGCCGTATCGCGTTTGAGAAGCTGGATGCGCGCCGCCGGGAAATCGCCCGGCTCACCGGGCCCGGCCAGATCGAGGCCCGGAAGCGCTACGTGCGCGAGCGGATGCAACAGGCCTTGGGCGGCTTGCCCGAGCGCACGCCGCTCAACGCCCGCGTCACGGGCGCCATCGAGCGCGAGCACTACCGCATCGAAAAGATCGTCTTTGAAAGCCAGCCGAATTTCTTTGTCACTGCAAACCTTTACCTCCCCAAGACCGGGAAACCGCCGTATCCCGCCATTCTGTTCCCCCTCGGACATGAGGCCGGCGGCAAGTCCAATCCCACCTGGCAGCAGTTTCTCGGATCGGTGGCTTCGAAGGGCTTCGTGGCGCTTGCCTGGGATCCGCTGGGCCAGGGCGAGCGCGTGCAGCTCTACGACGAAGACCTGGGCGGCTCGAAGGTTGTGCGCTCGACGACGGAACACACCATCCTCGGCACCCAGTGCCTGCTCGTCGGGGATAACCTGGCGCGGTACACGATCTGGGACGGGTTGCGCGCCCTCGACTATCTGCTGTCGCGAAAGGAGGTGGATCCGCAACGGGTGGGCTGCACCGGCAATTCCGGAGGCGGCACCCATACGGCATATCTGGCCGCCCTCGATGACCGGATCCAGGTGGCGGCGCCCTCCTGCTATCTGACCTCCTGGGGGCGGTTGCTGGAGACCATCGGACCGCAGGACGCCGAGCAGTGCCTGCTGCCCTGGCTGGCCGCGGGGCTCGATCATGCCGATTTCATCCACGCCTTCGCCCCCAAGCCTTACCTGGTGCTGGCCGCCATCCGCGACTTTTTCTCGATCGTGGGCACGCGCGGGACCTTCCACGAAGCCGGACGCATCTACGAGCTGCTCGGTGCGCGGGACAAGCTCGCCATGGTCGAAGCCGACGACGGCCACGGTTACTCCCGGCCGCGGCGTCTGGCCGCCTACCGCTGGTTCAGCCGGTGGCTCAAAGGAAGCGACGACGAAGCGACCGAACCGGAGATCCCGCTGGCCGCCGAGGAGGAGCTGTACGCGACACCTACCGGCCAGGTGGCTACTTCGCTCGGCGGTGAAACCGTCTTTACCCTGAACCGGAAGCGCGCCGAGCAACTCCGCCGGCCTGCCGGCGTTCCGGCCAGTCCGCAGCTTGCCGCCCTGCTCGGATTCGTCCCGCCGGAAGGTCCCGTGAAGATGCGGGGCTTTGGCGAGATCGAGCGGTCCGACTACCGGATCGAAAAGATCGTTTACGAAAGCGAGCCGGGGATTGCCGTGCCCGCACTGGTGTTCGTGCCGAAGACGTCGCTGCCCCGCAAACCCGCGGCGATTTACGTGGACGGGCGCGGGAAAGCGGCCGGCCGCGAGGACATCGAGGCCCTGGTCAAATCGGGCTGGCTCGTGCTTTCCATTGATGCGCGCGGCTTCGGCGAGACGCGGCACGGAAGCGAGGAGTACGGTTCAGACTGGCCGCGCTACTTCGGCGACTACGACTGCGCCATGACCGCTCTGCTCGCCGGCCGCACGCTGGTCGGCATGCGTGCGCTCGACATCGTGCGGGGTGTGGACCTGCTGGCGCAGAGGCCGGATGTGGATTCCAGCCGCATCCTCGCTTTCGGCGTCGAAGCCGGAGCGGTGCCCCTGCTGCACGCCGCTGCGTTCGACGCCCGCATGCGAAACGTTGCCTTGGAGCGCATGCTCGCCTCCTATGATTCCGTCGTGCGCAGCCGCATTCACCGGGGCGTCTTCGAACAGGTAATTCCGGCGGTGCTCCGGCACTACGACCTACCCGAACTGGCGGCGAGCCTGAACCCGCGCCCGGTCTGGGTCGTGGATCCCGCCGGGCCCGCCGGGGGTCTGCTGGCGATGGCGGAAGCGCGGCAGCTCTACGGCAAGCCGAACGTACGCGTCCTGCGGCGCCAGCCGGAACAGTCCGCGGCGGAGCTCTATCGCCCTTGGCTCGAGTAAAGGGCCTGGCGGCGTGCACTCCGCGGCAGGTCTTGCCAGAACGTGCGATCTACTTGATCCGCTCGTCTTTCTCGATCTTGCCGTCGCGGATGTGGATCACCCGGTGCGCATGCATGGCAATGTCGTGCTCGTGGGTGACCAGCACGATGGTGTTGCCCTGCTGGTGCAGGCGGTCAAACAGGGCCATGATCTCGTTCCCGGTGGCTGAATCCAGGTTCCCCGTCGGCTCGTCGGCCAGCAGAATAGAAGGGTTGTTCACCAGGGCACGGGCGATCGCCACACGCTGCCGCTGGCCGCCGGAAAGCTCATTGGGCTTGTGATACATCCGGTCTTCCAGGTCCACCTGCCGCAGAGCTTGCCGCGCGCGCTCCAGGCGCACGTCCGAGGGAAGACCGGCGTAAATGAGCGGAAGCTCTACGTTATGCAGCGCGGTGGCTCGCGGCAGCAAGTTGAAGGTCTGAAATACGAAGCCGATCTCCTTGTTCCGGATCCGCGCCAGTTCGTCGTCGGTCATGTCGCTCACCAGCCGGCCGTTGATGTAGTAGCGGCCGCTCGTGGGCGTGTCCAGACATCCGATCAGGTTCATCAGCGTGGACTTCCCCGAACCCGACGGACCCATGATCGCCACGTATTCGCCCTTCTTGATCTCCAGATCCACACCGGCCACGGCATGGATCTCCTGATCGCCCATGATGTAGGTCTTCCACAGGTCGTACGTCCGGATCACGATGCCGTTGCGCTTGAGCTGTTCACCGTGATCAATTGCTTCTGCGACTGCTTGTGCCATCTTCGTTTCCTGAAAAGTTAATCTATTCGGCCTTCGCCGGAGCCCGGTTGTCCACCTTCACGCGCGCCTCGTTGCGCAAGGTGCGGATGACTTTGTAACTGCCGGTGATGATTTCTTCGCCTTCCTTCAAACCGCCCAGAACCTCGATGTCCGTCGCCCCCGTGATGCCCGTTTCCACCTTGCGGAACACCGCCTTGCCGCCCGAGACGACGAAGACACCCTGAAGTTCCTCCTTGCGCGCCTTTTCCGCCGCCGGATCCGGTTTGGTGGCGGCCTGCACGCCTTTCTTACCCACCGGCTCCAGATCCCCGCGCTGGCGGATCGTCAGCGCCTGAATTGGGATCGTCAGCACGTTCTTCCGCGTCGCCGTGGTGATTTTTGCCGTGCAAGACAGGCCCGGCCGAATCTCCGCCGGCGGGTCATCCAGCGCAATCACCACCTTGAAATCTTTGGCCTCCTGGCTGGAGATCGCACTCTGCGATGCCGCAAGGCCCGTCGAGCGCAGAATGGCCGTGTTGCCGATCTCGATCACCCGCCCTTTGAAGGTACGGTTCGGAATGGCGTCAATCGTGATGTCGGCCGTCTGGTCCAGCTTTACGGCCACGATATCCGTCTCGTCCGCTTTCACCTCGGCCGTGATCAGCGACATGTCGGCGATCGTCATGATCAGGCTGGCAGGAGAATTCTGAATGCCCGGCACCACCGTCTCGCCCACCCGCACGGGCAGGTTGGTCACCATCCCGTCAATCGGAGCGATGGCCATGGTGCGCTGTAACACGTCCGCCGCCCGCCGCAGGTTCGCCTGCGCCAACGCCACACGCTTCTGCGCGCTGGCCAGTTGCGAGGCAGCTTGCGCGCGCAGGGCCCGGGCCTGCGCCACGCGCGCTTCCGCTTCGCGCACGGCCGCCTCGGAGGCCTCGGACTCCGCCTTCCGCTGGTCGAATTCCTGCCGCGAGATCAACTTCTCCTCGAACAGCTTCTGCGCCCGCTCGAAGTTCAGCCGGGTGCGTTCCCGGTCCGCTTTGGCGCGATCCAGGGCCGCCTCGGCGGTGCGCAGATTCTCTTCAGCCGAGCGCAGCGCCGCCTCGCTCGAAGCCGAATCCGCCTCGGCGGAGCTCAACGCCGCCCGCTGCGCGGCCAGCTCGGCCTCCGGCTGCACTGATTCCAGCCGTGCGAGCAACTGGCCCTTCCTCACGCGGTCTCCTTCGCGCACCAGCAGCTCCACGATGCGCGCCGGAGCCATCGCGTTCGTTCCAATATTGATATAGTTTCGCGGCTTGATTTCACCGGATGCGGTCACTTGCGCCACCAGGTCCTGGCGGACGACCCGGCCCGTCTGGACCGTTACAATGTCTGCCCGGCTCTTCCGGATGCCGACGTAGACCGAAACCCCGATCACCAGCACCACGCCGAGCGCCAGCCAGATTTTCCACTTCTTCTTCACGGAGGCCTCTCCCTCGGACTATTACGCGGGATGCGGGACGTTTGTTTCCGTTTTTCATCGTACCACGTCCCGGTTCCAGACTTAGGTCAGCCCCCGGCAGCCTCGGCGAAAAAGTTGCCCATTTGCCGGAACTTAAGATATCGCTGCTCGACCAGCTCCTCGCCGGCCAGACCCGCCAGTTCCTCCAATGCCTGGCGCAGAGTTTCTCGCACCAGCTCTGCCGCCCGGTCGGCATCATTGTGCGCTCCGCCCGGCGGCTCGGGGATGATACCGTCAATCAGGCCCAGCCGCAATAAGTCGGGGGCCGTCAGGCGCAGCGCGGCCGCCGCCAGCTCCGCTTTGCCCGCGTCACGCCAGATAATCGCCGCGCAGCTTTCCGGCGAGATGACGCTGTAAATGGCGTTCTCCAGCATGTATACCCTGTTGCCTACGCCGATGCCCAGCGCACCACCGCTCCCACCCTCTCCGATACAGATAGTGACCACCGGAACGGGCAGGCGCGCCATCTCGCGGAGATTGCTGGCGATCGCCTCCGCCTGGCCGCGCTCTTCGGCGTCTACACCTGGATAGGCGCCGGGCGTGTCCAGCAGGGTTACCACCGGACGCCCGAATTTTGCGGCCAATTTCATCACCCGCAGCGCCTTGCGGTAGCCTTCCGGCTTCGGCATCCCGAAATTCCGGTAAAGCTTCTGCTTTGTGTCCCGGCCCTTCTGCTGGCCGATCACCACAGCCGGTTGCCCTTCAAAAAACCCGAACCCCGCCACGATGGCGGGGTCATCGCCGAAATGGCGGTCTCCGTGCACTTCCTGAAACTGGGTGAACAGGCGCTGGATGTAATCCAAAGCGTGGGGCCGCTTCGGATGCCGCGCAAGCTGGACTTTCTCCCAGGCTTCGCTGGTTTGGCTCGGCGAGGAAACCGGCTCCATGGCTTCCCACAGTATCGCACGTCCCGCGCGCCGGCCTTACTGGGCGAGAATCTCGATGGCCTCCGGGCCGCAGATTCGTTCCACCTCTGCCTGGAACTCCCGGTCCGGGCGTACGCGCGCCTCCACGTCCAGGAGCACGGCAAAGTCCCTGGGCTTCTCCAGTCGCAGCCGTACCGCCGTCTCACCGGGCTTCTGGCGGAAGAGCCGCTCGAGCGCGGCCGCTTTATCTGTTTCCCCGCCGTTAGAACCCAGCCACACGCGGATCGAGATCAGCGACGGTAGTGCCACCCGGGCCACATCCAGCGGAACCACGTCTTGCACCGAAATCTTGGGCGGCGCGTTCTCCTCCGGCAGCACACTGCCCCGCACCATCACAGGCAGGTCCTCGCTCAAAAACTCCTGAACCCGCTCGTAACTCGTCGTAAACACGACCCCCTCGACACTGCCCAGACGGTCCTCGATCTGCATGGAAGCCCACGGCTTCCCGTCCCGGTTCCGCCGGCGCTGCACCCCCGTCAGGATCCCGCACAGCGTCACTTCCGTTCCCCGCTCCAGCCCCTCAAGAGCCGATGTGTCGTGCGTCGCCAGTTCTTTGACCTTTTCCTCGTAAGCGTCCAGCGGGTGGCCCGTCACAAAGAAGCCCAGCATCTCCTTCTCCCCTGCCAGCTTCTGCGACGCCGGCCAGTCGGGAACATCCGGCAGCGGCCTCGACTGAGCCTCCGTCTCGGCCAGCAATCCGCCAAACAGCATCGCCTGGCCGCTTGCCCGATCGCGCCAGACCTTCTGGCCATGCTCCATGGCGCTTTCAACGGCTGCGAACAGTTGCGCCCGGTTGCCTCCGAGCGAATCCATGGCGCCCGCCTTGATCAGGCTCTCGATCACGCGCCGGTTCACCGTGCCGAGATCCACATGCTCGCAGAACTCGAACAGCGACCGGAACCGGCCCACCTTCTTGCGCGCCGCCAGAATGGCATCCACCGCCGAGGGACCGACGTTCTTCACCGCACCCAGTCCGAAACGGATTCCCTTGCCCCCGGCCAGGCTCCAGTCCGGCGTGAAATTCCAGTCGCTGGCGTTCACGTCCGGCGGCAGCACGGCGATCCCCATTTCCCGGCACTCATTGATGTAACGGGCCACCTTCGCCGTGTTGCCCGCCTCTGAGGTCAGCAGCGCCGCCATGAAATCCACCGGATAGTGAGCCTTCAGGTAGGCCGTCACGTACGCCAGAAACGCGTAGGCTGCCGAGTGGGACTTGTTGAACCCGTAGCCGGCAAACTGCTCCATGAGGTCGAAGATCTTTTCAACCTTCTTCTTAGGGAAGCCTCGCGTGACTGCCCCTCGAAGGAACCGCTCCCGCTGCGCCGCCATCTCCTCCGGTTTCTTCTTGCCCATGGCGCGGCGCAGAATATCGGCCTCGCCCAGCGAGTAGCCCGCCAGCTTGTGCGAGATTTGCATCACCTGCTCCTGGTAGACGATCACGCCGTAGGTCTCCTCCAGGATCTCTTTGAGCTCCGGAAGCTCGTAGGTGACTTCCTTACGGCCGTGCTTGCGGGCGATGAACTCGTCAATCATGCCGCCTTGAATCGGACCGGGACGGTAGAGCGCGTTCAGGGCGATCAGGTCCTCGATCCGCGCCGGCTGGTAGCGCCGCAGAATGTCGCGCATCCCGGGCGATTCGAACTGGAACACCCCGCTGGTCATGCCCCGCGAAAACAGTTCGTAGGTCGCCGCGTCATCCAGCGGAATCTCCTCGAGCGACAGCTTCACTCCGTGGTTTTTCTCGATGAGTCCCAGAGCGTCATCCACGAGCGTGAGCGTCGTCAGCCCGAGAAAATCCATCTTGAGAAGCGACAGCTTCTCGAGCGCGCTCATGTCGTACTGGGTCACCACCTCGTCCCGATTGGTCCGGTAGAGCGGCACCAGCTCCTCCAGGGGCACCGGTGAGATCACCACTCCGGCGGCGTGCACCGAGGCGTTGCGGCACATCCCCTCCAATCGCTTGGCCACCTCCAGCAGCTCCGCCACCCGCGGCTCCCGGCGCGCCGCCTCCGCCAAAGCCGGCTCCATCTTCATCGCCTGCTCCAGCGTGATGTTCAACACGTTCGGCACCATCTTGGTCAGCCGGTCCACCTCGGCGTAGCTCATGTCAAGCGCCCGGCCCACGTCCTTGATGGCGGCCCGCGCCCCGAGCGTGTTGAACGTGATGATCTGCGCAACGCGCTCCCGACCGTACTTCTCCGTGACGTACTGGATCACCTCCCCCCGCCGGTTCATGCAGAAGTCAATGTCAATATCCGGCAGGCTCACCCGCTCCGGATTCAGAAAGCGCTCAAACAGCAGCTCGTACTGAAGCGGGTCAATGTCGGTGATCCCCATGGCGTAGCTCACCAGGCTGCCGGCGGCCGAGCCCCGCCCGGGCCCCACCGGAATCCCCCGGGACTTGGCGAAGCGTATGAAGTCCCACACGATCAGAAAGTAGCCGGAGAACCGCATCTGCTGGATCGTCCGGATCTCCCGTTCCAGCCGCTCTTCATACTCCGGCAGGGCATGCTTGAGCCTCCCCGCCGCGCGCAAAGCCTCGAGCCTCGGACGGCGCCTCTCGAATCCCTGGCGCGCCACATACTCGAAGTAGCTGTCCGTGGTGTGGCCCTCCGGGACATCGAACTTGGGAAACGGCTCGCTCACCTTCTCCAGGCGAACCTGGCAGCGTTGGGCAATCTCCCAGGTCCGGTCCAGCGCTTCCTCCACTTCCCGGAAACGGGCCAGCATCTCCTCGCGGGACTTCAGATGGAAGTCCGGCGCGCCGAAGGTCATGCGAGCCGAGTCGCTCATGGTCTTGCCCGTCTGAATGCACAGCAGAATCTCGTGCGCGCGCGCATCCTCCTTGCGCAGGTAGTGGGAGTCGTTGGTTGCCACCAGCGGGATGCCCGTTTCCTGCGAGAGGCGGTAAATCTGCGGAAGCACCTTGCGGTCGGCTTCGAGCCCGTGGTCCTGCATCTCCAGAAAGAAGTTCTCCCGGCCGAAGATGTCCACGTACGTGTAAGCCAGCCGCCGCGCCTCCTCGTAGCGCTCCGCCAGCAGACTCTCGGGAATGTCCCCTTGCAGGCACGCCGACAGCGCAATGAGCCCCCGGGCGTGTTGTGCCAGCAGGTCCTTGTCAATGCGCGGCTTGTAATAAAACCCCTCCAGGAAGCCCGTGGAAACCAGTTTGATGAGGTTTCGATAGCCTTCCTGCGTCTCGCACAGCAGCACCAGGTGGTTGTAGCGGTTCCCCTCCGTGCG
Source organism: Bryobacteraceae bacterium (assembly GCA_035575135.1). GTDB lineage: Bacteria > Acidobacteriota > Terriglobia > Bryobacterales > Bryobacteraceae > JANWXD01. Next base: position 102,147 of record DATLYE010000027.1, read on the forward strand.
AACCTTATGACTTTGCTGGGCCACGTACACTTCACACCCGATCACGGGATGAATTCCCCGGCTCGTGGCCGCATGATAAAAATGCACTGCGCCGAACAGATTCCCGTGGTCTGTCATCGCCACGGCCGGCATCCCCAGAGCCTCCACGCGGTCCATCAGCTGGCTGATCTCGCAGGCGCCGTCGAGCAGCGAGTAATCCGTGTGGCAGTGCAGATGGACGAACGGTTTTTGCTCCATTTTGCTCACCAGTATAGTCTCGGGGGAGGAACCGGATCCGTTGTGGTAGGGACGGGCAGATTCGAACTGCCGGCCTGCCGCTTAGGAGGCGGCCGCTCTATCCATCTGAGCTACGTCCCCACGGGCCAAGACTATTCTATCAGCCCGCGACCCCTCGACCGGCTTCGGGCCAGCGCTTGAGCCCCTTGGCTCCAATGTCGCGCCGGTAGTGCATGCCTTCGAAATGAATCTTGGAAACAGCAGCATAGACGCGCTCGATCGCCTCCTGGAGCGTCGCGCCGGAGGCCGTCACTCCCAGCACCCGGCCGCCCGCCGTCTCCAGACCCCGCGCGCCGAGTCTGGTCCCGGCATGGAAGACTACAGCGCCGAGTGCCTCCGCATCCTCGATCCCTGTAATCAGGTCGCCCCTTCTCGGCGTGCCCGGGTAGCCGGCCGCCGCCAAGACCACACACACGGACGGCTCCGCGCGCCAGGCAAGCCGGTCCGCGCGCAACTCCCCTTGAGCCGCTGCCAGAAGCACCTCTCCCCAGTCGGACTCGAGCCGGTGCATCAGCGGCTGGGCCTCCGGATCGCCCAGCCTGACGTTAAACTCGAGCACCTTCGGACCCTCAGCCGTCATCATGAGACCGGCGTAGAGAAAACCGCTGAACGGCATCCCCTCGGCCCGCATCCCCCAGATCACCGGAGAGACAATCCGGTCCAGAATCTCCTGCGTCTGGGCCTCCGTCAGAATGCGGCTGTCACAGTAGGCTCCCATGCCGCCGGTGTTCGGGCCCCGGTCACCGTCGTAGACGGCCTTGTGATCCTGTGTGGGCGCCAGCGGAAGAATCCGGACACCGTCGGTGAGAACAATAAAGCTTACTTCTTCACCCGTCAGGCACTCCTCGATCACAACCGACCGGCCGGCCTCTCCGACCAACTCGCCGGAGAGCATCGCCGCTCCCACGCGCTCTGCCTCCGCCTGCTCTCGCGCGACCACGACACCTTTGCCTGCAGCCAATCCGTCGGCTTTCAGAACGACGGGAGTCCCAAAGTAGTCAAGAGCATCACGGAGCTCTTCGAATGTGCTGGCCACGCGGAACGCAGCCGTGGGTACGCCAAGACGCTGCATGAGCTGTTTGGCAAACACCTTGCTCCCTTCCAGCCGCGCCGCCGCCGCCGAAGGGCCGACGATCGCTCGTCCCCGGGCGCGAAAAAGATCCGCGACCCCCTCAACCAGCGGCGCTTCGGGCCCGACCACGGTAAGATCCACATCTTCGGCTTCCGCGACCGCGAGATAGCCCTCCGGGCCCGCCGAGGCCGGCGCAACCGCACGCCCCATTTGCGAGATTCCGGGGTTTCCCGGTGCGGCAAGCACCTGGTCGAAACACGCGCTCTGGGCGAGCTTCCAGCTCACAGCATGTTCGCGCCCGCCCGCGCCGATCACCAAGGCCTTCACTGCCGAACCTCTCCGCCGTTGTGAGTTCTGTGCACGATTCCCTAGAATAGAACTAACACGTCGCGAAAGGCGACTCCCCGTCCTGGCAATGTCTCTGGGAAGCTTCCATTACGACGTCATCGTGGTGGGTGCGGGCCACGCCGGCTGCGAAGCGGCCCGCGCATGCGCGCGTCTGGGCCTCCGTACCGCCCTCATCACGATGAATCTCGACCTGATCGCCCAAATGTCCTGCAACCCGGCCATCGGCGGCATCGCCAAGGGCCACTTGGTGCGTGAGGTGGACGCGCTCGGCGGCGTCATGGGCGAGGCGGCGGACGCCGTCGGCATTCAGTTTCGCCTCCTCAACACCAGTCGCGGTCCCGCCGTTTGGTCCCCGCGTGCCCAGTGCGACAAAAAGGCCTACCGGCTCAAGATGCGGGAGCTGCTCGAAGCCGAGCCGCACCTGCGTATCCTTCAGGCCGAGGTTGCCCAACTCGTAATCGAAGAGACGCGGCCCCGATCCGTCCGCGGTGTCCTGCTCCGCGACGGCAGGACGCTTTCGGCCGGCGCCGTGGTGATCGCCACGGGAACCTTCCTGAACGGTCTGGCCCACGTCGGCGAGATGACCTACGCGTGCGGCCGCAGTGGAGAGTCGCCTTCGGAGCTTTTGGGCAACCACCTGCGCTCGCTCGGGCTGCGCTGGATGCGGCTCAAGACGGGGACGCCGCCTCGCCTTGACGGGCGCACCATAGACTGGTCTTGCTTCGAGCGCCAGCCGGGAGACCCCGACCCCACGCCGTTCTCGTTTCTGACCGAGCGCATCAACCGCCCGCAGGTGGATTGCTACGTTGCCTACACGACGCCCGAAACGCACCGCATCATCCGCGACAACATCCACCGCTCGCCGCTTTACAGCGGACAGATTCGGGGACTCGGACCGCGTTACTGCCCCTCGCTCGAGGACAAGATCGTCAAGTTCCCCGACAAGGACCGCCACCAGATCTTTCTGGAACCCGAGGGCCTGGACACTTACGAGATCTACGTGAACGGGATGTCTACCAGCATGCCGATCGACGTACAGGCCGCCATGGTGGCCTCTATACCCGGGCTCGAGCGGGCGGAAATGATCCGGCCGGGTTACGCGATCGAGTATGACGCGATTGATCCGCGGGAACTGCATCACACCCTGGAAGTGAAGACCATCGCCGGGCTTTTCCTTGCGGGTCAGATCAACGGGACTTCAGGTTACGAAGAGGCCGCATGCCAGGGCCTCATCGCGGGCCTCAACGCCGCCTGCCGGCTCGGCGGGTTGGAACCCGTCATCATCAAACGCACGGAGGGCTACGTCGGCATTCTGATTGATGATCTGGTAACCAAGGGTGCCGACGAACCCTACCGCATGTTTACTTCGCGAGCCGAATTCCGGCTGCACCTGCGCATTGACAACGCCGACGAGCGCCTGACCCCCGTGGGGCGTCGAGTGCGCCTCGTGGATAACCGTAGGTGGAACCTGTTTGAAAAGAAGAGGTTGCAGAAGCAGCGGATCCTGGAGTGGCTTAATACTACAAGAATAGGAGAGAAGTTTTCCGAACAGTTGTCGCCTTCCAAGAACGACCGCTGCCTGCTTTCCGAGTGGCTCCGGCGGCCCGAAGCCAGAATAGAATCGCTCCGCGCAAGCATCGTCCAGCTTCTGGGTGAAGAACCGGTGAGGGGCGTTTTGACTACGGTCGAAACCGAGATCAAGTACGGCGGCTACATTGCCCAGCAGGAGCGCCAGATTCAGCGCCTGAAAAGCGCCGAGGAGCGAAGGATCCCCGGCGATTTGGACTTTTCATCGATCCCGGGGCTGTCCCGTGAGGTTCGCGAAAAGCTCTCGCGCGTCCGCCCACTCACGCTGGGCCAGGCAAGCCGAATTCCGGGAGTGACTCCTGCGGCCATCGCGGTCCTGGACGTGTACCTGAGTTTGGCGAGACCTCCCGCTGGGGCAGGCCAAGCCCGTTCGTAATTTTGCGAAGCCCAGGGCGCCCGATCCGGCACCCATCCAGTTCGGGCCTTGGCTTGCGCGGCGCCCCGCACACTGTCCGTCGCCAGCCGTAGTTCAAACAAATGGCCGCGCTGCGCGGCATCGCCTGCACGCCTTCCAGCCGAAGGACCGCATGCGGCGCATCTGCGTAAAATCGATACCGAGGCCTGCGGGCGTCGCGGTTCTCTGGAAAGACTGAGCACCAAAGTGGACATCCCGGAGCAAACACCCGAGCAAGACCGGTTCAAGACTTTGCTGATCCGCGAGATGCGCGGGATCTGCGAACTGTCGCCTGAGCAAGTGGCGATGCTCTGGTCTCACTACCGTACGCTTTGCCGGTGGCGAACCAAAGTGAATCTGATGTCTGACCGGAGAGTCGCGGAAATTGTTAAAAAACATTATTGCGAGTCTCTGTTCTTGGCGGCGCAGCTACCTCCCGTTCCCCTGTCCGTCGCCGACGTCGGCTCCGGTGCGGGCTTTCCCGGCGTTCCCGTTGCCGTGCTGAGACCCGACTGCCAGATCACGCTCATTGAGGCGCGCAGCCGGAAGACGGTCTTTCTGAAAGAAGCCTGCCGCCATCTGCCGAACGTCACCGTGGCCCACTGCCGTGCGGAGGACCTTGGGCAGCGGTTCGACTGGCTTATCGCGCGCGCTGTGTCTTGGCCTGAGATTTCCCGGCTCGCCGCGAAACTATCTGATAGACTCGCTTTGATCGTGTCTGGAAAGACCACGAAAGAGTTGAGCGGCTCTGCCCTGGTTCGATGGGACAGCGTCATCCCGATTCCGTGGCGCAAGGAAAGCTTCGTAATCATGGGTGAGGCTCGCGGCCGGGATTGGGAGGTTTCACGTGGAACGGAGGCGGGCGGTGCCGTACCATAGCAGCCGTGCTACCATATGATTCATCCACCTGGCGGGAGACACGAGTGGGAAAAACCATTGCCATAGCCAACCAGAAAGGCGGGGTTGGCAAGACCACCACCGCGATAAACCTCGGCGCCGCCTTAGCCGCCAACGATCTCCGCGTGCTCATCGTTGACGCGGATCCCCAGGGAAATTCGACCACCGGGCTTGGCATAGACAAGCATCGAATTCAGCTCAGCCTTTACGACGCACTGCTGGCCGATCGGGAACTCAGCGAAGTCATTATCCAAACGGAGTTTGACGGGCTCGATCTCGTGCCCGCCGACCGGAATCTGGTCGGTGCCAACCTCGAGCTGATTGACGTCCCGGACCGCGAGTTCCGTCTCCGCCAGCGGCTTTCCCCCTTGCGCCACCTCTACCGGTTCATCCTGGTAGACTGCCCCCCCGCCCTGGACCTCTTGACGCTCAATGCCTTGGCCGCCGCTGATTCCGTCCTGATCCCGATCCACTGCGAATTCTTTGCGCTCGAAGGCATCTCCCAGCTCATGGACACGATTGACCGCGTCCGTGATTCATTCGGCCATCCCCTGGCGATTGAAGGAATCCTCCTGACAATGTACGATGACCGCACCAACCTCACTCGTCAGGTCGCAGCGGACCTCCGAGAGTTCTTCGGCGAAGAGGTTTTCAAGACCGTGATCCCGCGCAGTGTGCGGCTAGCGGAAGCGCCAAGTTTCGGTAAGCCCATTCTTTACTACGACATCCGTTCCCGCGGAGCGGAGAGCTACATCCGTCTCGCAAAGGAGATCCTGGCGAATGAACAGAACGCCGGAACAACCGCGGAAGGCACTCGGTAAGGGTCTTTCCGCGCTTCTGCCCCAGCGCCCCGCCACGCAGCAGCTTCCCGGGGAGTCCCCCGCCCCGTCGCCGGCCCGGTCTGTCCTTGACGTCCCGGTAGACGACATCGCCCCCAATCCGGCACAGCCGCGCTCGTCATTTGATGCCGAAAAACTGCAGGAGTTGGCGAACTCGATTCGCACGAGCGGCGTCATCCAGCCGCTCCTCGTCCGCCGCAGGGGTAGCCGGTTCGAGCTCGTGGCGGGAGAACGCCGCTGGCGCGCCGCCAAAATGGCAGGCCTTCGGACCGTTCCGGTCTTGGTTGAGGATGTCTCCGATGACCGCCTGATTGAGGTTGCTCTGATCGAGAACATCCAGCGGGAAGACCTGAATCCCATCGAAGTGGCGACCGCCCTCCAGCGCCTCATCCACGAGCACCGCCTGAGCCACGATGAGGTTGCCCGCCGGACGGGAAAGGATCGCAGTACGGTGACCAACCTCGTGCGGCTGTTGAAGCTCCCCCAAGACATTCAACAGCTCGTCGCCGAGCGGCGCCTGACCATGGGACACGCCCGGGCTATCCTCGGTCTGCCCGACGAGGATCTCCAGCGCCGCGTCGCTGAAAAGGCGGCTTCGCAAGGCCTGTCCGTCCGCCAGGTGGAACGTCTGGTGCGCCGCATGACGGAGACGCGCGAGCCCAAGCCGGCCGAGGAAATCGCCGCAGACCCCAACTTCCGCGCTGCTATCAGTGAACTCGAACGCGTCCTGGGCACTCGTGTGCGGATCGTCGCCCGCTCGGAGAATCGCGGCAAAATCGAAATCGAATACTACTCCGCCGAAGACCTTGAGCGCATCTACCAACTGATCGTGGGGACGTCCTGACGGCTGGTGCCGGCGGCTGGAGTCGAACCAGCGACCTAGGGATTATGAGACCCTCGCTCTAACCTCTGAGCTACGCCGGCTGCCCTTGCTACCAGCCTAGGACCGCCACCATCGCGTTGTCAAATGATGCCGTACCGGACCGGCTCCGGTTTCCTGTGTCCCGCCACTTGATACGGACACGAACCCCGGCCGTGCATCCCGTGAATAAAACAAAAATTTAGATACATGTTTCAATGCTCCGACACATCTCCCAAGCCTTGTTTTAGCCCCTTGGGCCCGCATACCAGGACACCCGGCCTATGTTCTTTCGGTCCGTGACTTATTGATTTGAAACGCAAAAGAATCACGAAATTCACTGGCAAGCGCCGCTACACACCTGTGCTATGCTGAGGTTCCGCTGCGGCCTGAGCTGGAGCCCGCCGGGACGGTAGGGCCCGGTCTCCAGCGCAGATCCCAAACACCCAGCTGCAAATAGAAGCGGCGCGCGGCAAAGAGGCAAGAAACGCCAAGGACGCGCCAACAGGAGGAGTGTGTGCTTGCTGTCAACGCAAACACGTGGGAACTCATCAAGCAACGCCTCAGCGCTCGCTTGAGCCGTGAGAGCTATCAAAACTGGGTCGCCAACACCGTCCTGTGCGAGGAGCGCAACGGTGCCCTTCGGATCGCCGTGCCCAACGAGGCGGCCAAGGCCTGGCTGGAACAGGAATACAGCGCCCTCGTTCAGGAAGCCATCCGCGAACTGCAGCTCAAGATCCGCCGGATTGACTATGAGCTGCTGCCCCTCTGCGAACGGAGACCACCGGGCGTCGAAGCGCCGGAGGCGGTGAGTGCCGATCTCGATTCACCCAACAACCCCTTCCATCCCTCTTTGAGCTTCGACACCTTCGTCGTCGGCTCATCGAACCGCTTCGCCCAGGCCGCCGCTTGGGCCGTAGCGGAGGGTCCGGGCACGACCTACAACCCCCTTGTGATCTGCGGCCGAGCCGGCGTCGGCAAGACCCACCTGCTCAAGGCAATCGGCCGGCATATCAGTGAGCACCAGCCCGGGCTGAAGGTGGTCTATACGTCAAGCGAACGTTTCATGAACGAAATGATCCACTCCATCAGCACGCAGCGCATGTCACAGTTCCACCGCCATTACCGCACCGCCGACGTACTCCTCGTGGACGACATCCATCTGTTGGCGAACAAGGAACGCACGCAGGAGGAATTCTTCCACACGTTGAACGAACTCTACGATCGCCACAAGCAGATCGTCATCTCGAGCGACATCCCGCCGCGAGACATTCCCGGACTCGCCGAGCGGCTGCGCTCCCGCCTGGAGTCAGGACTCATCGCTGATCTCCAGCCGCCGGACCTCGAGACGAAAATGGCAATTCTCGACCGCAAAGCCCACGCCGACGGGATCACCCTATCCGAAGATGTCCGCATTTTCGTCGCGACCCGCGTCCGTTCCAACGTGCGCGAGTTGGAAGGCGCCTTAGCAAAACTGGTTCTCTACTCGTCCGTCTCCGGCAAGCCCATCACACTCGCCATGGCTGAACACTGCCTGCGCCACCTGAACCCCCCGCAGGAGCGCAAGGTCACTATCGAGGCTATTCAACGCGCCGTTTCCGAGCACTTCGGGCTCACGCCTTCCCAGCTAAAGCAGAAGAGTAACGCGCACGCGGTTTCCTATCCCCGGCAAGTTGCCATGTACCTTTGCCGGGAACTGACACAGGCATCGTTGCCCGCCATCGGCAAGGCCTTCGGCGGGAAGCACCACACGACCGTGCTCCACGCCATTCAGAAAATCGAACGCCTGCGCGAGAAGGATCAGGAGCTTAACAGGGTCATCCAGAGGCTAATTGACTCCATTCACTGAGCGCTGCGCACTTTTCCACCGGACACGGCCACGGCGATTCGCGGCAGGGTTGTGGAGGCGGTGCCAGCGGCACGCCACGCGGCCCGGATCCATGCGTTCCTCGAAGGGGCCCGTGCAAGGAACCCTATGAATTTCGTATAATTTAGAGAGGATCCAACATTTCAACAGGCTCTATGATTCTGATATCCCCTTTTATCGTGGAGTTGAGCATTACGGAGACCTGACTTCATGGAATTCACCGTAAGCAAGGCGGATCTGGTCCGCGAGCTGAGCCTCTGCCAGGGCGTGGTGGAGAAGCGGACCACGATCCCGATCCTGTCCAACGTACTGATGGAGGCCTCGCAGGACAGGCTCCTGCTGACGGCGACGGATCTCGAGCTCGGGATTCGCTCCACATGCGCCGCCCGAGTGATCCGGCCGGGTTCCGGCACTGTCCCTGCGAGAAAGCTTCTGGACTACGTCCGTCTTCTTCCGGATGTGGACGTCCAGGTGAAGTTTCTCGAGAACCAGTGGGCGAGCCTGGTTTGCGGCCGCTCCCGCACCCGCATCGCCGGCATGTCGCGGGAGAGCTTTCCTGAGCTGCCTGCCATGCCGGAGCCGCTGGCGGAGATACCGGCGGGCGTGCTCGCGCGCATGATTGTCAGAACGATTTACGCGATCTCGACCGAGGAGTCCCGCTTCACGCTGAGCGGCGCCCTGCTGATCTTGCGGGAGGGTACGGCGGCGATGGTATCGACCGACGGCCACCGGCTGGCGTTTGTGGAGCAGCGCCAGGATCTGCCGGGCGTGCGGGCTCACTACCGGGCGCTGATTCCGCGCAAGGCGATGGGCGAGATTCTGAAGCTGGCGGAGGAATCCGGGCCGGAGGCGGTGGTGCAGTTCGCCGCCGACGAGAATCACCTGTTCTTTCGATTCGGCGAGCGACTGCTGATCAGCCGGAAGCTGGCTGCGAACTTTCCTGACTTCGAGCGCGTCCTTCCGCGGGAGCATCCTCACTCGGTGCGCCTGGATCGCGAGGAGGTGAAGGCTGCGATCGAGCGGGTATCTCAGTTTTCCGACGAACGCTCCCACGCGATCCGGCTGGAACTGGCGCCGGGCGAGCTGAAGGTCCACTCGTCGCTGTCGGACACCGGCGAAAGCGAGGAGAGTCTCCCGGCGGAATACGACGGAGGGCAGTTCGAGATCGGGTTCAACGCGCACTACCTGCTCGATTTTTTGCGCGTGCTCGAAGAGGACCAGGTGTGGCTCCAGTTCAAGGACGCGCAGAGCGCAGGAGAACTGCGACCCGCGGCCGACAGCGCGGCATGGAGCTACCGCTACATCGTCATGCCGATGAAAATCTGACCAGGTGAATCACGAATCGAGGAATATGGCTACCAAGGAAGCGGAACTGAACACGGCGGCGGTCTACGACTCCAGCAGCATCAAAGTCCTCGAAGGACTGGAGGCCGTACGGCTGCGACCGGCGATGTACATCGGCTCGACCGGCGAGTCGGGCTTGCACCACCTGGTTTACGAAGTGGTGGACAATTCGGTGGACGAGGCTCTCGCGGGCTACTGCAGCCGCATTGACGTGACGATTCACATCGACAACTCCATCACGGTGGTGGACGACGGCCGCGGCATTCCTGTGGACATCATGGAGGAGTTCGGCGTGTCGGCCGCCGAAGTGGTGATGACGAAGCTGCATGCCGGCGGCAAGTTCGACACGAAGACGTACAAAGTATCCGGGGGACTCCACGGGGTCGGCGTGAGCGTCGTCAATGCGCTGTCGGAGAGCCTGCAGCTGGAGATCTGGCGGGACGGCTACACCTGGGAGCAGGAGTATGAGCGCGGCGTGCCGAAGGGGCCGCTTGAGAAGACCGGCAGGGCCGGGCGCCGTACGGGCACGAAAATCACCTTCAAGCCGGACCCCACCATCTTCGATGTCACGGAATTCAACTTTGACACGCTGGCGCAGCGGCTCCGCGAGCTGGCGTTCCTCAACAAGGGACTGACCATTACGCTGACCGACGAACGCGTGGACCCGCCGAAGCAGCATGAGTTCCACTACAAGGGCGGCATTGCGGAGTTCATCCAGCATTTGAACCGCGGCAAGAACGTCCTGCACGACAAGCCGATCTATTTCGAGGGCGAGCGGGAGCTGCCCAACGGGGGCACGCTGACGATCGAGGTCGCCCTGCAGTACAACGACAGCTACTCGGAGAACGTCTTCAGCTTCGCCAACAACATCAACACGGTGGACGGCGGCACGCATCTGAGCGGCTTTCGCGCCGCGCTGACGCGCACGATCAACGCCTACGGCCAGCAGGCCGGCCTGTTCAAGGACGTCAAAGAAAACCTGACGGGCGACGACGTGCGCGAAGGGCTCACGGCGGTAATCAGCGTCAAGCTCCCGCAGCCGCAGTTCGAGGGCCAGACCAAGGGCAAGCTGAACAGCGACATCCAGGGCCAGGTCACGCAGTTCGTCAACGAGAAGCTGAGCGAGTACTTCGACAAGAATCCTGGCGTGATGCGCAAGATTGTCATGAAGGCGATCGAGGCCGCCCGGGCCCGGGAGGCGGCGCGGCGGGCGCGGGAGCTGACGCGGCGCAAAGGGGCTCTGGATTCCGGGGGTCTGCCGGGGAAGCTGGCCGACTGCCAGGAGCGTGACCCGGAGCGATGCGAGCTCTTTCTGGTCGAGGGTGAATCGGCCGGCGGGACGGCCAAGAGCGGCCGGGACCGGCGCTATCAGGCGATCCTGCCGCTCAAGGGAAAGATCCTGAACGTCGAGAAGGCGCGGTACGACAAGATGCTGACTCACGACGAAATCCGCGCCATGATCACGGCGATCGGGACGGGCATCGGCAAGGATGATTTCGACATCAAGAAGCTGCGCTACGGAAAGATCATCATCATGACGGATGCGGACGTGGACGGCTCGCACATCCGCACGCTGCTGCTGACGTTCTTCTTCCGGCACATGCAGGAGCTCATCAACCGCGGCCACGTGTATGTGGCGCAGCCGCCGCTTTACCGCATCAAGAAGGGCAAGACGGAGAAGTACATCAAAGACGAAAAGGAGTTCATGCGGGAGATCCTGCGGCGGGCCACGGAGAACGTCATCGTGGAGGTGGGGTCGAACGGCGGCAGCCCGGCGCAGCGGATCGAGGGGACGGAACTGCGGAACTTCCTGATGTCGCTCGATGAGTACGGGCAGATGGCGCAGAAAGTGGAGCGGCGGCTGCGGGACGGCCGTGCGGTGGCGGTTCTGGGGAATCCGGAGTTGCGCGCCGATGCCAAGGCGGATTTCGCGGACCAGGCGAATCTGCGCCGCATTGTCGAGGAGCTGGGCAAAGCGGGTGTGAAGGCGGAGCTGAAGCCGGATGAAGAGCACTCGGCCTGGGCCGTGACGTTTCGCGACTCGACGAACGCCGAGCGCGTGATCGGTCTGGAGCTGGCGGCGTTGCCGGAGTACCGCAAGTTCCGCTCGCTCGCCCGTCAGATCGCCCGTTACAACCGCCCGCCCTTTGTGGTGGTGAAGGATTCCTCGCGCCAGACGCTGGCGACGTGGCGCGAGCTGCTCGAGCACGTGATGGCGGAGGGCAAGCGGGACATCACGGTGCAGCGTTACAAGGGGCTGGGTGAGATGAACGCCGAGCAGCTGTGGGAGACGACGATGAACGCCGAGACGCGGACACTGCTGCGCGTGCGGCTGGAGGACGCCGTCGAGTGCGAGGAGATTTTCTCGACGCTGATGGGCGAGGACGTCGAGGCGCGCCGCAAGTTCATCGAGGAGAACGCGCTCGACGTCCGCAACCTGGATGTGTGAGCCGGGGCTAGCCTAGCCGGCCGAAGGCTTGACTTCGATCAGCTCCACATCCACGGTGATCTGCACTTCGTCACCCACGACGAGGCCGCCCGCGTCCAGGGTCCGATTCCAGGTCATGCCGAAGTCCTTGCGGTTGATGCGCGTCGTGGCCGTGGCCCCGATGCGGGCGCCGCGCGGTCCCGGAATCTCCTGAGACGGCCCTTCCACATCGAAGACCACTTCGCGCGTTACGCCGCGGATGGTCAGATCGCCGATCAAGCGCAGGCGGCCTTCCCCGGCGCGCTCGACGCGCTTGGACTTGAAGGTCATGGTGGGGTGGTTGGCCGCGTCGAAGAAGTCCGGGCTTTTCAGGTGCGCGTCACGTTTGGGCTCGCGCGTATCGATCGAGTTGACGTCAATGGTCACCTCGACGCTGGCCTTGGAGGGATCGGCAGGATTCCAGGCGGCGGTGCCGGACATCTTGCCGAAGTGGCCGCGGACGTTGGAAACCATCATGTGCCGCACGGAAAAGTGGGCGGCGGAGTGGGCCGGGTCAATGCGCCATTGCTTGAGCTCGGCAACGGCCCAGCCGGAGGTCAGAAGCAGACAAAGTACGATTTTTCGCATAAGAAATAAAGGATAACTCGCCGGGCGAAAAGGTTACAGGATACAAATGTTAACAGCAGCCGAGTGTTCCTAAGTGCGCTCTTTTTGCGTGCGGTAGAGCTGCTCAACGCGCTCGAGCGTATCAATCTCGTGCGGGGGCTTGTCGGGCCGCAGGCGCACGATGCGGGGAAAGCGGAGTGCGTAGCCGCTGTCGTGGCGGCGGGAGCGCTGGATGTTGTTGAAGGCCACCTCGAGCACGACCGTAGGTTCGACGACGCGGCGAAAGCCCTGGTCCTCGACGGTGTGTTCGAGGAAGTAGTCGGTGAGGCGCCGGATCTCCTCGTCGGTCAGCCCCGAGTAGGCTTTGCCGATGTTGCGCAGTTGCGTGCCGTCGCGGACGGCGAAGGTGTAGTCGGAGAGGAGGCCGCGGCGTTTGCCGTGGCCGTATTCGACGGCGGTGACGACGACGTCGAGGGTGGCCATGGGGCGTTTGAGTTTGAGCCAGTGGCGGCCGCGGCGGCCGGGCGTGTACGGCGAGCCCGGGGCTTTGGCCATGATGCCCTCGTTGCCGCGCGCCACGGCGGCCTCGAACTCCCGCTCGAAGGCGGCGGCGCCGGAGGCATGACGGAGCGGGGCAAGATGCACGCCGTCCGGAGCGGCGGACAGGAGGTCTTCGAGAATCAGGCGGCGGTGTTCGAAGGGCCTGTCGAGCAGCGTCTGGCCGTCGCGGTGGAGGATGTCGAAGGCGATGAAGCGCACGGGGATTTCGAGGGGAAGGAACAGGTCCGCTTCTTTCCGGCCGAGCCGCTGCTGGAGTTCGGTGAAGGGCAGCGGGCGATCATCGCGCCAGGCGACGACCTCGCCGTCGAGCACCCACTCGCCGGGGAGCGAAGCCAGGGGTCGCAGCAGTTCGGGGAACTCGACGAGTTCGTCGAGTGTGCGGGAATACAGCTTCACGACGGGGCCCTGTTTGTGGGCCTGCGCCCGGACGCCGTCGTACTTGTCTTCGACGAAGGCGCCGGCGGGGAAGGCCGCGGCGAGATCGCGGGCGCATTCCGCCGCGCTTGCGAGCATGAAGCCGACGGGGCGCAGCAGGCGCAGGCGCGCGGAGGCGAGGGCGCCGGAGGCAGCCAGGCGCAGGGTTTCGGCGATGTCGCCGGTGAGCATGTTGGCGCGGCGGACCTCATCGGGGGAACGGCCGAAGGCTGCGGCGACGGCTTCCTCGACGAGGCTCTCTTTGAGACCGATGCGCAGGTCGCCGGTGAGAATCTTGATCAGGTAGCGGGCCACTGCCGGCGTGTCGGCGGCCAGCAGTGTGGTGAGGAGTGCGAGCTTGGCGGCCTGCGTCCGCTCGCGGGCGAGGCGGCGGAAGGCGGCGGCCGCCTGCTCGAGCGAAAGGCCGGGGCCGGGCGGCCGGCCGGCGAGCAGTTCAGCGGCGGCGTCTCCGAGGTCGCCGTACTTGCGGTAGGTTTCGGCCATGACTTCGGGCGGTGCGCCGGAGAGGTCGGCGACGGCCTGCCAGAGCAGTGCGCCGCCGGCGGCCGTGACGGTCTCCTCGGAGCGCGGGAAGGGGCGGCCGGTGAAGAACACCGCGGCGAGGGCGGCGTCCTCCGGCGGCAGCGAGCGAAGATATTCGCTCAACAGGCGGATTTTTTCGTTCCGGCTCGAAGTGGAGGCAACGGCGCCGGCAATGTCGGCGAAACGCCGCATGCTGTCTTCATCGTAGTTCACGTTGCTAGACTTTGAGCGGAGGCTGATGTTGCCGTTCCGTCTGGTTTATCACGAAGGTTACGATCTCAATCTCGGAGATCATGTCTTTCCGGCGCAGAAATACCGGCTGATCCGCGAGCGGGTGCTGGAGGAAGGGCTGGCAGGGGAGGAGGATTTCGTGTGGCCGGAGCCGGCGCCGGATGAAGACGTGCTGCTGGTGCACGAAGCCGAATGGGTGCGCAAGCTGAAGACGGGGACGCTGTCGTTCGAGGAGGTGCTGCGGCTGGAGATTCCGTATTCGCGGCAGATGGTGGAGGCCTTCTGGCTGGCGGCGGGGGGCACGACGCTGGCCTGCCGGCTGGCGCTGCGGGACGGGCTGGGGTTCAACATCGGGGGCGGCTTTCACCATGCGTTTGCGGGGCACGGGGAGGGTTTTTGCGCGATCAACGACATCGCGGTGGCGGTGCGGCGGCTGCTGAGGGAGGGCCGGATCGAGCGGGCGCTGGTGGCCGACTGCGACGTGCATCACGGCAACGGCACGGCGGCGATTTTCGCGGGAGACCGCCAGGTATTTACTCTTTCGATTCATCAGTACAATAACTATCCTGCCATCAAACCGCCTTCGGATTGCGACATACACTTACCAGATCAGACAGGCGACGATGAATACTTAGAAAAACTGCGGGAGGGATATCTAAGTGCTCTGGAGACATTTCGCCCGAACTTAGTTGTCTATGTTGCGGGTGCGGATCCTTACTATCAAGACCAGCTCGGAGGGCTGGCGCTGACGCTGGCGGGACTCAAGGAGCGGGACCGGCTGGTGATGGAGGCTGCGCTGCGGCGCGGCGCGGCGGTGGCGGTGACGCTGGCGGGCGGCTACGCGTTCCGGCTGGAGGACACGGTACGGATTCATGTGAACACGATCGTGGCGGCACGGGAGGCGGTGGCGGCGGCCAAGCGGAGCTGAGGGGCCGAAGGAGGCTTCCGAGAGCAGGAGTTTGCGTCCCGGAGCGGGCGAAGAGACACTTGTGCTGAGGGGGTTGCCGGCGAAACATCGCCGCGCGCTGGGTGTCCCGTTTCGAGGAACGTGCGCGCAGACGGACACCCAGCGGGGTGCGCAAGACGGAAGGCGGCTTGACGGGCCAGTCTTGGAGAAGCCGGCCGGGACGACCTTCTCGGCCCGACCGATCAAGGCCTTACGGT
>DATLYE010000028.1:0-26061 GCA_035575135.1 Bryobacteraceae bacterium
GTAGATCAGATTGAGGCGCTTCATCTGGCCTTCGGCCGCACGCTTGAGCTTCTCCTCCTGATACTGATCGGGGTGTAGCAGCCGGGCCAGCGTGCGGTAGGCCTCGCGGATCTCCTCGGCAGAGGCCTGCGGCGTCAGTCCCAGTTCCTCGTAGTAGGTCACGCGGGCAGACGGAACCGGCGCAGGTCAATCTTTTTTTCGTCCCATTCGCCGAGACCGATGGCGCCGGCGATTTCGACGTGCTCCGGCTGGCGGCGCAGGAAGGTGCTGAACTCATCCGGCAGGGCTTCGGCGACGGGCTTCAGGCCCGCGGCAACGCGCCTGGCGTCAATCACCTTCCAGCAGACGCGGTCCAGGGCGACGGGGTCGGTGGCAAAGTACATGGTCTTGTGTTCCCACACAAACTGAGGCCGGGCGAAGGGCCCGCCGTGAAAGACGCCCTTGATGCCGTCCAGGATGTGGAGCACGGTCTTGTTACGGATGACAGGGATGGAGACGGCAGCGGGGATGAACGCGCCGCAGGCATTGAGCGTGCCGGTGGAATGGCTGCGGAAGACGTTATTGACCAGGCCGTGGGAGAGGTTCTTGAGGGCCAGGGTGACGCCCGCCGACTGGTGATCCTTGAGCAGGGCGAGGTTGACGAGCTTGTTGACCTCCTGGGTGATGAAGCGGGCGGCATAGGAACGCCGGGCCGTGGCATTGCCGATGTCCTGCCCGGCCAGGGTCAGAGCCATGTCCATGTAATGGTCCGGATCGTAGCCCTCGATGGCCTGCTGGACCTCGTCGTACTGCGGGGCGGCGTAGGAGGTGCGCACCCCTTCCGGAAGCCACTTGTCGAAACCGGCCTGGAAGAACTGGTCACGGTAACGATCGTAGACCACGATGTCGCGGCGGCGGACGCCGGCCGATTCCAGTCCCCGTATGATTTCCTGCACCACTTCGGCGCAGGAGATGACGTGGGGCATGCCGACCGGATTCAGCTTGATGCCCACGACGTCGCCGGGCTCGAAGAAACGCCGCCAGGCGGAGGGAGCATCCGGAGCTCCGGTCAGCTCCATCATGCCCTTTTGCATCATCTGGTTAATCGGCTGGGCCTGAAAGACGCCTTTAACGATCGAGCCGGGGTGTTCGACGGCCACCACGCGGCCCCGATAAGGTCCGGGCATGGCGAGAGGATTCGGTTCGGCTTTCGAGACCACCTGTGCCTGGAGCGCCAGCGAAGACGCACTCAGGCCTGCCAGTGATTCGAGCCATTCCCTGCGGGTCCATTTTCCTCGACGCGGCATGGCTTTACGGTAGTGCGGCGGGCACGGGCGTGTCAACCCGCGGCAGACCGTCCGGAGGCGGGCTGGCGAGCGTCGTTGAGGCGCAAGCCGCGCGGGGCGCCCGAACGATACTTGTAAGTACTTGATGATCCGTCACTTGCTCCTTTGGGTTCGTTTGTGCAAAAACGGTTTTGCCCGGTTTGCCACCTCCTCCGGGCGGCAGAGTCCCGCGAGCGGGTGGGTTCGTTTGTGCACGATTTGCCGCGGCGGGCCGATGCCGCGCCGACGGCCGCGTGGGTTCGTTTGTGCAAGACACGATGCCCGGGCGGCGGTTCATGGAACAGCGGGGGACCACTGTTTCACTTCGGATTGTAGTGCGGGTTCGGGCGGCGAGGAAGGCTCGAGTCGAGGAAGTGAGTGTAGCTGCGAGAGTTAGCAAAAGCTTGGCGGCGTTACCCGAGCCGCCAGGGGAGGTTCGGATCGGCTCGTGCCGCGGCGGGTCGGGCTAAAATGAAGCCTGCGGGAGAGCTGGGGTGAGGTGGGTCGCCGGCGGTCCTGACCTTCCTGAAGAGCTGCTGCAGCTGCTCGAAGACGGTCACCTCGTGATCTTTTGCGGGGCGGGTGTCTCCTCCGCAGCCGGCCTGCCGGGGTTTCGGGAACTTGTCAAGCGGATCTATCACGACACCCACGAGGACATGGAGGCTGAGGAGAAGTCCGAATTCGACCGCTCCAACTACGACAGGGTGCTGTGGCTGCTCGAGAAGCGGATCGGCAGCGCGCACGTCCGAAGGGAGGTTCGGAGAATCCTCCACCTTGCACCCGATGCGGACGTGAGCACTCACCGCGCTCTGCTCGATCTTGCCACGGGACCGGA
Organism: Bryobacteraceae bacterium; assembly: GCA_035575135.1. Taxonomy (GTDB): domain Bacteria; phylum Acidobacteriota; class Terriglobia; order Bryobacterales; family Bryobacteraceae; genus JANWXD01. The sequence goes on from DATLYE010000028.1 coordinate 2,140, forward strand.
AGGCGCCTGCCGTCTGGTGACGACGAACTTCGATCGCGGGTTTGAACTGGCTGCTTCCGGAACTTCCGTCCAGATGGATGCCGCTCCGAAGCTGCCCGTTCCGAAGCGGGTCGCATGGAACAGCGTGGTGCACCTCCATGGTCGTATCTCGAAGTCCGACCCGGAAGGACAAACTCTGGTTCTGACCAGCGCTGATTTCGGAGCGGCGTACCTGACGGACGGATGGGCGAGCCACTTTTTGACCCGCCTGTTTCGGGAGTTTTCGGTGCTGTTCGTCGGCTACAGCATCGAGGACCCGGTGGTGCGGTACCTGATGGACGCCCTGGCGGCCGAGCGCGCGGCCGGTGCGAGAATCGGCAAGGCGTTCGTCCTCGCCCCTCTTGCCAGAAAAAAAGAAGAAGTCTCGGCCTGGAAAGCCAAGGGCGTTACTCCTTTGCCCTATGACGCGAGGCGCAATCACAAGGCCCTGCACGAGACCCTCCGCGAATGGGCGAGGGTTCACCGCGCGGGCCTGATCGCGAAAGAGAACATCGTTCGCAAGCATGCGGTGAGCCGTCCGGCGAAGCCCTACGACGAGGATCCGGTGGTTTCTCAGATTGTCTGGGCGCTCAAGGACAAAACCGGCTCTCCAGCACGAGCCTTCGCCACCATGGATCCGCCACCGCCCGTCGAGTGGCTGCCCGTGCTCGATCAACACAAGCTGCTGGAGCTGCCTTCGGGTCAGAGTTCGGGAGTCCCGCTGGTTGGTCGGGGTCAAAACACGGTCCCGCCTTCTCTCCATCCGGCCACAGGATGGCCGGGGGACTGGCTGGTTCGCCATCTGGACAAAGTCGAGGTTCTCGACTGGGCATTGAACAAGGGTGCGATCCTGCATCCGGAGTTCCGGCGAATCGTCCGGTGGCAGCTCAATCACCGGCCGGCGATGCCAGGCGGGGTTCGAAAGGTGTGGGAAATTCTGGCGAGCGAAGCTCCGCTCATTGCGGACGGCACTTACGACTCCTGGTCGGGTTCGGAATTACAACAATCTCTCAAGGCGGGCCAATGGAACCTTCTGCTGAAACGAGAGGTTCTGGAGGCGCTCTCCCCGAGACTGGTTCTGAAGCCGCGCTCGTCGCGAGATCTGCCGCCGGCAGGCGCCGAAGACGACAACAGCATCGGGAAATTCGTCGAGGCTGAGGTGCAACCTTTATGCAGGAAGGATGTATGGGAACTCCTCCGTGCGATTCAAGCGTCGCCGAGCCGTGACCGGATCCTGGAAGACCTGGCGGAAGACTCGACGGAACTGCTGCGCCGCGCACTGGGACTGGCCGAACTTGTCGAGCGCGCCGGTCAGCAGTGGGATAAAAGTTACGCTCAGCTGCCCTCGATCGAGCCCGGCCACAATGACCGGCTTTACCCCTGGACCGCTTTAATCGAACTTTGCCGGGACTCGTGGTTGGTGCTGAAAGCAAGGGACCCCGCCCGGGCGCGCCGGATGGTCGAGCGCTGGAAGGCGATCCCTTATCCGCTCTTCCGCCGCCTGTGCCGGTTCGCCATGGCGCAGTCCGACCTGATGGCGCCAGAGGAGAGTGACAAGTTCGTCATTCGAACCCCGATTTACCGCGGTGCGGGTGAACCGCCGGTCGAAAACCGGGATGCCTTTCTGAGGCTTTCGGATGAGGAAGTGATCAGGCGACTGACGCCGGACGTGAGGCAGGATAGCGAAGACGAGGCTCGCTGGCGCCACCTGGTAACCGAACAACCTCAAAGGGCTGCGGAGCTTCTGTCTGCGCTGGCAAAGCAGAACGTCTGGCCGCCTCACGCATGGCGCTGTGCGCTCGAGGTTCTCGCACACGACAAACAGATCCAAGAGTTCTGGCCGTCGCTTGCCGCCTCACTGCGCCAGGCGCCGGACGAACTGTTCGAGGGAATTATCGGTTTGCTTTCATCGTGTCTCGGGCAGGTCGCCGCAGACCTCCCCGACGAGGAAGCGATGTTCTGGGCGATCTGGGACCGCTGCGGCGCCGTCGCGTGGGACAAGGAAGTGAATCGGGGTGCCGATCCCGTTTTCAGCGCATTGAATGCGCGGGCGGGGCGCCTGGCGGAAGTGCTTCTCGACAGAGCCGCGGCAAAGAAGCCGCGCTCGCGTGCAGACCTTGCGCCGGCTGTCTGGCAACGGCTGACCCGACTGGCCGAGGGCCGCGGGCCGGGTTACGAACTGGCCCGGGTGCTCCTGGCCTTCCGTTTGGCCTGGCTCTACGAGCTGGACCCCGACTGGGCGAAGCAGCATCTATTGAAGTATTTCGCCTGGGAGGGAAACCCCGAAGCACCGGCGGTCTGGGCGGGATTCCTGTGGCGGGGAGACATTTCGCCAGAGCTGTGGCCGCATATCAAGGCGAGTTTTCTCGATGCATTCCGCCACCGCGCTGAGATGCGCCAGAAGGCTCCGAAAGCCTGGGAGCCGCTGTGCCGGTTGTTCGGAATCATCTCGATTCACCGGCCGGGGTGGATATCCGATAAAGAGAGCCGAGAAGCTCTGAGGTCCATGGACCCCGACGGGCGGAGAACTGTCGCGCATGTGATCCGGCAGAGCCTGGAGGGCGCCGGAGACCGGGCCGAGACGCTGTGGAAAGAGCGGATCGGACCGTGGCTCGAACGCGCCTGGCCCAAAGATCAGGCACTCCGGGAGCCGGACTCCTCGCTGCATCTGGCGATGGCGGCCACTTACGCGGGCGGCCTGTTCAAACAGGCCGTGGATACGATTGAGCGCTTCCTCGTGGGCACAGAGGGTTGGTCTGTCCTGGTACGGCGGCTCCTGGAACAAGATCAGATCCTGCGCTCGGCGCCGGAAGCGACTCTGCGGCTGCTGGCGGCGATCGTTGACCGAAACTACGCCTGGCCGGATTGGGACCTTCGGAAGATTTTGAATCAGATCCGGGAAGTTGATCCGCGGCTCGAAAAAAGGACAGAATACCGGAAACTGGACGAATATCTGCGGGCGCATGGATTCTAAGATGCGGAAGTTGTCGCGCCAGACGGACAGGGGAGAACGCCTCTTGCTGCTGTGGCCGGTTGTCGCGCTTGCGGGGGGTGTGGCGTTTGCTTTTTCCGACCTGAAACCCCCGGTGGAGCTCACGGCGCAGGAAGACCATCAGCGCATGCTGAAGCTGCTCGGCATCACAGCGCTGCGACCCGGCGCCAACCCGCGCGATCCGAACGCACCGAATGCCGTCAACTACGACGAATCGAAAGCCAATCCCTACCCCGTGCTGCCGGATCCGCTGCGGCTGAAAAACGGCCGGCCGGTGAGGACCGCCCGGGAGTGGTGGCGCATGCGGCGGCCGGAAATCGTGGAGGACTTCGAGCGGGAAGTCTACGGCCGGGTGCCGAAGAACACGCCCAGGGTGAGCTGGAAGGTCACGAGCATCGCGCGCGAGAAGGTGGGGGCGGTTCCGGCGGTGATCAAGCGGCTGGCCGGAGTCGTGGACAACTCGGCTTATCCGCTGATCACGGTGGAGATCCAGATGACGGTGGTCCTGCCCGAGAAGGCACGGCTTCCCGTGCCGGCCATCATGCAGTTCGGCTTCGGAGCGCTGCCTCGCCCTCCGGCAGGGGCGCCACGGTTTCCGGCGCCGCCCGGGCCGGACTGGCGCGAACTGGTTCTGGCCAGGGGGTGGGCGGCGGTGACGCTGGTGGCCACGAGCATTCAGGCCGACAACGGAGCCGGGCTGACCAAGGGGATCATCGGTCTGGTAAACCGGGGCCGGCCGCGCAAGCTGGACGACTGGGGGGCACTGCGGGCCTGGGCCTGGGGCGCCAGCCGCGCTCTCGATTACTTTGCCACTGACAAGGACGTTGACGAGCGGCGGGTCGGAATCGCGGGCCACTCACGATACGGGAAGGCGGCGCTGGTGGCGATGGCCTTCGACCAGCGGTTCGCCATAGCGTTCGTCAGTTCCTCGGGAGCGGCAGGGGCCAAACTCCACCGGCGCAACTTCGGCGAACTGGTCGAGAACGTTGCCGGTCCCGGAGAGTATCACTGGATGGCAGGCAACTACCTGAAATACGCCGGACCGCTCACCTGGAACGATCTGCCCGTGGACTCGCACGAGCTGATCGCGCTGTGCGCGCCGCGTCCGGTGTTCCTCGGGGCGGGCGCGGTGAACGGCGACGGCTGGGTGGATCCCAAGGGCATGTTCCTGGCGGCGGTGGCCGCGGGCCCGGTCTACCGCCTGCTCGGGAAAAAGGATCTGGGCACGACCGAATTTCCTCCCATCGAGACGGCCCTCGTCGAGGGCGATCTGGCTTTCCGGCAGCACAGCGGCGGGCACTTCATGGGGCCGAACTGGCCGGTGTTTCTGGAGTTCGCTGCGCGGTACTTGCGCAACTAGCCCGGATTTTTCCATCAGATTTGTACAATGGTAGCTCGAAGGAGGGGTACGCGATGAGCAGCGAGCCGGTATCGCGCCGGGAATTTTTCAAGCAGGGCGTCGCAGCGCTGTCGGTGGCGGCGCTTGCCGAGCAGGTCATCGCTCAGACCAGCAGCGCCTCGGCGACGGGGCTGCCGACGCGCGTGCTCGGGCGCACGGGACAGCGCGTTTCCATCCTGTGCCTGGGCGGGTGGCACATCGGGGCGGTGAAGGACGAAAACGAGGCCATCCGCATCATGCACGCCGCCATTGACGAGGGCCTGACGTTCTTTGACAACTGCTGGGATTACCACGGCGGGCGGGCCGAGGAAGTCATGGGTAAAGCCCTGGCCATGGACGGCAAGCGCAAGCAGGTTTTCCTGATGACGAAGAACTGCGAGCGCGACTACGCCGGTTCCATGAAAAATCTGGAAGACAGCCTGCGGCGCCTGCGTACGGACTACCTGGACCTGTGGCAGTTCCACGAGATCGTCTACGACAACGATCCCGACTGGGTGTTCGAGAAGGGCGGCATCAAGGCGGCCATCGAGGCGCGCAAGCAGGGCAAAGTGCGCTACATCGGCTTTACGGGACACAAAGATCCGCTCATTCACCTGAAGATGCTCGCCAAGCCCTTCGACTGGGACACGGCGCAGATGCCCATCAACGTCATGGACGCGCATTACCGCAGCTTCCAGAAGGAAGTCGTGCCGGAATGCCTGAAGAAGAACGTCGGCGTGATCGGGATGAAGGGCCTCGGCGGCGGGGGGACGCAGGGCCGGCTGGTGGCGGCGGCGGGCCTGACGCCCCAGGAGTGCTACCGCTACTGTTTGAGCCTGCCGGTGGCCAGCCAGGTGGTGGGCATGATCAGCATGGAGCAGCTCAAGCAGAACATCGCGATTGCGCGGGACTTCCGCCCCATGACGAGCACGGAGCGGGAGGCGCTGCTGGCACGCGTCAAAGAGGAGGCCGGCGACGGCCGCCACGAACTGTTCAAGTCCACCAAGAATTTCGACGGCCCGCACCACCGGCGGCAGCACGGCTTTGACGTGGGCTGAGGAGCGCAGGGACCCCGGCGTCCCGGGTTCCTGGTCAAAAGGACGGCGTCGGACGGAGCCGGACGTCACCGGCAGCGCAGCGCCGCCTCAAAGGGCCAGCACCACCTTTCCGAACTGTTCTTTGTTTTCCAGGCGCCGGTGCGCGGCGGCAACCTCGGCCAGCGGATAGACGCTGTCAATGACGGGGCGCACCTGTTTCCGGAAGACCAGATCCAGCACCTGGTAGAGCTCGCCCAGGGTACCCATGAAGGAGCCGAGGACGGACTGCTGGCGGTAGAACAGGAAGCGGAGGTCGAGGCGGGCTTCGGGCCCGGTGGTGGCGCCGCAAGTGACCAGCCGGCCTCCGGGGGCCAGCGACTGGAGGCTCATGTTCCAGGTGGCGGCGCCGACGTGTTCGAAGACGACGTCCACGCCGCGGCGGTCCGTGAGGCGCCGGACTTCGGCGGCAATGTCCTGGCGGTAGTGGTCAATCACTTCGTCGGCGCCGAGCTCTTTGGCTTTCGCCAGCTTGGCCTCCCCGCCGGCGGTGGCGATCACGCGGCAGCGGGACCACTTGGCCAGCTGGACGGCGGCCGAGCCGACGCCGCTCGAGGCGGCCACCACCAGCACCGTGTCGCCGGGCTGGAGGCGCGCCCGCTCGAACAGCATGTGGTGCGCCGTCAGGAACACAAGCGGGGCGGCGGCGGCTTCCTCGAAGCTGAGATCGTCAGGGATGGGAATCGCCGCATACTCGGGCGCGGCCAGGTATTGGGCGTTCCCGCCGGGGATCTGATAACCGAACAGGGAATAGCGCGGGCAGCGGTTGTCGCGGCCGGAAACGCACTCCCGGCACTGGCGGCAGCTCAGGGCGGGCGCAAGCAGCACGCGCTGCCCCGGGCGGATGCGCTCGCAGAACTCGCCCGCTTCGGCGACCTCGCCGGCGATATCGCTGCCGAGCACATGAGGCAGCGGAATCTGCGCGCCCGGAATGCCGTTGCGCACCCAGAGGTCCAGGTGGTTCAGCGCGCAGGCGCGCACGCGGAGCAGGATCTGGTCGGCGCGCGGTCGCGGCTCGGCGACGTCTTCGTAGGTGAGGACTTCCGGCCCTCCGTGGCGGTGGATTCGAACGGCTTTCATGTCTTCCATTTTGGCGAAAACGGCGCGGCGGGCGCGGCGGCTGTTAGGATGGAAGAATGACGACGATGCGACGTTGGATCATGGCGGCGGTGCTGGCGTCCGGCCCGGTCTGTTTCGGACAGGCGCTGGAGGCGGGCGTGAGCGGAGGCGGCTCGCTGCTGCGCAACAATCTGCTCACGACGGTGGATACCGGCACCGCGAGCGTCCCGGTGAGCCTGAAGGACGGATTCCGGATCGCGTTCCGCCTCACGCTGAACACGTACCGTTTCTTCGGCCACGAGGGCGGCTATGCCTACAACCGGACCAAGCTGGACCTGGGGGCCTTTGGTGATCCGGGGATGGCCATTCACCAGGGTTTTTACAACTTTCTGGTGTACGCGACGCCGGAGGGTTCAGGCGTGCGGCCGTTTGCAACCGGAGGCGTGCATTTCAACAACTTCGTCCCGCCGGGAGCATCGGTGCAGACCGGGGGCGGCGTCACCAAGTTCGGCGTCAATTACGGAGGCGGCATCAAGGCCCGCATCAGCCCCATGTTCCTGATGCGCTTCGACGTGCGGCAGTACCACACGCCGAAACCGGATTTCTTCGCGGGGCCGGAGCCCCGGGGCTGGCTGCGGCAACTCGAAGTCAGCGCGGGGCTGGCCTTCACACTCTAGCGCGAATTCACAATCCGGCCGTCATCACCGCGTAATAGCCCATCAGGCAGATAATCACGGCCGAGGCGATCCACAGCGCCACGGTAGTGTACCAGGGCGGGCGGATTTCGCCCGGAAGCCGCTTGTGCCGCAGGTAGAGCGCTCCGGCGGCGATGACGGGAATCATCAGAGCCTGGGCGACCCCGCCGGCGACCACCATTTTGACCGGCGACTGGAAGACCAGGTACAGAATGACGGGGATCACGGTCAGCGCCCAGATGAAGCGGTCCCGGTAGCGGACGCGCGTTTCATAGTCGCGGGCGGGGAAAAAGCCCATCAGGCGGCACATGTCCGCGTAGACGCGCGAGTGAGCGGCGGTGGCGGCAAAGATGGTGCCGTAGAGGGTGGCGATGGCGCCCGCATAGAACAGCCAGAGGGACCACTCCCCCAGGGTCTGCGTGTAGATGTTGGAGAGCACGCGGATCATGTCGCCTGCGGCCGGCACGAGCCCCATGCCGTGCAGGACTCCGGCGCCGAGCAGATAGAAGGCCACGGTGGCGATGGTGTAAATCAGCATGGACGCAAAGATGTCCACGTTCATCACCCGCACCCAACCCTGTGCGCGCAGGCGCCAGGCGGCGGAGCCGTCCCGGCGGCCGGTGAAACGCGCATAGCCCTTCTCCACGCACCAGTAGGGGTACATGAACAGTTCCGTCGCGCCGACGCCGGTGATGCCGAAGACGGCGACGGCGGTGGCGAGCCCCTCGCCGGGGGCGCGGAACTTCAGGCCGTCGAGGAGGCGCTCCCAGGAAAAGTACTGCGGCATGCGCAGCAGCAGGAGCGCCGCCAGCAGCGTCAGCATGGTGAACAGGCCGACTTTGACCATGGCCAGGCGCTCGATGCGCTCATAGCCGCCTCCGAGAAGGAGCGCCAGGGTGACGGCGAGGAAAACGAAAACCCAGGCGTTGACCGGCACGGCGGGAACCAGCTCATGCATGACCTGGGAGACGCCGCCGAACATGGCGCCGACCTGAAACAGCGTCATCAGGACCATCAAAGCCCAGGCCCAGACGACCCAGCTCACCTTCCAGCGCGGCCCGGGCAGGTGATTGAAACTTTCCAGGCCGGTCTCGGCCGTGGCGATGGTGTAGCGTCCGAGCTCGGCCTGCACGGCGGGCTTGATCAGGCAGCTGAGCAGGATGACCCAGAGCGCGGCGTAGCCCACCTGCGCGCCGAGCGTGGTGGTGGCGATCAGCTCCCCGGAGCCCACGATGGAGGCGGCCAGGATCATTCCCGGGCCGATGCGCCGCAGCGCCGCTCCGAGAGTGCGAGGGGGCTGCTGGACATCTTCGGGGCGGAGGTCGTACAGGTCTTTGACCGGGCTTCGGGCTACCGTCGCCATTCCGTTTTACTGTAGCGGAAAATTCGGGAGGATTCCGGCCGTGCGCGCGCGGCCCCAGGGCGCGGGACCGTCCGGGGACCTGGGATCGCATTGCGCATGCGCCGCCGCGCGATCGCCCTCACCGCGTGGCTGTACGCGCAGGCGGTCTCTTCAAAGGAATGCGCACCAGCACGTACACCAGGGTGGCGAAGGCGACGAGGGAAAGCCAGCCGCCGGCGTGCCGGTAGAGGGCGAGCTCGCCGCCGCCGGTAAGAAGCGAGGTCAGAGACGGAGCGCCCGCCAGGAACAAGGCGGCCAGCAGGATGCCCATGATCGCTTCACCGGCGATCAGTCCCGAAGCCAGCAGCGTGCCCCGCTCTTCGATGGCGGCCCGATCGCCGGCGCTTCGCGAGGCGGCCAGGCGATCGGCCAGGAGCCTGATCAGCCCGCCGGCGAAGATGGCGGAGGAAGTGTCAAACGGCAGATACATGCCGACGGCGATCAACATCGGGGCGCGAGCGCCGCACAGGATCAGGGCGGTGCCGAAGGCCGCGCCGATGCCGAGCAGGCCCCAGGCCATCTCGCCGCCGACGATGCCTCGGGTGAGCTGGGCCATCAGGCCGGCCTGGGGGGCCGGCAGAGCGCGGCCGCCGATGCCTCCCGTGGCAAGGTTGGCTTCGTGGAGTACGACGATGGGCGCCATCAGGAAGAAGGCCAGCAAGGCGACCGCGATCATCTCCACCACTTGCATTTTCCATGGCGTGCCGCCGAGCAGGTGGCCGGCCTTCAGATCCTGGATCAGCGAGCCGGAGACGCAGCAGGCGCAGCAGACCACGGCCGCAACGCCGAGCACGGCCGCCATCCCCGGAGCGCCGCGCACGCCCAGGGCGAGCATCACGAGGGCGGCGATCACGAGCGCCGAGAGCGTGAGGCCGGAGACCGGCTGGTTGGAGCTGCCCACCAGCCCGACCAGATAGCCGCCCACGGCGGAAAGCAGGAAGCCGGTGACGGCCATGATGAGAGCGGCGGCCAGAGCCGCCATCCAACCGCGGGTGTAATAGTAGTAAATCGCCGTCACGGGGAGCATGAGAAACACGATTCCGACGAGGATCCATCGCGCCGGGATGTCGTGTTCTGTGCGCTCCCGCGTTGCCCCGCCGCGGGCGGCGGCCGTAGCGGCGAAGGCCCCGCGCAGCGAGCGGGAGATGGATTCGCGCATGGAGAACAGCGTGTAGAAGGCCGCGACCAACATGGCGCCCACGGCGACCGGACGCACCACGTTGTACCAGACGGTGAAGGCGGCCACATCCCAGCCCGCGGCGCCCCCCAGGCGCGCCGGGAGGTCCGAGTCGAAGAACAGCAGCAGAGGGATGAGCAGCCACCAGGCGATGATGCCGCCGGCGACGTTGATAGAGGCCAGGCGCGGCCCGATGAGATAGCCGATGCCCATGAGCGCCGGCGACAGGCTGGGGGTCGCCCAGGCGATGCCGCCCGTGTGGGCGATGCCGGCCAGCGGCCGGCGGGCAAAGTCGAAGTGATGGATCACCGAGCGCGGAAAGGCCAGAAAACCTTCGCCGTAATCGCGGAGGATCTGCAAGCCCTTGTCGCTTTTCAGAAGCTGGATCAGGGCCCCATAGCCCATGGCGCCGAAGATATCGCGCGAAGCCGCACCCGCGCGCTCTCCGGCCTTGACGATCTCCGCGCTGGCGACGCTCTCCGGCCAAGGCAGGCCCGCGTCCACGCACAGAGGGCGCCGCAGCAGGATGATGAAGAAGACGCCGAGCAGGCCGCCGGCGAGCAGGATCAGAGAGGCCTCCCAGTAGTGCGCGCGGAGGCTGCTCCAGAGCCCCGCGCCGCCGGTTTGGATCATGACGAAGGCGGGAATCGTGAAAATCGCCCCGGCCACCAGCGCCTCGCCGACGGAAGCCGCCGTACGGGCGATGTTCTGCTCCAGGACCGTGCCGCGGAAGCCGGGCAGGCGGAACAGCGTTGCGGCGATCACGGCGGCGGGGATCGTGGCCGCTACGGTCTGGCCGGCGCGCAAGCCGAGGTACGCGTTGGCGGCGCCGAAGACGAAGGCCAGAAACAGACCCAGGGCCAGGGCCTTCGGGGTGATCTCGGCCGGCTCTTGCATGGGGTCAATTCTAGCCGGACGGGCGGGCAGCTTTCACGCGTCGCGCCACGTGACTGGTTCAAACAGTTTCTGCAAGGATTGTTTCTAACGTCGAGACCAGATCCCGTACCGACTCGCCGCGGCGGAGGCGCTCCCGCAACGCTTCCGTGAGAGCCTCAGGAGTGAAGCGCTGCTCGACGGCGCTGATAAGCGCGGGCCAGGAAGTGCGCAGTTTCACCAGGAAGTACGCCACCATTTCCGGAGCGAGGAGCTCAGCGGCATGATTCTCGAGCAACACGAGCGCGTCCTGACCCTGGGTGAGGAGGAAGGCGCCGAGGACCTGATCGCCCGCCTCGAGCATGCCCATCCCAAAGGAGACGCTCTCATCCCGGAGCCAGGCCGGCACGGGGATCACGACGCCGCGGCGCGCGAACAGCAACGGCGGCAATTCGCGTACGAACGCGTCCACAGCCGCGGCCATTTCCGGGCCTTCGTAAGGAGCGGTCCGCAACGCAAGTCTGGGGGCAGGAGCATCCATGATCAAACCGTAACCGGCGCCGGACCGGAAGTCGCCGGCGGGGCCAACTGTAAAGCGAGCCAGGCGGCAATCGCCTCCGGGGCGGCGCCGGACTGCCTTAGAGGGACAAACTCGGCGGCGATCCGCGCGAGATCTGCGACGGAGATTCTGCGTTCGAGCAGCAGGCGCAGCGTTCGGACGAAGGCGGTGAGTTCGCCGGGCCGGCTCAGGATTTCTCCGGCGCTGTCCGATTCGGAGCGCTTCAACATCTCGGAGACTTCTTGATGGCCGGCGAACCGGACCAGATGATGCTCGACGACGGCGCGCAGATGCTCAAGCACGTAGCCGGCCACCGTCCAGACCTCTCCCTCCGCCTGGGCCGTAACGTCGGCCTTGAGCCACAGCCCCGGCGGAGGTTCGATGCCTGCCGGCGCCAGCGGCGCAGGCAGGAAACGACCGCCCGGCTCCACGGCGCCCGAGTATTCGTAGCGGTCGAAAATGCGGATGACGTAGTCGTTGCCGGCGGAGCCTTCCCGGTTCAGCACGGTGAAGCGGACGCCCGGGATCGTGAGGCCGTAGCGCTCGCGGATGGCCGCCCGCAGCGCTTCGATGCGCGCCAGGGTGGCCTCGGAAAGGGCGTCTTGCTCCGCATTCAGGATATCGGGCAGGATCTGCGGGCCGGCTTCCACGCGGATCGGGGTCACGTACGGCTCCAGTTGCAACGCCTCTTCGCCGTAGAGTTCGACGAAGCGGCGCTCGGCTTCGAGATCGGCACGGCGGGTCTTGTAGGCGGCATTGTCCGGCCGCAGCTCGGCTGCGCGACCGAGGGCCGCCACGGCTTCGCTCAGTTCATCCAGCCTGCGGCCGGGCTCGCGGAGCCGCTCGAGGGCGAGCGCCAGATTGGAGTGCAGGACATCGTCCTGCGGGGTCGCCTCGATCGCCTGCCGGTAGCAGGAGGCGGCTGCGGCAAAGTTGCCGGCGCGGTAGTACAGGTTCCCGAGGCGGTTGGCGAAGCCGGCCACCCCGGCCCTCCCCTGGAGCCCACGGGCGGCCTCGAGTACGCGGCTGAGGCTATTGTTGTCGCCCGCTTCGAGAAAATCGCCCGCCAAGTCGCTGAGGATTTCGGAGGCTTGGGGGCTGCCGGGCTCGAGGGCGATGGAGCGCTCGATATCGGCGAGCGCTTCGGCTCGGCGCCCTAACTGGCGGAGAATGTGCGCCCGGCGCAGGCGCAGGCTTGGCTCCCAATCCGGGTGGCAGGCCAGCCCCTGCTCGCACCACCGCAGGGCCGCCGCCCAGTCGCCCCGCGTCATCTCGAGGCCGCTCAGACCCCAGTAGCCGTCCAAAGCATCCGGCGCCGTGCGGATCGCCTCCGCGAAATGGCTCCGGGCGGCTTCGAGCAGCTCGGCGCCGCGCGGCGTGCCGATGTCCGCTTCGGCCGCTTCGTCGAGCCAGGTATAGGCCAACCAGACTTGCGCCAGCGAGCAGGCCGGGTCCAGCTCGATCGCTTTTTGGAAGCAGCGGCGGGCGTCTTCGAAGCGGCGGTTCTGTTTGTAGACGCAGCCCAACTCGACCCATGTATAGGGCTCGTGGTCCGACAGGGCCAGCAAGCGGCGGAAGAGCGACTCGACCAGCGCCTCCCGGTGGCGAAACCACTCCTCTTTACCATGCCAGTTGAGCAGCTGGCGGTAGCCGTCGCGCATGCCCGGAGCATTGGTCACGGCCTGGTTGTAATAGCTTTCCGCGGCGGTGCGGTCTCCAGCCTTGTCGGCACAGTCACCGAGACCCACGAAGCCGTCCGCCAGGTCGGGCCGCTCACGGACGAGGCGCTCGAAGCACTCGCGGGCTCGATCCGGCTCCTCCACGAGCAGCCAGTACTCGCCCCAGCAGCGGATCACCGAGGGGTCACCCGGTGCGATTTCCGCGGCGCGTTCGAGCAGGCGCCTGGCCTGCGAAGGCCGCACGAAGTGGTAGAGCTGGACTTCGGCAGCGACGCACAGAGCAGCCGCGCGATCGGGTCCGGGCAGGTCCTCCTGCTCGGAGAGGAAGAGGAACCAGTCGTAGGCGTCGGCCCAGCGGCTGCGGAGGACCTTGCCGACCGCCTCGCGGATCCGTTCGACCGGCCACTCTGCGGACGGGGACCAGCGCAACGCGCCGGATGCGATCCCGCCGGCAAAGGAGCGGCGAAAGCCGCGCTCATCAAACGAACGGAGGTAAAGGCGGATCCAGGCGCTCCATCCGGCGCGCGGATCCCGGTAGAATTCCTCGGCGAGCGTTGCGGCGGCACGGCTCACCGCGGCGCGCTCGAACTCGCCGCGCAGCCACACCAATGTGGGGACGAGGCGGTCCAGATCGGCACGGCCGATCTGTTCGTCGAACCGAGACCAGAGATCGAAGAGATCCGCGCCGACGCGAAGGGCGTCCCGAACCGACTCCAGGGCTTCGGCGGCGGCGCGCATCTCGGCGCCGGCGCGCGCCGCCTGCGCGTAGGCTTCCGGAAAGGCCGCCTCCAGATCCTTGTCAACCAGCGCGCGCATCGAACGCTATCCTTCGAACCCCGTTTGGGGCTTCTGCCCGCCCGGCCACGGTGCAGCCTCGCTAGAGCCGGGCCGGGGAGAGGGAGCGACGGCGGGCCCGGGAACCGCCACGCGCGATCCCCCGGCGGGTACGGGCTGCGTGCGGGCCGCGGCCTCGCGCGACTCCTGTTCCTCCGGCAAGGGCAGGACGATGGGCTTGTCGGTCTGGAGGTAGACCACCGGCGTGCCGAAGCGGGGATGCTCCCAGAACGGCCAGACCTTGCCCCCGAGGGCCAGCCTGCCGGCCTTCACCGCTTCGTCCACGTCGCGGCCGCGGCCGAGTTCTTCATAAAACGTCTTGGCGAACAGGTTGGCATCGTGGCTGGAGATGCTGTACTGCATGGCGACCACGGCCGGGATGTCGGCGTAGACCAGCTGCCGCGCGCAGCTGTTGAAGGCGTCCTGAGAGGAGGCCGCAGCGCCCTTGCAGGCGTGCAGGAACACGAGGCGCGGTTTCGCGACTCCGAACAGCTTCCGGAACTGCTCACTGGTGACCCAGCGCACGGGGCGTTCGCCTTCGCCTTCGTCATAGTCGGGGTCTTCGGGCGATTTGACGAGCGCAAGCCGGCCCTCCTCTCCGTGGCCGATGTAGTGGAAGATGTGGGGCCGGTAGGCATCCAGCGTCTTGCCGAGCTTCTGATAGGTGCAGTCGGCGCCCCGAAGCACCGGGATTTCCTCCCGGGTGATCTCGCGGATCTGAGCCAGAAGGCGCTGGAATTCGGATTCGTCCACCGCGCCGAGTCCGCTCGGCTCGGAGACGGCCACCAGGATTTTCAGCCGGGACGGCGCAGGCGGGCTGAGTTTCTTGACGAGGTCCGAGACCGGGACATAGCGCGTCAGGATCAGTTCGGTCCGCTCGCCCGCGAAGAAGAAGCCCCGTTCCGGGTTGTCCTCGTCGGGAACGAAAAGGAACTCCCAGGGCAACCGCCCCAGGCTTTCGGCGGCCTTTTCAAAGACGATCCGCAGGCGCAGGCGGAGGCCTTCGCCGCTCTGTTCGGCCTGCTCTTTGTAGGCCGCCTGGAAGCGCCGGTAGACATCGTGGAACTTGTCCTGGATTTTCCGGTCGCTGAAGAGGATGCGGTAGAGGTTGAGCCCGATGACGCGCAAGTCGTCCACGGTGACGGGATTTTCCTTTCCGCGGCTGGCTTCCTGCTGTTTCAGGCCGAAGTTGACCCACTCGTTCAGGCGTTTTACGGTGAGGCGGACGACAGGATCGGAGCCGAGCTCGCCTTTTTCGGAGCACCGGGTCCCGTCCTCGTCGTAGTATTGCAGCGACAGCGTTTTTTCGTTTTCCAGGATGAGGGTGCAATCCACGTACTTGGCCGCCTTCATGAGCTGCCTAATGCGTCTCGAGCAGCGCCCAGGAGAGCTTGCGGGCGCGGGCGGCGCGTTGCTGCTCTGAGGAGGGCGCCCGTTCCTCCCCGGCCATCATCCCATATTTGACGGCCTCCGCGTGGATCTTTTTCATGCGCGCGGCATATTCTTCGGCGAGGGCGTCGGCGTGCGGTTCGGTGAGATCGGGACTGAGGATGATGGACTGATACAGAGTCACCATGAGCTGCCGGGCGTTCTTGTAGTTGGGATCCTCCACCGGGGAGGCGGCCTCTTCCCGCACGCGTTTCCACAATTCGTTAAAGGGAAGCTCTTCGACGTCGTCGCGCACCGGACCGGGGCAGCCGATGCTGTAGAGGACGAAGTCCGCGCCGCGGTACGGGGCGGAGGCTTCGAGCGTGTCCCCTTCGTAGAGCTGGTTGTTGCGCACCCAGAGGCGCCGGGGATCCACGCCGGGGCTGTCAATCAGGGCGAAATAACCGGGCTGGAGCGGACTTCCGGAGGCGGGCCCGAAGGAGTCGCGAAATCCCACGAGCGGCGCGACGGCGCCGGTGTCAAACAGGGTCTCGAAGCCGTCCATCAGGATCCCCGCCACTTTGAGATACGGGCTCAGGGCGGGGGAAAAACCGAGGGCGGCCGCGGTGCTCTCGATGAGCTTGAGGGCAGGCCGGGGGGCTCCGCCGGTCTGGGCCGCACAGAGGACCACGGAGAGCGTCAGACCGCCCCCGCGGTAGGGATGGGGGCCGCATGCGCACGTGTTGCGGAGGATGGTGCCGGTCGCCACGCTGTCGGGAATCCCCCGTTCCTTCAGTAAGCCGGGGCCGACTACGAAGGGGGCCGCGTGGCGTTTGCCCTGGTAGGTGAATTCAGTAACGACATAGACCAGGGGCTCGATCGTGGAAAACCAGTTGCGGGCTCTGCCGAGAAACATCTCGTTGACCACCACGCTGAAGTAATGCTGGTCCTTGCGGAAGGTGAAATCGAGCGAGCCGTCATGATTGCGGTCCACATGGTCGCGCGGAATGGTGACCACGCTCGGCTGGGTGCGGGGGCTGGTGATGATTCTGGCCTGGATCGTCTTCCAGAGTTCGCTGAACTCCATGGCTACTCCTTTGTCAGCGGAAGTTCTCGACCAGCATGATGTCGGTGTCGCTCTGGTCCACCTGGGTGTAGAGGAAGTGAGTGCCGTCGGGGGCGATGTCCAGCCCGGCGTTGAAGGGGCGGCGCGGGAGCGGCATCACCAGGCGCTCCCGCCGCGTGGTGAGGTCGAGAAAGCGCAGAAAATAGCGCACGCCCTCTCCTTCGATTTCCTCGCGGTGGAGAAAGTAAATGCCGCCGGCGGCGAGGGCCCAGTAACCCCAGAAGCCGCGGCGGAAGGAGGCGAGCACAGGCTCCTCGCGGCTGCCCTTGGCCTCCACGCGCCAGAGACCGTGTTCGGTGGGCGACTTGGCGTAATAGACGTATCTGCCATCATCGGATTCCACCGCGTAGAAGCCGCCCTCGTGCGTCACCTGGAGGGCTGGGCCGCCGGCGGCGGGGACTTTCCAAACTTCGAAGCGGCCGGTACGGTTGGATGCGAAGTAGACGAAGGCGCCGTCCCGGGACCACCGGGGAAGCACGTCCTGGGCAGGTTCGGTCGTGAGCCGTCGCGGAAGGCCGCCCTCGGCGGAGACGACGTAGATGTCGGGGTTGCCTCCGGGGCGCGAATCGAAGGCCAGACTTCGTCCGTCCGGCGACCAGGCCGGGCTTCCGGTTACGGGTCCTTCGAAGGATGTCAGGCGATTGGCGTTCACGCCGTCGCGGTCGCTCACCCAGATCTCCTGAGTGCCGGAGCGGTTGGAGGAGAATGCGATGCGCCCGCCGTCGGGGGAGTACTTGGGGCCCTGTTCCTGCCGGGTCGAGGCCAGAAGGCGTGCGGGCTGCGCGCCGGCGGGGGCCTTGCCCGGGATGGGATACCGCCAGATGTTGGTGTCAATCACGGAGCGCGTGTAGGCCAGACGCGTACCTTGGCGGGAAAGGGCAAGGAAAGTGGCATTCTCGCCGATGCCCCCGGCCAGCGGTTCGGGTTCTCCTCCGGAGGGCGCCACCTGCCACAAACGCGAGGCTCCGCCTCGCGCGGAAGAAAAGATGAGCTTGCCGCTCAGCGGGCTCCAGGCCAGGCCGAAAATGCGCCGCCCGTCGAAGGTGAGGCGCCGGGGACGGCGATCGGCGAATTGCATGACGTAGATGTCCTGGACGGCCAGACTCGCCGTGCGGACGAAAGCCAGACGGCTGCCGTCCGGGGAGACTACGGGACTGCTGTCGCCCAGCCAGCCCGCGGGAGGATCGGTCAGAAGCTGATTGCGGCCGTCGGCCAGCGAGAGCCGGTAGAGTCGCATGGGGCCGCCGGCGGGCTCCTTGTTCACCAGGATCAGGCTCGCCCCGCCGGGCATCCAGGCGGCGTAGGGAGTGTTGAGGCCGATACGGTCTCCAAACGCGTCGGCCACTTTTTGTTCCAATCCGCCGAGGGCCGGGATGAGGAGAAATGCGGAGCCTTTTTCGGATTCGCGCAGGAAGGCGATGTGTTTTCCGTCGGGGGACCAGGCGGGGCTGTAGTCGGTGGCGGGATTGTGAGTGAGGCGCAGCGGCGTGCCGGCGCCCACGACCTTGACGTAGACATCCCAGTCGGTTTCGGTCTCTCCGTTCCAGGCGAAGGCGACCTGATTGCCGTCGGGCGAGAAGCTGGCCTGACTTTCGTTGCCGGGGTAGCTGGTGAGCGGCGCGGCAACCAGCGCGGCGGGAGAGGCCGGCGCGCGGCGGCGTGCGACCACTACGGCGGCAACCACGAGCGCCACCGCGACAGCCGCCCACAGCCACGGGCGGAAGCGCCGCGGCCGGCGGGAGGCCGCGGCCACGATTCCGGAATCGCGCTGGATGCGGCGCAGGTCGGCCCGCAGATCGGCGGCGGTCTGATAGCGCAGGTCCGGATCCTTTTCCAAGGCCTTGAAAACGATCCGTTCGAGCTCGGGCGGCACTTGCGGATTCATGTCGCGCATCGGCGCCGGCGTGTGATTCAGGATGCCGTCAAAGACGGCGGCGGCGGTGTTGCCGGGAAAGGCCGGCCGGCCGGTGGCCATCTCGTAGAGCACGGCGCCGAGGCTGAAGATGTCGCTGCGGTGATCCACTTCCCGGCCCAGGGCCTGCTCCGGGCTCATGTACTGCACGGTGCCCACCACCGCGCCGGATTCCGTGATGGGCATAGCCACCGTACGCGTGGGAGCATTCGGGCCCGTGGCCATGGCCTTTTCCCGGAGGGGGCCGGCGATCTTGGCGAGGCCGAAATCGAGCACCTTGAGTTGGCCCCGCGGGGTCACCATCAGGTTGGAAGGCTTGAGGTCGCGGTGAGTGATCCCGTTACGGTGGGCCTCGGCGACGGCGTCGGCCGCCTGAACCGCGAGGTCCACGACGGAGGTCAGATCCGGAGCGCCGTCGCGGATCTGCTCGGCGATGGTGCGGCCCTCGACATGCTCCATGGCCAGGTAATGCAGCCCGGAGAGCTCGCCGGCTTCGTAGATATGCGCGATGTTGGGATGATTCAGGGCGGCGGCGGCCCGGGCCTCCTGCTCGAAGCGGCGCATCCGTTCCGGATCCGCCGCCGTGTCGGGCGCCAGGATCTTGAGAGCGACGTTGCGTTCCAGCAGGCTGTCGCGCGCCAGATACACTTCCCCCATGCCGCCTCCGCCAAGACGGGAAAGCAGCCGGTAGCGCCCGATGGTTTCCGGAATTTTGCCGGACACGCCGCCTCCGGGGGGTTCCTGCCATCGTATCAGAGAGTCCGGACGGTGTTGCGCAACGCCGGGCGGCTCAGTCTGAGACGGCGGTCGTAGGATCCACTTTGCGGCGGATCTCGGTGATGCGGTGCGCCGGGAATCCGCTCAATTCCGCGTGCCGGCGGATCAGGGCTTCGTCGGCGGCGCGGTAGATGCAGAACAGCTTGTTGTCGGCGACGTAGGATTCCACCCACTGGATGTCCGGTCCCAGCTGGCGCAGTACCTCATTGGACTTCCGAGCGGCCTGGCGCAATTGCTCCCGCTCGAGGGTTCCCACTTGCGGAACGTCGCGTTCGATGACAAAGAGTCGCATAGCCCCTCCGGTGGCTGCAGAATTCGTTCAGAAAACGAGGGTCGCCGCCCCGGTGACGATCAGCGCCGCGGCCCAGATCCGGTCGAGGTTGATCCACGCTTTGCGCAGCAGCCCCACGCCCAGCTTCGCAAACACGAGCCAGGCAGTCAAGGCGGTGACAGCGAAGTAGCCCGCCCCGTGGGCCGCGGAGAGGGCTTGGAGACCCCGGATGTGCGCCTGGCCCGGGATGCGCTTCGGAGGCTCGTTGCGGCGGCTACAGGATCCGGCGCTGCTTGAGAAACGCAAAGATCTGCGGCAGCAGCGCCTCCCACTGTTCTTTCGTGAAACCGTGTCCTCCCTGGGGTACAGGGATGAGCTGGGCGTCGGCGCCCGCATCCCGCAACGCTTTGGTGAGCCGGACGCCGTGCTCGTAGGGAACCGTCTGGTCGGCGTCCCCGTGGATGGTAAGAACCGGGGGCACATCCCGGCGGACATAGGTGAGCGGCGAAAGCCGGCGTGCCAGCTCCAGACGCCCCGGCTGATCCGGAATCCATTCCAGGGCGTACGGCCGCTGGTTGGTGCCCTGGATCTGATCGGCGACGTCGGTGATCCCGTAGACGTTGATAACCGCGGCGACCTTGACCTGCGGGCCGAGCCGCGCACTCTTCGGGGCCATGCCCACCATGAGGGCCAGGTGGCCTCCGGCCGACGCCCCTGTGACGACGACGCGGTCCCGGTCCACGTTGAAACGTCCCGCGTTGCGCAGGAACCACTGGGTTGCGGTCAGCACGTCGGTCACGGCGGCAGGAGCGGGTGCGACTTTCGCCAGCCGGTAGCCCACGTTGGCCACCACGAAGCCTTGCTCGAGGAACGGGACGCAGAACCCGTTGATCATCTGCTCCCGCGAGCCGCGAACCCAGCCGCCGCCGTGAATCACGATGACGCCGGGGCGGCGGCCGGCCGCCGCAGTCTTGGGCTGCATGACGTCGAGCACGGTCTCCGGATACTGGTCGTAGCGGAGGTTGGAGTCTACGGCAACCCAGTCTGGAATGGCCGGTGCATCGCGGAACGGCTGGCTCAGCCCCCCGGCGGCCGCGATCAAACAAACAAAGGCCGCTCGCTTCATACGACTATTAAACCTCGATCCCGGAGCGGGCGGGCACGGGCCGGAGACGGATTGACATCCCGCGAGCCGGGAGGCGCTGAGCCTTCGGCCCAGACTCAGCCGCACAAGGCAATTGGCGGCCGCCGCGGTGATCGAATGTTCGGCGGTTGGATCGGTGTCGCCGTCCTATACTGGAGGGGAAATGAAGATCTGGTTGTTTCTCATTCTTCTGTGCGCGATCGCTTCGGCGCAACGGCCGGACGTCATTGCCAGCTATTTCAGCTCCGAGGACTTCGATCTCACAGCGGACCCTGACAGCCCCGCCTGGAAGGGCATCCCGGGCGTGTTTGCCGAACGCGGTCCGCGCGGGGAGCCGGCTCCGGGACACCGCACCGAGATCCGCTCCCGCTGGACCGAGCGACACCTCTATTTCCTTTTCATCTGCCCGTATGAGCAGTTGTATCTGAAGCCGAATCCGACGACGAAGGAAGAAACCAACAAGCTGTGGGAATGGGACGTGGCCGAGGTCTTCATCGGCACGGACTTTACCAACATCCGGCAGTACAAGGAATTTCAGGTTTCGCCCCAGGGCGAGTGGGTGGACCTTGACATTGACCGGGATAACCCGAAGCCGGAGGGCGGCTGGCGGTGGAATTCGGGCTTTGAGGTTAAAGCCCGCGTGGATCCGGCACGCAAGATCTGGTACGGCGAGATGAAGATTCCCATCGCGGCCATAGACCGCCGCAAGCCTGAGCCGGGGCTGGAGATGCGCATCAATTTTTACCGCATCCAGGGACCGCCGCCGCAACGCGTCTTCATCGCCTGGCGCCCTACCGGCGCGCCGAGCTATCACGTGCCGGAGGCGTTCGGACGGCTGCGCCTGGAGAAAGCGCCGCGCTGAAGAGGGGGATGTCGGCTGGGTGGTGACCCGTGGCCGGCGGCGAGGCTACCGCTCGAGTAGGCGGTGCGCCGCAGAAGGAGATTGCGGCAGCTTCTCAGGCGGCTTTGCGGCGCCGTCCTGCGGCGTGCAGGGCTGCGATCAGACGAGCGATGCCGGCATTCCAGTCGGGGAACAGATCCACATACTGAATCTCGCGGGCGATCCGCGCCGGTACGGGGCAATCATCCAGGCGGACGGGAAGGAAATAAACCTCATCGAGGGGGAGCCGGCGAGCGCATTCCAGCGCAAAGCGAAGCTCCGAGTGAAATTCGCCGCGCTTGCGCACCGAACGGGAGGAAAAGCAGGGTACGAAGAAGTCCGCCAGCTCGATGGCACGCTGGATGGCGCGCGGCCAGTCCTGCCCGGGGAGCAGTTTTTTCCGGTCGAGCCATGGATCGAAGCCCCTGCGCCGCAGCGCCCGATAGAGCCGTTCGACTTGGGCAAGGTCCTCTCGAACATAGGCCAGAAAGACCTTGGGGGCGGTGTGAGGGTAAAACTCGTAGCCGCCGGAGGCCGGGCGAAACACGCCGAGGCCGTCAATGTCCACGGTGTAGCCTTTGCGGAGACATTCCGCAAGTACCCGGGCGACCTGTTCAACGTTTCTTCGCACCGCCGGTGTCCTTGAGCGGGGTGAAGCGGAACCCCGGCGTGCGGCCCGGAGTGAGCGTGCCGAGTCCGGGCAGTCGGACGGTGCGTCCTTTTTTGAGGTCCTTGAGGATCCGGTGGAGCACACGGTCCAGCTGGTCGGCGGCGGCGGCGTCGCTGAGCTTGGCCTGCCGGGCAATCTGTCTGGCCAGTTCTGCCTTTCTCATGCCGATAATATGCTAGCAGCAGCTTGCGGGCGTGCCTCAGCAGTGCCGGAGGCGTCCCGCCAGGATGCGGCAATGGCCAACAATTTGGCGGACAATAACTTGTAAGCGTCCCGCAAGGGGTCGTAGGTTGCGTTGAAGCGGTTGTGAACGGCGTGTCGGGCGATTGCGAAAAAGCGGTGGCGGTCAGCGAGCAGCGCCTGCGGGAGCTCGAAGAGCGACTCGCCTGCCGGCGGGCGATCGAAGCGCTGCATCACAAGGGGAAGCGCGCACACGGCCGCGGCGATTTCCTGCTCCGCCACGACCGTGCCCTGGCCCCGGTTCTGAAGTGGCTGTTGCGGGCGGCCGGCTTGTACCGCCGAGGTCTGGAGAACGCATGCCGCCCCGTCATACGAAAGCTTCAGCTGGAATGTCCGGCGCTGCCGCCTGCATCGAATCCGTTCCGGGTCCTTCACCTGAGCGATTTTCACATTGACGGTGTGGAGGGGCTGGCCGAAGTGCTTGCCGAGCGCCTGCCGCTGCTGCCCTGCGATGTATGCGTGTTGACAGGCGATTACCGCTTCGAGGTGGAGGGGCCCTGGGAGCGCGTCGTCCCCCGCATGGAAAAGGTCGTCCGTGCGATCCGTTCGCGCCTCGGCATTTACGCCATCCTGGGCAATCACGACTGCGCCGATATGGCTGCGGCGCTGGAGGGAATCGGCATCCGGCTTCTGGTCAACGAGGGAACGCTGCTCGAAGACGGCGTGTGGCTGGCGGGAGTGGACGACCCCCATTACTACGGCTGCGACGATCTGAGGCGCGCCGCCGGAGGCGCGCCCGAGGGAGCCTTCCGCATCCTGCTGGCCCATTCGCCGGAGCTGTACGAGGAAGCGGCCCGCGCCGGGTTCCACCTCTACTTGTGCGGGCACACGCACTGGGGACAGATCCGCCTCCCCGGGGATGTGGCGCCGCTGGTCAACGCCCGCTGCCCGAAGGCATACACGAGCGGTCTCTGGCGCCACGGCGCCATGCAAGGTTACACCAGCGCCGGCGTCGGCTGCTCGATGCTCCCGGTGCGGTTCAACTGTCCGCCCGAAGTCGTCGTGCTGGAACTGACCGCGCTGCGCCGGGAGCCCTAAAGCGCGGAGAACATCGGTCCGCGGCGGCTCCACACCTTCAGGGAGAAACTCCTGGAAGAGATCTCCTTCGAGGGTCGTGATCTCAAGAAGAAAGTCGTCAAGATTGACGGGGCCTAAGTGCACAAACAGCTCGCCGACATAACCTGGTCACGATTCCACATGCAACTTTCTGGTGTTGCCGGTGTCTCTATTTGTGCACTTCGGATCCGGCCCAGCGAGGCCGTATGCGGGAAACAGTGTTTCCACGCGGGAGGAGTTGGAGAGATTTAATGACCCGCCGGGGTTTCTGCCGGATCATGCCGGCCTTGGCTGCAGGGTCTCCGCTGGGGCGCAGCCAGGTAATCTCGCCCTTGGGCAACATCAGCGTGGCCGGCCCGGTGGCGACGTTCTGGGCGGACTATGTCCGGCCGCTGGAATCGGTGGCGCACACATTCGTAGAAAGATACCGCTGGCTGGTCAGCTTTGAGGAGGCCCCGCTGATATATCCTGGCGATCACGTGGACGTGACGCTCAATCCCGCTACGGGGGGCCGTGCGCTGATGCCTCGCGGCGGCTATCTGCAATTCTCTTTCGATGTGGGGCCTGAGGGGGAGCGGCCGAGCGACCCGGGGCTGGTGTTGCGCACGGCCCTTGAAGCCTACCACCGGGCGGGGTTTCCGGGCCGCTACGAGTTGCGCGCCGAGGAGGGCTACTTTCACATTGTGCCCACCGCCCGGGCGGATGTGACGGGAGTGCT
>DATLYE010000029.1:0-15230 GCA_035575135.1 Bryobacteraceae bacterium
GGGAAACGTGGTGGATCCCAGTCAGGCCGCCGTCCCGGGCGCCGCGGTGACCATAACACACCGGGAGAGCGGACAGACGCGTTCGGCGTTGACCAATGAGGCCGGAATCTACAGCTTTCCGAACGTCCCCAGCGGTACCTATGACGTCCGTGTCTCCAAAGAGGGGTTTCAGACCTACACCCAGAGCGATGTCGTCGTCTCCATTAACACCGTCACCCGTGTGGACGTGGCCCTGAAGGTCGGAGCCGTTACGGAGTCCGTGGTGGTGGCCGCCACAGCCGCCGCCTTGCAAACCGACCGGGCAGAGGTTCGGGCCGAGCTTCCCAGCCGCACCTTGGAGAACCTGCCCGTTCCTCCCGGGCGCAACTACCAGCAGCTCTTCAAGATGATTCCGGGCTTCACGCAGCCCCGCAACGCCCACTCCGTACCGTCCAATCCCTCCCGCTCTTTGCAGTACGAAGTGAATGGCACGGTTTCGGCTTCCAACAACGTCCGCATGGACGGAGCGACTCAGTACAACATCTGGCTTCCCCATATTACGGCCTACGTGCCGGCCCTCGAGTCCATCGAAACCGTCAACGTCGTGACCAACAGCTTCGACGCCGAGCAGGGGCTGGCCGGCGGCGCGGCCATCAACGTGCAAATTAAAAGCGGCACCAACGAGGTGCACGGTTCCGCATTCCAGTATCACAACAACAACAAAACCAAGGCCAAGAACTTCTTCACTCCGCCCGGTGAGCGCAATTCCAAGTACATCTTTAATCAGTTCGGCGGCACGATCGGCGGGCCGATCAAACGGAACAAGCTGTTCTATTTTGCCAGTTATGAAGGGACGGTGACGCGTTCGCTCGCAGCCGGTCTCTACACTGTTCCGACCGAGCTGACACGCAAAGGCATCATGACCGAATCCGACCGCCCGGTTTACGATCCGGCTACGGGTAACCCGGACGGGAGCGGCCGCACTCCGTTTCCGGGGAACGTCATCCCGCCGACCCGCATTGAACCCATCGTACTCAAACTGGTCAACCTCACCCCGTTGCCCACCGTTCCCGGCCGCTTCACGAGCAACTATTACTCGACGGCCTCGTTCGCCTTCGATCGCCACACGCTGGATACAAAGGTCAATTACAACGCCAGTGAAAAGCTGACCATGTACGCCCGCTACAGTTACCTGAACTACGACCAGTACACCGAGCGTGCCTTCAAGGACTTCGGCGGCCCGCCGATCGCGGGCGGCGGCGGCAACCCCGGAAAGGGCTTTGGAGCCACCCACAGTGGCACCTGGGCGATGACTTACATTTTCCGGCCCACCCTCATCGCCGATGTCAACGTCGGCGTCACACTGATGGACACCAACTCCGTCCAGCAGCGCATCAACGAGAAGCTTGGTCTTGATTTCCTGGGCATCCCCGGTACGAACGGTCCGCGGCCGTTTGAGGGAGGCTGGCCCCGGTTCGGGATTAGCGCATACACGACTCTGGGCGAATCCGAGGGGTACATGCCGTACTACCGCACAGACCCGCAGCATAATTACCAGGCCAACGTGAACTGGCTCAAAGGCACTCACGACGTCCGCTTTGGCACGGAATTCTCCTTCCAGAACCTCAACCACACTCAGCCGGAGTTCTACGGAGGTACACAGCCCGGGGCAGGAGGCTTTGACTTTAGCGGTGGTATTACCACGGTGCGCGGCGGTCCGTCGGCCAACCAGTGGAACTCCTACGCCGACTTCTTGCTGGGTTTGCCCTCCGGGTTAGGCAAGATCTTCCAGTTCCCAAACGAGTACAACACGCGGACGTCCATGTACAGCTTGTACGTGCGCGACCGGTGGCAGTTGAGCCGCCGCATCACTTTCACTTACGGAACTCGCTGGGAGTACTTCCCCATCCCGGTGCGGAAGGATCGGGGCCTGGAGCGTTACCATCTGGGAACAAACAAAATGCTGGTTTGCGGCGTCGGTCTGGTTCCGAAAGACTGCGGCGTCAGCATGAGCCACAAGCTCTTTGCGCCGCGCGTCGGTCTGGCCATCCGCGCCACCGATACCTTTGTGATCCGCGCAGGCTACGGCATCACGAACGACCCCTGGAACCTCGCCCGGCCCATGCGGGTGAACCACCCCGTGTTGATTTCCTTGAGCATCAGCGGGCCCAACACCTGGACACCGGCAGGTCGGCTGCGGGACGGGATTCCGGTCGTGGCCGAACCCTCTCTCGGCAATGGCATTATTGACATACCCGGCACGGTGGACGTCAACACCTTGCTCGACTTCTTCAAGCGGGGCTACATCCAATCCTGGAACTTCATGCTCCAGAAACAGTTCGGCTCCTTCACGGCTCAAGCCGGCTATGTCGCTACCCGGCAGAATAATATCCTGGGCTTCTACGAACAGAACTACGGGCTGCCTGGCGGCGGCCGTGCGAGCCAGAAGTTCTTCCAGCGCTTCGGGCGCACGGCGGCTACGCGAGTCGTCGGGCCGGTCGGCAACAGCCACTATGACGCTTTGCAGGCCACCCTGGAGCGCCGCTTCGCAGGAGGCTATCAATTGCAGGCTTCCTACACTTGGTCCAAGTGCATCGGCATCGCCGGGGTCGGCAACAGCGGGGACGAACCCGCCATCAAGATTCCGGAGTATTTCCACCTGAACCGCTCGCTGTGTGGCATTGACACGCCGCACAACCTCCAGCTGGCAGCCATTGCCGAACTGCCGTTCGGGCGCGGGAAGCGCTGGGCGCAAAGCGGTCCCGGGGCGGCCCTCCTGGGCGGCTGGCAGGTCAACGCGTTGTTCAGCTCGTACTCCGGCCAGCCCTTCACGGTGAGCGCTTCCGGAACCTCGCTCAACGCTCCGTTCAACAGCCAGCGGGCCGACCTGCTGCCCGGCTGCAAGCCGAAAAAGCTTGGCCGTGTCGGACCGGGCCAGCCTTTCTACGACTGGAGCTGCTTTGCCCCCGTCACGGAGCCGCGCTTTGGTACGGCAGGCTTTAACATTCTGCGCGGGCCGGGTGTGGTCAACCTCGATCTGGGCCTGTTCCGCCGGTTCGATGTGGGCGAGCGCATGAAGCTCGAGTTCCGCGCGGAAGCTTTCAATGCCACCAACACGCCGCACTTCTCCAACCCGAGCGGCAACATCTCCAACCTGCGGCTCAACCCTGACGGCACCTTCCGCAGCGGTGTGTTCGAAGTGACGGGGATTCGCAATACCGGCCGCGAGGGTATTGACGAGCGCGTATTCCGTTTCGGTTTGCGGCTTTCGTTCTGACGGTACATCGCCTGTGGCCCGCGGGTTGCGCGCCCCGGGCCACAGGCCCGTCCTGTCTCAGACCCAGTCGTACAACATCACCAGCGGGCGGCGGATTGTGTGATCGTCATCAAGTCGCAAACCCGCCGCTCGGGCGGCCTCAATCGCTTTCTCCAGCTCGTCCGCAGTGATCCGGCGGTTGATCTCTACGTACTGTTCCGGACCCACGCGCCCGTCGGGATGGTACTGGCCCATGACGTTGACGTAGGTGTCCGGCGAAACCTCCTCTGCCAGGAAACGCATGATCGCTTCGGTGCCCGCGATGCCGCCCGGCATCACCAGATGCCGCACCAGCACACCGCGCTTGGCCAGCCCATGTTCATCGAACTTGAGCGGCCCCACCTGACGGTGCATCTCCTTGATGACGCGGCGCGCCACTTCCGGGTAGTCTTTCGCTTTCAGATAACGAAGCGACAGCGCCGGATCCCAGAACTTGAAATCCGGCATGTAGATGTCCACCACCCCGTCCATGAGCTCCAGGCTGTGCATGGAATCATAGGCCGAGGTGTTATAAACCAGCGGCAGGCGCAGGCCGCCCTCCACGGCGAGGACCAGCGCCTCCAGGATCTGAGGCACCACGTGCTCCGGGGTCACGAAGTTGATGTTGTGGCACCCCCGGTCCTGCAGCTCGAGCATCATGGCGGCCAGCCGTTCCGGCCCGACTTCCACGCCTTCCCCCGCCTGGCTGATCTCCCAGTTCTGGCAGAACACGCACCGAAGATTGCACAGCGAAAAGAAGATCGTGCCGCTGCCCCGCCACCCTCGCAGGCAGTCCTCCTCGCCGAAGTGCGGAAAGTAGCTCGACACGCGGGCGTAACGGCCCGTGTGGCAGGTCGCCGTCTTGTTGGCCAGGCGGTTGACGCCGCAATCGCGCGGGCACATCAGGCAGCGCTCGAGCGCGGCCACCGCTTCTTCAGCCCGGCGGCGGAGTTCCCCCGTGCGGTAGAGACTCAAATAGGCCGGTTCGAACTCCTCGGCCCGGATCAGGAACTCGGACCGCAGCGATACGGCCCGCATCT
This sequence comes from Bryobacteraceae bacterium, assembly GCA_035575135.1. Classification (GTDB taxonomy): domain Bacteria; phylum Acidobacteriota; class Terriglobia; order Bryobacterales; family Bryobacteraceae; genus JANWXD01. The sequence goes on from DATLYE010000029.1 coordinate 4,315, forward strand.
CACCCCCTCGTGGTTTCAGTGTACACCCGCGCCCAGCCTTCAGACGTGCGTACCGCGCGGGTGGCGGCATCCGGGAAAGCTCCCGCGCACCTGGTTGCCTCGGTAGCCCAGTTCCCGGATGAGTCCGATCTCGGAGGTGTAGTAGGCGGCCAGCGTCATGCGCTTCATCGTCACGAAAAAGTGTTCGGCTTCGGTCGAGGGGCGGCTCTCGCCGCGCGCCGCCGCCTCCAGAACCTGCGCCTGTTTGCTTGCGTCGAGTTCGACAAACGACTTGCCGCCTTCGGCACGCGCCAGCTCTTCAAAGGCTGCCAGCCGGGCGCGCCACTGCTCCTGCGCTTCGCGCGAACTGTGCGCCACGACGAGGTCAATGTAGTCGGCCACGCGGGCTTCGTGCGCTCCTGGCGAATGCTCGTCCGCCGGGAGGATCATTTCGGCGACGCGGTCGAGCAGCGCATGCTCGCGCTCCGTGAAGAACTGCCGCTCATATGCCCCGGAGCTGTTGCGCAGTGCGTGCAGGTGTTGCTGGGCGGCTTCTAGGCGCGAGGCCAGCACTCCCGCTCCCAGCAAAATCAGCGTCTCGCGGCGATCTACGGCCACGCCTAAATCTCCCCTTTCCGTAACTGCTCTGCCAGATACTCCGCCGCCCGCCACGCCAGGGCCATGATGAGTGTCGTGATGCCGTGCGTCCCGGGGAGCGAGACAAAACAGCTGGCGTCGGTCACAAACAGGTTCTTGACGTCGTGCGACTGGCAGAAGGGATTCAGCACGCTGGTCTTCGGGTCCGTGCCCATTCGCGCCGTGCCCGCTTCGTGGGTGGCGTCGCCCATCGGCTCCAGATACTTCCGATACGGCACGACGCGCTCGGCTCCGCATGCCCGCAGAATCTCCTCCATCCAGCCGTACATGTCCTCCATCATCCTGCGGTCGTTGTCGCTTTCCCTCCAGTGGAAACGCACCTGCGGGATCCCGTAAGCGTCTTTGTTGTCCGGGTCGATCTCGAAATAGTTCGTGTATTCCGGAAGCCGCTCGCCGTAGGAACGCAGCGAAAGCGTGGCGCCGTACTCCTCGCGGATCTGGCGCTTGAGCGCCGCGCCCCAGCCGGTGATGCCTCCCGCGCTGGAGACACCGCGTCCGAAGCCCGTCCCGCAGAGGATGAAATAGCCGCCGTAGTAATCCGTCTTGCGGTTGTAATTGAAGCGCGGGATCGTAACGTGGGACCCGCCTGCGCCGTCTTCGTCTTCGCGGGCGCGATTCTTGAGCAAAGGGAGCACGCCGACCACCGCCCCCGATTTCACGCTGTCCATCAGGTAGTGCCCCACAAGTCCGCTCGAGTTGCCGATGCCGTTGGGATGGTGGCGCGACTTCGAATTGAGCAGAATGCGGCCCGATTCGACGGTGCTTGCCGCCAGCACGACCGCACGGCCCCGCACCTCCTGATACTCCTTCGTGCGGCTGTCGAAGAAGGACACGCCCGCTGCTTGTCCGTTTTCGTCCGTCAGCACCTGGTAGACCGTGGCGTTGGTACGCAGCGTGTAGTTCGGCCGCTTCAGCAGCTTGGGAATGACGGCGTCCAGCGTACTGAAACGTGCCCGCACATCGCAGCCCACCCCGCAGGCTCCGCAGTAATGGCACGCCGGACGGCCGTCGTAAGGCACGCTCAAAACCGCCGTTCGTTCCAGCAGCACCGGAACGCCGATCTTGCGGGCCCGCTCCATCAGCAGCAGCTCCCCGCAGCGCGGCCGGTGCGGCGGACCGCAATAGATCCCGTCCGGCATGTTGAAGTAGTTGTCCCGGTTGCCGACGATGCCCACCAGACGCTCCACCTTGTCGTAGTAAGGGGCGATGTCCTCGTAAGCGATGGGCCAGTCTTCGCCGAATCCTTGCAGGCTCCGGGTCTTGAAATCCAGAGGACCGTGACGGAAGCACGCGCGGCCCCACGTGTTGGTCCGGCCCCCGACGGCGCGCAGGCGCGTCCAATGGAACTCGGGGTCGGAACGGTAGCGGTCTTTGCGGGGGTTCGTGTAAAGATGTGCCGTGTATTCGTTGATTTTCCACAGCCCGTCGTACTCGCCCGGCGGGCCGGAACCGCGGAATTTCAGTTCCCACGGCCAGGCGTGCGTCAGAAAGTCCTTGGCGGGATTGAGCATCCGGCCGGCCTCCAGATGGAGCACCCGCGCCCCGGCCAGCGCCAGCACATAGGCCGCCGTCGCTCCCCCCGCCCCGGTGCCCACCACGATCACGTCGTAAGGCGCCTGCGGCACGTCACCCCCTTCGCCGCTACGATACCACGGGACGCGGAGGGGCAGGTCACTTCGAAGGGGGGACGGTCTTCCCGTACCGGATCTTGCTGTCCACTTTCGGAATGCCCATGAATCCCCCAAGTTCCCCGAGTTTTTCCGGATCGAGCGGCCCCAGAATGTGGGCAATCGTGAGCTCGCTCGGTTCGGCAGCGATCACCGTGAGGCCGCCGATCCGCTCCCCTTCCTTCTTGAGGTAAACCTCAACCGTTTCTCGTTCTCGGCCTTTGCCTTCCCGCACGCTGGCGATCCGCGCCCAGCCTGCCGCCTGCTTGAGCTGGGATCGTATCTCTTCCAGATCCGAGTCCGAGTAAGCGCCTTCCCGCCCGAACTCATAGACCCGCACGTAGAGACCCTTCAGCTCCTTGACCAGTTCCTTCACCCTGGCCTGATCCGGGTCCTTGGGCGAAAGGAACTTGCTGCCGAGCTGCAGCATGGATGCGTCGAGGTTCACATCCACGATGTTGGCCGCCTTCGCGGCCAGTCGCTCGAGCTTTTCGAAGTTGATCTCCTGGGCCGCCATCGGGGCCAGCGCCAGTACGATAAAGGCGATCATCGGTTTCATATTCTGCTCTCCTGTCTGGTTTCAGAATGAGCCGCTCCGCTCGTCCGGTTGATGCGCTCGCGCAGGAGCTCGAGCTTGGCCTCGGTAACGCGAAGGGCTTCGAGAAGCTGATCGCGCGCCTGCTCGCCTCGGAGGCGGTGCTCGCGGTACTGGTAGCCGCCGGCCGCCAGCAGCGCCAGCGACGCAGCCACTGCGCACCACCGTAGCCAGGGGCGCCGCCGCCGCACCGGAGCTGCGCCCTGTGTGGCCGCGCGCTCCAGAACACGCTCGGCAAAACCGGCGGGCGGCTCGTGCCGCCGCAATGCTGCTCGCAACTCCTGCTCCCAGTTCATGGCTCCGGCCCTCCCATGCTTCGCCGGATCTTTTCTCGCAGCGTGGCCAGAGCCCGCTGCAAGCCGCTCTTGACCGTACCGACCGGCATGTTGAGCACCTGCGCGATCTCGGCCGGCTGCAGATCTTCCTGATAGCGGAGGATCACCATGGCGCGCCACTTCGGCGGCAGCGAGGCTACAAGCCTGCGCAGCCGGTCCTCGAGCAGCGGGTCGCCCTCCTGCGGCGCCGACGGCAGCTCGCCCGCTTCCTCCAGGGAGATTTCCTCCCGGCGCCGGCGCCTCCAGCAGTCCAGCGCCCGGTGGCAGGTCACCCGCCGCAGCCAGAGAACGACATGGCTGGGCGATTGCAGTGCTCCGAGCTCCCGGTGCAGGCGCAGGAAAACTTCCTGGGCCACCTCTTCGGCCAGGCCACGGTCGTGCAAGAAATGCCAGGCGATGCTGTAGACCATGGCTTGATGCCGGCGAACCAGCTCCGCGAAGTCCTCTGGCGCCGTGTCGCTTTCGCAACCGACCTCGGCTGGCGCTGCCAGAGCTTGCCAATTTTCGGCCACTCACTGAGGAATACGGACGAGCCTCCCCGAAGGCTCCACTTTTTTGCGCGCTTCCGCCCCCGGCTCAGCGCCACAGATGAACGCTTAGGCTGCAGATTGTGGTCCCAGGCGGGACCATCAGCGTGTTACGGCGTGGCGGGCTCGTTGCCGACGAAGACGCCGTCCTTGTACGTGTTTGGGCACACCGGGTGACGGAACAGCGAAGCGGCATCGTAGATGATGTCGTCCGCGGCCGGCCCTCCCGGAGGATCCATACCGGCCACCATGCGCACCCGCTTGGCGATCTCGTGGTCGGCGCAGGATGTGTCGCCGCTGATGCCGAGCCCTCCGATGATCTTACCCCCCTTGTAAAGTGGAACCCCGCCGCCGAAAAAGATCAGCCCCCCGGCGATCTGGTTCTTGCCCGTGTGGCCGGCGGCCGGAGGCGCCGTGTGCTCCGGGTTCCACAAATTTGACTGTCCGAGGCTTGCCAGCGAGTGGCCGGGCTGCACCAGGGTGTACAGCCTCGCTGTGGAAAGCGGCGCGATGTCCAGACTGAAGGCATTCGCCGTGTAAGCCTTGGCCTTGGCAATCGCTTGGCTGCCCGGCCACACCTGGGTGGGGTCGCCCGTCGATGTGTTCGCAGCGCAGACTTCTCCGTCGCGGTTTACGACAGCCGCCCACATCCGCGTCCCTTCAAACAGCCCTCCGATGGGTTTGCTAATGTCGGCAGCCTTGATTAGCAATTGGCGCAGTTCTTCTGCCGACGGTAAGCCTTGGCAGTTAGCCCGGTAATCGCTGGCCGAAACCGCCGCCGCCCACAAGCCGAAAGACAACAGTACTCGAACCTGCATGCTTTTCTCCTCCGTATCTCCCGATTTCACCGTGCGCCGATGACGGCCGCGCGGTCCTTTTGATTCTACTCCCACACAAGCAGCGGCGATATCGCCTGTAATCCGAAGGGACTTCCGACCGCGCCGCCCGCCTCAGGTAACGTCGACGGCCTTGAAGCCCTGCTTACGGGCGGGTACAATCGCGCCATGCCGCTGCGCTTCCGCGTCGCCGGTCGGGCCGACTACGCCAAGGTTGAGGAACTCCTGCTGGCCAGCTTCGAGCCCGTCACCTGGTTCCGCCGCGTGGATGAATATTTCGGCCCGCTCAACGGAAAAGACTGGCGCGAGCGCTGGCGCCTCCGCGTCGCGCACATCTTTCAAACCCAAACCGTGCTGCTCGGCGAGGAGGAAGGGCGGCTGGTCGCTGTGGCGACCGGGAACGTGGATCCGCTCCTCCGTCTGGGCTATATCGAACTGCTGGCCGTGGCCCCGGAAGCCCAGGGCCGCGGCTACGGCCGCGAAATGTTGCGCGGGATGCTTCGCTACATGAAGGAGCAAGGCGCGCTCTACGCAAACCTGGACTGCCTGACGGACAACGATCGCGCCAATGCCCTGTACCGTTCCGAAGGCTTCCGCGAAGTCGCCTGTCACATCCGCTGGTTCACCAGGATCCCGTGAGTCGGCCTTCCGCGGTTGCAGTCCTTCGCCGGCCTGCGATTTGATGAAGCCATGAGATCTGCACGGCTTGTTTTGTTCCTGCTGTGGTTCTGCGGCGGGCCATTGTCTGCCGAGTACCTCGTCTACATCGGGACTTATACCCGCGGCGAAAGTAAGGGCATTTATGCGTGGCGCTTCGATCCGGCCACCGGCCGCCTCGCCGAACTCGGACTTGCGGCAGAGGCGGTGAACCCTTCGTTTCTTGCAGTCCATCCCAGCGGGCGCTATCTCTACGCCGTGAGCGAAGTCGGCGAGTTCGCGGGCGGCAAAAGCGGCGCCGTGAATGCCTATCAGATTGACCGAAAGACAGGGAGACTAACCCTGCTCAATCAGGTCTCCTCGCGCGGAACCGGCCCCTGCTATGTCTCCCTGGATGCCACCGGACGCTTCCTGCTGGTGGCCAATTACGGGAGCGGAAGCGTGGCGGCCCTGCCGGTGGCGCCGGACGGACGTCTGCGCGAAGCTTCCGCCTTTGTGCAGCACACCGGCTCGAGCGTCAATCCGCGGCGCCAGCGCGAGCCGCACGCTCATTCGATCCAGCCCTCGCCCGACAACCGCTTCGTCCTCGCTGCCGATCTGGGTGTGGACAAGCTTTTCGTGTACCGCTTCCATGCCGTCAAAGGATCCCTCGAACCCCACGATCCTCCGTTTGCCGCCCTGGCGTCAGGCAGCGGCCCGCGCCACTTCGCATTCCACCCTTCGGGCCGCTACGTTTACGTAATCAACGAACTGGCTTCGACGGTCACCGCCTTCCGCTGGGAGGCCGGCCCCGGGCGCCTCAGAGAACTCCACACCGTTCCGACCTTGCCCGAGGGCTTCGCCGGGGAAAACACCACCGCCGAGATCCGCGTCCATCCCAACGGGAGGTTCCTCTACGGGTCCAACCGCGGCCACGACAGCATCGCCGTCTTCGCCGTGGACCCCAAGACCGGCTTGCTGTTCGCCCGGGGACAGACACCGACCGGCGGCAAAACGCCGCGGAATTTTAGCCTGGATCCTTCCGGGCGCTACCTGTTCGCGGCCAACCAGAACTCTAACAACGTGGTGATCTTCCGGGTGGATCCGGACGCCGGACATCTGATTCCCACAGGCTGGCAGCTCAAAGTGCCCGTGCCGGTCTGCGTCCGTTTCGTGCGCTTGCGCTGAGTGTGGCAATCTGGGAGTTTGAGATACGACAATGACGGTTGGCGTCCCCAAAGAGACCTATCCCGGCGAGCGGCGCGTGGCCCTGGTGCCTGCTGCCGTGCCATTGCTAAAAAAATCCGGCCTTGAGGTGATGATCGAGGCCGGTGCAGGCCTGGAGGCCGGCTTTCCGGATGCGGCCTATACGGAGAAAGGTGCGCGTATCGCCCCGAGCCGCGAAGTGCTCTTTGCGACCGCGGACGTCATCCTCCAGGTCCGTGCCTATGGAAGCAATCCGGAGGCGGGTCGCCACGATCTGGGATTGCTCAAAGCCGGTCAGACCGTGATCGGCTTCTTCGATCCGCTGGGAGCGCCCGAGCGCGTCCGCGAAGCCGCCGCCACGGGAGCGACGCTGTTCGCTCTCGAGCTGATTCCCCGCATCACGCGCGCCCAGGGTATGGATGTTCTGTCGTCCATGGCCACCATCGCCGGCTACAAGGCGGTAATCCTCGCGGCGCAACATCTGCCTAAGATTTTCCCCATGCTGATGACCGCCGCGGGCACTCTCGCCCCCGCGCGTGTGTTTGTCATCGGGGCGGGGGTGGCGGGCTTGCAGGCGATCGCCACCGCACGGCGCCTCGGCGGCGTCGTGCAGGCCTACGACGTACGTCCTTCGGTAAAAGAGCAGGTGCAAAGCGTAGGCGCCAGGTTCGTCGAGTTGCCCCTGGAAACCGCGGGAGCTGAGGACACCGGCGGATACGCCCGTGCCTTCGATGAATCCTTCTACCGCCGCCAGCGCGAGTTGATGGCGCGCGTGGTGGCGGAAAGCGATGTAGTAATCTCCACGGCCGCGGTGCCCGGCGAACGGGCGCCCGTTCTGGTCACCGAGCCGATGGTTGCCTCCATGGCGCCGGGCTCCGTCATCGTGGATCTGGCCGCCGAGCGCGGTGGTAACTGCGAGCTCACCCGACCCGGTCAAACCGTCACGGCCCATGGCGTGACCATCCTGGGCCCCCTGAATCTTCCCGCCACCGTGCCCCACCACGCCAGCCAGATGTACGCCCGCAATCTCGCGGCGTTTCTGGTGCATCTGGTGAAAAACGGCACCTTGTCGCTCGACCTGGAAGATGCCATCACCCGGGAGACTCTTGTGGCACGCAACGGCCAGGTGGTGCATCCACGCGTGCTCGAAAAACTCCAAGTCATCGTGAGGGAGAACTGAATGGAAAGCCTGGTAACCGCCATTACGATCTTTGTGCTCGCGATCTTTGTCGGCTTCGAGGTCATCACCAAGGTTCCGCCGACGCTGCACACGCCCCTCATGTCCGGCTCCAACGCCATCTCCGGAATCACCATCGTGGGCGCCATCCTGTCGGCGGGCACCCAGCACACCACGCTCACGACCGTACTCGGGTTCTTTGCGGTGGTCTTTGCCACGATCAACGTTGTCGGCGGCTTCCTCGTCACGCACCGCATGCTCGAAATGTTCCGGAGAAAGTAGCCGATGCCCGTCTATCTGGTCAATCTGGCCTACCTGCTCGCCTCGGCGCTGTTCATATTCGGGCTCAAGGGTCTGGCGCACCCCCGGACGGCGGTGAGGGGCAATCTGCTCGGCGCCACCGGCATGCTCATCGCGGTGGTCGTGACGCTCGCCGACCGCAGCATCATCAGCTACCAGCTCATCCTGGCGGGCTTTGCCGTCGGCGGGCTCGCCGGGGCGCTCATGGCGGTCAAGGTTCCCATGACGGGCATGCCCCAGATGGTGGCGCTGTTGAACGGCTTCGGCGGCGGCGCCTCGGTGCTGGTGGCCGGGGCCGCCCTGTTCGAGGCTCGCGTGGCAGGCCTCGAGCTGACGCGCCAGTTTACCGTGGCCACTGCCGCCTCCGCCCTTATCGGCGGCGTCACGTTCTGGGGAAGCCTTGTGGCTTTCGCCAAGCTCCAGGAGCTGATTTCCGGTAACGCCGTCGTCTTCCGCGGCCAGCACCCCCTGAACGGTCTGGTGGCAGCGCTTTGTGTGGCGCTCGCCGTCTGGGTGGTCCGCGAGCCCGAAGCCGACCGCGCTTACTGGTTTCTGGTGGCGGCTTCTTCCGTGCTGGGAGTGCTCACCACCATTCCGATCGGCGGCGCAGACATGCCGGTCGTGATCTCGCTGTTGAACTCTTACTCCGGACTGGCGGCGGCAGCCACGGGCTTCGTACTCTCCAACAACATGCTCATCATCGCGGGCTCGCTGGTCGGCGCTTCCGGCATCATCCTCACCCAGATCATGTGCCGGGCCATGAATCGCTCCCTGCCGAACGTGCTGTTCGGCGGCCTCGGCGCTGTGGCGGCCGGCAAAGCCGAAGAGGACAAGGTCTATGCCGGAAAAGTCAAAGCCACCTCCCCCGAAGAAGTGGCCATGTTGCTGGAGACGGCGCGGCGCGTCATCATCGTGCCCGGTTACGGCATGGCGGTCTCCCAGGCCCAGCATGCGGTGCAGGCGCTGGCCAAGCTGCTCCAGTCGCGCGGCGTCGAGGTGCTCTACGCCATTCATCCGGTGGCCGGCCGCATGCCCGGGCACATGAACGTACTGTTGGCCGAAGCCGATGTGCCCTATGAAGAGCTCAAAGACATGGACGAAGTCAACCCCCTCTTTCCGGAGACCGACGTCGCCATCGTCATCGGCGCCAACGACGTCGTCAATCCCCTCGCCCGCACCGATCCCAAATCTCCCATCGCGGGCATGCCGATTCTCGATGTGGATAAAGCTCGCACCGTCGTGGTGATCAAGCGCAGCCTCAGTCCGGGTTTCGCCGGCATCCCCAACCCGCTGTTCGCCGCCGACAACACCCTCATGTATTTCGCCGACGGCAAGAAGGCGGTCAACGACCTGATCCACGCGCTCAAAGAAGCCGCATGAAGCCGGCCTGTTGAGGCCGGTTTTGTAAACCCGGCCCGCTCTGCGGGCAGCGCCCCCTGGGCCGTGAGCCGGAGCCACAGCGACTTCATCCCCGTGGGCCGGCCGGGCCACTGCCGAGCCTGTGGCGATTGCCGGCCGTCATCTTGGGCAAACCCCGCTTTGAGCTATACCAGTCGCGACCAATGTGACCACGGCTATGGCGAGTGCCGGCGTCGAGTTGAGCGAATCTGGTTGGCAATTCCGGTCGCTCTGCTCTGGAATCGGTCCCTCTGGTTCGGAAAAGGCCTGCGCCGGTCTTCCGCGTTGGGTGTGCCAGGCATCGGCGCCTCAAGAGGGGCGTCGCTCCGCTTCCTGTCGGGCCGCCACTAGGGGGCGCAGCGTCGCCAACGATTTCAAGGCGTTGAACCAGAAGGGCGCTCCCAGGCTGAGCAATCCTGCCGAAATCAGAATGCCCCAGAACTGGCGGTTGACGGGACACAGGCTCCACAGAAACGCACGCAGACCCGGATACGGATCCGGAATCAACGCCAGGCGGCTTCGCGACAGCTCGGCCTGCAGCGAGGCGGCTTGGTCTTTCAGCCGGTCCACGGCCGCCGTGAGCCTTTTGCCGACAATCTCCCGGTACTGCTCGATGGCGGAATCCGCTCGTGCCCCCAGTTGCGACCGCAGCCAGATTTCGGCGTCCTGGCGCGTGGAAAACGACGGAGGGTCGGGCAGCCCGCTTGCCTCCGGTGCGCGTTGTTTCAGCTCGCGCACCGCCTCGCTGTAAACCCACGGGATGGCGCTCGAGGCTGGGCTGAGGATCGCACTTGCCTGCTCCGTGACGGCCTCAGCGCCGGCCACCAGGCGGGCTCGCACTTCGGCGTCCAGGGAAAGCCGCTCCAAGAGCCTGGGCGTGTCAAGCTGGATGCCGAAGGCCAACGCCACCGAGAAAATTACCGTCCAGAACCGCATCTGCGCCGCGAAGCGCTGGGAGGCCCGGTCCATCGCCGTGTCGAACCACGCCCGAAAGGCTGCCGCGCGCTCCGAGGCTCCGGCAACGGCTTCTGCCACGGCTGCGGCAGCTTTGCGCAGCTCCTCCGGGTAACTCCTGCTGGTGTCTTTGGCGATGAGCTCGATCACGCCGGCCAGCTCGTCCGGCCGGACGGCCGTCGCCAGCCGCCATCGCTCCAGCTTCGGCCAGTTGGAATCGGAGATCAGCGGATGCGACAGCGCCGCGGTGGCGAGAGCTTGCGCCTGCCCGGCGGCCTGCGGGCACACGGCGCCTACGAGCTCCGCCACCGTCCGGCGCAAGTTGATTCCACGCAGCCCAAGCAGCGCCGAAGCGGCCTGGACAACGATCGTGATCATCAAGCTGAGGATGGCCATCACGACCGCAAAGGCGATCAGTGTGTCCAGGTGCTGCAACATCGGACACCTCCATCGCGGACAGTGTACCCTGCGTGCTCACGCAGCCGCCGCAAGGCCGCGTGGCGGCACTACGAGCGGGAGCGCCCGCGGAAGCACCGTGATCTCCACCGGCAGGCGGCCGTAGGGCTCGCCGTCCGTTTCGACTTCGACCGGATCGGCGGACTCCGCCCGCAGCCGCCGGGCGCGGTAGTAGTCCACTTTGGGGTGCCGG
>DATLYE010000030.1:0-81509 GCA_035575135.1 Bryobacteraceae bacterium
ACTCGCGGTCATGGCCGGACTCCGGATGGCGGGCGCGTTTTTCGGCAAGGGCCAGTTCATCCCGGAGCGACTCGAGCGGCGCGCCGGCGGATGGCTACTTGCGCAAACACTCGAGGCCGGCTACTACCAGCCGTTCGACCCACCGCGCCGGATCACTCCCCGCGACTGGTACGCCACGCGGCCCGAGCGGCGCCAAAGCGAGATCTGCCGGCTGGAGTATCGGGCATCGGTCACCGAGACACCCGAGGGCTTCCAGGTCCGCCTCGAGGCCGCTGGGACGAAGGGTGTGCCGGTGGCGGTCGAGATCAACTTCGGCGATGAGGGCCGACTGGAGGGATGTCAGCCGCATCCGGAAGTCCCGCAATGCTGGCTTCTGGCGGAAGGATTCGGAAGCTATCGCCTGGGGAGCCACCAGTTCCGTTTCGGCCCGGGTCGCTCAGAGCATCGCTATGTCCAGGTCCGCGGCGCCGACCCGAAACTCCCCGGTCCGAGCGTCTATCTGACCGCCTTCACCCCCTTCGACCACACCCTCCTCTTCTCCTGAAAAATCCGTCAGCCTGGTCTGTCCCCTTTTATGGAAAACCTGTCAGCCTGGTGTGTCCCCATTTTTTGGAGTGGTGCGGACGAGAGGACTTGAACCTCCACGGGCTTGCGCCCACTAGAACCTGAATCTAGCGCGTCTGCCAATTCCGCCACGTCCGCACAGGGCGGGGGTGCTTTCGATTGCCATTTTCCTCAAAACCCGTACTGGGTGTCAACGTCCCGCGACTTCCGGCGGAGCTCACCGCAGCCGCACCGTGACCGCGTTCGCTTCCCGGCCTGCCACGACCAGCCGAATCTCGACTTCCCCACGCCCCGCCAAAGCCCGCGGCAGCGGCCCCAGATTCACCTGGTCCAGACCCACGAACTGCCCCTGAGCCACCGGACCTTGTACGCCCACCGGCTCACCTCCCACCGTGGCGGTAGCCGCGCCCGAGCTACCGCGCATACCCGTACCGAACAGCGAGAGATACACCTGGTCCCCCGGCCCGCCCAGATCCACGGCCACGGGCGCACGAGCGCCGAGAGGCGCCGCTGCATCGAACAGGTAGTCCCAGCTCTGAGATCCGTCCGCTCTTACCCTGATGGCCAGACCCGCCGCGACTCCTCGCCCGTCACCGTTTGCGCTGAACAGCGCGGGGGCTACTGCCTCCACCATCACTTGCCCTTTGGTGACCGTACGACCGTCCCGGACAATCTCCAGCCGCGCCAGGCCCTGAGCGCTCGCCGCCGGCACCAGGAAATTCAGCTGGCCCGGAGAGACGAAAAACAGCGGCGCCGTTCGCGTCTGGCCCCCTGAATCCGTCACCCTTACCGACACTCCCCCCAATGTCTCCGGCAACGGAAGCTCGGTCGCCTCCGCAATGCCAGCAGCCATATCCCCGCCGAAGGCGCTCGCGATGGACTCAGCGGTCACCAGCGGCAGGTAATTCGCCGCTGAAACCACGGCTGCAGGCGCGGCGAACGGCAACCGGTCGGGCACCACCCGCACCGGAGTCGTAAGCTTCAGGGGGAGCTCGGCCACCCGATACGTCAATTCGCCGAAGAACGCCGTCCACCCCGCCGCCGGGGCCGACACCGTGATGTCATAGACGCCCGAGCCCGTCGTCGTCACCGCCGAACTCACCCAGCCTGGCCCGATCGCCTCGTACCGGAAGTCCCGCGCAAGCGGATTTGTCGCCCGCCACAGGCGCACTTCAGTGGGCGCATCCTGCGCGCGTACCCGGATCGTACTCTCGGAGGGGAACTCCCACGTGAATCGGGGCAAACTCCCTTCGCCCGCCACCAATCGGAAAAATGCCAGCGCGCCGGTCAGCACGTCGGCGGCCGCTGGCGTATTCAGCCCGTGCCCGGTGTTGGGCACGTAGCGAAGATATTTCAGTCCGGGCAAATCATCGAAATAAAAGCGGGAAGAGTCCGGCAGAAAAAATTCATCGCCGCTTGCGTGGATCAGGTACTTCGGCATCGCCAGCCGCCCGCGGTAGGCATACGGATCCACGAGCGCGAACAGCGAGGCCAGCCGCGCAGTCCCCAGCCACGCCATCACGCCCGCCTCCTCGTAGTCACGGACCGCCGGGGCCCAGAAGCCGTAGGCCTGCCAGTGATGCAAGAACGCATGCTCGACGTTCAGCGTGTCAATCACCAGCGGGATGGCCGCCACCACCCGCGGATCCACGGCCGCCGTCAGCCACGTAGTCCAGCCGCGCTTGGAGGCGCCGGCGACCACGAACCGGTCCACGGCGCGATTTCCTCCGTCGCCGGTCGCCGCAAAGGCAGTGACAGCGTCCATGGCCCGCACCGCCGCCTTCGTCATCGGCAACTGCGCCGGCCAGGTCTCATCGCCCGTACGCAGAAATTTGTCCCACGTGTAAGCGATGAGCGCGTCCTCGCTGCGGCTGCGGCTTTCATCAGCGAAACGGAGCGGCTGGTTGGGAACCTGCTGCAGCTCTGCCAGGACCGCGCCGGCCGAGACGGCCGCCAGCCCGAGCACCGGATCCACCGAAGACGGCGGCGTGTCGCTGTTGGAACCCCCGGAGATCAACAGCAGGCCCGTATTGGTTCGCACCAGCGCCGGAACGACCACCGTGAGCCAGTGCTTCCATAGCGTCCGGTCCACCTCGGCCGCCGTGCGCCAGTTTTGCGAAGTGAGCTCCAGGATGTGCGCCGTATAGCCGAAACCTGGCACGGTTTGCACCCGGCGGTACGCGTAGGCCCCATCGGGCTCGGCCACATAGCGGTCCAGCGCGGTTGTTTGAGCCGGCGAGACAACCGCGGCGGCGAGGACCAGAAAGGCACAACAGGGGCGGGCGCGCATGACGCCCCTATTGTATCCTCAGGGGCGCTCCCGGCCCGTCACCACTCCGAGTACGGGGTACCGTCAAGGCTGATTTTGTCCGACCCGCTGCGCACGTCGAAAATGCCGGGCTCGGCCTGATTGGCGCTGGCGAGGGCATCTTCCATGATCACGCGCCAGGTCGTGTTCGATCCCGTCATCGGGTCCACGGGAATCTGCCGCAGGTAACCCTCGCGCACCAAGTCCTCGAGCGTCTGCGGAGCTTTCTGTTTGTCAATGGTGTACTCGTCAATCATCGTGCGCAGCGTGAACAGGTTGCTCTTGAGCACGCTTTCCTTGGCGCGGATGATGGAGCGCTGGTAGAGGGGCACGGCGATCGAGACCAGGATGGTGATGATCGTCATGACGATCATCAGCTCGATCAGGGTAAAACCGCGGCATTGGTGGCGCAGCGCCTTCGTGCGCCTACCATTCCGAATACGGAGTGCCATCGGCTGCCCTCTCCAAACTCTTGGTGTAGACGTCGAAGACATTCTGGCCGCCCCAGCTCTGCGAATTGGGATCATCTTGCATGCTTCGCAGGCCCCAGTCGGTCGAGTTGGTCAGAGGGTCTTTGGGGATGCGGCGCAGGAAGCGCACCTTCTTGTCCACGGTGCCGGCCAGTTTGACTCCTTCGACCAGAACCTCCAGCGTCTTCGGATAACAGAACGTGTCCATCTCCGGGGGGCCGAGCTGGCCTGCGTCGCAAAGGTCCTTGTACTTGTCAATGGCCGTGCGGATTTCACGCAGCGCCCAGCGCAGTTCCCGTTCCCGCTCGCGCCGCACCTTGTAGCGGGCGATCGGAACCGCCATGGCCGTCAGCAGGGCCATGATGGTAAACGCCACAATCAGCTCGACCAGGGTCAAGCCCTTGCGATTCCCGAGTCGCATCGCCTCCTGCTTACTTAATGTTGACGCTCACCTGCGGCGATCCGCTCCACACGGTCTCTCCCCGGGAGTTCCGCCAGGACAGCTCGGGCAGCGTGACTGCGGTGGTCCCCCGCGCGACCGCCTGAAACACCAGCGTCACCAGGGTGCCGGATCCGCTGATGCCTCCTGTGCCCGGCAGGCGGCTGAGCTGGATCGTGGCGTCACCCGTGTCATTGAGGATGTTCCGCGTGAAGATCACCTCTCTGCCGTCTCCGCTCAGGAAGCCGCCGCGCTGCACCTCGTTGAGACGCAGGAAATTCGGATCGAATTTGACGCGTATGGGGGCGTCAAACAAGTCCGTGACGTTCTCCGCCTGGATGGCGAGCGTCAGCACGCCCGGCAACTGGGCTTCGGCGGGCGACGGAGCCAACACCACGCGTGCCGCAGCGGCCGGGGCGGGCGCCGGAGCTTCCGGCTTGGGTTCGGGCGCTGGTGGCGGCGCCTCCGGCGGCTTCGGTGCAGCCGCCGGAGCGGCACCTTCCGGAGGCCGGCGCTCGTAACTCACCCGCACGGCACGCTCGGAGCCGGCCGCGATCCCCTTGTAACTCAGTGCGTCAAGCTCGGGAGCGCGCACCACGCGCGGCACGATCGCCACCACCAGCTCGCTTTCGTTTCGCTCCACGCTTTCACTGGAAAACAGCCGGCCGAGCAAAGGTATGCTCGCCAGCCCGGGCACACCCGAGACGGCTTTGGTCTCCTGCGTCTGGATCAGGCCGCCGAGCAGGCTCACCTCCCCTTCCCGCAGCCGGATGTCGTGAATCACCTTGCGCTGTCCGACGAGCGGTTGCGAAATCCCGCCGATATCCACCCGGTCTCGCACCTGCGAGATGTCCAGCTCCACGTGCAGAGAAACCTCGTCCGTGCCGTGAACCTTCGGCGTCAGATCCACATTGACGCCCACATCCAGAAACTGAAACGTGTTGAACAGGGTGTTCAAGCCCGTCCCGATTTGGCCGAACGCGGGCTGGAAACCACCGGTCGAGTAGGGGACCCTGTCGCCGATCCTGAGACTGGCCTTCATGCCGTCCGCGGTGCGCACCTGCGGCGACTGAAGGACTCGCGTGCTGCGATCGCTCATCAACGCTTCGAGCAGCGCTCCCGGCAGCGTGATGGACCAGTCGCTCGTCGAAAGTTTGTCGAGGCGGGACAGCGAAATCAGGTCGGAACTCCCGCCTGCTGGACCGCCTCCCTGAGCGCCGCCGCCGCGCGACACAGGGTTGCGCGGCGTGAACAGAATGGGAATATTCAGCCCGGGAATCCCGGACGTCAAGTCCCGCGTCCGGCTCCGGTTGACTTCCATCACGATGATGTCCACCACAACCTCCGGCCGCGGGCGGTCCAGGTTGCGCAGTAACATCTCAGCCAGCGCCACCTGGTCCACCGTGCCCCGGACCAGCAGCGCCATCTGGGTCTGCAGGGGGAAGATCCGCTGGGCGTTGGTCACCGCGCGGATGGCGCTCATGATTTCCGTCAGCTCCTGTTGCGTGGCCACGTTCGTCAGGTAAAAGACCTTGGCCACCTGGTCTTCATATTCCTGCCGCTTAGTCGGGTTGTCTGCGGTCACAAAAACGGTATTCGAGGAAAGCGGTTTCCAGAAGGCTTTCGTGATCAGGGCAATGTAATCCAGGGCCTCCTCGAGCGTGGCGTTGACCAGCTCCACGTTCAGAGGCCGTGCCGGAACCTGCGTGGTGAACTCCGGATCGAACAGCACGTTGATCCCCGCCAGCTTGCCTACCGTCTCAAACAACACTCTCGGAGGCTGATTGTTCATCTTGAGCGTGATGGGGGTGGGCGAGAGCGGTTTCAGTTCGGGAACCGAACGCGCCGCGGCGAGCCTGGCCTCGAGCTCGCGCCGCGCCAGCTCCGCCGCGCTCAATCCCCGCTCCTGCGGCGCTTTCTCTTCAGGCTTCTCCCCCCGCTGGCGCGCCTTTTCTTCCCGATCCAGGATGTCGAGAACCTCGCGAAGTTCCTGCCGGGCGATCACGGAGGAAGGGTCGATCGCCAGCGCCCGGCGGAGCTCTTCCACGGCTTCGGTAAGCTTTCCTTCCTCCCGCAACTTCTGCCCGCGATCCACGCGTGCCTGAGCAGCCTGGAACCGCATGCGCGTCGCCAGCAGCCGGTAGGAGGGATCACCAGGGTCCTCCGAAACGGCCTGCTGGTAAAACTCCAGAGCTTTCTCCCAGTCCTGCTGCCGCTCGGCCCGGCGTCCTTCCGCCACCAGTTTGTCGCCCTTTCGGGTCCGCCCCTCGAGGACCGCCGGTCCTGAAGGAGCCAGCAGGACGGCTGTTGCCGCAACGGCTATCCACTTCCAAACACGCGCCTTAGGGTTCGCCGCCTGTGTTAACATGGATGTTCCTGCGCCCTGATGGGTCACACAACTGTTTGACGGGCGAAGGGTTGCGACCGTGCAACGGGGTGATCCCGGCGGTGGATTCCGGCGTCAAAATTCTTTGTGACAACCGCAGCGCGAGCCACAACTACCACCTGCTCGAACGCTTCGAGGCGGGCATGGTCTTGACCGGCACCGAGGTCAAGGCGGCCCGCGCCGGAAAGATCCAGCTGCGGGACAGTTACGCCGAGGTCGTCAACAATGAAGCCTGGCTGGTCAACGCCCACATCAGCCCGTATTCGCACGGCAACCGCGAAAACCACGACCCGCTCCGCCGGCGCAAACTGCTGCTCCACCGCCGCGAGATTGACCGGCTACTCGGCAAGACCCGGGAAAAAGGCCTCACGCTGATCCCTACGAAGGTCTACTTGAAGAACGGCCGGATCAAGTGTGAGCTGGCCCTGGCGAAGGGCAAGAAGCTGCACGACAAAAGAGAAGCCGAAAGAAAGCGCGCTGAGCAAGCCGAGGCGCGCGCGGCGATGGCTCAGAGATCCCGCTCTTCGACATAGTCGTATGGAAGTCAGACTGGTTACCCTGAAGCCGGAAGATATCGAAGCCGACGCCCTGGCGGCCGTAGTTTTTGAGCGCGGGGCTGACGAACAGCCCTTGGAGCCGGACACCGCCGCCCGGCTGAACACACTCACCCGAAACTGGCTCGATGAGCTGTACCGCAGCGGCGAGTTCCGAGGCAAAGCGCTTGAAGTCGCGCTGCTGCACCGCCCGCCGGAGCTCCGAGTGCCGCGGTTACTGGTTGTGGGCGGAGGCAAACGCGAGAACTTCACGCCGGCGGAACTTCGCAAGGCGGCGGGGACGGCCCTGCGCGGGCTAAAAAGCAAAGGCGTGCGCCGCATGGCGTTCCTGCTCGATCCCGAATTCTCCGCCCCGGAGCATATCGAGGCAGCGGCCGAAGGCGCCATACTCGGCAACTACGAGCCGGACCGCTATAAAACCGACAAGAAGGACGCCGGCCAAGTGGACGAGGCTGCCTTTGCCGTAGCCGCAATCAGTCCCGGCGCCGAAGAAGCCCTGCGGCGAGGGCGCATCATCGCCGAATCTCAAAACTACACGCGCGACCTCGTCAGTGAACCGG
Organism: Bryobacteraceae bacterium; assembly: GCA_035575135.1. GTDB lineage: Bacteria > Acidobacteriota > Terriglobia > Bryobacterales > Bryobacteraceae > JANWXD01. Next base: position 7,282 of record DATLYE010000030.1, read on the forward strand.
CCAACCGCCTGACCCCGACTTTGCTTGCCGAGCGTGCCCGCCAAACGGCCTCCGAACTAGGACTCGAATGCGAGGTACTGGACCAGACGCGGATGCAGCAGCTCGGCATGGGGGCATTGCTCGGCGTCGCACAAGGCAGCAGCGAGCCCCCGGCTTTGATCATCATCCGCTACCAGCCTGAACACACCCCCGCAGAGCGGGTTCATCTCGGCCTGATCGGCAAAGGGGTCACGTTCGACACAGGCGGGATCTCACTGAAGCCCTCCGACGGCATGGAGAAAATGAAATACGACATGGCCGGGGGCGCGGCGGTGATCGGAGCCATGCGCGCCATCGCTCACCTCAAACCCCCCGTGCCCGTCACCGGCTTGGTCCCTGCAGTGGAAAACATGCCCGGAAGCCGTGCCCAACGTCCGGGCGACATCGTGACCTCCTTGTCCGGCAAGACCGTCGAGGTCCTCAACACCGACGCGGAAGGCCGGCTGATCCTCGCCGACGCCATCACCTACGCCCGGCGGCTCGGATGCACGCACCTGCTCGATGCGGCCACACTCACCGGGGCCATCGTCGTTGCCCTGGGCCATGTCCACGCCGGCGCGTTCTCCAATGACCAGCGGTTTCTGGAGACGGTGCTGGCCTCGGCCAGAAAAGAGGGGGAAAGGCTGTGGCCCATGCCTCTCGATGACGACTACAAAGAGTCGCTCAAGAGCAGCTTCGCCGACATCCCCAACGTGGGAAACCGCTGGGGGGGAGCCATCACCGCCGCCATGTTCCTGAAGGAGTTTGTCGAAACCACCCCCTGGGTTCACCTCGATATCGCCGGAACGGCCTGGTTGGAAGAGGCCAAGCCGTTTCTGGCCAAAGGTCCGACCGGCATCCCCCTGCGTACCTTTGTCCGTGTCGCCTTGGAAATCGGGCTCCCCGAACCAACGTCCGGCTAGCGGCACCACCGCGTCGCCCGGTCCCCCGCCCGTGGCACCTCCGAGTGCAGCGCTATCGCATCGTCACCGTTGCCGCCACCCAACTGGCCGAGATTCCGAGTTCCGTAAAGAGCGAGCTGATATCGGTTCCTCAGACCGGTTTTATGCAGCAGGCGGGATAAGTAAACCTTCACCGTACCTTCGGTGATCGAAAGCGCTGCGGCGATTTCCCGGTTGCGCATCCCACGGCTGACCAGGGCAAGCAGCTGTCCCTCCCGCCGCGTCAGCTTCACGGGGTGCTGAGGAGCAACAAACGCATTCGGCGGTGGACTCTCCAGTGAAACCGCCCCCGCCACGGCCCGCCGTAACGTCTGCATCGCCTCCTCCGGAAGCGCTGACTTCGGTAGCACGCCGCGGATGCCCACTTCCAAGGCGTGATCCGCCAGTTCTCCATACAAACCCTTTGTCCACAATAGGATACGGCACGATGGCGCGGCCCGGTGTAGCTGCGCGACAAAGGCCAGGGTGAATTCCGCTTCTTCATCCAGGAGCAGAACATCCGGGTTGAGGCTCTGGATCCAGTCGAGCAGGCTTTCATCGGAGCGCCTGTATCCGAGATACTTCCAGTCGGGGTGTCCTTGAAGCAGGCTCTCCAGGCCTCGAGCCAGTATCGGGGAATCCGTACAAACCGCTACTCCGAACATTTCTCTCCTTCCTCAAGAAAGGGTGTGCAAGATATACCATCTCATGGCGCTTTTTACACGCATTTGTTCGCTTTTTGGCCAGTTCGCCATCCTCAACGCACGCCTGCTGCCACGAGGCTTTAGCTCGATGGTATCATATTTTCTGCGCGAAGCCTTGAAACCAGAGGCCACCGCCCTGCATCCATAGTGGGTGGAAGGCGCCAGAGGGCCCTTCCCGAGGGGGCTTTGTCCCCCTCGAAATCCACGTGATCAAGGAGGTGAGCAACGATGTTGCACAGCCTGATCGAAACCGACATCCGTCAGACGCTGGATCACTTCCGTCGTTCCGTGGATCAGCTGTTCGAGAACTTCTTCTCCTTCGCCCCGCGAACGGTGGAAGCGGCAGAGTGGACCTTCAGCCCCGCAGTCGAGTCCTACTGGACGGATGACAACCTCAAGCTGCGGGTGGTCCTGCCCGGGGTTGACGAAAAGGACGTTAAAGTGACGCTCCAGGGCAATCAGTTGGTGATCGAGGGCGAGCGGAAAGCTCCGGAGGGGATGAGCACCAGCCGTTACACCTCGGTCTGGCTGCCCTACGGGCGCTTCTATCGCACCGTAGATCTCCCCAACGGGCTCGACCTCGATAAGCTGAGCTGCCGGCTCACCAACGGCATCCTGGAGGTCACCATCCCCGTGGCGGAGGCCATGAAGCCGCGTCGCATCCAGATCACCGCGGGCGAGGAGAGGAAGGCCATTAGCGCCTGACCTCGTGGTCGCGCCTTGCCTGGACCCTTTGCCGGGCCCGGGCAAGGCGCTTCTGATTTAGACACAGATCGCGGAGAACCCGTCATGGACCGCCTGCGCCGACAACAATGGATCTTTTCCCTGGTCTACATGACCGTTGCGGCGATCGCTCTCTATACTTTTCGGCTCGCCATCTCCGCCCCGGCTCCCCGCCGCGTCTCCTATAGTCAGTTCGTCAATGAAGTGCGGGCCGGACGCGTCAGCGCCGTCAAGGTCACCGAGCGCGAGTTCGTGGGAGCACTCAAAAGCGATCCCGGACGCCGCAAGCGCGAGCTGATCATCGCCACGCGCCTGCCCGGCATTGACGAAACCGGCCTTATCAAAGAACTGGAGGCACGCGGCGTGGATCTGGCGGGACAGATCGAGACCCGGCCCTGGTGGGTCGAGCTCCTGATATCGTGGCTGTTGCCGCTGCTGGTGCTCGGCGCCATCTGGGGCTACGGCATGCGGCGTATGGCCCAGGGAGCAGGCCCGCTCAGCTTCGGCCGCAACCGCGCCAAGATCTATGACGACTCCAGCCGCATTGATGTCACCTTCGCGGATGTGGCCGGCATTGACGAAGCCAAGGCTGAACTCCAGGAGATCGTGGATTTCCTCCGGAACCCGCAGAAATACCAGAGGCTCGGCGGGCGCATACCCAAAGGTGTCCTGCTGGTCGGCCCGCCGGGAACAGGCAAGACGCTGCTGGCGCGCGCCGTGGCGGGCGAGGCCAAGGTCCCCTTCTTCTCCATCTCCGGCTCGGAGTTTGTGGAAATGTTCGTCGGGCTCGGCGCAGCCCGGGTGCGGGACCTCTTCGAACAGGCCAAACAGAAAGCCCCCTGCATCGTCTTCATTGACGAACTCGACGCCATCGGGAAGTCCCGCTCGGCCGGCCGCGGCCTCATCATGAGCCACGACGAGCGCGAGCAGACCCTGAACCAGTTACTCGTCGAGATGGATGGCTTCGACCCCTCCAAAGGCGTCATCATCATGGGAGCCACCAACACCCCCGAAGTGCTGGACCCCGCCCTCCTGCGGGCCGGCCGCTTCGACCGGCAGGTCCTCATTGACCGGCCGGACCTGCAGGGACGCGAAGCCATCCTCGCCATCCACGCCCGCAAACTCAAACTGGCCCCCGACGTGGATCTGCGTAAGATCGCCGCGCGCACTCCCGGAATGGTGGGAGCGGATCTGGCCAACATCGCCAACGAGGCGGCCTTGCTCGCCGCCCGCCGCGGCGCCGAGCAGGTCGCTATGCGCGACTTCGAGGAGGCCGTGGACCGGGTGCTGCTCGGGCTGGAAAAAAAGAGCCGCGTCATGACCGAAGCCGAAAAACAGCGCGTCGCCTATCACGAAGCGGGCCACGCCCTTGTGGCGCTCTCGCTGCCGCACGCCGATCCGGTGCACCGTCTCTCGATCATCCCGCGCACCGTCGGCGCGCTCGGCCACATGCTCCAGCTCCCCACCCAGGAACGCTACTTGATGACCCGGCCCCAGCTGGAAGACCAGATCGCCGTCATGCTCGGCGGGCGGGCCGCCGAAGACCTTGTCTATCAGGGCGAGATCTCGACGGGCGCCGCCGATGATCTGCACCGGGCCACGGAACTGGCCCGCCAGATGGTCACGCGCTTCGGCATGAGCGAGCGCCTCGGCCATCTGACCTACGGCCAGCCCCTGGGTTCCCAGTTCCTCAAAGGGCCCTTCCAGTTGGAAGAGCGCAACTACAGCGAGCGCACGGCCGAGATGATCGATGACGAAGTGCGCTCAATCATCGACGGACTCTACGCCAAGGTCAAACGCATTCTCTCGCAGCGCCGTACGGACCTGGAGGGCGTCGTGCAGCGCCTCCTCGAAAAGGAAACCCTGGATGCGCAGGAGCTCCGCGCACTCATCTCCGCCCCGGTTCCGGCCGGATCCGCCCGCTGACAGGCGCTTGCCCCGCCCCGGCTGAGTAGCCCGGGTCCCTTTTCACACCGGCGTTCCGGTCCCGCGCCGCCGCCGGGAACGCAGAAACTCCACCAGAAAGCGATCACGCCGGGCCGCAACCTCGGCAAAGCTTTTTCGCGACCAGTCGTAGAACCCGAGTCCCGTTTTCACGCCAAGCTCCCCGCGTTCCACTTTCTGCTTGAGCAGCGGCGGCGCCTCCGGCCGGCTGTACAGGTCCCGCGCCGTATAGTCCATCACCGCATGTACCAGATCGAGCCCCACGCCGTCGGCGTGCTCGAAGATTCCGTAGACCGGCAGCCGCAGTCCGAAGCCGGCCTGGGCCGCCAGATCCACGTCTTCCGGATCGGCAATCCCTTCGGCGACGATGTGCACGGCTTCGCGCCACAGCGCCATCTGCAACCGGTTGCCGAGCTGGCCGGGCCGGTCTTGCTTGACCAGCACGGCCGTCTTTCCGCAGCGTGCCAGCAGGCTCCGGACCGCCGCCGACACCTCCGGCGCGGTTTCACGGCCGCAGACAATCTCAACCAGCGGCATCAGGTGCGGCGGATTCCAGAAGTGCGTGGTCAGCACCCGTTCACGCCGCCGGCATCCCGTGGCGATCGCCGTGATGCTCAGGCTCGACGTGTTGGAGGCCAACACCGCCTCGGGCGCGATTTGATCCAGGCGCGCGAAGAGCTCCTGCTTGAAGCGCAGATCTTCGGGCGCGGATTCGATCACAATGTCGGCTCCGGCTGCCGCCCGCTCCAGATCCGAGCTGCCCCGCAGCAGTCCGGCCGCTTGTGCCGCCGCGGCGGAATCCATCAACCCGTGCTGCTCGAGGAACGCCACCTGTTCCCGCGCCTTTGCCACACCCCGGGCCGCCCCCTCCTCGGTACGGCTCACAATCGTGGTCTCCAGCCCGCCGGAAGCCAGCGTGACGGCGATGCCCGGGCCCATCATGCCCGTCCCGATCACCGCCGCAGTACGAAACTCGCGCACCTCGGCCTCACTCCTTCAATTCGATCACCAGAGTCCGGTACGGCTTCGACCCGACGTTCACCAGCTCCGGCGCCACTTCGCCGCGGCCGTGCCAGATCACCTCGCCCGCCTTCCGCTCCCGCACCGCCTTCTCCCCGGTCTCCGGATCCGTGCGCTCGTAGCGGCAGTCGTCCAGAAACACGATGATCTGATCGTGCGCCCGCACGTGCCGCGGGCGCGCTGCGCCGGGAAGATGCGTGACCTCCACCACGCGGATCCGCCCGTTCTCCAGCCGCACCGCTTGCGGCAACGCCTGCGCCGCCGCCTCGGCGAACGCCAGCAGCCCGCACAAACCCATCACGCTTGCTTGCAGTCTCTTCATCGCAGTTCCACCCTCTCGGAAACCAGCCAGAGATAGGAAACGATCCCGCCGGCCAGAATCAGGCCCGTCAGTCCCAGCGCCAGCGCAAAAGAACCGGTGGCATGCGCGATGTAGCCGGTCACCATCGGCGCCAGCACCCCTCCCAGGTTGCCGCCGAAATTCTGAATCCCGGAAACCGTGCCCACGATGTTTTTTCCGCACACGGCCTGGGTCAGAGTCCAGGTGTTGGGCGAGCATAAACCCAGGCCGCACAGCGAACCGCCGAGCAGCCACACCGCGGTCATCTTGTCCTCCACCAGACCGGCGGGGACGATCAGACAGGCGATCGCCAGACCGGCGGTGATGAAGCCCTTACGGACGGCCACCTCCGCCCAGCCCCGGCGGACCATCCAGTCGCTGGCCAAGCCCGCCAGCACGATCACTGCCGACATGATCACGAAGGGGATTGAGCTGTACAGTCCCATCTCCGCGCTCGAAAACTTGCGCTCCACCACCAGATAGCCCGGCAACCATGTGACGAAAAGGAACCAGGTGTAATCGAAGGCGAAAAAGCCGAGGAAAATGCCGAGCACCGTCCTTCGTCCCAGCAGCGCCCACCCCTCCGTGAACGAAGCCGTGCGCGCCCGCGGCCCGGCCGCCGGGGCCGCACTCCTGGAGTCCCACCGCCGCAAAAACAACCACCACGGCGCCAGCCAGAGCATCGGAATCAGGCCGGCCGCCAGAAAGAACGCCTTCCAGCCGTGCGCCGCCAGAACGAAACCGCCCGCCGCCGCGATCAGCGCCTGCCCCAGTCGCACACCCATCAGATACAGGCCGGTCACCGTGCCGCGCTCCCGCTCCGGGAACCAGTTGGCCACGGCGCGCGCACTGGCGGGAAAGGCCGCCGACTGGCCCACCCCCAGCAACACGCGCACCAGGATCAGATGCCCTAGGCTTGCCGCGTAGGCCGTCGCCGCCGAGGCCAGCGACCAGAAAGCGTAGCCCAGTGCGTACGCACGCCGCACGCCGAAACGGTCCACGAACCATCCCGCTGGCACCTGCATCAGCGAGTACGACCAGAAAAACGCCGACAGCAGTACCCCCATCGTGGCCCGCGACAGCCCCAGTTCCTGCATCATAAACGGCGCCGCCACCGACAGCGCCCCGCGCTGCGCATAACAAAAGATCGTGGCCGCCACCAGCAGCGCCGCCAGCGCCCATCGCTGCGGAGATTCCCGCAGCCCGAGACGGGGTCGTTCCTCGACAAACGCCGTGCCTTGCATCGCCACGCCGCGCTCCCCGCCGGAGAGCGTGCGAACAACATAACACACCGCGAACCCGCTCCAGCCCCGGGTTTCTTGCAGCGTCCGCATCCGGCTGGCACAATAATGAGGCTTGATGTCGGAGGCATATTCCGGTTCCGGGGGGTTCCACCATGCAACAGCTGAGGGTCCTCGCCTTTGTGCTGGCCGGGGGAAAGGGCACGCGGCTTTATCCGCTCACCCGCGAGCGGGCCAAGCCGGCGGTTCCCTTCGGAGGCAAGTACCGGATTATTGACTTCGTCCTCAGCAACCTGATCAACTCCGGCATCTACTCGATCTACGTGCTGATCCAGTTCAAGAGCCAGTCGCTGCTGCAACATCTGCGGGACGGCTGGCAGTTCAGCGGCCTGCTGACCGACCACTTCATCATCCCCGTGCCGGCCCAGATGCGGGCCGCCGACGAGGCCTGGTATCGCGGCACCGCGGATGCCATCTACCAGAACCTCAACCTCATCGAGCAGGCCCATCCCGACCTGGTGGTGATCTTCGGCGCCGACCACATCTACCGCATGAACATCCGCGCCATGATCGAGTACCACTGCGACAAGCGCGCCGAGGTCACGGTCGCCGCGATCCCGGTCGAGCGCCGCTATTCGGCCGACTTCGGCGTCATCGAGGCCGCCCCCGACGGGCGCATCGTGGGCTTTCACGAAAAGCAGGCCGGCGCTCCCACCATCCCCGGCGACCCCGAGCGGGTCTACGCCTCGATGGGCAACTACATCTTCAACGCCGACCGCCTCATCGAGGAACTGTGTCGCGACGCCGAAAACGAGGACAGCTCCCACGATTTCGGCCGCGACATCCTCCCCTCCCTTGTGGGAAGGGCCGCGATGTTCGCCTACAACTTCCAGACCAACCGCATCCCCGGTGATCCGCCGGAAGTCGAGCCCTACTGGCGCGACGTCGGGACGATTGACGCCTACTACGAGGCGGCCATGGATCTGCGCGCCGTCGTACCCGCCCTGAACCTCTACAACCGGCGCTGGCCGCTGCGCACCGCCAGCTACCCCGATCCGCCCGCCAAGTTCGCCTTCGACGAAGAAGGCCGCCGCGGCGAAGCCATTGATTCCATCGTCTCGGAAGGCTGCATCCTCTCCGGCGGACTGGTCCGCCGCTGCGTGCTCGGCCGCTACGTCCGCGTTCACGCCGGTGCCGTGGTCGAGGATTCGGTCCTGTTCGACAACTGCGACATCGGGCGCCGCTGCCGCATCCGCCGCGCCATCTTCGACAAGAATGTCACCGTCCCTCCGGACACGGTCATCGGCTACGACCTCGAAGAGGACCGCAAGAAGTACCACGTCACCGAAAGCGGCATCGTCGTGGTCGGCGGCCCGCGCACCCCGGTGGAGATCGCCAGCGTGCTGGTGTAGTGACGGCCGAGGTGCCGACGGGGCGGTGCTCGCGAGGCAGCCTGGACCTTTGTCGTCGAGCGTTCGCCCCGTAGTAAGATGGCCATAATGAAATCTTGTCGCGAGGGCGAAGATGGCATACTGGATCCAGCTTTTCTCTCCGCACACCTACGACGTCTTTACCCGCTCCGACCGATCCATCACCGGGTGCCGCAAGCGTCTCTTCGGAAGGGCCCAGGCCGTCAAGCCAGGAGATCTCTTGCTCTGCTACCTCACTCAGATCTCTCGCTGGGTCGGGCTGCTGGAGGTTCTTGAAGGGCCCTACGTAGATACCACACCGATTTTCGATCCGGCAGACGACCCCTATGTGGTGCGATTTCGCGTACGCAACGTGGTATGGTTGCCTCCGGAGCAGGCAATCCCGATGTATGAGGATTCCCTTTGGAGCAATCTTTCCTTTACTCGCGGCACACCCAAGGGCTTCGGACCTTGGGTTAGCAAGGTCCGCGCCGGCCTCACGCCGCTCGAAGATGGAGACGGCGCCGTTCTCGCCGGGCTTCTTCGGGAGCAGATGGCCGCCGGCAAGGTCTATCCCCTGGAGCAACATGAGCGCAGGAAACTAGCCTCTGTGCACGCCCCGGAAAGGCAGGCTGTCCCAACCGCTCCGCCCGAAACCTTCCAAACGGAGGCGCGGGCAGCCGAACCGGACGACGTCCGGGATTCCGTCAGGATCCAGGCTCTCCTTTCGAAAATCGGAGCCGAAATGGGCATGCAGATCTGGATCCCACGCGCGGACCGTCCCCGTGTGCTGCCCCTCTGGGAGGGGGATCATTCGAAACTTCTTGACAAGCTTCCTTTCAATTACGGGAACCGCATCCAGGGAATCATCGAAAACATAGATGTGCTGTGGATTCGGGGTTATGCCATCCAGCGCGCCTTCGAAATCGAGCACACGACTTCGGTCTACTCGGGCATTCTGCGCATGGCGGATCTTCTCGCCTTGCAGCTCAACATAGACATACGTCTTCACGTTGTCGCCCCGGGCTCACGGCGCTCGAAAGTCCTGGACGAACTTCGCCGCCCGGCGTTTCAGTCTCTCGGAATTCGCAATAAGTGCACCTACCTCTCCTACGAGAGCATACAGGAGCTGAGCGACCACCCCGGCCTGCCCCATCTCAAGGAGAGCGTCCTCGAGGACTACGAAGAAGCGGCAGATGACTCATCCTAGGAGCGTGCCGTAGTCGTACTAGGCGGCGCGCGCACCCCGGTGGAAATCGCCAGCGTGCTGGTGTAAACGCCTGGCAGGGTGCGCGGAAGGCGGGCAGACAGCAGGCGAGCCCTGCGACGCGCGGCACGCGCTACACTAGAACCATGAGGCGCTTGCTGGTCTGGCTGGTGGCGGCCGCCGCCCTTGCCGTGGCGTCGGAAAAAACCGCCCCCAAGAAGCTGACCCCCGAGGAGGTCAAAGAATACCTGGACTCCGGCAAGGTCTTTTTCCTGGATGTGCGCGAGCCCGAGGAGGTCCGCACCCTGGGCACCCTCCCCGGCTACGTCAACATCCCGGTGAGCGAGCTCGAAAAGCGCCTCCGCGAAATCCCCAAAGACAAACTCATCATCACGGCTTGAAACCGCGGTTCGCGCGCCGCGCGTGCCGCGGCCCTGTTGAGCGAAAAAGGATACAAAGTGCTCGGCAGCTGCGCCCTGGCCGAATGGAAGGGCAAGGGCTTCCAGGTGGTCTACCCGGAGGCGAAGTCCCGCCAGGCCGACACCAAGCCCTAGCTCTGCCCGCGCCCGCCTGTGGTATATTTCTTAGCGGCGCATCCACCGCGCTCCTGCTCCGGGCGGGAGTAATTCAGTGGTAGAATGCCAGCTTCCCAAGCTGGACGTCGCGGGTTCGAGTCCCGTCTCCCGCTCCACTACAAGATCCCCCGCGCAAAGCGGATCTTGATCCCGCGGATGCGGCATGAGCTTGGCCGGCCCGCGCCTCAATCCAGCCGCTTGTGGAACCGCAACACGCTGACCGTCAGGATCCCGAGACCCAGCGCCGCCAGGGCCGCCATCTGCGGCCACAGCGCCTCCACACCCGTCCCCTTTAAAAACACCCCCCGCACGATCTCCAGAAAATAACGAACCGGGTTCAGATACGTCACATACTGCACCGGCTCCGGCATGTTGCGCACCGGAAACGTGAATCCGCTCAACATGAAGGCCGGCGTGAAGAAAAAGAACGAGGAGATCATCGCCTGCTGCTGCGTTTCCGAAATCGTCGAAATCAGCAGGCCCATGCCGAGCGTCGTTAGCAGAAACAGCACCGCCCCGGCCAGCAGCACCGCACCGCTGCCCCGGAACGGCACGCGGAAAATCACCAACGCCGCCCCGGTCACCAGAAACACATCCGCAATGCCCACCAGCGCGAACGGCAGCGTCTTGCCCGCCATCAACTCCGCAGGACGAATCGGCGTCACCATCAGCTGCTCCATCGTGCCGATCTCTTTCTCCCGCACAATCGCCATGGCCGTGAGCATCAGCGTCACCAGCGTGATGATGTTCACCACCACCCCCGGCACGAAATAGTTCCGGCTCAGCAGATCTTCGTTGAACCAGACCCGCGGCCGGCGCTCCAGCGCCGGCACATCCAGATTCAGGGGACCGCCCGCTGCCGCCGTGCGGCCGACCAGCCGCGCTTCCTGCTGCGCGCGCAACTCGTCTCGCCCGAAGCCCGCAATCACGCGCGCCGCGTAACTGGCCACCACGGCCGCCGTGTTGGAATTGCTCCCGTCCACCAGCACCTGAACGGAAGCCGTCCGGCCCCGGGCCAGATCCCAGGCGAACCCCGGCGGCACGCGCACCACCGCCATCACCGTGCCGCGGTCCAGCAGATCCCGCTCCTGATCTTCCGTTGCCGCCGCGGCGGCGATTTCGAAATACGGCGAGCCGGCAAACGCCGCACGCAGCTCCCGGCTGGCCGGCGTGCGGTCCTGGTCCATCCAGCCTATGCGCGCCTGCCGGACATCCAGGTTCACGGCATAGCCGAACAGCACCAGCTGCACGAGCGGCGGCAGAAACAGCACCGTGCGCATGCGCGGATCGCGCAACGCCTGCCGGAATTCTTTGCGGATGATCTCGGCCACACGCTGCCAGTTCATCTCACGCCAGCTTCCGCCCCACTTTCCGCACCGCAAGCAGAAACACCACCGCCGCGTAAACCGCCAGCAGCGCCATTTCGCCCCACAGCACCGCCAGACCCGTCCCCTTCAGAAACAGTCCTTTGAGAATCGCCACAAAGTAGCGCGACGGAAACAGGTACGTCACCCCCTGGATCACCACCGGCATGTTTTCGATGGCGAAGATGAACCCCGACAGCAGGAATGCCGGCAGAAAGGACGTCAGCATGCCCATCTGATAGGCCAGCACCTGCGAGCGCGCCGCGGCCGACAGGAAAATTCCCCAGAACAGCGCCCCGATGAGAAAAACGCAGCCCGAAGCGAACACGAGCAGCGGGTTCCCTCGCAAGGGAACACCGAAAACCAGCACGCCGGCCCCCGCGGCCGCCAGCATGTCCGCCAGTCCCAGCACAAAGTAGGCGGCCATCTTGCCGAGCACTAGCTCCTGCGCGCGCAGCGGCGTGGCCAGCAACTGCTCCATCGAGCCCATTTCCCACTCGCGCGCGATCGTCAGGGAGGTCAGCAGCGCCGCGATGATCATCAGGATCACCACGATCAGACCGGGGACGATGAAATTCCGCGATTTCAGCTCGGCGTTGTACCACACCCGGATCCTGGCTTCCACCGGGTTCTCCAGCCGGCCTCCGCCCCGCCGCTCCAGCCACCGGCGCCGCAGCTCGAAGGCGTAGCCCTCCAGCAGCGCCTCGGTATAGCCGAGCGCGATCGAAGCCGTGTTGGAGTCGCTCCCGTCAAAAAGGAGCTGGACCTCCGGGCGCCCGCCGCGCACCAACTCCCGGGAGAAATCCTGCGGAATGACGACGCTGAGCATGGCGCGGTTCCGGTCCACCTGCCGCTCGAACGGCGCGTAGCCGGCGGCGCTGCCGAGCACCTGAAAATACTGCGATCCGGAAAAGCGCTCGATCAGCTCCCGGCTCTCCGGGCTGCGGTCCCGGTCGTAGATCACCGTCGGGATGCGGTCCACGTCCAGCGTCAAGGCGTAGCCGAACAGCAGGAGCATCACCAGCGGGACCGCCAAGGCCATCCCCAGACTGCGGCGGTCGCGCAGCACGTGAAGCGCCTCCTTGCGCGCCACGGCCGCCGTCCGCCGCCAGAATGCCCGCCCGCTCACCCGGCCGCCTCCTCTCGCTCGATCGCCGACAAAAACACATCCTCCATAGAACGTTTCCCGTACTCCTGCTTCAGCGCCCGCGGCGAGCCGAGAGCCACAATCCGGCCGCGGTGCATCAGCGCCAGCCGGTGGCAATATTCGGCTTCCTCCATGTAATGCGTCGTGACGAACACGGTGCGGCCTTCCCGGGAGAACTGATGGATCAGATCCCAGAAGTCCCGCCGGGCCACCGGATCCACCCCGGAGGTGGGCTCGTCCAGAAACAGGATGGGAGGTTCGTGGAGAATGGCGCAGCCCAGGGCGAGCCGCTGTTTGAAGCCGCCCGCCAGCACGCGGGTCATCCTACGGCGATGCTCGCCGAGTCCGGCCATGGCCAGCGCGTACTCGATGCGCTGCCGGCGACGCGCTCCCGTCACGCCGTAGATGCCGCCGAAGAACTCCAGATTCTCTTCGACCGTCAAGTCGTCATACAGCGAAAACCGCTGCGACATGTAGCCGATGTTGCGGCGCACGCCCTCCGGATCGGCCGCCACGTCAAAACCTGCCACCAGCGCGCGCCCTTCGGAAGGCCGCAGCAGGCCGCACAGAATCCGGATCGCGGTGGTCTTGCCCGCCCCGTTCGGCCCCAGGAAGCCGAAGATCTCGCCCCGCGCCACACGAAACGAAATCCCGTCCACGGCCACGAAGTCGCCGAAGCGCCGCACCAGCCCTTCGACTTCCACCGCCCATGCCGGAGAACTCATCCCGCCGCCTCCTGCCTGCGGATCAGCGCAAGGAACACGTCCTCGAGCGAAGGCTCGATGCGCGCAAAGCGGGCGCCGGGCACGATCTCCGCAAGCTTCTCGGGTGAGGTGACGCCCGGATCCAGAAAAGCGTGCAGCATAGCTCCGGCGGGCTCCACGCCCACGACCCCGGGCTGCCGGCGCAGCGCCTCGCGCACGGCCCGCAGGTCCGGAGCTTCGACCTCGTAACAAGGCTCGCGCACGAGCGCGAGCAGCTCCCGCGGAGCCCCGCATTCAATCAGCCGGCCGCGGTAGAGCAGGCCCACCCGGTCGCAGCGCTGCGCTTCATCCAGGTAGGCCGTGGTGAGCAGGACCGTGATCCCCTCTGCCGCCAGCCGGCGCAGAATTTCCCAGAAATCCCGCCGCGAAACGGCATCCACGCCCGTCGTCGGCTCATCGAGCAGCAGGATTTCCGGCCGGTGCAGCAGCGTGCACATCAAAGCGAGCTTTTGTCTCATCCCTCCCGACAGCTGCCCGGCGCGCCGCTTCCGGAAAGGTTCCATGCGGGTCATGGCGAGCAGCCGGGCGGCGAGCGCCTCCCGCGCGGCGCGGGGCACACCGAACAAGTCGCCGTAGAACGCCATGTTCTCCTCCACCGTGAGATCCGGATACAGGCCGAATCGCTGCGCCATGTAGCCGATGCGGTCTTTCAGAGCCGCCGCCTCGCGGACGGTGTGCAACCCGGACAGCCACGCCTCTCCCTCGCTCGGCTCCAGCAGGCCCGCAAGCAGGCGCAGCGTCGTGGTCTTTCCGGCCCCATCCGGTCCCACCAGCCCGAAAATCTCTCCCCGCCTCACGGCCAGCGTCAGCCCGTCCACCGCCGCCATCGCGCCGAAACGGCGGGCGAGCCCCTGCGTCCGGATCACCGTCGTATCCACCCGGTCACTCCACGAGAATCTCGGCGTCGGCCGGCATGTTGGATTTCAGTTCGTGGCGCGGGTTGGCCAGGTCCACCTTGATGCGGTAGACGAGCTTGACGCGCTCCTCGGGAGTCTGGATTTCCTTGGGTGTGAACTCGGCTTCGGCTGCGATGAAGGAGACACGGCCCCAGTAAACCCTGCCCGGATAGGAATCCGTGGTCACGCGCACCCGCTGGCCGAGCTTGACGCGCCCCAGATCCCGCTCGCCGATGTAGCCGCGCAGCCACGGGCGTTCGATGTCGCCCACGGTCAACACCGTCGTGCCCGCCGCCACGGTCTCGCCCGGTTCGGCGGACTTCACCAGTACAACACCGTCTACCGGGCAGACCGCCTCCGTGTCGCCTAATTGGGCCTCGATGACGGCCAGCTGCGCCTTGGCCCGCGCAATCTCGGCGCGGCGCAAGGCCACTTCCTGTTCCCGCCGGCGCAGCTCGATGCGCCCCGCTTCGGCCAGTCGTACGGCGGCGCGCGCCCTGGCAGCCTGCGCCCGGGCCTGCTCGACGGCCTCCTTGCGGGGTCCTTCCTCGATCAAAGACAGCCGCTGCTCGGCCTGCCGCAGAGCGGCTGCGGCACGCTCGAACGCGGTGCGGAACTGGTCGTACTGCGCCGCCGAGATGTCGTCGTTGCCGAACAGCACCTGCGCGCGCTCCCAGTCCTTGCGGGCGCGTTCGTGTTCGGCGCGCGCCGCCTCGGCAGCGGCTCGTGCTTCCTGAATCTCCTGCGGCCGCGATCCGGTCTCCAGTTCCCGCAGGCGCGCCTGGGCCTGCTCCAGTTCGGCGCGCCGGAGAGCGATTTCTCCCTCCACGGTCTCCCGTTGCAGCTCGATCGCCGTCAGCAGTTGCGCCAGGGCGGATTCCGCCGCCGCCACCGCCGCCCGTTCGCGCTCGCGCTGGCTCAACAACTGCTCTTGGTCGAGTCGCGCCACGACCATGCCTTTGCGCACCGCCTGGCCTTCATCCACCAGGCGTTCCACAAGCCGTCCGGCAATCTTGAACGAGATGTGAACTTCGGTAAGCTCGATGTTGCCCGAGATCCGGATCGCGCCGGTCTGGGACGGCTCCCGGCGAAGCCACAGAATCAAGGCCCCCGCTGCAGCCACAACCGGCAGAACCAGAACGCGCCTTCTCACGGAAGTTTCTCCTCTTCGATGAACTGCCGGATCCGCCCGGCGGCGTATGCGAGGTCCAGGCGCGCCCGGTGATACAGGAACAGGGCGGCCACAAGGTTATCGCGGGCGCGCGCCAGGCGCGTTTGCGCATCCGCTACTTCGACGCTGCTGGTCACGCCCGCCCGGTAGCGGCGCTCAGCTTGCTCCATTTCCCGCCGCGTCTGCGCGAGCCCTTCCTCGGCCACCTGCACCTGTTCCCGGGCCGACGTGAGCGCGTCGGCCGCCAGGCGGATTTCCAGCTCGATCTGCCGGCGCAGATCCGCGGTACGGATGCGCTCCTGCTCGTAGAGCGAGCGGCCTTCCTGCCGCCGTGCCTCCCGCAGCCCGGCGTCGAACACCGGCAGGCGCAACGCCAGACCATAGACGCGCGTGGGAAGGGCATTGTGCAGGGAAGTGCCGAGCGATCCGTAATCAGCGAACGCCGTGAGCGACGGCAACCGTTCCATCGCCGCGGCGCTGGCCGCAAGCCGCGCGCTCTCCTCCCGCAACTGCTGGGCCCGATAATCGGCCCGGGCCCGCAACGCAGTCTCCAACAGGACCGGCGGATCCTCCTTCGCCGCCGGCGCAGATTCGAGCGAGCCCTCCGGCGTCACGTCCGTGTCGAGCGGCAACCCGATCGCGCGCAGCAGCTCCAGGCGGGACCGACGTGCTTGCATTTCCGCCGCCAACAGTTGCTGGCGCTCGTGAGCCAGTTGCACCTCTGCACGCGTAACTTCGATCCCGGTGCCCGTCCCCGCCGCCCGCTGGTTCCGGGCCAAATCCAGCAGCTCCTCCGCCAGCCGGACGTTGGCGCGCGCCGCTTCCAGGTGCGCCTCCGCCCGCAACAAAGCTACATAGCGCACCGCCACTTCGCGCGCCACCGCCTCACGCGCCGCTTCCTCTTCCGCCGCCGCAACGCGCGCCGTTTCCCGCCCCGCCTGATAACGCCGCCACGCCGCAAGATCCAACACCGGCTGGCGTATAGCCGCTCGCGCGTCAAAGGTGCTGAACGGCCCCACGAGTTCCGGCACCCGGAAACCCGGAATCGGCGCCTCGATGCGGATTCCCAATGCGGCCAGATTGCGAGTCTGATTCTGCTGCGCGAGCGTGCCCTCCAGATTCGGCAGCAGCGCCGCGCGACTCTGCCGCGCCCGCGCGTCGGCCTGGCGCGCGAGCTGCCGGGCCAGTTGCAATCGCGTATTCCCGTCGGGCGCAAGGGCAAGCTCGACTGCCTGTTTCAGGCTCAGGGAGACGCCCCCGGACTGGGCCGCGGCGCAGGCCGACAGCACCAGAAATCCCCACACCTTCCTGCTCAGCATTTTCGTGTTCCGTACCCCCGTTCCCGGCCGGGAAGAGGGGCCTCCAGTCCGGCCGCCACGTACCGCACCAAGCGCTCGGTCGTTCCGCTCACATCCGACGAATCACAGCGCCCCCCCGAGAGCATCTCCAGGTGGACGTTTCCCGCCAGCGTGTGCGCCAGCACACCCACCGAAAAGTGCATGCGCCACCACAGTTCCGGCTCGGGCAGCTGCGGCAGAGCGCTCCGCAAGGCCGCCGCAAAGCGCCGCGCCACTTCGCGCATCTGGCCGACAATCACCCGGCGCACCTGCAGGTTCGGCTCGAAAAAGCTCCTGCCCATCAGGCGCGCGAAGGCCTCGCCCGCTTCCGGGTCGGAACGAAGCTCCAGCACGGGCTCGACAAAGGCCCGGATGATCTCCTCGACCGCCGGAGGCCGTTTCCCTGCCCGGGCCTGGCAGGCGGCAAGCCGGGCCAGCCGCTCCTGGTTGACCGGACCGATGCGCCGCGCCAGCACCTCGCGGATGAGCGCGTCTTTGGTCCCGAAGTGGTAGTTGACCGCGGCGAGATTGACGCGTGCCGCCGCCGTGATCTGCCGCAGGGAGGTCGCCTCGAAGCCCTCGCGGGCGAACAGCCGCTCGGCGGCATCCAGGATCCGGCGGCGCGTCTCGTGGGAGCGAGGCATACGATCGTTTCAATCATACGATTGAATGAAACCCCTGTCAACAGGGGCATACACCGGCCCCTCTCCGACGGCGGCTCGCCGCGGGCCGCATCTGCGGGCCGGAATTGGCCCGGGAACCCGAAGCCCCTCCGGTGCTATACTCTCGACGTCGGGCCGCGGTGCGGCCCGGGCTGTTTCAAAACCGACGATCACCAGCGGGCGAGGAATGCTCGGGAAGGCGGTGCAAATCCGCCACTGCCCCGCAACTGTGAGCGACACCTGGAAAGGGCCGGTGCAGTCACTGCGCCAGCGGGAAGGCTGCGCCACCCCCACGGGAAAAGGCCCGTCGCAAGTCAGGAGACCGGTTCCTCGCTTCTTGCGTGATGCGTTCCGAGGGAGAACGTCTCATGACAAAAACCTTTTGCTCTGCCGTGTTCTGCGGCCTCGCTCTCGCGCCGGCCGCATCGTTTGCTGAGATCACCGGGACCGTACTGGACCCCTCCGGACGTCCCGTCCCCGCAGCCGAAGTCGCCTGCGGCTTCCTGCGCACGACCACGGGGCTCGACGGCCGCTTCCGTTTTTCGGGAGTCGGGCGCTGCCGGGCTACGGTCGTTGCGTCGGGCTTCGAGACCCTGCGCGCGGAACTCGTCGAGGGGGTGGAAGCCCGCCTTGAACTCCGGGTCGCCGGCCCCGTGGACCGCGTCGTGGTGACGGCCACGCGCTCCGAAGCATCCGCCGAAGAGACCGGCGCCGCAGCCACCGTCATCACGCGCGCCGACCTCGAGATCCGGCAGTGCCCCATGCTGCTCGAGACGCTGCGGTCCGTCCCCGGCCTCTTCGTGGTCCAGAACGGACGCCGCGGAGCTCTGACCACCGTGTTCACGCGCGGCGCGCAGCGCACCGGCACCCTGTTCCTACTCGACGGCGTCCCGCTCAACGACCCCGGAGGAGAATTCAACTCAGGCCACCTGACCTCTGGAGCGGTGGAACGCGTGGAGATCGTGCGCGGACCGGAAAGCGCCCTGTTCGGCACCGATGCCGCCGCCGGCGTCGTGCAGTTGTTCACACGTCGCGGAGACCCGGAAGCCACCCTGCCGCGCGGCACGCTCTCTTATGACCGGGGAAATTTCAAGACCGACCGCTGGTCCGCCTCTCTGGCGGGTGGCGCCGGCGCCCGCTTCGACTATGCGCTCCACGCCGAGCAGTTCCACACCGCCGGCGAATTCCCCAACGACTACTACCGCAACACCACCGGAACCTTGAACGCCGGCCTGCGGCTCTCGCCGGGCACGCAAATCCGCGGCGTTTTCCGCGCTGTGGATTCCATTCTCGGCGTGCCGGGCCAGGTGGCCTTCGGCTTGTTCGACCACGACGCCCGCGAGACCAATCGCGACTCCGCACTCTCCCTGCGCCTCGACGACGCCCGCGGCAGCCGTTATTTTCAAACGGCATCCTTCGCTTACCACCGGGGCCGCGACGTATTCACCGATGAGCGGCTCGACGGGCCCTATGCACTCGCGGCCCTGGTGCGCGATGTGGAGGGGCCCCCGCGCCGCACGTATCTGGTCCGGTTGCTCGATCCTGCCCGGCTCCCGTCCGTGGTGCCGGCTGGAACGCGCCTCGTGCAAACGGAGGTCACCCTGTTTCCCTCGTCGGAGCCGTTCCTGAGCGCCACCTCGCGCAAGCGCGCCGGGTATCAGGGAACGCTCGCCCACGGTCCGGGCACCGCCGTTTTCGGCTACGAGTACGAGCGACAGCAGGGCGAAATCTCGAAGCGCGACGTCGCGCGAAACCGCCACGGGCTGTTCTTCCACGAACAGCGGCCTGTCGGCCGCCGCCTGTTTCTGGCCGGGGGGCTGCGTTTTGAACACAGCAGCGCCTTCGGCGCCCGGCTGGCGCCCCGCGGAGCGGCCAGCCTGCTTGTCTCCGGCGGGCGCGGCGCCCTGTCCTCGACCTGGCTGCGTTTCAGCGCCGGCCGCGGCATCACCGAACCGAGCCTCCTGCAAAATTTCGCTCGCGAAGCCTTCTTCACCGGAAATCCGGATCTACGTCCGGAGAAAACCACGAGTTTCGAAGCCGGTCTCGTGACCGAGTGGTTTGCGCGGCGGCTCCACGCCGAAGTGGCGGCCTTTCACAATTCTTTCAAAGACCTGATTGCGTTCGTCTCGCTTCCGCCGCCGGTTTGGGGAAGCTGGGCCAACGTCGAGGCCAGCCGCGCGCGAGGCCTCGAGTTTGCCGCCACCGCGCGGTTAGCCGGGCAAATCGCGCTCCGCGGCGCCTACACGCGGCTGTGGACGCGTATCCTTCGCTCCGGCGCTCCGGCCAGTCCGTTCACGGGAGTGGGCCAGGAACTGGGCAGGCGTCCCAGCAATTCCGGTTCACTTTCGCTCAGCCTGACACCACGGCGTTG
This sequence comes from Bryobacteraceae bacterium, assembly GCA_035575135.1. Taxonomy (GTDB): domain Bacteria; phylum Acidobacteriota; class Terriglobia; order Bryobacterales; family Bryobacteraceae; genus JANWXD01. The sequence continues at coordinate 27,116 of DATLYE010000030.1, forward strand.
GATGTTCCAGGCCGGGGCCGTGCTTGCCGGCGAGCGCCAGGACTCCGATTTCTGGCTCGGGGTCAACCGCAATCCGGGCTACCAGCTCGTCTACGCTTCCGGCGCGGTGCAACTCAACCGCCACGTCACGCCGTTCTTCCAGGCCGACAATGTGCTTAACGCGCGCTACCAGGAGGCTCTGGGCTTCAGCAGTCTGGGCCGGAGCCTCCGCGGAGGGTTACGTCTGTCATGGTAGGCAAATGGTGTCGCGCGGCGGCGTGTCTTTCGGCCCTGGTAGTGTGCGCTCCGGCCGCGCCGCCGCAGCGCATCGTTTCCACCGCACCGAGCATCACCGAAATGCTCTTCGCCCTGGGCCTCGGCGACCGCGTCGTGGCCGTAACCACCTTCTGCCGCTACCCGCCGGAAGCCGCCGCTAAGCCCAAGATCGGGGATTATCTCCGCCCCAACCTCGAAGCCATCCTTGCGCTGCGCCCCGATCTCGTGCTCGTGGAAAAGAGCATGATCCGAAGGTCGCTGGCGCTGCCCGCGTTCCGGGGCAACGTGGTTGAGGTTGACGACACCGATCTTGAAGGGGTTCTGGCTTCGATCCGCCGCATCGGGGAGGCCTGTGGCGTGCCCGGTCGCGCACAGCAGCTGATTCAGCAGATCCGCTGGGAACTCGACCAAGTCCGCCGCCGCACGGCATTCCTCCCCCGGCGCCGTGTGCTGCTCGTGGTGGGCCGCACGCCCGGACGCATCGAGGACCTGATCGCTGCAGGGAGGCACTCGTACCTCCACGAGCTGTTGGAGATCGCCGGAGGCGCCAACATCGTCGCCGACGCTTCCGCCGCCTATGTGAAGGTCTCGCTCGAAGAAGTCCTCGCCCGCAACCCCGAGATCATCGTGGACTTCGGCGACATGTCGCAGGCCGTTCCCTCGCCCGACCGGGGCCGCGCCGTTGCGCGCCTCTGGAGCCGCTACCCGAATCTGGCGGCTGTCAAGACAGGGCGCGTCTATGGCGTTGCCGCCGATCCTTTCGTCGTCCCCGGCCCACGCGTGGCTCAGGCCGCGCGCCGCCTGGCCGCGTTGCTCCATCCGGAGGCCGGATTTTGAGCGAGCTCTATCGGTTGCGGGAGGCCGGCATGCGCTACAACGGCGTCGAAGTGCTCGCCGGCGTCACCGTCGCCTTCGGCACGGGCGAACTGGTGGCCGTCGCCGGTCCGAACGGGGCGGGAAAGTCCACGCTGCTCGGAATCATGGCCGGGGTCCGGCTACACTACTCCGGAAGTTGCCAGTTTCGCGGCACCGAGGTCCGCGACTGGAAGCGCCGCGCCTTCGCCCGCGAGGTCTCCTTTGTGCCGCAGACGGTGAAGTTGGATTTCCCGTTTACCGCCGAAGAAGTCGTGCTCATGGGACGGACTCCCCACGGCGCCGGTCTGTTCGATACGCCCGACGATCGGGCAGCCGTCGAGCGCGCCATGATGCTGACCGACACGCTCAAGTTTCGCGGCCGCGATGTCCGCTCGCTGTCCGGAGGCGAGCGCCAGCGCGTCATCCTGGCTTCCGTGCTCGCTCAGGAGCCCCGGGTGCTCCTGCTCGACGAACCCGCCACCTTTCTCGACCTCGAACATCAGGTGGCCATCTACCGGCTGCTGCGCCGCCTGGCCGGCGAAGGGCTGCTCGTGGTGGCGGCCACGCACGACCTGAATCTTGCCGCAGCTTATGCGGACCGTGTCATCCTGCTGTTTCGTGGTCAGGTGGTGGCCGATGCCGCCCCTGCCGAGGTGCTGACCCCGGATGCGATCCGGAAGGTTTTCGGGGTCGCAGCCGAAGTCAGACAGACGGCGGCCGGACGGCCCTGGATCCTCTATGGCGACTAGGACGCTGACGCAGAGCCGGTTCGCTGGAACGGTTTCGCTGGCGGCAGTCGTCGCCCTGGTGACTCTGTTGAGCTTGCCCCTGGTGGGACCCGCGCCGGTGAGCCTGGCCCGAGCGCTTGCGGGCCTTTCTCCGGATACGGAGATCTTCTTTTATGCCCGGCTCCCCCGCGTGCTGCTGGCCCTGATGGCGGGCGGCGCGCTGGCCATCGCGGGCACGCTCTTCCAGGCTCTGCTGCGGGACCCGCTTGCCACTCCCTACACGCTGGGGGTATCGAGCGGCGCCTCGCTCGGTGCAGTGATTTCCATCTGCCTCGGCTGGCAGGAGATTGCCGGGCTTCCGGCCGTCTGGATGGCGGCGCTTGTGGGAGCCGCTGTGACGCTTGCCGTCGTCCTCGGAATCGCTTCCGAGGGGCGGCGGCTTTCTTCGTTCACGTTGCTGCTGGCCGGCATCACTATCAACAGCATCTGCCTTGCTTGTATTCTGTTCCTGCAATATCTGGCCGACTTCGGGCAGTCCTTCGCCATCGTTCGCTGGTTGCTGGGAGGCATTGACGCCGTCCCGTACGGCACGCTGGCGGCTCTGGCGGCGGCCGTCCTTCCACTGGCCCTCTATCTCACCTGGAAAGCACGCGAATGGAACCTGCTGGCGGTCGGCGAGGACTGGGCCGCGGCGCGGGGTGTCTCCGTCTCAGGCCGGATGCTGACCGGCTATCTGGCCGGCTCGGTGCTCACGGCCGCCGTCACGGCGCTGACCGGACCCATCGGCTTCATCGGCCTGATCGTCCCGCACGCCCTGCGCATGGTCTTGGGGGCGGATCACCGGGTCCTGATGCCCTGCTCCTTTTTCCTGGGAGCCGCCTTTCTCGGACTTTGCGATGCTGTGGCCCGCACCCTGCTGGCTCCGGCGGAGATCCCGGTCGGAGTGATCACGGCGATGTTGGGCGGTCCGTTCTTCATCTGGCTGCTCCGCTCGCGCCGCCGCAGCCTGTGGCTGTAAGATGAAATTGCGGGCGCGGGTTGCGTCGCGACGGCAAGGCGTCTCCCCTCGAGTAAACCGTTCCGGCTTCGCTGTCCGTGTCCGGCACGCCTGTGATTAACAAGCTCGTTTGGGAAAACCTCAGACACCGCCCGGTGCGCACGGCCCTCGGCGTCTTTGCCATCGGCGTGGAAGTGACCATGATGCTCACGCTGGTGGGCCTCAGCCAGGGCATGCTCGAGGACTCCGCACAGCGCGCCCGCGGCGTCGGCGCCGACATCCTGGTGCGCGCCCCCGGCACCTCGCTGATCGGCCTCAGTTCCGCCTCCATGAACCAGAAGCTGCTGCCGTTTCTCGAACGGCAGCCTCACGTCCGCGCCGTGGCGGGCACCGTCGTCCATCCGATCGGCGGGGTCAACACCATCACCGGCATTGATCTGGCGGAGTTCAACCGCGTCAGCGGCGGATTTCGCTACGTCGCCGGCGGGCCCTTCCAAAACGACAACGACATCATCGTGGACGAATACTACGCGCGCCAGAACAACCTCCGCGTCGGTGCGACGGTTCGGTTGCTCAACCGCGACTGGAGGGTCTGCGGCATCGTGGAGCCCGGAAAGCTGGCCCGCATCCTCATCCCGCGCGCAACCCTGCAAAGTCTGGTGGGCGCCACCGGTAAGCTCAGCTCCATCTTTGTCAAACTCGACGATCCGGCGCGCACCCAGGACGTCATCGCGTCACTCAAACAACGCCTGCCGGATTATCCGATCTACTCCATGGAGGAACTCACCTCCCTGTACTCTGTGCAGAACGTCCCCGGCCTCAAGGCGTTCATCGGCGTGGTGATCGGACTCTCGATCGTCGTGGGCTTTCTGGTGGTATTTCTCTCCATGTACACGGCCGTACTCGAACGCACGCGCGAGATCGGCATCCTGAAGGCCCTTGGCGCCTCACCGGGCTACATTCTCAACGTGGTCTTCCGGGAGACGGCACTCATGGCGCTGGCCGGCTCGGTCCTCGGAATCCTCATGACGTTCGGCACGCGCTGGGCCGTCATGACGCTCATACCCGCCTCCCTGACGCAGAAGATCGTCCCGGCATGGTGGCCGATCGCCGCGGGCATCGCCGTGGGCGGCGCGCTTCTCGGAGCCTTGTATCCCGCCTGGAAAGCTGCCGGACAGGACGCCATCGAAGCGCTCGCTTATGAATGAGGAAATCGTCATCCGCACCCGCGATCTGCGCAAGATTTATCGCGCGGGTGAAGTCGAGGTTCCGGCCCTCCGCGGTGTGGATCTGGAAGTACAACGGGGCGAGTTCGTCGCCATTGTCGGGCCTTCGGGCTCCGGAAAATCCACGCTTTTCTACATCCTGGGCGGTCTGACGCCTCCGACCTCGGGCGAAGTCTTCGTCCATGGCAGGGACCTGACGCGCATGACCGAGGCGGAGCGCACCCAGCTTCGCAAAACCGAAGTAGGCTTTGTCTTCCAGAAATACAACCTGCTGCCGACCCTGTCGGCCGCCGACAATATCGCCATTGCCCGCCACATCGCCGGAAAACGCCTGAACGACGACGCAGACCTCCGCCCCGTGCTCGAACTGCTGGGGATCACCCACCGGCTTCATCACAAGCCGCGGGCGCTCTCCGGCGGCGAGCAGCAGCGCGTCGCCATTGCCCGCGCCATCGTCAATCACCCCTCTATCCTGCTCGCCGACGAACCCACCGGAAACCTGGATACGGAGAACTCGCGTATCGTGCTCGGCCTGTTGCGCGACCTCAACGAGCGCTTCGGGCAGACGATTCTCATGATCACCCACAACCCCGAGGCCGCGGCTTACGCCCACCGCATCGTCCAGATGCGCGACGGGCGCATCGTGGGATGAAGACACCCCTCTGATAACCGTCCGTTCTTCGTTCGAAAGCACGCTCGCTCGGCGCGGAACCGCCCCGTCAAAGTGCGCTGTCGCCGGCACGAACCAAGGATGCCGAGATCGGAGAGCCCAGCTTGCCGGCGTTGGCTTCCGGCCGCACAATGGGAAAGGCATGCGGAACGTAGCTGCCGCGCCTGCGGGGATGATTTACGGTCTCGATGACCGCCCGCCGTTTGGCCGCGCCTTGATGCTGGGCGCCCAGCACGTGCTCACCATGTTCGGCGCGACGGTCGCGGTACCCCTGCTGCTGGCTCCCGCGATGAACCTCTCTCCGCAGCAAACCGGGCGGCTGATCTCCGCCGTCATGCTCGCCAGCGGAGCCGCCACGCTTCTGCAGGCGACACTCGGCTCACGCCTGCCGGTTGTGCAAGGAATGTCGTTCTCGTTCATCGCCGCCTATTTGTCCATCATTGCCGGCGTGAAGGACGACGGTGGCGGACCGCAGGAGATGATGCAGTACATCGCAGGAGCGATCCTGGCAGGGGCGGTCGTCGAAGCGGTCGTAGGCTACTCCGGCCTGATCGGCCGCCTGAAGCGCTTCCTCTCTCCTGTCGTTACCGGTCCCGTTATCATGCTGATCGGACTGGCGCTGTTCCAGCACGGCGCGCCCAAGGCCGGAGCCGACTGGGTAACCTCGGGTCTTACCATTGCGCTCGTCATAGTCTTCTCTCTCGTCCTCGGGCGTCGCAAGACGCTGTTCCGCATCTTTCCGGTGCTGCTCGCACTGGCCTTCGTTGTCACCCTGTGCTGGTTACTCTCCATGGCGGGCATCTACCGGCCCGGCCACCCATCCTACGTAGATCTGACCGCGGCCCGCAGCGCCCCGTGGTTGCGCAGCCGCGTCCACGAGATCCTCTTCCCCTGGGGCTGGCCGCAGTTTCACGCCGGTTTCTTCTTTGCCATACTCGCCGGTTACCTGGCTTCCATCATCGAGTCCTTCGGGGATTACTATGCCTGCGCGCGCCTGGCCGCAGGCCGCGACCCGACTCCCCGCGAGATCTCCCGCGGGATCGGCGCCGAGGGGATCGGCTGCGTTCTGGCGGGTCTCGTCGGCGCCTTCAGCTCGACTAGTTACTCGGAAAACATCGGCCTGGTGGGGCTGACGAAAGTCGGCAGCCGCTACGTGGTGCAGTTGGGCGCGCTCATTCTGATCGTGCTGGGGTTTCTCGGGAAGTTCGGCGCACTGGCCGCGGCCATCCCCAGCCCGGTGATCGGCGGAATCTACTGCGTCATGTTCGGGTTGATTGCGGCCGTCGGCGCGCAACAACTGGCCCGCTGCGACCTGAGCTCGGACCGCAACCTCTTCATCGCCGGTTTCACTCTTTTCATGGGACTGAGCGTGCCTGCCTGGTTCAGCGCCGTTGACAGTCCTGAAACGATCCAGCCGCTCGAAACACTGGCCATGTACCGGCCCACGGCAGAGGCGTTTCTGGCGCGTCTGCCTGCGGCTTTGGCCGACATCGTCGCCGCCATAGGCTCGACCGGCATGGCCGTCGGCGCCATCCTCGGCCTCATTCTGGACAACCTGCTGCCCGGCAAACCGCAGGAAGCAGCACACTAGCCGTTTCCGTTACGGCACGGCGCCCAAACCCGGACCGTCCAGAGCGCTCGTGTCCATCGTGCCGTCTTTGATGAGGAAGATGCCGGGGAACCGCTTTTCCCAACTCCGGTTGGCAACCGGCACATACTGGCGGGAGTTAGCTTCGATGGCCGCCACACCGGGAATATGGGCCGCCAGTCCCGCTGAATGAATCAGCGAAGCCCCGGGACAGGTCAAGTCCTGCACGCACAGAAACATCCCGTATTTCTGGGCGGCCGCAGCCATGAGCACGGACTGGCTCTGACCTTTGCATGCTTTGAGCGCCGCACCCGTGTAGCCCATCTCCCGCGCCAGCTCCAGGCTCTCCAGATCCGTCAGCGATTCGTCAATCACCACCGGCTTGAGTTTCGCCGCTTCGTGCATGACGTTCTGCCGGTTGGCCTTCAAGTCCCGCGCCGTCGGCTGCTCCACATACTGGATCCGCCCAAAGCCTGCCGGGGTTCTCTCCCGGATCCGGTGCAGGAATTCCAGTAAGTAACCGACGTTCGGACAGCGCTCGTTGAAGTCGAGGGAATAATACCACCGGCTCACGCCCCGCTCTTTTTGTACTGCTTCGCTCACGCGATCCACGCGCAGAACCCGTTCCACATCCCAGCGGAGGTCGTCGCCGTTGAGCTTGATCTTGATATGCGTCAGCCCGTTGTAGCGGATCCACTCGGGAAGCGTTTCCGGAAGTCCGTCGTTGATCCGTTTTTCAACATCTTCGTCGGTGATCGGGTCGAGCGCGCCGACCAAGTGATACAGCGGCATGCGCGGTTTGGCTTTGCGGAGCACGTAGCGCTCGGGAAATTCTCCCCGGAATGCCTCCCCCAGGTAGTGGCCCAGATCGTGCCTCATCAGGTCCGGCCCGTACGTCCGATAGCAATTGCGGCCGTGCAACTTACCGAACGCGTCGTGGATGGCGGCGTCAAAAGGGCTGGCCGTGACCAGCGTGCACAGTTTCGGAATGGCCTCCGCCAGTTTCAGTTGAGCGGAGACCTCGGCGGCAGCCCTGAGGTATTCCGGCTCTAGAGCCTGGTTGATGTCCAAGGGGTGGCCCGGTTCGCGGTATGCGCGCGTGATCGCTGCGATCCTCTCGGCTAACACCTTCATCGCGCCCAGAGTGGTCTCGTAGGACATCAGGCGTGAAGGAAATGACCAGATGTTGCCCATCGGCATCGAGCCAAAGCCCTTGGCGTACCGTCCCCGCGACTCTTCGACCACGCAGTGCACGTTGAGGATCGTGACGCGATCCACCACCATGCCGCCGAATTTGATCGGCGTGCGGTAGTGGTGGTCCTCGTAACCGAAGGTGATGTCCTTGATACGAACGCCTTGCCCGGAGGCACCCCGAACGAGAAACGGCGCGAGAGCCGTGGCCGCCAGCTCGCGGCGAGTCATCACACCCATGAACGCGATTCTACGAGATGCAGCTGGGCTGTGTTGGCCTCACGCCTCGCGGCGCATGCGATGGACGGCCAGCACCAGCAACGCCAGCAGGCATGCGGCCGCCGCCGCCATTTCCCAGGCGTGCTGCTTCAGCCACGCCGCGGCCGACTGTTCCCCAAACTGGGCGCCCAGCCACGCCAGCCCGGCATACCGCGGCACTCGCGCGGCCAGAACCACGAGCAGAAACGGTACGGCCCGGGCGCCGAAGACGCCGGCCGCAATGATGAACACCTTCGTCGGCAACGGAAGCGGCATCAGCGCGGGAATAAAAACCGTCACCAGACCATACCGGCCGAACCAGCGGCGGAAGGTTTCGGCACGCCTCTGGGGAACATGGCGCCGCCAGTAAAGTTCTCCCCCTTTGCGCGCCAGCAGGTACAACACCATGCATCCGGCCGTCGAGCCAGACACGGCCAGCGCCGCGGCCGCGAACGCCAGAGCAGGTTCGCTGGCCGAGACCGCGATCAGCAGGGCGTCCACGGTCGCCGGAAGGGGAAGACCTGCCGAATCGAGCAGCGCCAGAACAAACACCCCCGCGGGTCCCCAACTGACTAGCGTCTGGGCAATAAGCCGCAGTTTGCTGACCTCCCCTTGCGTTCTCTTCGGCCCCGGCCCGACGCCGAGCCGCAACCCCCGGCAAACCTTGCCGCAACCTCCATCAAAACCTTGACTTCCCCTTACCGGCCACCCGTCATCTCGAGCAGCTTTGCCTCGTCAATCACCGGGATGCCCAGCTCCCGCGCTTTCTCCAGCTTCGACCCTGCCTCAGCGCCCGCCACAACGTAGCTGGTCTTGCGGCTGACCGAGCCGGCCACTTTGCCGCCCGCAGCTTCGATCCGCGCCTTAGCCTCCTCGCGCGTCAGGTGGGGCAGCGTCCCGGTGAGCACAAATGTCAGCCCGGCCAGCGGACCGCCTTCTTTTTTCATTACCTCCTGCTCAAACCGCAGTCCCACTTTCCGCAGCCGCTCCACCAGCTCGCGATTGTGCGGTTCGCGGAAAAACTGGTAGATGCTCCGCGCGACCTTGGGCCCCACCTCCTCGGCCTGTTGCAGCGTCTCCTCGTCGGCCTCCGCGATGCGGTCCAGGCTGCCGAAGGTGTCGGCCAAAATCTGCGCCGTGCGCTCGCCGACGAACGGAATGCCCAGACCCCACAGCACGCGAGCCAACGGCTTCTCGCGCGAGCGTTCGATGTTCGCCAGGATCTTGGAAGCCGATTTCTCTCCCATCCGCTCCAGCTCTACGAGCTGCTCCAGTTTGAGTTCGTACAGATCCGCGATGCTTTTCACCAGACCGCGATCCACAAGCTGGTCCACCAGCGCCTCCCCGAGCCCGTCAATATCCATCACACCTCGGGCGGCGAAGTGGCGAATAGACTCCTTCAGACGCGCCGGACAGTTGGTGTTGATGCAACGGCTGGCGGCCTCACCCTCCTGCCGCACCACTTTACCGCCGCAAACCGGGCAGGTATCCGGCATCCGGAAGGGCCTCCGGTTCTCACCCGGACGCACCACCCGCACCACTTTCGGGATCACGTCGCCACTCCGCTCCACCAGTACGGTGTCCCCGATCTGCACGCCCAGGCGCTCGATCTCGTCCTCGTTATGCAGCGTGGCACGCGACACGGTGACGCCGCCGATCGTGACGGGCCGCAGCCGCGCCACAGGCGTCAACGCTCCGGTGCGCCCCACCTGCACCTCAATGTCCTCGAGCACGGTCTCCTCTTGCCGCGCGGGAAACTTGTACGCAATCGCCCACCGCGGTGCTTTGGCCGTCCAGCCGAGCAGTCGCTGCTGCCGCACCGAGTCCACCTTCGCCACCACCCCGTCGGTCTCATACGGCAGCTCGTCGCGCCGCGCCTCCCACTCCCGGCAGAAGGCCAGCAGCTCCTCAAGATCGGCGCACAGCCGGCGGTGAGGATTGACTTTGAAACCCATCCGGGCCAGCGCATCCAGCGACTCCCAGTGGCTGTCGTAGTACGGATTCCCGTTGACGAGCAGAAAGTAGGCGTAGAAGTCCAGGCGGCGCGAGGCCGTAATTGCCGGCTCCAGCACCCGCACCGAGCCCGCCGCGGCGTTGCGCGGATTGGCGAAGCGGGGCAGCCCGGCCTTTTCCCGCTCCTCATTGAGCCGCTCGAAGGCCGCGCGATGCATGATCACCTCGCCCCGCGCCTCCAGCTCTTCGAGCTCAGTCTCGATCCGCAGCGGCAGCGAGCGGATCGTGCGGGCGTTTTCCGTGACGTCTTCGCCCTGCAGCCCGTCACCCCGCGTCAGCGCCTGCACCAGAACGCCCTGCCGGTAACGCACCGCCAGGGACAAACCGTCGAGCTTCAGCTCCGCCACATAGCGGTAGGACTCGCCGCCGAGCAGACTCCGCACGCGCCGGTCAAAATCGCGCAGCTCCGCTTCATTGAGCGCGTTGTCGAGGCTGAGCATCGGTGAACTGTGGGGCGCCGTGACGAATCCCTCGCGCGGCTTGCCCCCCACGCGCTGAGTGGGTGAGTCCGGCGTCACCAGCTCCGGATGCTGCGCCTCCAGTTCCTGGAGCCGCCGCATCAGCCGGTCAAACTCCGCATCCGTGATCTCCGGCTGGTCGAGAACGTAGTACAGATACTCGTGCCTCCGGATCTCCTCGCGGAGTTTCTCAATTTCCTGCCGGACGTCTTTGACCATCCGCGTCCATTATAATTGTGGGTTCTCTGAGGACCGTATCGCCGCCTACCGCAGCGCCGTCGTCATTTACAATCCGGCCGCACGGGGCCTCCACGGCAGGCGCCGCGCGCGCCTCGAGCGCGCGCTGGAGATCCTCGAAAAGGCCGGCCATGCCGTCAGAGCCGTGGCGACAGGGCGCCCGGGCAGCGGCGCCGAACTGGCACGCCGCGCCGTCGAGAACGGCGCAGACTTGATCGTGGCCGTGGGCGGAGACGGAACCCTCAACGAGGCGTTGAACGGCGTCGCCGGCTCGGGAATCCCCCTCGCGGTGCTCCCGGCGGGCACGGCCAACGTGCTGGCGACGGAACTCGGACTCGGATCGCTCGAGCAAGCCGCGGCGCGTCTGTCGCAGTGGATCCCTAAGCGCGTGGCCGCCGGACTGCTCACGACGGATCGAGGCGCGATGCGGCGGTATTTCCTGACCATGGCAGGCGTGGGCCTGGATGCCCGCATCGTTCACGGCGTGGATCCGAATCTCAAAAAACAAGGCGGCAAGCTTTCCTACTGGGTCGCCGGGTTCCGCCAGTTGGGGCGGCGTCTGGAAGAATTCGAGGTGCGCGCCGAGGGGCAGTCCCGCCGCTGTAGCTTCGCTCTGGCCAGCCGCGTGCGCGACTACGGCGGGACATTCGCCATCGCCCGCCATGCCTCTCTCTTCCGCGACGATTTCGCCGTGGTGCTGTTCGAAGGACGCAATACGGTGCGCTACCTGAAGTATCTTGCCGGAGTCCTGATGAAGCGGCTCGAAGGTATGCGCGGCGTCACGGTGCTGCACGCCCGCCGCGTCGAATTCTACACCGCGGGAGCGGAGCCGGTCTGGATCCAGGTGGACGGCGAACCGGCGGGACAGCTCCCCGCCACAGTGGAAGCGGTTCCCGCCGCCGTCACCTTGCTCGTTCCGCCGGAGTTTCCTGGATAACACTGGTGTCTCGCTCATGGATAACCTCACTCACACGCTCGTCGGCCTGATGCTGAGCCGGGCCGGATTTAGCCGCGTCTCACCCCGTGCCACAGCCTTGCTCCTCATGGCCGCCAACATCCCTGACCTGGATTCCATCAGCCGCTTCGGCGGCACCGTGCGGTATCTCGAGTATCACCGTGGCCTCAGTCATGCCCTCGTGGCCATTCCCGCACTCGCTCTGATGCCCGTCCTTCTCGTACGCCTCTTCAGCCGCACCAAACCCCCTTGGCGGCGCGCCTATCTGGTCTCGCTGGCAGGCACGGCCACGCATCCACTGCTCGACTGGACCAACGTCTACGGCGTCCGCCTGCTCGAACCCTTCTCGAGCGCCTGGCTGCGGGCTGACATCTTTTCGGTCGTGGACGTCTGGATCTGGGCAGCTCTGCTCCTCGGCGTGGCCGGCCCCGCCATCGCGCGCCTGGTGAGTTCCGAGATCGGCGCCAGGCCGGGTAGCGGGCGAGGCGGCGCCTTCTTCGCACTCGGGTTCCTAGCCATCTACGGGCTGTTCCGCTACGCGCTCCACGAGCGCGCGACGGCGACGCTCGATGCCCACCTCTATGAGGGGCGGCCGCCCCTGCGAGTCGCCGCCATCCCGACGCCCTTCAGCCCCTTCCGCTGGGTGGGACTCGTCGAGGGCCAGAACTTTTACGCCGTCCACCGCGACTGGAGCCTGCTCGAGCCGTTCGATCCGACCGCGGGCCGTATCTACTACAAACCCGAACCCCGCCCGGAATTCGAACGCGCCGCCGCCACCGATGCCTTCCGCGTCTTCCTCGCCTTCTCCCAATACCCGCTGTGGCGCCTCACTCCTCTGGCCGACCCGGAAGGCGGCCAGCTCGTCGAAGCGATGGATCTCCGCTTCGGGGCTCCGCCCAACGAGCGGTTCGTGGCACGGGCCGTTCTGGACGCCTCCCTCCGCGTCCTGAGCGCCGAGTTCCGGTTTGGCGCGCCCCCGGAGTATTTCCTCCCGAAACGCTGAAAGCCCGGACAGCCTATCATGAATGTCATGGAATACCCCATGCGGATCGGCGGGGCCCTCATTCGGACGGACTCGCCCCGCCAGGTGGAGCTTCCCTACGACGGCACCCCCGTCGCTACGGTCTGGGAGGCCTCCCGGGAGCAGGTGGAAGCGGCCGTCGAAGCCGCGGCTGCCGCCGCCCCTGTAATGCGCGAGTTGACCTTGGCCGAGCGCGCGGCCATCCTTCGCAAAGCACACCGGAAAGTTGTCGAACGGCAGGAGGAACTGGCGCGGACCATCAGCTCGGAGAGCGGCAAGCCCATCCGCGAGGCACGCCTCGAAGTCGAACGGGCCTCGCAGACCCTTCTGTTCAGCGCCGAGGAAGCCCATCGCCTTGCGGGTGAAGTCGTCCCCATGGAGGCCGCCCCGGCGGGAAAGGGCCGCTGGGCGATGACGCTGCGGGAGCCGCTCGGCATCATCGCCGCCATCACCCCCTTCAACTTTCCGCTCAATCTCGCTCTCCACAAGATCGGCCCCGCCATCGCCGCAGGTAACGCCGCGATCCATAAGCCCGCCTCCGCCACCCCGGTGAGCGCGCTTCTCATGGCCGAAATTTTCGAGGAGTGCGGGCTCCCCCGCGGCGCACTCAACGTGGTCACGGGTCCCGGGGGCGCCATCGGCGATCTGCTCTCCTGCCACCCCCGTATCGCCATGGTCACCTTCACCGGCAGTGCCGAAATCGGACAGCGCATTCGCAAGCTGGCGGGCATGAAGCGCGTCACGCTCGAACTCGGCTCCAACTCCGCGGTGATCCTCGAAGAGGACGCCGACCTCGATGAGGCTGTGCCGCGATGCGTCACGGGCAGCTTCGCCCATTCCGGTCAGGTCTGTATCTCCATCCAGCGCATCTTCGTGCACCGCAGCATCCGGGAGCCCTTCCTCGAGCGCTTTGCGGAAGCCACCCGGAAGCTGAACATCGGCCATCCGCTCGATCCTTCCACCGACATCAGCTCGCTGATTACGCCCCAGGATGCCGAGCGCATCGAAAGCTGGATCGCGGAGGCGGTCCAGGCGGGAGCCCGGCTGCTGGTGGGAGGAGCACGCAGAGGCCGCGCCACCGTCGAGCCGGCGATCCTCACCGAGGTGCCTCCGCACGTGCGCCTCTCCTGCAAAGAGGCCTTTGGTCCCGTGGTCGCGGTCAACTCCTACGACCGGCTCGACGACGCCATCCGCATGGTGAACGACTCCGAGTACGGCTTGCAGGCCGGAATCTACACGCGCGATCTCCGCAAGGCTTTCCACGCTGCGCGCCAGGTCCGGGTCGGCGGCTTTTTGATCAACGACGTGCCGCAGTACCGCGTGGACCACATGCCCTACGGCGGCGTCAAGTTGAGCGGTACGGGCCGGGAAGGCCCGAGGTACGCCATCCGGGAGATGACCGAAGTCAAGCTCGTCGTCTGGAAACCGTAGTCGCCCCTCAGTTCCCGGAGAGCTTCAGATCCAGCACCACGCGGTCCGATTCACGCAACGTGACGGTCTCAGACGGCACGGTCTCCCAGTCAGCTTCCTCCGGAGTGCGGAACTCCAGCGAGGCGAGCACCTGGTAGGCGCCCGGAGGAAGCCCCTCAATACGGTAATTCCCCTCGACGTCCGTCCGGGTGGAGCTCTTTCCATACACGCGCCAGGCTCCATCGGCCGCAAGCGGCTTCAACAGAACCGTGGCGCCCGCCACAGGCCGCCCCTCCCTGGTGACCACCGTGCCCCGCAGGGTCGCAGGCGTCTCGGAAAGCACGACTCGCAACACCAGCGATTGAGCGGGCGCGAGCGAGAACCGCCCCTGCTCCAGCCTTCCCTGCTCGCCGGCGATCTCCGCCACGTAGACCTCCGGCGGCGTCAGCACCGCCGACTCCCAGATGCCCGGCGTCAGCGGTTCTTTTCCCTGGCACGTCAGCCGGCGGGCCTCCCGGTCGGACGGCGGCTGCTTGCGGCGCAGGAACAACATTACCTGCCCTTGGCTCAGCCGCCGCCCGTTTTGGTCCTCACAAAGCACGGACACGGCCGGCGCCGGACTCGGCGCAAGGTGCACGCCTTCCACGTCGCCGCTCAGCCAGAAAGTCCGGTAGGCGACCAGATGCCGCCCGCCTTCCGCCGACACCGCCAAGAGCTCATAATGGCCCGGCGGAAGCTCATCGAAAACAAAACCGCCGCTGGCGTCCACGCTCGCATCCCGGCGGCCCAGATCCGAGTAGAGCGCCACCGAGCGGGCCTCCGGCCAGCCTACCGTCCCTGTAAGGCGAAACAATTTTCCGGCAAGCGGCGTGATGTTTACGGAACTCGTCTCGCTGTCCAGTCGCACCTCGACGGCGACCGACTCTGCGGGCGAGGCGGCCCGGGGGAAGTACGTAGGCAGCAGGTCCGTTCCATCCTCCAGTTGGACGGGGGCCGTACGGACATAATAAAAGCCCGGCTCCAGGCCCGCCACGCGGTACACGCCCCGGTCGTCCGTCCTCCCATGTGCGACCAGTTCCAGCGGAGGACCGCGACGGTAGACGAGCACCTGCTGGTCCGGCAGGCCCACGCCGTTCTCGTCGTTGACCTCTCCGCTGATGGCCCCGAGTTTCGGCAGCCGGAGCTCGGCCACGAACCGGCTGTCGCGCTCCAGCACGATCGGCGTTCCCGGACCGTTCCACCGGCGCTGGCCAAACCGTGTCGCGGCAAAGCCCGGCCGGGACGCGCTCAGGTAATACACCCCCGCCGGGAGGTCTTTAAAGACGAAGCGCCCCAATGGGTCGGTGAGCGAGCGCTGTGCGCCTGCGCCGCCTTCGAGTACAACCTGCGTCCTCGCAAGCGGCCGCCCCAATCGCGCCTCGACTGCCACTCCCTCGATGACGGCAGCGATGGCCGGAGCCGACGCCGCCAGCGCCAGGCTAAGGCCGCGCCAGTACCGTAAGAAATCGCGACGCAGGTTTTCGAGGATCCTGTAGCCCATTTACAGGGGCTGCATTGTCCCCGCTCCAGAGCCGCCGGTATCGCTCGACCAGCTCCGATTCGTCGTAGTCAATCGCGCGGGCGTACTGCCGGATGTAGCTCGTATTGAAGATTCCCCCGGGCAATTTGGCAAAATCCCCCGCTTCGATGGCCTCGAGAAATCGCTTGCTGATTTTGGTGGTTTGGACGATCTGGTCCAGTGTGATTCCCTTGGATTGGCGTACCGCGGACACATCAGGCCAGTTCCCGCAAAACTTGACTTCGCCGGTGTTCTCTGCCACTGTCTCACCCTCGACTGGCAGTTTGCTCGCCCCTAACCTTCCCGCCGCCACACTTTCCGACCGCTCGGGCGAACCGCTAACAGTATCCCACAGGCGGACACCTTCCGCCAAGACATTTCGGCGCTTTCCGCAAAAATTCCAACTCGGTTTGGGAGTTTTAGAAGGGGTTCTAGGAGAAGATCCGCATTTGCGGTCATAATCCCCTCTCTTCGCGGCTCCAAAGCACCCCTTTCACGGGATTGCCGTACGGGGAACCCGGGCGCTCCCATGCCCGTTCATCATTTCGACTTCATACGAGACGATACGCAGCCCGTTGCCAATCACAGGGAAAACCGCCCGCAACAGAAACAGGCCGCCGAAATCGCTCGCCTCAAAATATTGCCGGAACGCCTGTCCTGCCTCCACCGGGATCGCCCCCGGATGTACAACCTTGCCCTCGCGGTCGTAGAAGGTGAACGTGACCCGGGATGCGGTCCGCGAGGCATCGAAGCCGCTGATCTGAAGCTCCAGACTGGAGGCCCCCCGAATCGCCCGGGTCGAGTCCACCACCACAGGGCCGGGAGGCACCACCAGCTCCAGTTTCTCGGTGTGGATGCCAAGCCGCGCCGTCAGGACGATCGTTCCTGCGGTGGTTCCCGTTTGCAAGACCACTTCGGGCTGGTCGCCGAACCGGGCGGCGTTCTGCCCGGACGTCACGCTGAAGGTCACCGTTCGCGTGTTCGCCGGAAGGAAAACCACGCCCGGATCCGTGCCTTTACCCGGAACCGAGGCCGACAGCGTTACCCCGAGCTCACCGGTCCCCGAGAACCGGGCTGCCTCCGCCAGCCGGATGCTCACTTTGACCTGCTGCCCCGCCGTCACGGTGGGAGGATCCACGACGATCTGCGGGCGGGGAAGATCGGCCTGCTCACCTGCGCCGCGGAGTACGTAGCTGCGCCCGTCAATCTCCAGACGGCCCTCCTGCAAACCCACCGCCTGCGGCGCAAACACGATCTGGAACGACACCGACTCGCCGGGTTTCAGATCGAGCGGCGTACGGAGCGGGGCGGCCATCCGGAACGACGCCCCGCTCACAGCCACGCTGCCGATGGTGAGCTGTTCGGAGAGCGGGTTGGAGAGCTCAAACGACCGCGGCACAGTCTGGCCCAGGGCAGCCGTGCCGAACAGAGCCGCGTCGCCGGGGGCCAGTTCCACCCGAGAGGAATCCCGCAAGTAGAACAGGCGGAAGCTCGGCGTGGCAACGCCGAGCAGTGTCGTCATGCGGACCCCGTTGACGTTGAGGAACGCCGTGTACGTGGCCGGCAGCAGGGGTTGAAACCGCACCACAAAATCCACGGCGGCGCCCGGGGCCAGCTCGAGCGGCCAGGTTTCAAACCGCGTCGGTAACGAAAAGCGTTGTCCGGCGACGTTCAGCCCGCTCAGAACCACGGGCCCGCCTGAGATGTTGCGTAACCGGAATGTCGTGTCCAGCACAAGTCCCGCAGGAATCGTTCCGACCGTGAACGACTCCCCCACCGGTTCTTCATTCCCTTGCCGCACCGCCCAGAGTTTGATCTGCGCGGCGGCCAGGCAGGGCACGAAAAACGCTGCAAGCAGGCGCCTCCTCATTGCACTGCCTCCGGCAACTGGTACAGCGCCACCTCGTCATCCCGTACGCGCGCCGCGAGCCGGCGGCCGGTGTGGCCGGTTTTGAGGAGAATCCATCCGGGACCTATCTCGGCCAGCTCCGCAATCAGCGCCCCGGCATCCACCCGGTACTCGGCGCCGCCGGAGTGTCGCACCACGAGCGTCTCGCCGTCGGCGAAGGCCAACGAGCCGTCGCGCAGCAGCGCCAGCGGCTCTGTCACCCCGACAAGCGGCGTCTCGTTCTCCAGCCTGCCCACCGTGTTGTATCTCAGCAATACCGGCCCTGTCTCGCTCCGGACAACGAGCTGAAACCCCTCGTGCGCCAGTGAGGCCAGAGCGACCACGTAGCCCGGCGCCTCCAGTGGAATCGTCTCCAGCCGGCAGCCGCGGACGCGCACAAGCTGCTCCGCTTCTTCAAACCAGGCCACGGCTTCGACTCCCGCAGCAGAAAACCCGAAGCGCGCCGGACCCGGGGGCGAAGCATGGCTGCAAAGAACCTCGCCTCCGGTCGAAAGGATCTGCAACTGGCCCCCTTCGGGCGGCTGTGCGATCAGGTATTGCCCTCCGTGCCACATCCGGCCCGGCTCCCGCGGAGAAGCGGCCACCAGGCTGCCCGCCACTCCGTACAGCGCCATCGGCCGCCCCGTGATGTCTTCGGTAACCGCAGTGAGGGGCACAGTCAGTCCGGACTGCGCTGCGGCCCACCCGAAGCTGCACAACAGACCCGCGGCAATCCGGATCATCGCGGCCCTCCGATCGTCACCGACGGCGTCCCGATGCTGAGATCGGTCGCGGCGGTCCCGGCGCCCGCCGCTTCACTCCTTCGGACCAGACCCAGTCCCGCCGCGGCTCCGGCCGCCGCCACCCCGGCGACCACGGCAATCTTGACCCAGCTCCTGCGCGGCTTGAAAGGGGGCAGCACAATGTCCGGTGGGGAATGCGCGGCACGGGTCGGCGAACTCTCTGCGGATCCCGCCGACAGCACCTGTTCGACGATCAAGCCCGCACGGCTTTCGCCCCGCGCCGCTGTAACGCGAATTTCCACCACTCCCGGTTCCTCACCCCAGCGGATCCCGCCGGGAGCCGCTCTTCCATCCGCGGCCGTCACGGCAATGTCGGTCCGCAGCCCGTTGGCAAACACGCCACTGGGTCCTGTTTCGGGAAGCCGGAAGCTCACCGCCACGCCTCCCACAGGGCGGCCGGTTTCATCGCTCACTTCCACCAGCAGCGGCCTCGACGCTCTCGTGCCGGTGCGGAACTCCGCTTTCTCCCCTTCGAGCACGCGAATCCGCAGCCCCGGCCCCGGTTGCACCCGCGTCCCCTCGGTTTGGGCCGTGGCGGCTAAAGCAAACGATACACATCCCGCTGCGACCAGACACACGCTCCGCATCGAGCTCCACCTCGGAGACCGCCGTTTTGCTCCGGACGGAAGCCGGGTGTGACGTGCTCACACCAACACCGCGGTGACGTTACCCGGGCCTGCCGCCCGGAGCGCGGCCTCGATAAGGTAGTGGCGCCTCCTCGCCAAAGTTCGCCGGCAATTTCATGCGCCCGTGCCGGCGCCTGAGGCGCCATGCGGCGTGCCGGTTACAGGCTCACCCGCAGCCCGATCTGCAACACGCGCCCGTCATTGAGGGTGTTGGTGATCTGGCCGAAACTCGGTGCGCTCAGGTTGCGCTGGGGCTGATCGAACTGCGGATGATTGGCCAGATTGTAGGCCTCGGCGCGCAGTTGAAATGTCCACTCCCGCAGCCCGCTCCAGCGCCATTGCTTGCTGAGCGCCGCATTCAGGTTGGCGATTCCGTCCTTCCGGAAGGTGTTGCGGCCGAGGTTGCCCCGGAACTCGCCGGGGCGAATGAAA
The DNA here is from genome assembly GCA_035575135.1 of Bryobacteraceae bacterium. Taxonomy (GTDB): domain Bacteria; phylum Acidobacteriota; class Terriglobia; order Bryobacterales; family Bryobacteraceae; genus JANWXD01. The sequence goes on from DATLYE010000030.1 coordinate 46,285, forward strand.
TCGAAACGCTCCCGCCTCAGGATCCGCGTTGCGGTGTCCGGATGCGCCACCGAGCGGCCCAGGATGGAAGGTTCGAGGATGTGAGGGCGGTCGCCCGGTCCTCCGTCTACATTGCCGAAGCCCGGAGCATCCGAGCCGATGTACAGCGTGAACGGAGTGCCGGTCTTCAGGAGGGCTGCTCCGGAAAGCTGCCATCCGTCCAGCCACCATGCTGCCAGACGCGGCAAACCGGAAGCGCGCGGCAAATCGTACGTCCAGTAGACAAACAAGGAGTGCGTCGCGTCGAACTCGCTCAATCCCTTCCTGTCGCGGAAGTTGTCGTACTGCCACTGGCTGCGGCCCCGGGTCAGATCCCGGTTTGCCGCCGTGGAAGAATAATCCACGCCCTGGTCAAGTGACTTGCCGAACGTATAGGTGAATCCCCACGTGGACCCTCTCCACGACGGTATTTCCAAAGTCGCCTGAGCCGCATCCAGCCAGGCCATGCCGCCGTTGACGATGTGCTTCACTTCGTAATAGCGCGGGTCGGGCCGCCGCAGGTCCACCGTGGCGGTCGTCAGCGGAATGCCCGGAACCGGCTCGGCCCGGTTCTGGATGAAGACGTTCATGAGCTTGAAAGTCCGGCTTCCGACGTAGCCCAACCGCAGCCGCGAACCCCGAGCCAGCTCCCGTTCCAGGCTGAGGTTGTATTGATGGCTGTAAGGTGAAACCAGATCCGGCGAGAGAAACGTCGGGGAGTAGCGCGCCCTGGGATCGTCCAGATTCACACCGTGCAGCGGATTGACCAGATCGGGATTCTGCACCTGCACGTAGCGCACGTGCGGCGGATTGTTGCGGATCTGCTGGTAGGTGACCGCCGGAATCCGCCCGAAGGAAATCGTGTAGGAGGCGCGCGCCGTCCAGCCTGCTCCCGCGTTGAAGGCCAGAGCCAGACGCGGGCTCACGTTGTTACAGTCGCAGCCATAAGGAATGCGATCCATCCGGTTGACTTCCACCGGGGCGGTTTCGAGCTCATAGCGCAGACCGTAGTAAAGCTGCAAGCCGGGCCGGACGCGCCACCGGTCGGCCGCATAAAGACTCGCCGCCCAGTTGCGAAACCCGCGCGCGAGTTCGCCCACCGTGACTTCATACGTGGTGGGCGTACCGTAGAGTAAGTTCTCAATCGCGGTCCTGCCGAAATTGTTACTAAACTGAAAGTAGCCGCGCTGGTTGTTGCTCTCGATGCCGTTCAACTGGTAGCGCGTCACTTCACCTCCCAGCGTCACGGCGTGCGCTCCGGCGGCGGATCGGCGCGTGGCGATCACCCCCCAGCGGAAGCTGTTCTCGGCCCGGTCGATCGGAAAATGATTGTCCGGCCCCAGTTCCTCGATCTGGAACCCGATGCGGACCTTCGGGCCCACGGCATTCGGCTCCGGCAGCAACGCGGAACGCACGCGCTGGAAGGTCAAACCCGTTGCCGCCTCCGTCCGGGGACCGGCGGATAACCGCCACGTCAGCTGCGAGCGGTGGCTGTGGATGTCGGTGTCGGGATTCTGGCCCGCCACGAGCTGAAACGCCCGCACGCGCTGGCGCCCCATCAGGTGCGACGCCGACAGGCGCCCGCGCCGGAACTCCGGAAGGTCCCACCTCGCCTCCGCCTGCGTCTCATCCACCCTCTGGGGCGCGTTTGTGTTGAGGGCCCGCGGATCGAAATCCGGACGGTTCGGCAGGGCTGCCGGATAGGCGGCCAGAAACCGGGCCACCACGGCGCGCACCTGCGGATCCGACGCCCGGGGCGTTCGCTCGCCGGCCAGCGGCACCAGAACGTTGCCGTTCACCATCCCGCGGATCTTGTTCTGTGATGCAAGCAGCGTCAGGTTCCCCGGGCGGCCCAGGCTTCCTGCCGCGCGGGCTCCGTAGGCATTCCGCCGGGAAGGCAGTACGTCGCCGACCTGAAAAAACGTGCGTGCGTTAAAGACGCTGTTCTGGTGCCACCAGTATGCTTCCGCCCGCCACGCCGCGGCCGGCGCCGCCGCCGGAAGCACCACCGGAGCCCCGACCGGCTGTCCGTACTCGGAGGCATACGTACCCCGCTCCGCCGGAGGATCGCTCACCAGCACCACGGTGCCGCCAAGACGAACGTTGGCCTCTTTGATGGCCTCGTTGTCAATGCGGTAAAGCGGCACATTTTCGTTTCGCTGGGCCGCGCCGTCCAGCCTGCGCCGCGCCTCGCTCCGAGCCCCTTGCCGCACGGGAGCGCTGCTCTGCGCCTGCGCTTCCTGCCGGGCCGCCGCTGCCGGCCCCTGGGCCGCCGCCCAGACGCTTCCGGCGCACACCAGCAGCGCCGCACGCATCTTTTGGGACATAAAACTCCTCAATTATAACCGCGCGCCGGAACCCTTACCAAAACGGGCCAGCTCCGCTCGCGTCTCCGGATCGGCCGGGACCGACGGCAACTCGTACTTGAGACGCTCGAGCGCCTCCACCCGGCTCTCGATACGACCGGGACCGCTGCGTTTGAGACAACGCCCGAGCATGGTCATGGCGATCGCGTCGTGGGGCTGCGCTCGCAGCACGGCGCGAAACATCTCCGCCGCGCCTTCGTAATCTCCGCGCCGCCACAGCGCGTAGCCCACGTTGAAGCGGTAGACCGGATCCTGCGGGCGCGCCTCCAGAGCCTTGCGGAAGCTGTTCAGAGCTTCCGGCAGGTTGAGCCGCGACTGTGCGGCCCCAAGGTTGTTCCACACCTCCGGCGCCGGCGAGGCATGCGCCAGCGTCCGGAAACGCAGCACGGCCTTCTCGTAGTCCCCCGCATAGTACAAGCACAGGCCCAGCAGAAACAGCGCCTCCGGATAATGCACGTCCTCCGGACTGACCCCTTCCAGCCAGCCGGCCGCCACCCGGTACTCCTTCTTGCGCCACAGCAGCTTGCCCAGCTGGAAACGCGCCTGCGAAAAGCTCGCGTCCAGCCGGACCGCCTGTGTAAAGTAACGGTGCTTTTGGTCCGGGCTTTCGGCCATCAGCCCGCGAATATACTGCTCCAGCGCATCCAGACGCACTGCGCGCCGGCGCTTACGGAACTCCTCCAACCCGGGGCTCTCCGGCCGCAGCGCCCGCAGCACCTGCCAGGCGATCTCGTCCTGAAGGCGACCCAGTTCATCGAGCGGCCCGCTCAGTCGGAAGGAAGGCCCGTTGCGCAGCCCTTGGCGGTCCAGCAGCTGCGCCTCCACGTCCAAAACAGGTTTGCCCGGCTCACCGCGCACCTGAAAGCTGCCGAAAACCTCTGTGTCGGCCTCGACGACTTCGCCGATTTTCAACACCGTCGCCTTTGTCAGCGGCGCCAGCGGTTTGACGGAGAGCTTTCGATAAGCCCCTTCCCGCTGCTCTCGGTCCACGACCGAAACCCCCGCCGCCACCAGTGCCTCCCGCACCGACTCCGCCACGCTTTCGCCGATCCAGTCCAGCGCGGCCGCATCGGTGCGGTTGAAGAACGCCAGCACCACCACTCTCTCGGCCCGCAACGGGATCGCAAGACACAACACCAAAAGGGCGCCGATCATGCGGTGCATGAATGCCAGTCTAACAAACCGCCCGCCGGCGGCAGGTGCGACGGCCGCGACCGCCCGGGGGCTCGGCTTCGCTCAGAAACTGAGCTTCAGTGCGAACTGGATCACTCGGTTCGGCTCGCCGGTCGCAATGATGGTCGCCGAGCTCGGCAGCGCCGCCGTCACACAGCAGGTCTGCCCGAACAGCGAACTGGTGAGCGTGGGCGAGCCCTCCGTCGAGTTGCGCGGGTTCTCGAAATTCGGGTGGTTGAACACATTGAAAAACTCGCCCCGGAACTGGAGCCGCACCCGCTCGCTGACTTCGAAGTTCTTGATCACGCCTGCATCCAGGTTCCAGAAGCCCGGGCCGCGAACGGCGTTCCGGCCGGTGTTGCCGTGCGTGCCCGGCGCCGGAATGCAAAACGCACTTTGCGTACCGACGACCTGCCGGCAGTTATTGGCGTCAATGTCGCTGACCTGATACACCACCGGTCCTTCGATGCCCGGAACAAACTTCAGGCTCCCGTCCGGCGCCACTCCCCGCAGATCCGCCCGCGAGACCTTGTATCCGTTGGCGGTGCGGATGCCGCTGTTGAGCGTGTACGGTTCGCCGCTCTGGGCCACGAAGATACCGGTGATCGTCCACCCACCCACGAGGTGCTGGGCCAGACCGCTGAGCCCCGAGCCCCATTTGCGCCCGCGCCCGAACGGAAGTTCGAACACGCCGTTGGCCACGAACACGTGTGCGTTATCAAAGTCGGACACCGCCCGGTCCAGCCGGAAGTTGCGCACGTCGGTCGGCGTCCGCGAGTTCGTCGAGCTCAGACCACCTCCGGAAGTGGCCGCCACCGGGTCCACGGACATATCGTCAATGGACTTGCTGAAGGTGTAAGACGCCCCCAGTTCCAGGCCCTGCGCGAACCGCCGCCGCAACTGCGCGATGGCTCCGTGATAGATCGAGCTCCCGCCGGAGTCGAAATAGAAAATCTCGCTGAACTGCGGATTGGGCCGGAAGTAATTGGCCGGAAAGCCGGCGGCGACAATGTCGCGTTGGTCAATCAGTCGCGCCACCTCGCCCAGGCCGTTCTGGCTCAACTCCGAAGTCCACCCGTTCAGCACCGAGGCCGGCACCATCCGGAGCAGCAGTTCCGGCCGCGTCCCCGTCACCCCGGCGGGACAGTTGGTCCCGTCAGGACGGCAGCCGCTCCGCAGGTTCCTCTGGGCGATCAGGAACGACTCCAGGAATCCGGGCTGATCGGTCCGGATCTGGTTGAGATCGTAAGCGCGGAACAGTCGCATCCCGCGCTTGCCGATGTAGCCGATCTGGCCGACCAGCCCCTTCGGCAATTCCCGCTGGATGGTGAGCGACCACTCATGTACGGTGGGCACTTTCAGGTTCTGATCGAAAGCCCCGACGTTCGGCGCCAGACCGAAGCGGCGCGCCGGAGGGCCGAGTTCGCTCGAAGGTCTCGCCGCCGGTGTGCCCAGTTGGAAAGGTTTCCACAGCTGCAGCAGCTGGCTGAGACGTATGTCGTTGGGCACGTCGGTGCACGGCGCCGAGGCGGCTGCGCTGTTTTGCACGTCCACCTGGCACTGGAGCACGCTGCCCGGAACTTTGCCGCTGATCGCCGTAACCTGGAAGCTCGAGATCGTGTCAAATGCGATCCCCCAGCCCAGGCGCACCACCGTCCGGTGGCCAGACGGCATCCAGGCCAGGCCCACGCGCGGCGCCAGGGCCGTCCAGTTCATCCGGCTGTACCAGCGCTTGGCGCGCACAAAGGTCACAGGCCCCTGCGAGCCGTCAATCGCCTTGTCCGGCACGTAGGTCCGGTCCGCACTGTCGGCGGGTGGAAGGTTCAGCTCCCACCGGACTCCGTAAGTCAGCGTCAGCCCCGTACGGATCCGCCATTCGTCCTGGAAGTAGGAGTTGAAGTGTTTGATCCGGGTCCCCATCCGGAACAGGTCTGGGATGAAGACGTCGTTCGCCAGGTCGGCCTGAAACACCTGGTTGACACGGCCCACGATTCCAGCCAGCTCCACGATGGCGTTTTGCAGGTTGTTCCGGTCCGTGGCATTGATGACGCTCGTCGGCGGCAGCACCCAGGCGGGATTCTCGTTGAGCGGCGAGCGGCGGAGCCGGTTGAAGACGATGGTCGGCGACATGTTGAACCCGCCCGGAACGCCCCGCTCGTCGTTGTGGCGGTAGAAGCGGAAGTTGATTCCCATGCGGAAGCTGTGCGAGCCGCGCGTGTAAGCCAGATTGTCAATGAACTGGATGGTGGTCACTGCCCGCTGGGTGTGCGGCGTATTACAGTACGGCGTGTCAATAAGCTGGAACGAATCGTCCCCGAAGCATTCCTGCGCGTAGGGCAGCTCGGCCGTCTGCCGCCAGTTCGGATTGGCCTCCCGCAGGTTGAACAGGAAGTTGAACCGGCTTACTCCCGCTGTGAATTCGTTGACTAGTGCCGGCGAGATCACCCGCCGGTAGCTGAACGCAAGATTCTTCCCGGAGCGGTCCACGGTTCCGAGCGGGGGGAAGCCCGGGAACACGGCCGGCCGGGCGTTCAAAAAATCGCCCTCCGTGGTGTCCCACTCCGAGCCCAGGTACCGCACGAACATGTTGTTGTTCTCATTGAAAATGTGGTCGAAGCGGATCATGTAGTGCGGTCCGGTGAACCGCGAAGGCGGGTTCCACGCGAAGCCTCCGGTGTTGAGCCCGTCGCCGACGGCGAATGTGTTCGGCAGGGGGAACTTTTCGATCAGCGCCTTGATGGCCGGATCAATCCCCAGCTTGAGCGGGTCCGCGGCCGCGATGTTGTAAGAGGCCACGCAATTCGTAGTGATCGCGCCGCCGCACACCGGCACTTCCGGACGCAGCGCGCCCGTGCGCGGGTCCACCAGCCGCGGAGAGTTCCGCGTGATCGCGACCCCGTCGAGAACCAGCGGCCGGGAAGGATCCGGCACGAAGTACCGGAAAATCCCGGAGCGGAGCGCGCTCGTGTAGACGCGCGGTACGCCGAAGGACTGAGCGATGGGCTGCGTCTGCTTGATCCGGTTTCCCTGATAGCTCCCGAAAAAGAAACTCTTGTTCTTGCGAATCGGCCCGCCGGCGTTGAAGCCGAACTGGTTCAGCAGCAGCACCGGGCGCTCGATCCCCTCGGCGTTGTTGAACCACTCATTGGCGTTCAGCACCGTGTTCCGGTGAAACCAGAACAGATCACTGTGAAATTCGTTAGTTCCCGAGCGCGTGGCGATGGCCACGTTGGCCCCGCTGTTCCGCCAGAACTCGGGCGTAGCGTTATGTGTCACCACGCGGTACTCCTGCACGTTGTCCGGATTCAGCCGGTGGATGTTGTTCTGCGGATTGGGCACCGACGACTCGTTGGCCTCGATGCCGTCAATCGTCACGTTGTGGGCGCGGTCGCGCGAGCCGAACACGTGCGTGCCCGAACCGGCGGAGTTGGTCGTGCGCTGCACCAGTCCCGGCTGCAGCACGATCAGGGCCAGCGGATTGCGCCCGTTGAGCGGCAGCTCGACGATCTCCCGGCGGTTGACAACGTCGCTCAGCATGGCGTGCGTGGTTTCCAGTCGTTCCGCCGCCGCCTCCACCTGCACCACCTCGGTGAGCGCGCCGACTCTCAACGACACGTCCAGCACAAGCGGCGTCCCCACCGTCAACACGTTGCCCGTGCTCACAAAGGTCTGAAAGCCGGCCTGGGCCACCGTGATCGTGTAGGCGCCCGGCGGCAACGCCTCGAGGCTGTAGGCGCCGGCGCTGGTCGTCCGTGTCTCGAAAACCTGCCCTGTCGCTTCATGGCGCGCTTCCACTTTCGCTCCCGCCACGAGGCCCCCGGTCGGATCCGTCACCGTCCCGGAGATTCTCGACGTGCCAACCTGAGCGAGGGCGGGCGCCGCCAGCAGGACACACCACCCCGTTAACCTTGTAACCACCCTGCCCATGGTGTACCTCCCCACGACTTGCGCGGCTTCCCCGTGAGGCCGCGCAACCGAGTAGTCTACTATCGGAGCCGGGACTGCGCAACAGCGAGAGTCGCCGGAGCTTTCCTATCCAGCGGCGCGAATCAAGACTCGATTGCACCCGATCAGCGTCAGATCCGACGCAACGACGATCTCAGCCTTTCCCAGGCGTTCTCGCACGGCGGCGCCGCCCCAGAGAAGGATCCCAGTTGTTATTGCGAAAGCTCAGAAGTGCACTGCGCCCCCCGACCGGTCACTTGCCGCCGGACAGCGGCGCCAGGACCGCATCCAATTCCTCATCGGTCCAGGAGGCGATCCGCACGTTGCGGTGGAGACTCCAGTGTTCCACATGCTCGATCGCCCCGCCCGGAGGCACCAGCGCCAGCGGACCGAGCGTCTCCAGCTCCAGCATCTCTTTGTTGGTGAACATCTCGAAGGAACAGCCGAAGTCGGGGTAACGTTTGGAAGCATCCGCCTTCGCCCGTTTCACAAACAGGTCCGTCCCGATGAGGTAAGCACCCCACGTATCCGGATGAAACAAACCGGCTTTCTGCGGTTCCTCCGCCTGGGGATCCTGCCGCAGAACGAGGTATTTCTTCGTGAATTTCCACCGGGGATCGCTGAAGTCCGTGTAGGCCCACATCACCAGCGGGTTGGTCGGAAGCAGAACCTCGGGGTGGCGCCCGCGCGGAGGAAATCCCGTAATGGCTACACCGCCCGGCGCCATCACCGTGAGCGCCCACGGAGCGAACTCGGCGGCTCGCCGGAGCGTGTTCCGCATCCGGTGCACCACCTCGACTGCCGTGCCCGTCTCCACCAGCCGGACCGCGATCTGTTTCTCGATCCCCGTCGCCTTCTCGACCGGCTGCGTGGCCACCAGCACACTTCCCTTGACCTCGATCTTTACCGGCTCGTTGTCCAGAGCGTAAGTGAGCGTGGCGTCCTCCGGGGCCCGCCACAACCGGTGTCCGCCGCGAATCATCCACTGCTTTTCCCCGCTCCGGCCGAGCATCTCGGGGTATTCCTTGAAGAAGTTCCGCTCGCCGGCGAAGCCATACCGCATGATGCGAGGACCGACATCCGCCGTAACGATGAGTTCGACTTCGCCGTTGCTGATGCGGTAGCAGTTCGGCCAGCCCTGGTAATTGACCTTTTCGATCCGCACCGCAGCCTGCACCTCCGCCAACAAGACCAGCAACAGGATCATCCGGGACATGCCACACATTATGGCGCAGCGCACCGGAACGGGTCCCAGCCGCGTGGCGCCAGAATACGGCCGCGGAACCAGACACGGCCGGGCCGACCCAGACGCATCACGCCGATTTCCGTGAGCAAGACCCCGTCGTATTCCTCTGGCGCTCTCACGCCGGACGGAAGGGTGAACAGCAGCTCGTAATCTTCGCCGCCGTGGAGAGCCTGCTCCAGACTGGCGCCGGGGAACCGGGGCGGCTCCCGCTCGATCACCGCTGCGACGCCGGAGGCCAGACACAGGCGGTGCAGGTCCAGCGAGAGGCCGTCGCTGAGATCAATCGCCGCCGTGGCCCCCAGCTGCGCGCGGAGGAACTGCCCGAGTTTGAGCCGCGGTGCCGGTTTCAGGTGCCGGCGCCAGGCCCGCCCTTGCCGCTCGGCGAGCCCCAGCGCCGAACCGCCCAGACGGCCCGACACGAAGATCCGGTCTCCCGGCCTTGCCCCGTCACGCCGCAGAAACCGGTTCCGCGGCGCCGTACCGCAGACCACGATATCGCAAAGAGCCAGACGCGCCCGGGTCAGATCACCGCCCGCCAGGACGACTCCGTGCTCGCGGGCCAGCGCGTTCAAGCCACGGTAGAAGGCGTCCAGCCAGCGCGCGCCCATCCCCTCGCCGAGAGCCAGCGAGACGAAGCAAAAGCGAGGCTCTCCGCCCATAGCGGCAATGTCGCTCAGGCCGCGCGCCAGCGCCCGGTGGCCCACCGAGACCGGAGGATGTACCCCCGCCAGAAAATGTACCCCTTCGATCATCAGGTCGGTGGTTAGCAGCCAGTCCTGACGGGCGCCTCTGGGTCGCAGGACCGCACAATCATCCCCGATGCCGAGGATCAGCTCGTCGGGAGTCCCTGAGAAGGCCTTGCGGGTAATGGAAGCAACCAGACTGAGTTCGTTCCTCACACCAGGCAGACTTGCCTGATTGTAGCCCGCGCTTCCGCTCCGCTGCGACCCCGCGCTCCCCGTTACCAGATCAGCTTCAGAGCCATCTGCACCGTGCGCGGCAGGTTCTCCTGGCGCGTAATCGTGCCGAAGGCGCTGCTGGTGGGACTGATGTTGGGCGCGTCGAACTGCGGGTGGTTGGATGCGTTGAAGAACTCTGCGCGGTACTGCAGCTTCACGCGCTCCGTAATCAGGGTGTCCTTCAGAACCGAGATGTCGAAATTGTTCGTCGCCGCCTCGCGGAGATTGCCGAACCGGGAGGGAAACCGGCGGATGTTCCACGCCAGTTGCCGCGCGCTGGCCCGCTCGAAACGAGTCGTGTCAAACGCGCCGTCCACGGCCCGGGGGTTCAGGCGCAGGTCGCCGCCAAAATAAATCACATTGCCCCAGTCGCCGATGGGCTGCCCGGAAGCGAACGTGTAAATGCCGTTGACCGACCAGCCGCCCACGATCCGCTGGAGCACAGGACCTGCGCTGCCGGCGAGTGCTTTTCCGCGGCCGAAGGGCAGTTCATAGACTCCGCTGACGACCAGGCGCTGGGGAACGTCCTCATTGGCCACCCGCTTCTCGGGCGCCGGATCACTCAGATTGAGGAACGTGCGCTTCTCCAGAAGCTTCGAGTACTGGTAATTGACGATCGCCGCAAATCCCCGCGCCAGGCGTTTCTCCAGGCGAGCCTGCAGCATGTGATAGAACGAGCTCCCAAAATTGTCCCCAAGCACCGTCACGCCGCCGTCACCGGAAAACTGCGGAAAGGCCCGCAACAGTTGGTTGACCTGTACGGTGCTGCCGTTGAGCCCCGTCCCGGGCAGCAGACCCCGGAAAGGATTGGGGACGTTGGCCGTCATGCGGTCAATCACCGGCTGGTCCCGCACGGGCGACGTGCTGAGAAACTGCGGCGGCACCCAGTTCAGGCCGCGGTTCCCGTTCAGGCGAATGGCGTGATTGCCCATGTAGCCTACCTCGAAGACCGTGTTCGCGCCCAGTTCGCGCTGGATGGTGAAATTCCAGCGCAGCGAATACGGGTTGTCGAAGCCGAAGTTGTAGAAACTCACGTTCTGGCCGAGAAACGTATTCACCCCGAGCGAGTTGCCCACCGGCTGCGCGATCCCCGCCGGGAACGGATTGCTCAGTGTCGCCGCCGGCGTCAGAAAGCCGTCCAGCGTGGCGACAAACGGAGTCCGCTGGAAGAAGCCCGGCTGCTGGGACGCCTGAATCCCCGCCGTGAAGTAGTAAATTCCGAAACCGCCCCGCAATACCGTCTTGCGGCCCAAAGCCTCCGGGCTCCAGGCAAAACCGAAGCGGGGGCTGAACAGCGAGTTCATCTCCGCAATCCCGCGGCGCCCCGGCCGGGCAAAGATCACGCCCCCCACCGGGTTGAATCTGGAGACGGGCAGCTCCGGAATCGGATTGGCGGCATAGGCCGCCTTGGCCGCTTCCGTCACCTGATTGGGCGTCGTTGCATCGAATCCCACAATCTGGCGGTCAAACCGCTCGGTTGTGGTCATTTCCCGCTCAAAGCGCAGGCCCAGATTCAGCGTCAGCGTCGGCGTAACTTTCCAGTCGTCCTGCAGAAACAGGGCCCAGTAGCCGGCTTGATTGCTGCGAAAGGAGCCTACGTCAAAGCGGCCGCCCGTGGGTAAGCCGAGCAGAAACGCGCTCACTTCGCTGCCGAAAGGCGGAGCTGGAGAGTTGTCGAGCGGGCCGCGGGTCCAGTTATTGCGGAACGAATACAATCCCGACGAACTGCCGAAATTAGCGCCGCTATTTCGATAGAGCCGCAGATCCGCCCCGAATTTCAAGCTGTGACTTCTCGCAAACCGGTTCATGCTCGTAAAAATCTGAAACTGATCGTACGGCAGCGGCAGACTTCCTTCGTGGCCCAGGTCGCTCAGGCCGTCCGCATCGAAGTCAATCACGGGCAGCAGTGCCTGGGAGGAAGCCGCCGCAAGCGAAGGCGGGAACCCCAGCGAGGTCATGTCAAATCCCAAGCTGGGACGCCGGTCGCCCTCCGTCCAGCGCGTCCAGTTGAGCCGGGTGTTGAGCACCGTCGTCGGGGTAAACGTATAGACATCATCGAACATGGCGCCCCAGTTAATCCGCTTGAGAAAGTTACCTGTGGCGATGTTTTTGAACAGATTGCCGCGGAATTCCAGCCGCTCGTTGTGGCGGAAGTTGGCGAAAAACTTATGCCGATCGCTCAAATTAAAATCGAGCCGGCCGAGCTCGCTGTTGTAATCATCGCCCCTCGTGGAATTGGCCAGGAAGTTATTCCGGCCGTCGGCCTGCCCGGGCTGATTCGGCCGGGGATAGAAATCCAGGTATTTCAGTGCAATCGGATTCAGCCGGTCCTTGGGAATGATGTTGTTGGGGAACGGCTGACGCCGCACGCGAGCCCCTTCTCGCACGCCCGTGGCGGGATCGTAGAGCTGGTAGCTGCTCCCGAGAGCGAGCAACCGGGAAAAATCACCCTGCCGCATGGCGTCGGTCGGCACCGTGGTCGTCACGGGTTCCGGGAAGCGGTCCTTAATGCCTTCGTAGGCGAAATACCAGAAGACGCGATTGCGGCCGTCAAAAAGCTTCGGAATGTATAGCGGCGCCCCGGCGTTGACGCCCCACTGGTTGTAAACGAGCTGGCTTTTCTTCTGGCCCGCCTTGTTCACGAAAAAGTCTGTGGCGGCCGTCTTGGCCACCTGATTGAAGTCGTATGCGTTGCCGTGAAACTCGTTGGTGCCGCCCTTCAAGACCACGTTCACCGTACCGCCGCCGGTATTCCCGTAAGCCGCATCCGCCTGAAAGGTCTCCACTTTGACCTCGGTCACGCTGTCCACGGGCGGATTGTAGGCCACACGGCGGTCCTGCGTGGTGTCCGGCGCTCCGTCCAGCAGCAGCTCGTTGGTGCGCGACGGCGCCCCGCCCATCGAGAAGTCCGACGGGCCTGCGTTGTCAAAGGGCCGCTGGAAGCGCGGATCCGAAAGCGGAATCACGCCGAAGGCGATCTGCGCCAGCGACAGCGGCGTGCGCCCGTTCATCGGCAGATTCTCGATAAAGCGCGAAGTGATCACCTGTCCGGTCGAGGCCGTGGCGGTCGTCAGTACAGGCGCGTCCGCCGTCACCGTGACCGTCTCGACCAGCTGACCCAGCTCCAGCGTAATGTCCAGCGTCATCTGCTCATTGGCGCTCACCTGAACCCGTTCGCGGACGTAGCGCTTGAAACCGTTCGCTTCGGCTTCCAAGCGGTACGGCCCCGGTTGCAGGTACGGCAGCGTGAACTGGCCGGCGGCATTGCTCTCGGTCTGATAGCGCGCCTGGGTCTCCAGGTTCGTCGCGGTGATGGCCACGTTGGGCACAACGGCCTGCTGGGCATCCACCACGCGCCCCGTGATCGAGCCACGGAACTGTTGCGCCGCTGCGGGCTGAGTCCACACGTAGCCCGCTACCAGCATGCAAATTAAACCATTCCTCACGGCAACCCCCTTTCTTTGCTGCCTGGCAGGATTCTACTACCCAGACAGCGGCGCGTCAAGCGAAGACCGGAATTTTTACAGAATGTAAGCGGCCCCGGGCGGAGCGGGCGCGGTCTCGAACCCCGCGACTGTCTCTGCCGCTTTCGTACGCCGTATAATCCCTCTATGGCCGCGCCGGAGTTGCTCGCGGCAGAAATTACCGACCTGCGCTGTGTGGCCGCCGCAGACCTGGCGCCCGTTCTGGAATCCGAAGTGGCCGAGTGGCGGCAGGCGCTGCGCTGGGACTTCCGCCCTTCCGCCGATCTGGTTTTGCGCTTCGTCGCCTCCCAGGCTCTCAACGGTTACGCGCTCCGCGTGGCGGGCGACCTGGCAGGTTACACCTACGTCGTCGCCGAAGAGGGCAAAGGCCTGATCGGCGATCTGTACGTCCGCAGCGACCGGCGCACCATCGAAAACGAGAACTTGCTGCTTTCCGCCGCGGTCGAAAGCCTCTTTGCCAGTCCGCTTGTGCGTCGCGTCGAGTCGCAGTTGATGATGCTGTGCCGCCCGCTGGACCGCCCGCTGCCGCGCCCCGAATCCGCAACACGCTACTCGCGCCGGCTCATGGCTATTGACCGAGAGCGCATCGCCCGTCTTCCGGCGGCCGGCTGCCCGCCGGTGCAGCTGGAGTGCTGGCATGAGGGTCACAGCGAGGCTGCCGCGCGCCTGATCGCCGAAGCCTACCGCGGCCACATTGACAGCCGCATCAACGATCAATATCGTTCGCTCGCCGGCGCGCGCCGCTTCCTCTACAACATCGTCCAGTACCCGGGCTGCGGTATCTTTCTCCCGAGTGCCTCGTTCGTGGCGGCCGCCGGCGGCCGCGCCCTGGCCGGCCTCTGCCTTGCCAGCCGGCTTTCCGACGACGTGGGACACATCACCCAGCTTTGTGTGGCGCCCGGCCTTCGGGGCCTCGGCCTGGGCTACGAATTGCTACGTTGTTCGCTGGTCGCTCTGGCGGATCTGGGCTGCCGCACCATCACCCTCACCGTCACCAGCGCCAACCGTCAGGCCCTGGCGCTGTATGAAAAAGTCGGTTTCACCACGCTGCGAGAGTTTGCGGCCTGCGTCTGGGAGAGGCCGGGCGAAGTCGAGGGCGGCTCGTGAAGCAGGCGAGCCAGGCCCCAATGTTGTGCAATGAGCGTTAGGCCGTGCCCGCCGGCTGCGGGGGCCGGGGGCGGCGGGCAGGACGAGGTCGCAGGCGCTACTTCCGAGGCCGGCTCCACGGAGACTCGATCAGTTTCGGGTCCCCCGTGGAAAAGTCGGCATCCGAAAAGCTTCGCCGTGTCACTTCCAAGACTTCGTAACGCGCTGCGGGACGTCCCTCCCAGTACGATACGTACTCAACCGGGAAGCCGTCAATCTGCTTGTCTGCCAGTTTGACGTCGGGCGTCCGCAGATACTGCCGCGCCCCCCGCGTGAACTCTTCGAAGATTTCGCTGAGTTTCTCGAACACCGCCATGTCTGCGGCCGACAGTCCGAGCGATTGCGGAGCTACGGCACACAGCTCGGCCACTTTGCTTGTGCCCTCGAAGGCCTCGTATTTCTTGCAGGGTCGCCCGGCCACGCTGCCCGTCCCGGCCGCCCGGAACGTGGTCTTCGGCGCCGGGGCCGCAGCGCCCAGCTGTCCCGCCTGCTTGCCCATCATCTTCTCCATCATGGCGCGCTGTTCCGGCGGAAGGTTCTTGAGCTGTTCCTGAATCTGCGCCAAGGCGCTCGATACCTGCTGCGACATCTGCTGGAGGGCCGCACGGTCCATCACCTGGTATTGTTTGCGCCGGCGGTCAAGCATAATCATCTGGAAATCCCCGTCGCGTCGGATCAACATCACGGAGGTGTCGCTTCTGGAGTCCGACATGTCCGTGCGAAACCGCTCCGCCTCGACGAACGTCGTCATCTTCGCCACGCTCTGATCTTTCAAGTTCGTCAAGCGGGCTTCAATCACCACGCCTGCAAAGCCCGCTGGCACGGCCAGCGCCGCCAGCAGAGAACCCGCAATGTGCGCTTTGCTCCTGGTCATTTTCTGTTCTCCTGCTCGAAACGGACGGCCGCCTGCGGGAATTGGCCCGCGGGCGGCAAGGCGCCGTCAGATCTATTGATGATGCCGGATCGCGGGCGCTCGCAGCGACTTCATACTTTCCGCCAAGCCTGACTCCTTAGGGCCGTACCTTTTCCCGAGTTTCGGCCAGCAGTTGCTCGAGCGACGCCATTACGGCCGGCTCCGCCTTGGCCAAACCCGCCGTGACCCCGTCCCGCAAACGGAGTATTTCTTCGAGCCGGCGCTTCAGGTCCGCGTCCGCCGTCTCGCCCGCGTGCTCGCGCAAGCCCTGAAAGAACCGGGTGGCCGCCTCCGCCGCCAGACCGTAGTTCTTGCGGGCGGCCTCCAGATAGATCTGCGCTGCAAGATCACGGTATTCCGAGAGCCGCATTCTCTCGCCGCAGGCAACCAGCTCCCGCCGAACGCCGTGCAGCTCCGCCTCGAGCCGGCTGCATTTGACAAACTGCGGCACAAAACCTGCCAGAAACCCGACTCCCAGCAAGACCGCCCACACGATCAATTTGTTCTTCACCGGACCGCTCCTTGTGTTGACGGTGCTATTATATGAGAGCGCCCGCAGCGCGGGATAGTGTGTGGCGCTAGACGCACTGCCCAGGGAGGGACAGTTAGCGCTCGCGCGAACCGGTGGGAAAACCAAAGGTTTGGGGGCGTCGCCTACTGTTGCGAAGCACTTCGCTGAACTGGACGAGTAACTGGATTCGCTGGAGGCAAGGCCCCTCGGAAGGATACCTGAGAGAGATCCTGAGGTGACGTCGAAGGACGACACCACAATCTCCGCCGGCGGCGTGATCTGCGCTTTCAAGGCCTCTGAACTCACCGAGCGCTACCGCATTCGCGCTTTCGACAGCAAGATCCGGAGGGGAAGTGTGGAACTGCTGCTTGTCCGTGTCCCCACATGCTGTGTTTGCATCGCATAGCGTCGGGTTGTCCGGGGGTACAAGAATTGCTCGCTCGTTTCGGGAGGTGTCCCGAGCCGTTGGGAGCGGCCCTGGAACGTGAGTCATGAACCGGGCTGAGGCAAAAAGTTTGCTGCGGGAGGCGCTGGCCCTCGGGCCAGAGGAAAGTCCGTTTTCATGGCAAGACAAGCTCCTCGAGCAGATGCTTCGAGGCGACATCCCGGAAGTCATTGATATCCCGACCGGGCTTGGCAAGACCTCCGTGATGGCGATCTGGCTCGTGGCTCGGGCGTGCGGAGCGAAGATCCCGCGGCGGCTGGTGTACGTCGTGGACAGACGGGCGGTCGTGGATCAAGCCACTGAAGAAGCAGTTCGGTTGCGGGAATGGGCTGACAAAGATGGGACCCTCAGGGACCAACTGGGCCTCAACGATCGGTCCCTGCCCGTCTCCACCCTACGAGGCCAGTATGTCGACAACCGCGAGTGGCTGGACGATCCCTCCGCACCTGCCATCATTGTGGGCACGGTGGACATGATCGGGTCGAGGCTCCTGTTCCAGGGCTACGGTGTGTCCAGAAAGATGCGGCCCTATCACGCGGGGCTGCTCGGCGCGGATAGCCTTGTCGTCCTCGACGAAGCCCACCTCGTGCCTCCGTTCGAACATCTCTTGCGAGCCATCACGACGGACTCGGGCTTTCGCCCCACCAATGAGCGGTGCCAGAGGTTGATTCCTCCGTTCAAGTTGACCGCGCTTTCGGCTACAGCACGAACGCAAGAGAAGAAGGTGTTCGGACTGAGTGATGAGGATTTGCGACACCCAGAAGTCCGGAAACGGCTGAACGCGAAAAAGTCGCTGCGGATCCAATTGCTGGATGAAAACGACAAGCTCCACGACGCGCTGGCGCAACATGCGTGGAAACTTTCAGAAGAAGGCAAGGCCGCAGCGCGAATCCTCCTGTACTGTGATAGTCGGGAAGTTGCCCAGAAGGCCAAAGAGGCGCTCGAGAAGCTCGCAAGGAGTGGCAAGAAGCAGATCGAGACCGAACTCTTTGTGGGCGGGCGACGCGTCTTCGAACGCGAAAAGGCCAAGGAGCGGTTAAGAAGCCTTGGATTTATCGCCGGAAGCAAGGTGGACTGGAGCTCGCCTGCGTTTCTCTTCGCGACGTCTGCCGGCGAAGTCGGCGTGGACCTAGACGCGGACCACATGGTGTGCGACCTCGTCGCCTGGGAGCGCATGGTTCAGCGCCTAGGCCGCGTGAACCGGCGCGGCGATGGTGAGGCGACCGTTGTCGTGATCGTCGAGCGGGAAGCCGACAAAAGAACAGAGCAGGCGCTGAACAAACAGAAGCGCGGCGAAAACCTCACGAACAAAGAACGCGAGCTAGTGGCGAAATTTCAGCGTAAGCAATCGGTTCGGGGATTGATCGAACACCTGCCAAAGCACGACGGAGGAAGCTACGACGCCAGCCCCGGCGCCTTGCGAGATCTCAAAACGCGTGCCTCGACTGAAGAAGCGTTGCAGAAGATTCTCGACCATGCGACCACGCCCGAGCCGCTTCGTCCAGCGTTGACGCGGCCGCTGGTCGAAGCCTGGGCCATGACGTCCCTGGAGAAGCACACAGGGCGCCCGGCCATCCACCCCTGGCTCCGGGGCTGGGGCGATGATCCACCCCAGACGGCACTCGTGTGGCGGAGCCACCTTCCCGTCCGGGGAGGCGGAGCAACTCCGAGCAAGAAGGAGATCGAAGCGTTCTTTGAGGCCGCGCCGGTGCACACGAGCGAAATCCTGGAGACCGAGACGTTCCGGGTCACGGAGTGGATCACAGCGCGCGCCAAGCGGCTGCGCCAGCAGCAGAGACAGGAAAATAGCCACGGGCAACCTCTTCATGACCAGGATGTGGTGGCCTTCGCTTTCGATGCTGATGGCGGGCTGCGGAAAGCTTTCACCCTTGCTGAGATTGTTGAACTCCGCGACAACGAGGAGCTTGAAAAATCGCTCGTGGGAGCTACAGTCGTCCTAGACGCGCGGCTGGGCGGGCTGAAAGAAGGCTTACTCGACCACGGGGAAGACACATTGCCCCGGACGGCCGATGACGGTCATCTGTGGCTCGCCGAGGGTGTGGTCGGGTTCCGTGTAAGGCGTGCGGAAGCATCCGCTGGCGTGCCACTGGAGAAAAACTGGCGCGAGCGCCTCCGCTTTGCCTCGACCATGACGGACGAGGGCGAGGCGACCGAATGGCTCATCGTGGAGAAATGGCAGCATGCCGCGGCGACGGAGGAGGACCGCTCGGCTGCGAAACCGCAGCATCTGGACGAGCACCAGTCGTGGACCGAGCAGCGCGCCCGCCGCCTGGCGCAGGCGCTGCACCTCGACCCTGCGGTGGTGGAGGCATTAACTCTCGCCGCCCGCTTGCACGATGAGGGCAAGCGCGCACAACGTTGGCAGCGCGCGTTCCATGCGCCGAAGGACGGAATATACGCCAAGACCGACGGTCCCATCGATTACCGCTTGCTCGACGGCTACCGGCACGAGCTCGGGTCAGTGCTTCATGTTGAGAATGACGAGCGGATCCTCAAGCTCCCAGAGGAGTACCGCGACCTCGTGCTTCACCTCATCGCAGCCCACCATGGGTTTGCGCGACCGTTGATCGGCACTGGCGGCTGCCAGGGCGCGCCGCCCTCCGTACTGGAGGAAAAGGTCGCGGAGATCGCCCTGCGCTTCGCACGCCTGCAAATGCGTTGGGGGCCCTGGGGTCTCGCGTGGTGGGAGGCTCTGCTGCGGGCGGCTGACCAACAGGCCTCGCGCGACAACGAAGCGCCTGCTCGCGGAGGAGGTGCGTGATGGCGCAAGCGTCGATCCCCGTGGATTTGTTCAATCCCGGGCAGGTCTTTGCCTGTATGGGCTTCCTGGAAGCGGCGGACGTTTTGCTTGGCCAGGCTCAGGGGGGCTTCGCGTGGGCCAACGAATCCGACGTGCGTTTCAGACTCTGCGCAGATGGCAGCGAGAACCCCTTCGAAACTATCCTCGACTTCTTGGCCGGAGCAGAGATAGAAAGGCTTGTGCCGAAGAGTGCTGGCAACGCAATCGATAACCTAGAGGACGGTAGTCGAGTGTGCGTAGTCGAAACATTTCCCGCGTCCGACGTCGATCCCAAGGCTCTCCCTCTGCGGTTCACCAAAAATGGCCGCGAGCTTTACATTACGCACTGGTGTGACGAATCTTCGCGCAACTCGTTCAAGCTGTTCGCGGGGCAGCACAGCGCAGCACCACCATTGCCTCGCAGATGCTGGAAGTAATGCGCAAGCTCTGGATCGAAAAGCGACACGAGCTGATGCGGGACCCGTTGGGTCTGACGGGACCGCTTGGCGGAAGTAGTTTTAAGTTCGATGCGCGCAAAGCCTGGACCGCGATCGACGCGGGCTACTCTCCGGATGAGCAGGGGCAAAGCCTCGAAGCCTCGCCGGTCGTAGAGATTCTGGCAACCATCGGCCTTGAACATGCTCGTCCGGACGAATTCGAGACCCGTGAGGTGCGCTACGGTGTCTGGGGTCACCTGCTGCCGCCAATGCTCGCACGCCCAGCGCTCGGGGGTGTTCGACTCGGTATCCCGCTCCGCATCTTCCGGTTCACGCTCCATCTTTCGGGAAAAAACAAGGTCGTTACGTACGCACAGGAGGAAACAGGCCTATGAGTGATGCCATGAACGTCACCGATGTCACGACCCAGACTCTCGATGGCTGGGCCACGAAGCCAGACGGCCCGGTGGCGCTGCGCCTGAAGCAGACGCTGCTTCCTGTAGAAGAAAGCCGTATTGTTTTCCCGCCCACTTACGCCGACATCGGCTATAACATCGACATTCTTTCCGACGGCACGCGGGTGGCGACGATCGACAGCGTGGGATCGCAGGCCAACCGTCTCGAGCCGATCTTCATCTCGGACTCTGAAGATCCCGCAGAATGGCTCGTACCGCAGATCGAAATAGTCATCCGCAAGGAAGCCTGCGGCGAGTGCGATGCTTGTAGAAAGAACGCTCATGAGGGGAAGAAAGCCAAGAAGGATTGCGAGCGGCCGCGCGAGGTGACGCGGTCGTTGCTCGATCTCGCGCACCGCGCCGCGGACGCGGTGGTGCAGTCGTCACCAGATTTTCTCAAGCTGATCGCGCCGGCCTTTAAGAAGCTACACCAGGGCGACGCGGGACCACTATGCACTATAGCCCCGACGTCGCTGGTGTTCGGCGTCTGGGACTCGCGTGGGGACACGGGTGAGAAGCGGCCGAGGCTGGTGCGTTCGATCATCCGGGCCTGGGACGTCGAGCCACTCCATGCGGCGGCGCAGTTCAACTCGGTCTGGAAGCTGTTGGATGAAGAGCAGCAGGAGGAGCTGACGAGTGCAGCCAAGAAGCTGGCCAAAGACTGGGGGAAGATAATGTCAAGCGCCGGCCTCAAGGACGCCCCGACCACGTTCCGAAAGATCGGGGGGAGCGCCGCAAAATACATGCTCGAGTTCCGCGACGGGTCTCCCAACCCGGAGCGCCGCATCCTTGGAGGCGTCCTCGTGAAGGGTCGCGTCGAACGTGAGGTCACGGTGAATCTCGTTGCGCTCCGCGGCCTGCGCGGCGCAAGCAGCGACGAGACGGCGGCAATCCGGAAGTATCTTCTTGGCCTCTCGCTCGTGGCTGCCACCGCCGACATCGAGCTGTTTCTTCGGGAAGGCTGCCTTCTCCGCTACGCCGAGGATGCGGATGTGTGGTACCAGGTGCCGCGGCGCGGCGAGCCAACCAAGGTGAGTCTGAGCCGAGACGTGATCGAAGAGTTTACCAAGAGTGCAGCGGAACATTTCCGCAAGAAGTGGCCGGAAGTTTTTAAGGACAAGTGGAACAACGGCCGTCCTCAGCTCAAGTATGCATTCGATCTCAACGAGGCTAAAAAACTCCTGGCGGAGGCGAAAAAGACCGCCGAGGAGGAACCGCAACCAGCTTAGCTCGCGATGAGTGTCCTCGTCCTTTACGTTCGGCTGCACGACGGGCGCTACCACGGCGAGGGGGACTGGCCGCCTTCGCCCGCGCGGCTGTTCCAAGCGCTCGTCGCTGGAGCAGGCCTCGGCGGGCCGATCGAGCAGACCGACAAGGCAGCGCTTGAATGGCTCGAGAAACGGAACCCGCCCTTCGTTCTCACACCGCCTGCTAGACGGGCTGAGCGTGGCGTTCTCTTTTACATGCCCAACAACGACACCGACGCGATCGGTGGCGATCCCACTAAGATGGCCAAGATTCGGACCGCTACGAAGGTCTTTCGACCGTACTTTTTCGATCCAACCACTCCGTTCGTCTACGCGTGGTCGCTTGCGGGCGAGCCAAGCGATGAAGACCACGCACACCAAATCTGTTCGCTGGCCGAGCGCTTGTACCAATTGGGCCGTGGCGTCGACATGGCCTGGGCCTGGGGCGAAGTTCTCGACGATCGTGCCTTGGACGAGCTCTTCGAAAAGTACCCCGGTCCTTTGTTTCGCCCTTCCGCGGGAAAGACTAAAACGACGCTCGCGTGCCCTTGCCTTGGCTCGCTCGAAAGCCTGGTTCGCCGTTACGAAGCATTTGGCAAACGCTTCAGGTATGAGCGGGAGGGTAAATCGGTTAGGGTGGTCTTCCGCAAGCCGCCGAGGCCCCGATTCGAACCCGTCCCCTACAACAGCCCGCCCTCACGCCAACTCTACGAGCTTCGCAGCGCCACGGAGGAAGGAAGCTTTGCGCCCTGGCCCTTAGTACGCACTTCGACGCTCGTCGTCCAGCTGCGTGACGCTGCCGTGGAGCGTTTGAAAAGCGCATTGCCCAAAAACACAAAGGACATTGAACTTGCCCTGGTGGGCCGCAAGCCCGACGGGACGAACGATTGCCCGCCGGAGGACCGTGTCCGGATCATTCCCCTGCCATCCATCGGGCACGTCCACGCCGACCGGGAGATTCGGCGTGTGTTGATCGAGGTGCCGCCAACTTGCCCACTTCGCGGGAATGACGTGCACTGGGCCTTCTCCGGCTTAGCTGCGGTCGAGATGCAAACAGTCTTGGTCCGGAGCGATGACGACGGCTTCTTGCGTCACTACGGCCTGAAAGAAGAAGAACAGTACTGCGTGTGGCGCACCGTGACGCCCGCCGCGCTCCCTCAAAACGCCGTCCGCCGGCGCATCGCCCCAACGCGCAAGCGCGAGGAAGCAAAGGGCGGTGGGGAACGGAGAATGGAGATCGAGCGGGCGGCGGCTGCTGTGCGCCAAGCGCTACGGCACGCTGGGGTCCGAACAGGTGCGAAGGGAATGCGTCTGCAACGTGAACCTTTCGAAAGCAAGGGAGCTCGCGTCGAGCTCTTTGCTGGCGGGACTCGATTTGCGAAGGAGCAGCTTTGGCACGTGGAAATTGCATTTGAAGCACCGGTCTCTGGGCCTTTGATTATCGGCGATGGCCGGTTTTTAGGTCTCGGTGTCATGGCACCTGTCAAGAGGCCAGTTCTCGATCTTTCGCGATACTAGCGGCCGGCAAAGCACGATGCCGAATTGCAGGAGCCTCCTCTCTTGTACACCCGCGCGAACGGCCGCTCGGAATCGAAACCGAATTCGCCCGGTTCCATACTTTCACCGCTTAGACTTACGGTCCACCGCTCCCTGCCAGAATCCATGCCCGCGGGGCGGCCTTATAATTGCCCCATGGTGCTCCAGGGTGGAAGTAGAGCCGCGGGAAGCGACGCCTCTCTCAGCCCGCGGCACACCGCCGCCTTCCTGGAGCCGCAAATGCCATGACGCGTCTACGGTTTTTCGCCTTGTCCCTCGCCATCGGCGTGCAGACCGCGGCTCAGGACCTGCCGGTCCGGGGTCTGCATGTGAGCGCGCCCAGACCGGAGGAGATGCAAGCCGCCGTCCGCTTCATCCAAGAAACGCTTCCGAAAGAAGGCGTCAACACCTTGGTGATCGAGTTCGGCTACCGCGTCCAGTTCGAGCGCCGGCCGGAGGTGCGCGATCCCGACGCACTTTCCAGAGAGGATGTCCGGGCCCTCGCCGCGGCCTGCCGCGCCGCGGGCATCCGCCTCATCCCCCAGATCAATCTGCTCGGCCATCAGTCCTGGCGCCAGACCACCCACGCCCTGCTGCGCGCCTACCCGGAATTCGACGAAACGCCGGGAAAATACCCCAATAACGAGGGAATTTACTGCCGCAGTTACTGCCCGCTCCATCCCAAAGTGCATGAAGTCGTCTTCGATCTGGTGGACGAGGTGGCGGAACTCTGCCAGGCCTCGGACTTTCACGCCGGTATGGACGAAGTGTTCCTCATCGGCGAAGACGACTGCCCGCGCTGCCGCGGCCGTGACAAGGCCGAACTGTTCGCGGGCGAGGTGCGCGCCGTCCGCGACCACCTGGCCTCAACTGGCCGCCGCCTGTGGATCTGGGGCGACCGGCTCCTCGACGGTCAGACGACGGGTTTGGGACGCTGGGAGGCGAGCCTGAACGGCACGCACCGTGCGATCGAGCTGATTCCGAAAGACGTGGTGATCTGCGACTGGCACTACGACACCGCCGCTCCGACGGCCGCCTATTTCGCCACGGCCGGCTTCGACGTCGTTTCCTCCCCGTGGCGCAAACCGGAAGTCGCGTTGGCGCAACTGGAGCTGGCGCGCTGGCTCCGGCGCAACGCACCGGATCCGGTGGCCCGGCGGATGCTCGGCGTGCTGCAAACCACCTGGGTCGGCTTCGGTCAGTTCCTCCGGGCCTACACGGGCGAAGGCGAAGCGAATGCGCGCGCCCATCAGGCGGCCGCATGCTTCCGCGCTTTGTTTGCCGAATTGCGCAAAGCAACTCGGACTTTTCCCTGAGCGCCGGCCGGATCGTGCCCTCGCGTTATAATGTCGGCGATCGGAGGAAACGTGACAATCCCTGAAGCGATGCTACCGGAGTTCGACCGGGAAATGGAGCTGACCCGGCGCACTTTGGAGCGCGTGCCCGATGAGAAGCTGGACTGGAAGCCTCATGAGAAGTCCATGACCATGGGAAGGCTGGCGCAGCATCTCAGTGAAATCCCCGGCTGGGTCGAGCCCACCATCAACCTGGAATCTCTGGACATCGCGCCCCCGGGAGGGCCTCCCTACCAGCCCCCGCCTGTGACGTCCGTGCGCGACATGCTGGAAGCATTCGACAAAGGCGTGACCGCCGCGCGCCAGGCGATCGCGGGAGCGAGCGACGACCACCTGCTCAAACCGTGGTCCATGCTCATGGGCGGCGAGGTGAAGTGGACCCTGCCCCGGGCCACGATCCTGCGTGCTTACATCCTGAACCACCTCATCCACCACCGCGCGCAACTCGGCGTCTATCTTCGCTTGAACAATATTGCCGTCCCCGCCACCTACGGGCCGTCGGCCGACGAACCCATGATGTAGGAACCGGCGCGGCTCAGGCGGCTTTGCCGAGGATGCCCATGCGCCGGGCCACCCGGGCCAGGATTTCGACAGCCCGGTCCAGCTGCTCCCGCGTGTGCGTGGCCGTCACGATGGTCCGCACGCGCGCCTTGCCCTTGGGCACGGTGGGATAGCCGATACCCACCGCAAAGACCCCTTCCTCGAACAAAGCGCGAGAGAACTCGTGGGCGCGGCTCGCCTCCCCCACCATGATGGGCGTAATGGGAGTTTCGCTGGCGCCGGTGTCAAAACCGGCGGCCTGTAACGCCTGTTTGAAATAGGCCGTGTTTTTCCAGAGCTGCTCGATGCGCTCCGGTTCCTGCTCGAGGATGTCGAAGGCCGCCAGGCAGGCGGCCGCCACCGCCGGAGGATGCGACGTCGAAAACAGGAACGGCCGCGCACGATGGTACAGAAACTCGATCAGGTCACGGCTGCCGCAGACGTAACCGCCGAGAACCCCCACCGCTTTGGAAAGCGTCCCGACCTGGATGTGCACGCGGCCGTGCAGGCGGAAGTGATCCACCGTGCCACGGCCGTTCGAGCCCAACACGCCCGAGGCGTGCGCGTCGTCCACCATCATGATGGCGCCGTGCCGCTCGGCCAGCTCCACCAGCTCCGGCAGCGGGGCGATGTCTCCATCCATGGAAAAGACCCCGTCGGTGATCAGCAGTTTCCGCCCGGGCGCGCCGTCGAGTTCCTGCAGAATGCGCGCGGCGGCCGCCACGTTTTTGTGCGGGAAGATGTGAATCCGGGCTTTGGAGAGCCGGCAGCCGTCAATGATGCTGGCGTGGTTGAGCTCGTCGGAGATGATGTGGTCGTCCGGCGTCAGAATGGCCGCCACCGTGCCCGCGTTGGCGGCGAATCCCGACTGGAAGACCACCGCCGCTTCGGTCTTCTTGAACCGCGCAATCCGTCGCTCGAGCTCCATGTGGATCGCCATGGTGCCGGCGATGCTTCGCACGGCCCCGGAACCCACACCGAGCTCGCGCGTGGCTTTCAAAGCGGCTTCGATCAGCCGCGGATGATTCGTCAGCCCCAGGTAGTTGTTCGAGGCCAGATTGATAACCTCGCGCCCGTCAAATCGCGCCAGCGGCGCGCAGGCGGTCTCCAGCTGCCGCAGCGTCTGATAGGTGCCCTCCCGCCGCCAGGCATCGAGCTGCTCGCTCAAATACGCAAGAGGATTGGCCATGACCGAACGCTCCGTCTCCAACTATAGCGCCCTTATACTGGCCGGTATGAAGCGGCTTCTGGCAGTTCTGGCTCTGACAGCCGCCCTCGGCACGCCGCAGGAGGTCTCACCGAGCGGGCTGCGCATCGAAGCGCCCCGCCCCATGGTGAGCCAGCCCGAGCGCGCGCGCTCGGCGATGGTGGCGACGGTCAGCGAGCTAGCCACCGAAGCCGGCATCGCTATCCTCGACCGGGGCGGCAACGCCGTGGATGCCGCCGTGGCGGTGGCGTTCGCCCTTGCGGTCGTCCATCCGGAAGCGGGCAACCTCGGCGGGGGCGGCTACATGTTGATCCGGATGGCGGATGGGCGGACGCTGGCAATCGACTACCGTGAGACCGCGCCGCGGGCGGCACATCCGGGAATGTTCCGCGATCGCATGGAGTCGCGCGTCGGCTATAGAGCTTCCGCCGTGCCGGGAACGGTGGCCGGTCTGGGA
Source organism: Bryobacteraceae bacterium (assembly GCA_035575135.1). Lineage (GTDB taxonomy): Bacteria > Acidobacteriota > Terriglobia > Bryobacterales > Bryobacteraceae > JANWXD01. The sequence continues at coordinate 72,526 of DATLYE010000030.1, forward strand.
ATCGCTCACCACCGCTTCGGCTCGCGCCCCTGGCACGAGGTGCTCGACCGGGCCCGCATCTTGGCCGAACACGGATTCCCCGTCTCCTACCGCATGGAGCTGATCCTCCCGCTTCAGGTGCCGATCATGAAGCCCTTTCCGGAGACGGCACGGATCTTCCTTCACGGCGCCGACCGGCCGCTGCGCCAGGGAGAAGTGCTCCGCCAGCCGGAACTGGCGGCCACGATCCGCCGGCTCCAGCGATACGGATGGCGCGAGTTCTACGAGGGTGAAACGGCCCGGCGGATAGCCGCCGACATGGCGGCCAACGGCGGCACGATCACGCTCGAGGACCTCAAGCAATATCGGGCGTTGGAACTGGCCCCGCTCCGCGGCACCTACCGCGGCTACCAGGTGCTCACCGTGCCGCCTTCGAGCGCGGGCGGCGTGACGTTGCTCCAGATGCTGAACATCCTCGAGCGCTTTCCCCTGCGCCTGGGGACCGAAGGTTCCGCAGAATCCCGGCATCTGATGATCGAGGCGATGAAGCGAGCCTACCGAGACCGCGCCCGCTACGCCGGGGATCCGGCTTTCGTCACGGTTCCCGTCGAACGCCTCACCAGCAAAGAGTACGCCGCGGAACTGGCTGCCAGCATCCGGCCGGACCGGGCCACGCCCGCGGCCGAACTCGGCGAAACGCCCTCCGGCGGCGAGTCGGGCAGCACCACGCATTTCACGATCGTGGACGCGGCCGGCAACATCGTTTCCAACACCTACACACTCAACGACTTCTTCGGCTCCCAGGTCATCGCGCGCGGCACCGGCGTGCTGCTCAACGACATCATGAGCGCCTTTAGCACGCGCCCTGATTCGCCCAACGCCATTGCGCCCGGCAAGCGTCCTGCCTCGTCCATGACTCCGGTGATCCTGCTCCATCCGGACGGGCGCCCGTGGGCGGCCTTCGGCTCACCGGGAGGCATGACCATTCCCAACACGGTGCTCCAGGTCCTCGTCAATCTCGTGGGCTACCGCATGTCGTTGCGCGACGCGATCGAATTCCCCCGGATCCACCACCAGTTCACGCCTGACCGTGTGGACGCAGAACCAGGAGCGCTGCCGCTCGAAGTCGCCGAAAAGCTCCGCAGTCTGGGGCACACGCTGAACCCGCGCCTCCGCGCGCAAGGGGACGTCCACGCCGTCACGATCGAAGAAGACGGCTGGCGGCTCGGCTGGTCCGACGGCCGCCGTGGCGGCCGCGCCCGGGGATTCTGAGCGGCGCTCCCGTGCGGTTCGGGGCTTCGGTCCTTCTGATCGCTCTCGTGCCGCTTCAGGCCGCCGATGAGTTTTGCGCCGACACCACTGCGGCGCGACTGTTTCGCGCCGATGCAGCAGTCGTGACCGAGCCCCTGGATTTTGGGGGCTTGGCCGCCGTGCGGCGAGCAGCGCTGTCGGTGGACGGCTTCACCTGGACCGGCACTGCCCACCGGCTCGAAGGCATCGAAGTTTCCGACCCGTACCGGCCGGGTTGGGCCGTGGTGACCGGCGATACGTTCCTGTTCCGCCAAGCCGAGCTCAAGCCGGAGCTGAGCGCCTATGGTGCGGCCGCAAGACTCGAGGGTCTCGTGCCGGAATCCTCCTGGCACGGTCAGTTTGCTTCCAGCGTTACAACAGCCGCGCTGGCATGGAACAACTTGCCCCCCGGGCCCGAGCGAGGCCAGGTGCGGCAGCCGGAGAGATTTCACTGGTTCAGCTGGAACGCCCTGCGCGCGGGCGGGCCGCTGGGTCGCCGCGCTGCGGTGACGTTTGCCGCTGCGGGACGATGGTCGTCCCAAACGGTGGGCGAAGCCGCGCCCGGCGAAGATCTTTCCGCGCGCCTAGTGACTGCCAGCGGCCGCCTGCTCCTCGAAACCGGACACAGACAGCGTGCCGACGTTTTTGTTCTGGCCGAGCGTCCCTACCTCTCCGGCTGGGGCTTGCCGGAAGCGGCGGAGGCACTGGCGGCCCGCAGGCACGCGCCGCCGGTGCAGTTGTGGCGTGATCTCGAAGAGAATCGCAGCGCCCGCATCGTGCAGGCGGGCTGGCAGCGCAACGGCCTGCTGCTGCGATACGGTCACTCCCGGCTGCGACTGGACACGGTGGCGGCGAAACAAGCAGACCGCGATGCGGTTCCGCACGTTGAGTTAACCACGGGCGCGCTCGAAGGACCGCCTCCGCTGGAAACACGCGCCCTTCGCAGCCGGCACGGCTTTGCGGTGCGGTCCGCTTGGGAACGCGGAGCGCACACCACAACAGCCTGGCTCTCACTGGACAGGGCGCAAATCCGGAACCGCTTCGGAGGCCCGCCGCTTTACGGCGTCACGGCGGCAGGTGAGCCTGCCTTCGTTGTGGTGCGAAGCCCGACGGAGACGGCGCGCTCGGGCATCCGTTCCCTGGCGGCGGGCATCGAAGACCGTGTTGCCGTTGCGCCCGGATTGACGATTGACGCCGGCCTGATGCTGGACGCCTCGCAAGGCTCGGTGGCCGGGCGGCGGGTGATTTCCTGGACGCACCTGTTTCGGTCCGCCGGCGTCGCACTGACGCCCCCGCGCCTCCGGTCTTTGACCTTCCGCGGGGGATACGAGCGCCGCTACCAGGTTCTCGCGGGCCGCTATCTGGATTTCGCCGATCCGAACAGCTTGGGCGGCCTCGAATACCGCTGGGTTGACCACAACCGCGACGGCCGCCTCCAGGCGGGCGAACAGGGCGAGCTCTTGCGGCGCTTCGGTGCGCCGTACACGAGCGTCTCTCCTTCTTTGCGGCGGCCCCTGGTGGACGAGTTCGCAGTGAGCGTCGAAGCGTCGCCGCGCCCTGGCCTCTCCGCCAGGCTGCGCCTGTTCCGGCGAGATGAGAAAGACCGCATCGCTGCCGTCAACGCGGGCCTGCCACCGGAGGCCTTCAGTCCGCGCCTGCTCGGCGATCCCGGGCCTGACTTTATTTACGGCACACTCGACGATGCTCAGCTCGTCGTCTGGGAACAGGACCCGGCGACGTTCGGCCGGGACCGCTTCGAATTGCGCAACCCCGGCCTGCGCACGATGAACAAGGGGTTGGTTGCCGAGCTCGCGGGCCGGACGCCGAGGCTGGACTGGCGGGCGTCGTTTCTGGCGGTCAAGACCTTCGGGCCGGCAAACCCAGGCAACGACTTCTGGGAGAACGATTCGGGCACGGTGGGCGCGCTGCTGCAGGATCCGAATACTTCCGTGAATGCCGCCGGCCGCAATTTCTTTGATCGCGCCTTCTCGGGCCGGCTCACGATCCGCTGGGAGGGACCGGCGGGCTTCGAAGTCGCAAGCGCCGCCACCTACCTCGACGGCTTGGCATTTGGCCGCCGCCTGCTGGTGCGGGATCTTGCGCAGGGTCCGCTGGTCGTGCCGGCCACCGTGCGCGGCAGCCCGGAGGGCGGCCACCGCACCCAGTTCCTGCTGAACTGGGACCTCCGCGTGAGCCGCGCGTTCTCCGCAGGCCGTGCGAGGCTGCGGTTCCACACCGAAGTCTTCAATGTGCTCAACCGCGCCGCTCGCCTGCGCGAGGACGATGTGAGCGGCCCGCGATTTAACGAGCGGCTGCCGCTGGCCCTGCAGCCGCCGCGTTTTGTCCGGCTCGGGTTCTCCGTGTTCTGGTAGCGGGCCGGGGCGCAGTTATCCTGGAGATGTGGGACGGGCACTGCTGCTCGCCGTGGTGCTCGCACGGCTCGCCCTGGCCCAGCAAATCCGCATCGCGCTTGCGGGCGACGTGATGCTGGGGCGTCTGGTCAACGAGCAGCTTCGCTACCGCCCGCCGGTCCATCCCTGGGGCGACACGTTGCCGCTGTTTCAAGCCGCGGACGTGCGTATGGCCAATCTGGAGTGCGTGATTTCGGACCGCGGCCGCCCCTGGACCGCGACGCCGAAGGTGTTTCATTTCCGCTCAGACGCCAAGAATATAGCCGTACTGCAAGCCGCCGGCATGGATGCGGTGTCACTGGCCAACAACCACGTGCTCGATTACGGCTACGAGGCGCTGCTTGACATGTTCGGTCTGCTGGAGAAGGCCGGGGTCCGATACGCGGGGGCAGGCCGGAACGACCGCGCTGCCTGTGCACCGGCCCTGTTGCAGGTGAAGGGCCTGCGGATCGGACTGCTCGCCTTTACCGATAACGAGCCGGTTTGGGAGGCGCGCCCGGACCGGCCCGGCACCTGCTATGTGCCCGTGGATCTGCGGGACGGGCGCGCCCGGCGCCTGCTCGAGGCCGTACGCCGAGCCGCCACGGAAACCGACCTGCTGATCGTGTCGGCGCACTGGGGCGGGAACTGGGGCTACGAGCCACCGCCGGAGCACATTCCCTTCGGCCGCGCCTTGGTGGAGGCCGGGGCGGACGTTGTCTTCGGCCACTCCGCTCACGTCTTTCGCGGCATCGAGATTTACCGGGGCCGGCCCATCCTGTACAGCGCCGGCGACTTCGTGGACGACTATGCGGTGGATGAGCTGCAGCGCAACGACGAGTCGTTCCTCTTCGTCGTCGAGGCCGGTGCGGGCCGCGTCCGCGCGTTGCGGCTTCACCCGGTCGAGATCCGCTACCTCCAGGTGCGGCGTGCCGCCGGGGCGGACGCCGCCAGGATCGCGGCGCGGATGCGGGCGCTGTGCGCCCGGTTCGGAACCCAAGCCCTTTGGAACGCACGCCGGGAGACCCTGGAGATCTCCATTCCGTAGGCCGGGCGAGACGCGCGCTATACTCAAGAGCAGGAGTCGCACTTTGTCGGTCAATTACTGGGCCCGCCTCGCCGGCCACGTGCATGCGCTGGTCCTTCTTGTGCCTTCCGAGGACAAAGAGGCGCTCATCGGCGGACAGGCGGTGATGGAAGGGGTCATGATGCGCGCGCCGCACAGCTACGCCGTGGCGGTGCGCCGTCCCTCGGGAGATCTGGCGACGGAGCAGCTGCCGGTGCCGCGCGTATCGGAAAAGTACCCCGTTTTTCGCTTCCCCATCCTGCGCGGCCTGGGCACTCTGGGCCAGGCGATGTATCTTGGCATCAAGGCGTTGCGCTTTTCGGCGAACGTGCAGCTCGAAAGCGACGGAAAGGCGGAAAGAGTAAAAGAAATTTCTCCGGCGCTGATGGGCCTGAATCTGGCTTTTTCTCTGGGTTTCTTCATCTTTCTATATAAGTTTGTGCCGCTCTATGTGGCCACGCTGTTCGGCGAGCACGTGCCCGCGCTGCGGGGCTGGCTGGCGTTTAACCTGACCGACGGCCTGGTGCGTATCGCGTTATTTCTCCTGTTTCTTTACGGCATTTCGCGATGGAAAGAGATCCGCCGGGTGTTTGAGTATCACGGAGCCGAGCACAAGGTGGTCTTCAACTATGAGTCGGGCTTGCCGGTCACAGTGGAGAATGCGCAGAAGTTCAGCACGTTCCACCCGCGGTGCGGCACGAGCTTTCTGCTGGCGGTGATGGTGATTGCCATCGGGGTGTACGCCCTGCTGCCCTTTGACAGTTTCCTGATGCGGTTTTTGGGGCGGATTGCTTTGCTTCCGGTGATTGCCGGTCTCAGTTACGAGTTGATCCGCCTAGCGGCGCGGCGCCCCGCCGGGCTGCTGGCTGCGCTCACGGCGCCGGGGCTGTGGCTGCAGCGCATCACCACGCGACCTCCCTCCGACGATCAGGTGGAGGTGGCGATTCACGCTCTCGAGCGGGCCATGGCTCTGGAAGAGGCCCAGGGCGGGCGGCTCGTCATTGCATAAGGAGAAGGAAGAAGCCGGCATGCAGTATCTCCAGAAACTGGATGAGCTCGAGGCGCGCTTTGAGGATCTGACGCGCCAGATGGCCGATCCGGAGGTGTTGAGCGATCCGGAGCGCTACCGCAAGACCGCCAAGACCCGCAGCGAGCTCGAAGAGATCGTGGCCAAATATCGGGAGTGGAAGAGCACGCAGGCGGAACTCGAGGGCGCCCGGGCCATGCTCGACGACGCCGATCCGGAGCTGCGGCGTCTGGCGGCCGAGGAGGTGGCGCGCCTCGAGCCGCGGCTGGAACGGCTGGAAGAGGAGCTGAAGATTCTGCTGCTGCCCAAAGACCCCAACGATGAAAAGAACGTGGTGCTCGAGATCCGGGCGGGAACCGGGGGCGACGAAGCCACGCTATTTGCGGCCGAGATCTTCCGCATGTACGCGCGCTATGCCGAATCCCGGGGCTGGAAGGTGGAGATCAGCTCGGTGAGCGAGTCGGAAATCGGCGGCTACAAGGAGATCATTGCGCTGATCAGCGGGGACCGGGTTTACAGCAAGCTGAAGTACGAGAGCGGGGTACACCGGGTCCAGCGCGTGCCGGTAACCGAACAGCAGGGGCGCGTGCACACCTCGGCGGTGACGGTGGCGGTGCTGCCGGAGCCGGACGAGGTGGAAGTGCAGATTGATCCGAAGGACCTCCGCATCGACACGTTCTGCTCTTCCGGTCCGGGCGGCCAGTCGGTCAACACGACCTACTCCGCGGTACGGATCACCCATCTGCCTACCGGGTTGGTGGTTTCCTGTCAAGACGAGAAATCCCAGATCAAGAACAAGGCCAAGGCGCTGCGCGTGCTGCGTTCGCGGCTGTACGAGATGGAGCTGGAAAAGCAGCGGGCGCAGATCGGCGCCGAGCGGCGCAGCATGGTGGGCACGGGCGACCGGAGCGAGAAGATCCGCACGTACAATTTCCCGCAGAATCGCGTGACCGACCACCGCATCGGCCTCACGCTGTATCAGCTGGACTCGGTCATGGACGGCCGCCTGGATCCGATCCTGGACGCCCTGACGACGTACTACGAGGCCGAGCGGCTGAAGCAGCAGGCCGCCCTGAGCGGGCCCGCCGATGACGGTTCAAAGCGCACTCCGGCAGGGATCCAAGCTTCTTGAACAGGCCGCGGTTCCTTCGGCGCGGCTGACGGCGGAGATTCTGCTGTGCCACGCTCTTGGCTGCGAGCGCTCCTGGCTGTACGCCCATCCGGAGGAGGAACTGAGCGAGAGGGCCTGGATTCATTACGGGCGCTATCTGCACGAGCGCATGCAAGGCAAGCCCACGCAGTACATCACGGGACGCCAGGAATTCTACGGGCGGGAATTCCGGGTGACTCCGGCGGTGCTGATCCCGCGCCCGGAAACGGAGCATGTGGTGGAGACGGCGCTGCGCGTGGCGGGGCGGGCGCGAACGGCGGTGGACGTAGGCTGCGGCTCCGGCGCGATCGCGGTGACGCTGCAACTGGAGACGGGCGCCGCTGTCTGGGCCACCGACATTTCGGCGGCGGCTCTGGAGGTCGCGGCGGAGAACGCGCGCCGTCTGGGCGCGGCGGTGCACTTTGTGCGGTGCGATCTGACGGCGGCTCTGGCAAACGCCAGCATGGATCTGGTGGTTTCCAATCCGCCGTACGTGGCGACGGCGGAGGCCCCGGGTCTCCAGCGGGAGGTGCGGGCGCACGAACCGGCGGTGGCGCTGTTTGCGGGTGACAGCGGGCTGGAGGCGTACGAGCGTCTGATCGCGGACGCGCCGCGGGTGCTGCGGCCCGGCGGCTGGCTGGTGGTGGAGCTCGGGTACCGCTCGCTGGAGCCGGTGCGGGCCCTGCTCGGCGCGCGCTGGCAGGATGTAGAGGTCGTCGGCGACCTGGCGGGTCTTCCGCGCGTGCTCGCGGCCCGGTTGCTCCCATGAGCGCAGAGCGGCTGATTCTTCACGTGGATATGGACGCGTTTTTTGTGTCGGTGGAGGAGCTGCTGGATCCGTCGCTGAAGGGCAAGCCGGTGATAGTCGGCGGCCGCCCCGGCGAGCGGGGTGTGGTGTCGTCGGCTTCTTACGAAGCGCGCCAGTTCGGCGTGCATTCGGCGATGCCCCTGCGCACGGCGTACCGGCTGTGCCCGCAGGCGATTTTTCTGGAGGGCCACCCGCACCTCTATCGCGAATACTCGCAGAAGGTCTACGAGGTGTTGTGCGCGTTTACGCCGCAGGTCGAGATGGCCAGCGTAGACGAGGCCTATCTGGACCTGAGCGGCACGGAGCGGCTGCACGGTCCGCCGCTGCGCGCTGCGCACCGAATTCACGAGGCCATTCGGGAGCGGACGGGGCTGAACTGCTCGATCGGGGCGGCAACGTCGCGGCTGGTGGCGAAGGTAGCTTCCGATCTGGCCAAGCCGAACGGGATCCTGTGGGTGTTGCCGGGGTGCGAGGCGCGCTGGCTGGCGCCGCTGGCGGTGCGCCGCATTCCGGGAGTGGGCCCAGTGACCGAGCAACAGCTCCACGCGCTCGGGATCCGCACGGTCGGGGATCTGGCGCGTGTCGAGGCGAGTTTTCTCGAGAAGCATCTGGGCAAGTGGGGGCCGGCGCTGGCGCGAAAAGCGCGGGGCGAGGACGCGGGCGCCTGGTTCGAGGGCGACATTGGCGCCGCGGAGCCGCCGAAGTCCATCAGCCACGAACATACGTTCGATCAGGACACAGCCGACCGCGAGCGGATCGAAGCCACGCTGGTGCGGCTGGCGGAGATGGTGGGGCGCCGGCTGCGGGAGCACGGGCTGTACGCGCGCACGATCCAACTGAAGCTTCGCGATCATCGCTTCCGAACCATCACGCGCGCGCGGACGATGGCTCGGGCCACACAGCTCGACACGGAGTTGCTGGCCTGTGTGCGGGAGCTGTTGGTCCGGAACTGGAGGGGCGAACCCGTGCGGCTGGTGGGGGTGCAAGCCTCTTCGCTCGAACCGCGCGAGGGGCAGCTCGATCTGCTGGGAGCGGAGCGGGTCCGCAAGTGGCAGCGGGCGCTGGCGGCGGCGGACCGAGTACGAGACCGGTTCGGGGAAGACGCCGTATCGCTGGCGACGGGGTTGCGAGGGCGTTTCCGGGAGCGGGTCCATGAAAACCCTGCGGCGCTGCCGGGAAAAGAACCGAAGAAGAAATGACACGGGTGCTGGTGGAAATTTCCCGGGGCGCGGCCGCTATGTCGTTTTGCGGCCACCGGCAACCTACGTGCGATA
>DATLYE010000031.1:0-4734 GCA_035575135.1 Bryobacteraceae bacterium
TACGTTGATCACTCCGCCGCCGGTCCGGCCGTACTGCGCGTCATAGGTGTTGGTTTGCACCTTGAACTCTTCCGTCGCGTCCGGCGAAGGGACGAAGCTCAAGTTGGAAGGCTGCGTGGTCTCCACGTTGGTGTCGGGCACCCCGTCGAGCAAAAACTCGTTGGTGAACTGCCGGCCCCCGTTGATCGAGAAGCTGTCCATGCCGCCGTTGTCGAAGGGCCGGTTCGAGCGGCTCGCCAGCGAGGGCGTATACTGAACCCCGGCGGATACGGCCGCCAGCATGAAGGGATTGCGCCCGAGCAACGGCAGCGCCGCCACTTTGCTGGAGTCAATGACCTGCCCCTTGGACGCCGTGGCGGTCTCCAGCAGCTCGGCCTCGGCCGACACCGTCACGCTCTCGGTCACGCCGCCCAGCTCGAGCTGGAGGTCCACGCGAACGCGGTCACCGACGCGGAGTTCCAGATTTTCGCGCACCGCCCGTTTGAAGCCTTCTTTGGCCGCGGTCAACACGTAAGTCCCGGGCGGAACGAACGGAGCCACATAATTGCCGACCTCATTGGTTTGCGTGCTCACGGTCGCACCCGTGGCCACGTTTCGCAGCTCAACGTCCACCGCGGGAATGACCGCCCCGGCAGGGTCGGTAACCGTACCGGAAACACTCGCCCGGAACTCCTGCCCTAAGGCGCTCGCGGCCCCCGATAAGAGCCCGAACAACAATGCAAATGCGGAAAACCTCCTCTTCATGGCCTTGCCCCCTTCGCGGCAAGATGTACTCCAGGCGGGACTCGCTTGTCAACGAATTTCCGCAAAAGCCCTAGCGTTTCTCAGTACAAAACCCAGTCGGGCGGTTGACAAGCGTAACCGCCCATCAGACAGAACGTTCCAGACACCGGCTGTTTGGGGCCGCCCGAACCCCTCAAGCGCCTCGTTTTGCTGTGCGAGACGACTAGGGGTTCGGCTTCTCAGCCAAGAGGTGTCAACTGCGACGCCGGGCCTGCCTGGACGGCAAAAGGGCGTCCGAAAACAAGCCTCGCGCGGGTGCGAGGCGCCCGCTTACGTGCCCGGTGACGCCACAAGTCTCACCGTGCCCAGCAATCCGGCCGGCTCCGGCCGAATCTTGTCCATGTCCTGCGGCTCGAAGCGCACGCCGTAGCGAAGATTGAGGAGCCGGTAATCCGGAAGAGCGCGGCCCGCCATGTGATTCACCGCAAGATTGGCCACCTGAATCCGCAGTGTGTTTTTTCCCGGCCTGAGTACCTCGGTCACATCGACCTCGTAGGGGGGACACCACACCGAGCCCGCCCGCCGGCCGTTGACGAAGACGACGCCCGCCTCCCGCACCGGTGCGTCCAGCCAGGCCTGCATGCCGTAGCGGCGCGCTTGTTCGCGCAGGGGCGTGCCCTCGCCGAAGTGCAACTTCACAGCTCGCCCCTTCCCCAACGCCTCCGCAGGCAGTACAAACTCTCGCTCGTAGGTGGCGACGCCGGAGAAATAACGAGTGTCTTCATCCTCCGTCCACGAGCGGAGACGTTCCATGGTAACCGTGGGACCGTTGTCGCCGAACGTCACGCGCCAGCCGTGACTGAGGTCAAGCAGTTCCTGCCAGCCGGCCGGCCGGGAGACGCCTTCCCCGGCAGACAGCTTGTGGGAGAAAACGACAACGCCGGAGCCGTAGGGAGCGAGCTCCAATTCCACGGCGCCGTCCCGGACGGCGAGCGAAACGGCCTTGCCACTCAACGGATCCCAGAACTCCGCACCTCCGGCCGCAGAGCGGAACCGGGCAGTGAACTTCGCCCCGGTGTTTCCCGTGTTGGCGAGAAAATAAATCTCCGCCTCGGGCGTCGTGCGGTGAACGACGCCAAGATCGGTAAGCTGGGGTGAGAAAGCCACATCGGGCTGGAGCTTCTGCCGCAGCACGGCGCCCAGCTGATCTTCACCGAGCACAAGGAGACCTCGGGCGGACGGCCCTTCGAACATTTCACGAACCAGCGAGGCAACCCGCTGTCGCTCTTGCTCCGAGACCTGAAAACCCGGCGGTTCGGCCGGCAGCCGGCGGGTTGCCACAACCACGCCCCCGGCGCGGGCAAATTCGGCCAGCCGCTGCAGCGTTCCGGCCGGAATGGCTTCCACACCAGGGAGGATGACAACCCGGTAACGGTTGTCACCGATCCGAAGCGCATTCTGTTCGATCCGTGCCGCCTGCTCGATGACACGGTCGTCAACGAAGTCCAAGGCGAAGCCCGACTCGAGAATCTGCGCGATCACCGAGGATCCGATCCTGCGGCGCAGCGTCTCGATCAGGTTAACGCGTCGCAGCGTGAAATCACCCCAGGCGTCCGCGACGGGCAGGTACAGCGCCACGTCGGCAACCGGCCGTCCCTGCCGCAGCAGGAAGCTGAGGCGCTGCAGGTAGAGCGCAACGTCCGGCATCACGATCCACCAGGGATTCTTGTCGTTGAAGACGCCGGCGGCGTAGAAGCGCCAGCCCGGGTACTCAACCCCTTCGGCCGTGTACGGCCAACCGTGCCCGACCAACTGGTTGATGCCTTGCAGGAAGTGCCGATCCGCCTCGGCCTTGACGTCGAGCGGCGTGGCGCGGAAGGCGGGCGAGTGCAGCCAGGTCCAGGTCTCCGAGGAAATCACGGGACGGCCGTAGAGGTGCCCGGCCGAAGAGGCCCAGCGGGAAGCGCTCAGCGATTTCCACTCCGCTCCCTCTCCCTCCGGAAGATCCACCAAGGCATTGCTCGACACCGATGCCGGCGGGATTCCGTAGCCCTGCATGCGGAGCCGCGTTCCCCGCTTTCGCGCCCACTCGGCCAGCGGTGCAATGAAACGCTCTTCCAGCAGCTCGGTCAGCGTACGCCCCCAGTCCTGGCGCAGTTTTCGAGTCCACGGCGTATCACCCACCAGAGCCGGCAGGTGCGGCTTCAGGTCGTAGCCGCGCCGCTTGCGAAATTCTTCCAGAAAATCCCAGGTCCAGTCCGAATCGTAGACCTCCAGGCTGTCGCAGAAAATCGCAAATGGTTTGCCCGCCGCCAGCAGCGGTTCGCCGACGGTCTTCAAATAATGCTCGAGCGCCCCGCGGTCGTAGTGATCAAGGACAAACCCTTCAGCGCCGACGGCGGGGCGTTTGACCATCATCCCGGTACGGCTGGCGATTAAGAACCAGACTTCTCTGGGGCGCACGCCTTCGGGCAGCCACAGGGCGCCTTCGCGCACCTCGGTGAGCTCGGAACCACCGCCTTCCGGAAACGCGGCGATCCATCTCTCCCCGGCGCCGATGGCCGGCACGGGAACACGCCGCGAGCCGTTTGGCACCGCCACGCGCTCCCAGCGCAACCAGCCGGCCGCCAGCGTGACCGGAATCTGCGGTCCGCCATACGGCCACCCGCTGCCCAAAGTGATGTCGAAGCGCAATCCCAACTGTCGCGCCGTTTCCGCACTGTGGCGCACCGCGTCCAGAAACTCCTGGGAAAGAAACGTCAGGTTTCGAAACCCCCGTTCGGGATCGTCAAGAGCGACAGGATACACTGGCTGAATCTCGAATCCCCCGATGCCGCCTTCTTTCATCAGGCGCATCTCGCGTTCCAGCCGAGCCTTGGTCACAGCGGGACCGAACCACCACCAGCGCATGAGGATGCGAGTCTCCGCGGGAGGACTCTCGAAGCCCCGCCGCAGATCCTGAAGGTTTGCCGGGGCGGCGGAGCCCGCCGCCAGTACAGCCGCCACGACGCTCAACGGCGCTGTCCGCATCGAGGGCATCTTAGCGCGGGAAAAGAAGGGCGCGGGCGGTGGGATGGCCGCCCGCGCCTGTACGATAGGGGGTCAGGTCAGAATACGAACCGAAGGGTCAACTGAATCCGCCGCGGATAGTTCTCCTGCGTCGAAGAGACGATCTGCCCGAAGGTCGCCTGGGTCACCGCCGTGTTCGGTCCGGGGAACTGTGTCTGGTTGAAGGCGTTCAAGGCCTCGAACCGGAACTCCGCTTCCTTGCCCTCAGCGATGCGGGTCTTCTTCAGCAACGAGAGGTCGAAGTTGTGGATGTTGTCGCTGCGGATGAAGCCGAACCGCAAGGGGAAGGTCCGGACATTGCGGTCCAGCTGCAACGCGGAATTCCGCTCAAAAGGCGCGTTCGTGTTAAACCACCGCTGGGGACTGCGTTGGTCGTCCGGAAGCCGGATGCTCTTGATGTCCGGCGAGTAGAAGATGATGTTGCCCCAGTTCAGCGGGAATCCGCTTTGCCAGGCCCAGATTCCGTTGATCTGCCAGCCGCCGACAATGCGCTCCAGCACCGGATTCGCCCCGGAGAGCCAGCGCCGGCCCTTTCCAAACGGCAGCTCCCAGATGCCGCTCACGCTGAAACGGTGCGGCCGGTCCATGTCGGAGATCACTTCCGTCGGACGCGGATCATCCTGGTTGAGCACTTCGGTCGCCTGCATGAACTTCGAGAAGGTGTAAGACCCCATGACCGTGTAGCCCTTGCTGAACCGCTTCTGCACATTCAGTTGCAAGGAGTGATACCAGGAGTATCCTTCGTAGCTGGACGAGCTCACGCCGTCAAAATGCGGGAATGGGCGGAGCAATCGCTCCCGCGCGATGTTGGTGGCCCGGAGGGCGCTGATGGCATCGGCCGGCATCAGGCCGGCGAACGGATTCGGCAGGTTCTGACTCAAGTAATTGATGCGGGCCTGGTCCCTCACCGGGCTGGTGCTCAGGTAGCGCTGCGGCGTCACG
>DATLYE010000032.1:0-65144 GCA_035575135.1 Bryobacteraceae bacterium
GGGTTGCGTCCGCCCCCCTCCAGCGTCACCGTCGCATCCAGGGGACTGCGCACCGCCCGCAGCACTCCCGTCACATCCGCCCGGGCGGTGGGCACAATGTGAAAGTAGCCCTCCTCGGCGCGCAACTCGTAGCGGCCCGGAAACCCCGCCCGGTGGTAGGCTTCAAGGGCCGTGCGCAACACCAGCCCCGGGTCGGCCGGCTCCCCCTCAGGCCCCACATCGAAAGAGAATTGCAGATATCCGCCGCGAGGAGCCAGCGCCCGGCCCCCCGCCGCGGGATTGAGCGTCACGTCCACGTAATCGCCAGGATATATCAGCGGGGCCTCCTCAAAGGTGACCAGCCAGCGGTATCTTTCTACGAATGTGTGCGCCACCGATTGCAGCGGCCGGACATAGTCCGCCCAGAACGTCGCCACCGAGCCGGCCACGCTGATGTTGCCCGCGGGCGAGGTTACCTGGCTGCGCGCCAGGGGAGACCCTGCAGCCAAGGCCGGCATGATCCGGCAGAAGCCCCGCCGGGTCATTAAATCGCTCCAACTCCTCCCGGAGGGAAACACTGTTTCCCGCATACCGCCTTCCTGGGCCGGATCTGAGACGGCACAAATAGAGACACCGGCAAGATCGGAAAGTTGCATGGGTAATCGTTACCAGGTTAATTCCGTCGCAAGTCAGGCTTATTTACTTGTCCAGAGCCGCCGGCGCATTGCCGTGCGGTTCGATGCCGGAGGCCCCGTGCCTGCTACCGCCGCCGCCCGAGCGGCCCAAGGGGGCCTCTTCTCCGGAGGCGCCCTTTACGGAAGCTCCGCTTCCACAGGCGCCGAGCGCCCGCTCTCATTGCCGAGGCGATCGGCCGCCGAGACAGCGTAACGGTAGCGTTTGCCGCGCTCCACGCGCGCGTCGCTGAAGGAAGGTGCCGCGAGCAGGCCCGAGATTCTCTCGAAAGATCCGTCCTCCGCCGCTCGCCAGACAAAGTAGCCCGCCACGTCCGGGTCGCGATCCGGATCCCACGACAGCTCGATCGCAGCCGGGCCGGCCACCGCCACCAGCCCCGACGGAACGGCGGGGGGGAAGCGATCGAGGGGAGTGATGGCGACGGGTGCGGTCCGCTCGCTCCGCGCTTCCGAGTTGCCGCTCACCAGTACGGCCTCGACCGCATATTCGTAGGTGCGGCCGAACTCGGCCGTGCGGTCCACCCAGCGCAGTTCCGTGGATGTTCCGGCGACGGCCGCGGGCTGCTTGTCCTGTTTGCGGTAAATGCGGTATGTTTTGCCGGCTCGCGAGTCCGGGTCCTCCCAGTTCAGGACCACGCCCTCGGGCGCGCTCTCCGCGCGGAGGTTCTGCGGAACGCCCAGGGGCGGAACCACATGCACGATGGCGAAATCCGACCAGTTGCTCCAGCGGCCCTTCCGATGGGCGATGCGCACGCGGCAGAACACCTCCCGCCCGGCCCAGCCACCGGCGGCGAGCTCCACGCGACAGGGCCCGGGGGTGTGGCAGGGCGGGTCGAGTCGTTGCGCGGCGGCATACCAGCCTTCCTCGCTGAACGAGGGACCGTCCCAGGGACCGGCGCGCAGCTCAATCCCACCCAGCCGCAGCAGGAGGCCTTCGGTGGTCCGGGAGGGAACGGTGAACTCCACCACGAGCCGATCCGCGTATTGATACGCCCTCAGGTCGGTCACCCGCTCGGGAATGTTGAGTGCGGGAGGAAGCGGATCGCCGACGTAACCGCACGAGCACAGCACCATGGCCAGCGCGGGCAAAAGGCAGGCAGAAGGCGGGCGGCGCCTCACAGAATGTAGCGGCTCAGGTCCTGGTCCTTGACGATGTCGGCCAGCTGTTTGCGCACGTAGGCACCGTCAATCTTGACGACTTTTTTCTTGAGATCGGGGCCCTCGAACGAGATCTCTTCCAGGAGTTTCTCCATGATGGTGTGGAGCCGCCGCGCACCGATATTCTCCGCGCTCTCGTTGACGCGGGCGGCGAAGCGGGCGATCTCCTCGAGCGCGTCGTCGGTGAACGTCAGCTTGATGCCCTCGGTCTCGAGCAGCGCCTGGTACTGCTTGACCAGAGCATTTTTCGGCTCCTTGAGGATCCGGATGAAATCTTCTTCGGTCAGCGACTTCAGCTCGACACGGATGGGGAAGCGGCCCTGAAGTTCGGGGATCAGGTCGCTTGGCTTGGAGACGTGGAAGGCCCCGGCGGCGATGAACAGGATGTGATCCGTGCGCACGAAGCCGTAGCGGGTATTGACGGTCGTGCCCTCCACGATGGGCAGGATGTCTCGCTGGACGCCTTCGCGGCTGACGTCCGGTCCGTGGCCGGACTCGCGTCCTGCGATCTTGTCAATCTCGTCCAGGAAGATGATCCCGCTGCGTTCCACGCGGTCAATGGCGATCCGCGTGACCTGATCCATATCAATCAGTTTTTCCTCCTCCTCCTGGATCAGGTATTCCAGGGCCTCGGCCACGCGCATCTTGCGCTTGCGGGTGCGGCCGGCGAACAGTCCCGGCAGCACGTCCTTGATGTTGAACTCCATCTCTTCGACGCCCATGTTGGTGGCGATTTCGAAGGTGGGTCCGCGCTGCTTGACGTCAATCTCCACCATGCGGTCGTCGAGCTTGCCGGCCCGCAGTTTCTCGCGAAGCTTTTCGCGCGTGCGTTCCAGGCTCTCGGTGGCCTCCGGCTGCGGCGGCATGAGCAGGTCGAGCAGCCGTTCTTCGGCGTTGCGCTCGGCGCGCTCGGCCACCTCGTCGAGCTTTTCTTCGCGCACCATGTCAATGGCGATGTCCACCAGATCACGGATCATGGACTCGACATCGCGACCCACATAGCCGACCTCGGTGAACTTGCTGGCCTCCACCTTGAGGAAGGGCGAGTTGGCGAGCTTGGCCAGGCGCCGCGCGATCTCGGTCTTGCCCACTCCCGTCGGGCCGATCATGAGGATATTCTTCGGGTAGACCTCTTCGGCCATCTCCGGATCCAGCTTCTGCCGCCGGATACGGTTGCGGAGCGCGATGGCCACGGCCCGCTTGGCCTCCGCCTGGCCGATGACGTACTTATCCAGCTCCCGGACGATCTCACGAGGAGTCAGCTCGTCCAGGGCCGGGGTTTCTTCCGTGGCTTGAACCGGGAGGTAGATAACCATGGCTAACCGAGCTCCTCGTACGTCACATTCTCGTTCGTGTAGATACAAATCCGGCCGGCGATCGCCATCGCCTTCTCGGCAATGGCGCGGGCGCTCAGGCTCGTGTTTTCCATCAGCGCCACGGCCGCGGCCTTGGCAAATCCGCCGCCCGAGCCGATGGCGGCCACATGCTCGTCCGGCTCGATCACGTCTCCGCTGCCGCTGACGATGTAGGTGTTCTGAACGTCGGCAACCAGCAGCAACGCCTCCAGGTGGCGGAGCACACGGTCCGTGCGCCACTCCTTGGCCAGCTCGACGACGCTCCGGGCCAAGTTGCCCCCGTGTTGCTCCAATTTGGACTCGAAACGGGAAAACAGCGCGAAGGCGTCGGCCGTGGAGCCTGCAAATCCGGCTAGAATCCGGTCGTTGTACAGGCGGCGGAGCTTGCGGGCCGAGGATTTGAACACCTCCTGGCCGAACGTAACCTGCCCGTCGCCGGCCATCACGACCTTTCCGTCTCTGCGCACGCACAGGACAGTCGTGGATCGTACGGTGGGCCTCATGGAGTGGGAACTTTTATTTTACCGCAGCCGCCTGGTGCGGCTGGACGTGGCGCCGCCACATTTGTCGAAACAGCGCAAACGCTTCCGGCTGGCGGCGTCCGAGCACGTACCGCACCACGCCGGCCGCAAACCAGAGGAAATAGGCGCCGGTGACCCAGGCGTGCACATGCCGGGCGATCACGCCGGCGAACCCCGGTCCGGGCGGAACGGGCGAGAAGGCGAACTGAATGAACCACAGGGCGAACAGCGCGGAAGCCTCCCACCACACCAGGCGCATGTTGACCAGGAACAGCATCCCTACCAGGGACTGGCCGAGCGTCATCAGGATCTCCAGGCTCTGCTGCGCATCGAAGGCGATCACGGAGGGCCGACCGCGACTGATCGAATACACGATGGGCAGCATGGCGGCCAGCAGCGTCCACTGGTTGATATTACTGGAAACCATGTTCATCAGCGACATGGAGGCCCGCTCCACGGTGCGGGCCCAGTAGAACGCCGAGACCTTCTCCGGAAACTCGGACACGAGCGGCGCCACCCATTGCACGAAGACGAAGGCCGGCACACCGAGCAGAAACGAGATGGCCAGCAGGCTGCCCAGGAACGGTTCCGCGGAGACGTAGATCAGAACGCCGCCGGCAAGGAACAAGACCGTGATCACCGCGTTGCGAATGCGACGGCGTGCTTTTACGATCGTGCGCGGGATCAGCTCGAGCTCCTCCATGCCCTCCGCCCCCTGGGGCGGCATGCGGCGCAGCACCGCCAGGTATGCCGCGTAGAGGAGGATCAGCACCGCCGCGTCGAACAGATTGAGCGACGCCTTGGCCCAGATGAACGCGATGTAGACGAGCGGCACGGCCAGGCCCACGACCTCAACGCAGTGCTCCTCGGCAAGAGGAATGGCGCGCAGCGGCCTGCCGTAGCGGCGGCGGCAAAACACGGCGGCGACTGCGTAGATCATGGGCCACCCCAGACCCGTGAGCAGCCGGAGAGCGCCCGTCAGATTGGCGAGCAGCAGCGGCACCTGCTGCTTCCAGGCCAGCACGAACTCCACCGCGAATTCCGGCAGGGTCTGGAGCCAGGCCAGGATCGCCAGAGCGAACCCCTGGGCGACAAAAAATTGCGCCGACTCGGCCGCCCAGGCGATCATCATCGCCGCCAGCAGGATGGCCGGCGTAGCCCAAAGCGCCGTCGCCGGCGACACGGAGCGGATCGGGATGGCGAGCAGGAGAGGAAGAAGGCACCACAACAGCAGGCGCGGCGGCGCAGCGGCGCGCTCCAGGCCGCGGTCATACGAAGAAAACTTCATCTGTGCACTTGGTGATGAGGGAATGTTTCTGATACTCCGGCCTTTTCTCAGGATAGTCCGTGCGGAAATGAGCCCCACGGCTCTCCTTGCGCGCCAGGGCGCACCGGGCGATAAGCCAGGCGACCTGCACCATGTTGCGCAGCTCGAACAGAAGCCGGTTCGGCTCGGGACAGCGCCGGTGGGGGAGGCTCGCCAGCCGCTCGCAGGCTCTCTCGAGTCCTTCGCCCGAGCGGATGATCCCGCAGTAGCGCCAGGTGAGCTCGCGAAGCTCCGGTTCGGTAAGCTCGGGGAACTCGGGCTCGGGCAGTGGCGCCCGGGCCGGGTGCGGCGCGCCCGCCAGCTCGCGCATGGCCCGCCCCGCCCGCGCTCCGAACACGACGCCCTCCAGCAGCGAGTTGCTCGCCAAGCGATTGGCGCCGTGTACTCCCGTCGCCGCCACTTCGCCGGCGGCGAACAGCCGCGGCAGATTGGTTCTCCCGTCCAGATCCGTCCGCACGCCGCCCATCGCATAATGGGCGGCCGGATGCACGGGAGCCAGGTCCTTGGTCAGATCGATCCCGTAGCGCAGGCACGTTTCGTAAATCCGGGGAAACCGGCGGCGGACAAAATCGGCCGGCAGGTGTGTCAGGTCCAGAAAGACGTGCGGTTCGCCCGTGCGCTCGATCTCCGCTACAATCGAGCGCGCCACCACGTCCCGCGGGGCAAGTTCTTTGAGAGGGTGGTAGCGCTCCATGAAACGCTCTCCGGAGGCGTTCCGGAGCAGCGCGCCTTCGCCGCGGAGGGCTTCCGAAAGCAGGAACCGCGGCGCACCCTCCAGATGCAGTGCGGTGGGGTGGAACTGGACAAACTCGATATCGCTGATTTCCGCTCCCGCGCGGTAGGCGGCGGCGACACCGTCCCCGGTGGCCACGTCGGGGTTGGTGGTTTCACGATACACACGGCCCAGGCCGCCTGTGGCCAGAAGGACGGCCCGGGCATAGAGGGGCACGGCGCGGCGCGTGGTCGCGTCGCAGGCCACGACACCGGCCACTTCTCCGTCCGCGACCAGAAGGTCCGTAACGGCCGTGAAGCTCTGGAACTGCACGTTCGCGAGCGAAGCCGCCTTCTGATACAGCGTGCGCGAGATCTCGCGTCCCGTCGAATCGCCGTGGGCGTGCAATACGCGGCGGCGGCTGTGAGCGCCCTCCTGTGTGAAAGCGAGCCGCGAACCCTCGCGGTCAAACTGGGCGCCCCACTCGATCAGCTCCTGGATGGCGGCAGGCCCCTCCTCCACCAGCGTGCGGACGGCGGCGCGGTCACAAAGACCGTCACCCGCGGCCAGGGTGTCCTGCTCGTGCAGCTCGACCTCGTCCTCGTCGCTCAAGGCCGCCGCGATCCCGCCCTGGGCGTACTCGGAGCTGGATTCGTGCAGGCTGTCTTTCGCGACCACCAGCACGCGACCCGCTTCGGCCAGTTCGATGGCGGCGCGGAGTCCGGCGACACCCGCTCCGACCACGAGGAAATCCGGATGCATCTCACTGCGATTCTAGCAGGACGGCCGGCGGCCACCCCAAAAAATGGGGACATACCAGGCTGACGGAATTTAGAAGAGGTGGCGGCGGAGGAAGTCGAAGGCGGCTTGCCCGTGGATGGTGTGGCCTCCGTTGAAAAATGCAATCGCCGTCCGTTCCGCCAGCCCGAACTGGGCGTACAACCACCGCACTTTGGCGTATTCGTGAGCCACCCAGGAGTCCTCACCGACCATATCGTGATGCCCGCGCTCCACCAGAAAAGGGCGCGGAAAAATTAAATACGCCATCTCCGCGTAGTCAAAGGTGTTGCCCAGATTGAAATGGAACATCTCCCATTCACCGGTGTACATATAGCTGAACGGAAGCTCGGTCGAAGCCACCTTCCGGGTCCACTGGTTAAAATCCCCCGAACAAACGACCACGCGGTAGTCTTCAAGGACTGCTGGCACGCGCATCGCCGTTTTTCCGCCGTAACTCAAGCCGTAAAACCCGATGCGCTCGCCATCCACGAAGGGGAGCGAGCACAGCCAGCGCAGAATCTGTTCATGCTGGGTCAAGATAAAGGAAAACAGCGTGGCTTTGAGCGCCGCGGCCTTGCGATCCAGGAGCCGAAAACGGTCACCCCCGCGGTAGAGGTTGTGGGGCGAGAACACGACGAAGCCCTGCTCGGCCAGCCGTGCCGCAAAATTCCGGTAGGCCGGGTGATCCCCTTCCACCGTCTCGAGAGGCACGCTTTCGAGGCCATGCTGGCAGACGACCACCGGCCGCCGCTCGCCGGGCCGGAGCCCTTTGGGCACCAGCAGAATGCCCCAGGCAAAAACCTCCGGCCAGACGTCCAGGACGACTTCGTAGCCGGTCCAGGCTGTGCTGTCGCGGATCCGCCGGGTGCGCGGATTGGGTGGCAGCAAGGGTTCGCCGAACTCGCCGATCAATTCGCGGCGGAAGTAATCGCGCCACCAGCGCGCGCTCTCGACGAAGGGTTCGGGTGAAAGCGCAGGGCGCTGCAGATCCGTTGACCACTTCCGCCCGGCCAGCGCGGGGGCTGCCTTATACAGGAAGAACTCGTTGCGAACGCGCTCGGAAGCCCGCACCAAGCGCTGCGTGTACTCTTCGAGCTCGCGGATCTGCCGCAACTGCCGTGCCGCGGGGTCGAAGGCGCGGCGGCGGTCCTGAGCCGGCTCTGCCGGCAAAGCGACCGGCACGCCCAACAGTTTGAGAAAAAGCTCGAGCCCGCTGCCCAAGCCCTCTGTCAGATAGCGCTGCTGGAATCCGTCCGGCAGCAGGCTGCCGATGCGCGCAAACTCCGCCCGCACTTCGTCCCAGGCAGGTGTCACGATGTCGCCCTTTTGGCCCGAAACGCGCGGCGCGGGCGCATATTCGACCACGAGGCCGCGCGGCGCGACCATCGCCGCGATTTCCGCATCGCCGAATTCTTTGAGGAGGCCGAACACATTCCGGTAGATCGGTTCCGACCACACCCGTTCCCTCGGGCCGAAGTAGCCGCTGATGAGGGCCGCCTCGATGCGCGGATCTGCGGCCGCGGCATAGAATCCGATCAGGCCTCCCTCGCCGTACCCTGCAACCCCGATCGGAGCCGATGCCTGCTTGGCGAGCCAGTCCACCCCGGCGAGCACTTTCGCCACTTCGTAACCGATGATATGGCGGCCCATGTGAAACGCTTGCCGGTAGATCCATTCACGGTGGCTTTGTTCGGTCATCCGGATTTCGGGACGGCCGGACCATCGCGCGGTCCGGTCAATCAGCACGGGTACCAAGACCCGGCAGCCGCTTTCCGCCAGACGCCGCGCAAGTTGCTCCTGCGCCGGAATGGTAGGTACGAGTCCTACCCACTGTTCCGGCGTCTGGTCTGCATCGGGCAGCACGACCACCGAGGCTTTCACCGTGGAGCGCGGCTCGACCAGCAAACCTTCGCCCTGGACACCGTCAAAGACAGACCAGCGCACCTGCCACACGCTGTAAGCGGGTGTCTCCGCCGCCGGCGCCGGATCGCGCTCGTCGGAGACACGTTCCATGCGAACCGGTATGCGCTCATCCAACAGGCCGATGGCCTGTCGGAACCTCCGGCGGTTCGCCTCGATCGAGGCGTCGTAAGCTTCTCGTGACGAAAAGTCGCGGCGCCAGAAGGCGGCGCGCCGTTCGCGGGAGGCCGCAATCTGGCGTTCGACGAAGCGATGCGCGCCCTCCAGCAGGCGCGCTGAGAGATCCCCCTGCCAGTCAAGCCGGGAGGTCCCCGGGAGCACCTCGCCTTGGGCGGCGGAAAGGCCAAGCAGCAGCGCCAGGATCTGTGGTTTCACGGAACCCAGCTTAACGCCGCACGGTCATGGGGCAAAGTAGCCTTCGCGACTGCGTACCTGCAAGTTCTTCCGTCCGCGCACGCGGACCACAAGAGTACGCCACTCGCCATGGCCAGGCCGCGGTTTGAACGCCAACAGATAGGAAGCGGTAAGATCCCGGGAAATCTCCGAGAACGCCTCGTCAATCTCGACGGGCTTCCTGACCTTAAAGGCCAGTCCGCCCGTGCTGCGGGCGATGACTTCGAGGGTTTCCGTCAGGTTGCGCGCACGCAGCGCCTCTCCCTGCGCGACTGTATAAACGGGGATCGCCTCGCGACGGGCACGTTCGACGGCACGCTCGAGTGTGAGCGCGCTGGCGTTGTCATTCCCGTCGGTGAAAACGAGCAAAGCTCGTTTTCCCTGACGTTGGGAAACGAGTTGAGAGGCACCAGCGAGGGCGTCAAACAGAGCCGTGGTGCCGGCGGCGCGCAAACTCCGGATAGCCGCGGCCGTCAAGTCGCGGTCCACCGTGAAGTCGCTGAGAACCCACAGGCGATTGTTGAAAACGAACACGGCGACCTGATCCGCCGGGCGCAACTGGGTCACCAAGCGCAATGCGGAATGTTTGACTGCGGGCAGCGCTTCCTGCATGCTGCCCGTGATGTCCAGCAGCAGGCCAAGGGATATTGGACTTTCCTCGGATTCGAAAATCTCAGGCTTCCGCGGCTCGCTACCGTCAATGATTTCGAAGTCATCCTTTTGCAGTCCTCTGAGGTGCCGGCCCCTGGGATCGAGCACCGTAGCGTGGATCTCCACCAGCGCCGTCTGCGCCCGGAACACCGGCCCTCTGGGGAGGTGCTCTTGCGCAAGCACGGCTGCACCCATGGCCCAGATCACGAACCGACGTCGAGGAATCATAAGCCCTTCGTTGACTCTTGCTGCCATAATGCAACCAGCTGATCCAGTGCGATTCGCTTCCACAGCTGCACTGCCGGGCGAAAATCCGCCACGTCGGACATTACGAGTCCCGGAAGCATCAGCCGCGCCAAGGGCTCGGCCAGCAGTCCGACGGCCTCGGCCTCCAAACCGGCCTCATCCACTGCGCATGCCAGGGAAATGGGAAACTCCGCAAGCCGCTCGCCGGCGCGCTGCGGAAGCAACTGCGACACGTAATCCTCGTACGGAGGCAGCTGTAGCAGCTTTGGAACGCCGCTGCGGGCATGTTCTAGCGGCACGACACCGAGCTCGTGCACCGGCCCTTCGTGCACCTCGGTGGGCAGGCGTTTCAGGGCAACCCAGACCCGGGATCTCTCCGTCGCACGACCGCGGCGCCGCCCCAGCCAGTAGAGATCGCTCAGCGAGAGTGTCTCCCAAATCGCCTGCCAGGTTTCGACGTACGCGCGCGCATTCCACGAAGCGGCAAGACCTGCTGTGTGCGCCCCCTGGAGGCGGACAAGCAACCCGTCCAGACGGGCGAGTCTCTCGGCGGAGACCAGACCAGCAGCCGCGTCCTCCAGGGCGTGCGCCTCGCCTTCGTCGAAAGCGGCCTCGACGACCCACTCGCGCCCCGCCAGAACGGCAAGATGTAGCGCACGCAAGTCCTCGTTTCGTAAGCGCCAGAACAGTGCATTGCGGATGGCGCCCAGTTGCTGCGCTTCCACCGCCTCGGCATAGCCTCCGGCGCCAGGCTTCCCTGTCATCGCGATCTGCCCCGCCACCTGGACGATTCCCGCCAGGGATCCCGACGGTACAGCGCCTGCCGCAGCGCTGTCCACCTTGAAATTCGGCGGCGGGAAAAAGGAATTCGCCACATCCCGTCCGGGATAATACTGATACTTGCGCAACAGAAGCGGATCTTCGGAGACCGGCAAATCTTCGGGACGGAGGTAAAAGCCCACCACGAGACCTCGCAGTGCCAGTTCCAACCAGGGGGTGAGGGCACGGCGGGCCTCAGCGCTCGAGCGCTCCAGGTCGCGCAAACTGGGCCGACGTCGCGAAGCGATTTCGCGCAGAGAGCGCACCGCTTCGGTGACATCGGTCACTTTCCACAGCTCGAGTTGTTTCTTTAGTTCCGGCGGCAAACGACCCGTCCGGGGCAGAGGGATCACTACCAGAGATGAAAGACATCGCTCGATCGCCGCGGCCGCCTCCCGCGCTTCCGAAGGGCTCCGAGCTGCGGCTTCAGCGGCGTCGAAAGCAGCGAGAATCAGATCCACGCCGGGCACCTTCTGCAACGCGAGGACCCTGCGATAGTCATGCCGCCGCCTCTGACCGAGCACCGTATCCGCGGGCCCGAAGAGGGCATCTTCGACGGCAGCCTGCAGCCCTCCTGGCGGAGCTTTAAGAGCCGTCGCGAGCGCACGCAAGGCCTTTGCCGCCGCCGAACCCTGTAACTCAAATTCCGACCCTCCCCGGAGCCCCTCGCAAAGCTCGTAGAAGAGCGTCGCGGCAACTTCGGGATCCAACCGTCCGGATCTCACCAGCAGGCCCGCAAGCAGCGCCACATTGCCCATCAACCCCAGCGTAAGGTTAGTCCTTGCGGTATCACCGCTATCCAAGGCTCCCGCCCACAAGAAGAAAGCTCGAAACTCCCGCTCGCCGAGGCCTGGTAGCGCCGTGAGGAACGGGAAGGCCCACTCATAGCGGGCGAACTGCTCGGAAAGGATGAGCGCTTCACGGGGCGCCAGCTCACGGCCCAGAGCCTGCTCGACTTGGGACACCGCCAGAAAATTTTCCAATTGGGAAAAGCGCTCATGAGCAGCTTCATAACGGCGGCCGGCCATCTGCGAAAGGATGGCTTCCTCTTCGGCAGGTTGGGCGCGCTGCGCCCGTCTGGCAAGTCTTTCGATGCGTCCCAGTTCGCTGGAGCCCCGCGCCACTTGCCAAACCTGCGCTCCGCCCGGAAATCGCACCGTGCCATCCTCGGCCAGCGGGAGGCGGCGCAGCAGCTCTACAATCGGGCTCTTGCGCACGCCACGTTGCGCGCCTGCTCTCCATTCAGGAGCATCCTTCATCAACTGATAAAAAAGTCGGGCTCGATGCGGGGAACTCAAAAACCAGCGCTGGCGGTCGCCCGTCACGCCGTGCAGCGTGGCGAAGTAGGCAAGCGCCATACCGTCGTCCTTTTCCATCAGCGCTTTCAGGAATGCCGGTCCGTCCTGGGGACTCACGCCAACCAGTTCCTGCCATACGCTCTCGGCCTTTTCGCCGCCGGGCACGCGGCACTTCCCGTTCCGGTCTAAAGCCAGAGCAGGCCCGTAGAGAAACAGGAGTCCTGCGTAATCTGAGACCAGCTTTTGCATCCCGATGCGGCTTACCAAGGCTGCGGCGGCGCCGGGTCCCGCTGTGGCCAAGCCCACGAATAACCGTGCCAGCCTGGGATCCATGGCCAGCATGCCCGCAAAACCCATCGGGTTCGGGTAACGTTTGAGCAATTCTCCCCAGGCTGCCGCACCGAGCACCACCGGAGCAAAGTCGTCGGGGACCCGCAAAGTAAACGCCTGCCCACTTTGAAGCGCCGCAGCTGCGGCGCGATCGTCAAACTCAAGGGCCGCGGCCAGGTTCTGACGCGGTGCATTCTTCTTGTCCAGCCGGGGCTCGACGACAACGCGGCCGCGGGAGGCTCGCAAGCGGTAGCCGAGAAGGTCCAGGACCTTGCGGGTTCTTGCCCCGGCAGATTTCGGACCCAGTTCCAGACGGACCACAGTCCCGCCGGGATGTGGAGCAAACAGTGCTCGCAACTCTCGAAGGCGCGCGTAATGCTCGAAAAGCGGTTCTATTTGTCGCTTCCACTGATCGGCAGGGACAGTCTCCGAGCGCTGCGCCATAGCGCGGGCGAAAGCGACCAGATACTCGCCCGGATCCTGCGGCCCCCCTGTGCCGGAAAGGAACTGGAGAAGTTTGACCCCGCCGGGAATGATCACTGCCTCACCACCTTGGCGCGGCCGCTCGGCTCCGTCGCTGTCCGGAATGCTCAGCCACCGAGCGGCGGCCTCCGGGTAGCCCGCGCGGAGCGCCGCAAAGACAGCCCGCTCCCTGGCCTGCTCCAGCCCGACTTGGTCCGCGTTCTCGGCCTGAAGGAGATCCAAATAGCTGCTCCAGGCCTCTACGGCCGCTTGGCCGCCGAAGAGCTCTTCGATTTCGGCCCTGAGCCTCGCCAAAGCCGGATCTCTGACGCGCGCGCAGGCGGCCTGTAGGACTTTGCGGGCCTCCTGGAGCCGGCCGAGCTCCACAAGGGCTTGTGCGTGAGCTATGTGAAGAGGCGCAGAATCGGGGAGATGTTCCAAGCCCCGGAGCGCCGTGGCAAGACTCCGTTCCCAGTCTCCCGCGGCCGCGAACAGACGTGCCGCGGCGGCGTAGCCTTTCTCAAAACGTGAGTCCACATCCACGGCGCGAAGCCAGAGTTGTACGGCACGTGTCGGCTCGTTCAACCGCTCCCACGCCGCTGCGTAAGAAGCGAGAATTGTCGTGTCGCCCGGTGTTCTGCCCTCCGCTTCTTCTAAAGCCTGACGTGCCTGGCGTCCGTCACCTGCCTCGAGCGCCAGAACGATCAGTCGCGCCCGACGATCGGCCCGGTCCGGTTCGCGATCCAGAGCCGCCCGCAAGGCCTCCCGCTCGGCCTGGGCGTTTCCCAAATCCCGGGCGAGATCCGCCGCGATCCACCACAACGTGACGTTGTCCGGCGCCAGCGCGAGGCTTTGTCGGGCCAGAGCGTGGGCTTCGGCAAGATCCCGCTGGGCAATCCGGGCACGCGCCAGCAGTTCCAGTAAGAGGGCGTCCTCCGGGAACGCGCGCACGGCGCGGCGCAGCACGTGCTCGGCTTGTGCCGGGGGAGCCGACCGTGCCAACGCCAGCGCATAGCGGCGCAACACTTTGTTATCTTCCGGCAGGCGTCTCGCCAGACCTCCGAGGAAAAATGCCGCCTCGCGGTGATCGCCGAGCCGCTCAGCGAGCGCGGCGCCCGTCTCCAGAGCGCGTGTCCAGCCTGGATGAAGACCGATGCGTCGTCGGAGTGCTTCCAGCTCGCCCGCGCCTGCGCCCGCCTGAGCAGCTGCTTCAACGGCAGCGATGAGTTCCGCAAGCTCCCCGAAGCGAGGTGGCACAAAACCCGGCGACAAAGAAAGATACCGCCTCTCGATACCGCCTGGCCTGACGGACCGGATCTCGAAACCTTCCTCTACGCTCGCCGGCTGCCATTCGACCTCGAACCATTTTGCTCCAGCCACGTCTTCGGTCAGTGGGAGCCAGCTTGCCCTCTGCGGCGGCCAAGCCCGGAGCACCACCCGCGCCTTCGCGAGGAGCATGGCCATTCGCGCATGGATATAGTCCTCGAGCAACCCCTGCGGTGGCGGCGGCAGCCGTCCGGCCAGCAGCATCTGGCTCCACGCCTCGGCGGGCTCCGGAATAAGAGAAGCCACCAGGTCATAGAGCGCCGTGGGAGGAAGGCGCGCGGAGGGAGGCTCCGCACTCTGAGGTAGCACCTCCCCAAGATGCTTTTCCAGTGCAGTCCAGCTTTGGACGGGAGGGACAAACAGAGTATCGGCAGCCCGGACGATGATGACAAACAACTTGTCTTTTTGACGCAGCCTGTTAAACTCCTGCCGCAACAGGGAGCGCAGCTCGTTGAGATCCCCTGCCTCGAGGAAGTCCGCCAGAACGACGACCCTCAGCGTTTCATCGAAGACTGCGGGGCGGATTGTGGCGCCCGGGGGCACTGCGGGTTCGAGCCATCGGGCAGCTGGCTCCCGGGCAGGAACAGGGATTAGCGCCCTCTCGGTGGCGAACGTCGGGCACGCAGGAAGCGGGAGCAACAACAGAGCAAGGGAGCGCAGGATGGTAACCTTTCCCCTCGCCATCTCAGCCCTTCGGCGGCGCTGGAGGTTGAGTCTATCCCCGGTTGCAAAGGGGCGTCAAGTCGTCCGGGAGCGCTTCAGGCGGCGGGATTGGTTCAAGCCAGGTCGAATTTCTCTGGATGAAGGGTCGGGTCGCTGGTGACCAGAACCGGACGGCGGAGCGTTTCCTCGAGCTCCTCCAGATAGTCGTTGGCCGTGGACTTGAGCGCCTTGGCCACGTCCGGATGCACGCGCAGCACGACATTGGCGCCCTCCACCGCTCCTGCGATCTTGCGCGCTTCCTGAAGGATCTCCCCGATGA
Organism: Bryobacteraceae bacterium; assembly: GCA_035575135.1. GTDB lineage: Bacteria > Acidobacteriota > Terriglobia > Bryobacterales > Bryobacteraceae > JANWXD01. The sequence continues at coordinate 14,952 of DATLYE010000032.1, forward strand.
CCGTCTGGACGCTCTTGACGTAGCCCGCGCCGTCGCAGGTGGGGCAGGGCGAACACAACGCGCGCTCCAGACTCTGCTTGACACGCTTGCGCGTGATGGCCACCAGGCCGAAGTCGTTGAACTGAAGAATCTTGTACGGCGCGCGGTCCTGGCGCATCTCCTCCTCCAGAGCCTGGAACACCTTCTGGCGGTTCTTGCGCTCCTCCATGTCAATGAAATCGATGACGATGATCCCCCCGAGATCGCGGAGCCGGATCTGGCGCACGATTTCTTTGATCGCTTCCAGGTTGGTCTTGACGATGGTGTCTTCCAGGCGCCCGGACTTGCCCACGAACTTACCCGTGTTGACGTCAATCGCCACCAGCGCTTCCGTCTGGTTGATGACGATGTAGCCGCCGGACTTGAGCCACACCTTGGGCCGCAGGGCCTTTTCCAGCTCCGCCGTAATATTGAAGGCGTCAAAGATGGGCAGGGAGCGCGTGTACAGTTTCACCCGAGGGAGCATCGAGGGTTGCATGCGCTCCACGAAGCGGAGCACGGACTCGTAGACTTCCTCATTATCCACCCAGATGGCCTTGAACTCCTCCGTCAGCTGGTCACGCAGCACGCGCTGGACCAGGTCCAGATCATGATGGATCAGGCACGGCGCTGGACGCTTTTCGGCCTTCTGGCGGATATCGAGCCACAGATTGTAGAGGTACATCATGTCCGCGGCGATTTCCTGCTCGGTGTGTCCCGCTCCGGCCGTGCGGATGATGAAACCGCCAGGGATGCCGACACGGTGCGTCTGCAGAATGCGGCGCAGGCGCGCGCGTTCCTCCTCGGAAGCGATCTTCCGCGATACGCCCAGATGATCTACAGTCGGCATGTAGACCACGTAGCGCCCCGGCAGCGCGATGTGTGAAGTGATGCGGGCTCCTTTCTGCCCGAGCGGCTCTTTCGCAATCTGGACCAGAATCTCCTGGCCTTCGCGCAACAGTTCGGTGATGGACGGTGAAGGCCTCTCGCGGGGACTCGCCTCGGCCGCGGCGGGCGCATCCGGCGCGGATTCCGGTAGAGCATCCGCGCGACCCTCGCCCCGGAGCTTCCGGCGCAACCGCCGGGAAAGCCGGTGGGGATAGCGAACCGGCGCTTCGCGCACCTCCGCCTCAAGCGTGGCGGCCGCCTCCGCCGTCTCCACAGACTCGCCGGCTGCAGCACTCGCAGTCTGAGTTTCCTCCGAAGCCTGAGTCTCCACGGCAGGCTCGGGCTCCGCGGGGGTCTCCTCCGCAGCCGCCACCAGTGGTTCGGGAGCAGCCGCTTCTTCCGCGAGGCGCTCCTCTTCACGGTCTGCATTCGCCTCGATCTCGCCGGAGGATTGCGCCGAATCCTCAGGCTCGGAAGCTCGCTCGAACGGTTCCGCGGCTCCCGTTGCGTAGGATTCCTCGCCTGCCCCGGGCCTCTCCGCCTCCGGTGAAGGCTCCGTCCCGGTTCCCATCAGCTCCTCTCGCGACTCCCCTTCTCCTGAGGCAGGTTCCGTCTCAGCCTGCTGGCTCAGACGGCTGTACTTGGCCAGCGACTCCCCCGGAAGCACTGGGAACACGGCCGGCTCGGGGCTCGGGCGTTCGTGCCGGGTCCAGGCGGCTTCTCCGGAATATTTGGATTCCGGGAACCCGCGCCCTTTCCGGCGCCGCCGCGACCGCCGCGTTCTGGATTCTCGTGAGGGCGACTCTTGAGTCAGGGCCGGCCGCCGTTCGGCGGAAAAAGCAGGTAAAGCCTCCTCAGCCGCCGCCGAGCGCACCTTCTCTTGCGGCGGGGCTGCGATGCGGTCGAACTCTTCGTTCTCCTCGAAAAAGTCCGAAACATAGAGAAACGCGTCCCGCTCCAGGCCGATGTCAACGAAAGCCGACTGCATCCCCGGCAGCACGCGCGTCACGCGTCCTTTGTGGATGCTGCCTGCCAGCGGGTATTCATGGGCGCGCTGAAAGTAGATTTCGACAAGCTGGTCGTCTTCCAGGATCGCCGCCCGGGTTTCGTGGCGATCCGCCGAAATTACCAATTCCTTTCCCATCGGGACTCCTCCGTTTTGGAAGCGACGGAGGCTTGCGTGCGGAGAAATAGAGGCGCCGCGCCGGCTTGCGAGCCTTGGGCGGGCTTGCCCGCGCTCCGCTGGCTCGCTTGCAGATTAAACTCTAACGAGCGATCGGTTGCGCTCGAGTTTCCCGGCCGCCGGCACCAGACCACCGGACCCGGGCCCTTCGGCCCCTGATCCTGCTTGGAACTCTTGCCGGTCCGTTGCCTGCTGCGTCAGACTCGGCCTGCCTCAAATCTCTTCGCAAAACTCCCTTCGCTTCAATTCACGAACCGCCGGAGCCGCACACTGTTTACCAGACCCAGCATCGCGAACGTCGTCAGCACACTGGATCCGCCGTAGCTCATCAGCGGCAAGGGAATGCCGGTCACGGGCATCCGGCCCACCAGCATTCCCACGTTCACCAACATGTGAAACAGCAACAACGCGAACACTCCGATGCAGATATACATCCCGGCCCGGTCTGCAGCCGTCTGCGCGTTCTGGATGATCTGCATCAGGAGCAGGAAATACAGCCCGAGAACTCCAACTACTCCGACGAAGCCGTGTTCTTCGGCAAACGCCGCAAAGATGAAATCCGTATGAGGCACTGGGAGAAAGCGCAGTTGCGCTTGGGAGCCTCGCGTTACTCCCTTGCCCCAGATGCCGCCCGAGCCCACCGCAATCTTGGATTGGATCACCTGATAGCCGGAGCCCAGCGGGTCCCGACCGGGATCAAGAAACGACACCAGGCGCTCCTTCTGGTAGTCTTTCAAGACATGCCATCCGGCAGGGATCGCCAAGGCCCCTCCAATCGCCAGGACGGCGACGTGGCGCCACCGCAAGCCGGCCAGAAATATGCCCGCACCCGCGATGGCCGCGTATGTCAGCGCCGTCCCCAGATCGGGTTGCTTGGCCACCAGCACCATGGGGATCCCGATCACGCCTCCCAGCTTTACCAGATCCCGGCCTTCCAGCCGTTCGCCTGAGAGCTCGTTCAAGTACCGGGCAACGAGCAGTACCACCACCAGTTTAACGAACTCCGAGATCTGCAAGGTGAAGCCACCCGGCAACGGAATCCACCGCCGGGAACCGAACACCGTGCGGCCCGCCACCAGCACGAGGATGAGCGTCAAGACGGCGGCCAGATACAGCCACGGGACCCGGTCTAACAGCGCGTGATAGTCCAGGCGAGCCACCACCGCCAACGCCCCCAGCCCTGCCACAACGAACAGCAGTTGTTTCCACCACGTGCCCTGCCACACCGTGCCGAGGGTGGCGCTGTAAATCTGGACAATGCCGATCGAGCTGAGAACCAGCGCAAGCCCGATCAGGCCCCAGTCGAGATCCCTTAGGTTGTAGCGTCGAGCCATCCGCTCCCTTAAGGAGACGGCGCCGCGGCGGAAGGGACCGGCGGCGTCCTCGCCACCAGCGGCGTCGCACTCGTTCGAGCTTTCTTGTCAAAGTACGCTTTGATCACGTCCCTGACGATGGGGCCGGCCAGGTGGCCGTGCTCACCACCTTCGAACAGCGCCACGACGACGATCTCCGGGGATTCCCGCGGCGCAAAACCCACAAACCAGGCGTTGTCTTTCAGAGTCTCCCCGAGTCGAGTGTTTTTCAAAGCTTCGTTTGAGGCCAGCTGCGCCGTTCCCGTCTTGCCGCAAAGCTCGATTCCAGGCAGACGCGCCCGCGTTCCCGTGCCGCCCTCGTTGACGACACCATACATGCCCCGAACCACTTCCGCGACGAATTCGGGATGCAGCTTGGCCCGGCGTACCGGCTGTGGTTCGGCGGCGGTCTTCACCAGGTGCGGCTTGTACCATACGCCCCCCATGGCCAGACCTCCGATGGCATAGGCAAGCTGCAAGGGCGTCACGGTCAAAGCCCCCTGCCCGATGGCGACGGAGATCGTCTCACCGGCGTACCATTTTTGCCGGAACGTACGAAGCTTCCAGCGCGACGAGGGCACCAGCCCGGCAGCTTCGTGCGGAAGATCAATTCCCGTCTTCTGCCCCAAGCCGCACAGCTCGGCATACTCTGCCAGCGGGTCGATGCCGAGGCGGTTGCCGGCATTGTAGAAGAACACATCGCAGGATTGTACGATGCCCCGGTGCAGATCCACGCTGCCGTGCCCGCCCTTGAGATGGCATTTGAAAAACCGCCCGTAAAAGGTCGCCCCGCCGCGGCAGGAGACGGAGAAGTTCTCATCAATCGCTCCGGTTTCCAGGGCTGCCAGCGCGACGATGGGTTTGAACGTGGAGCCCGGTGCCAGCTGGGCCTGAATCGCCCGGTTCAGCAACGGAGTGTCCGGATCCTCCACCAGCTGTCTCCAGTCATCGGGCCGGATCCGTCCCGCGAAGCGATTGGCGTCGAAGGCCGGCCGGCTCACCATGGCGAGCACTTCACCGTTGCGCGGATCCAAAGCCACTACTGCGCCCTTGCGGCCTTCCATGGCCAGTTCCGCCACGACCTGCAAGTCCAGGTCTATGGTGAGCTGAAGATTCTTTCCGGGGATCGCCTCCTTGAGCCCGAAAACCTGCCTGACGCGCCCGCGGCTGTCCACGATCACCTGGCGCTGGCCGTCCACTCCCATCAGCACGCTGTTGTATTGCCGCTCGATGCCGGCTTTGCCGACGATATCCCCGGGCTTGTAGCGGGCAAACTCCAGCGTGTTGAGCTCGGCTTCGCTGACCTCGCCGACGTAGCCGATCACGTGCGCAGCCAGTCCGTGGCGTGGATACAGCCGCCGCTGGGAGTGAATCAGCTCCATCTCGGGGAACCCCGGCATGGAGCGGTGGGCCTCCACAAACGCCAGCTCCCCCGGCGTCAGTTCGTCTTTGAGAACGATTTGCTCATACCGCGGCCGGGCGCGGAAGCTTTCCACTCGGGCCCGCAGTTCCTCGTAGTTCAGGTGCAACCCCGCGGCAATGGCGCGCAGATGCTCCGGCCGGAGGTTGTCGCGCGAGACAATCACGCTGAAAGAGGAGTGGTTGTCCACGATCACCCGTCCGTCGCGGTCCAGGATCTTTCCTCGCGGCGCCAGGATGGGCAGCGCCTTGATGCGGTTCCGTTCGGCGAGCTCGCTGTACCATTCCGGGTTACGCACCTGGAGGTTCCAGAAACCCGAAATGAGGAACAGGAACACGGCCACGGTGAGGTACTGGAGGAAGGCAATCTTGCCGGCGGCCCGCTTGGGGTCCTCGCGCGGCAGGCGAGGCGGAGACGGAACCGGCTCTTCGGGGTCGTGAAACGCCTCGGGCGGCACCAACGGAGTTCAGTCCTCTCTCCTGAGTTTATCCAACAGGGCGAAGCCCGCGACGCCGACGGCGGCGCTGATGACGGCCAGCACCAGTGTCTGAGCCGGGTCCGCTGCAAGCGACTCCCCGAGCAACAGCACGCGCAGTGCCCAATAACAGGTCTGGTGCAAAAGGAAAAAGACCACCACCAGCAGGAAGCGCACGAGGGTGCGATCGGCGTCCACCCGCAGGCTCAGCGAGGCGGCTGCGTACCCCACGACCGTCTTGGCGATGCCGAACATCCCCAGAGGATGCCGGGAGAGGGAATCTTGCAGCAGGCCCACGCCCGCCCCGATCAAGGTGCCCGCCACCGGCCGGCGGCGGTCCACGGCCAGGTAAATCACAGCCAGAAGTGGCAAGTCCACCGCTGCGGCAGGCTCGAAAAACAGCGGTACGTAAACCTGAAACAGCACCGTCAGAATGGAAACGGCCGCCAGCACCCAAGGGCGGATCCTGGAAAGCTTGGCGTGTCGCCGCCCGATGGTGTAATCGTCAGCGAGCGGGTCCATTGGGCGGCGGCGTCGCCTGGGAGCGTGGGAGACTGCCAGAGGGAGCGACGGGCTGTGGCGCAGCCGGCGAGGCCGGGCGCCGGGGAGGCGCGCCGGGCGTCGCAAGGCGATCGGTCTCGGGCTGCGGCCGCCAGTTGAAATCCGGCGGTCGGGAGCCCGGTGCGGCTTCGCCAAAAACGTGACCTTGCAGCTCGCCCAGTCTGCGATAGTGTTCCCGAAGCCGGTCCGCATCCGTGGAAAGAATGCCCTCCGCGACAGGTGCCTCCGGCGCCGCCGTGGCTCCAGGTGGGGCCAGCAAATAGAGTTCGGAGGGGGCCGCTCCGGTCTCGCCGGGGAGGGCTTGATGGACGCCGTGGAGGACGATCAGAACTTCTTCGAGACCGTGCGCCAGTCCGCTCGGTTCGAGGAGCACCTCCAGAAAGGTCTTGCCCGGAGCGACGCTGCGCACCCGTCCCACCGGCAGGCCCCGGGGAAAAACCAAATCCTCGCCCGAAGTGTAAAACCACTCGCCCTGCTCCACCCGCTCTTCATTCTGCAGGTACTCGATGCGGCACAGCTTCTGACCGGTGCCTTTCAGCGTGCCTTCCACACGATGCACCTCGCTGATGACTCCGGCGGCAAAACTGGGGTCGGTGATTACCAATACCTGAGAGGCCGTGGGATAGACTGCAATGACCCTCCCCACGACGCCCTCCGGCGTGATTACAGCCATCCCTTTGCGGACTCCGTCGGCCGATCCGCGATCTACGAAAACTGCCCGGGCGGCGGGGCCGGAACTGGCGGCAATCACGCGGGCCAGGAGGGTGCGTGAGGGGTGGCGGCTCTGGAATTCCCCCAGGATTTCCGACCGCCGCAGGCTGGCCAGCTCCCGGTTCAGGCGCCGATTCTCCAGTCGGAGGCGGTCCACTTCGGACCGCAGCCTCCGGTTTTCCTCCGCGGCGCCGGCCAGTCGGATGTAACCTTCGATCATCCGCTCGGCGCCCGTGCGGACGCCGTCCAGCAGTCGCGCCAGAGGCGTGATGGCCGAAACCGCCCACAGGCGGATCAGCCGGACGTCTTCCCCCGTCTTGACCTGATAGGCAAGCAAAAGCAGCTGGGCAAAGATCACGGCCAGCATCACCGCGATGTGCCGGTACCTGCCGAACAATAGCTCCATCCGCTCACTCGATCGAGATCTTGCGTAACAGCCGGAAGTCCGTGAGGAGCTTGCCCGTACCCAGTACTACGGAAGCCAGCGGATCTTCGGCGATGGACACCGGCAAGCCCGTTTCTTCGCGGATGCGCTTGTCGAGGTTTTTCAGCAGCGCGCCCCCGCCGGTGAGCACGATGCCCCGGTCGCTGATATCGGCGCTCAGCTCCGGCGGCGTGCGTTCCAGGGCCACCCGAATCGCGTTCATAATCGTGCTGACGCATTCGGAAAGCGCCTCGCGGATCTCACTGTCGTCCACCGTGATCGTTTTGGGAACGCCCTGGATGAGGTTCCGCCCCTTGATCTCCATCGTCAGCGGCTTCTCCAGGGGATAGGCCGAACCGATCTGAATCTTGATCGCCTCGGCGGTGCGTTCGCCGATCAGCAGGTTATATTTCCGCTTCAGGTACTGCATGATCGCCTCATCCATCTCGTTGCCGGCCACGCGCACCGAACGGGAATAGACGATTCCGGACAGGGAGATCACCGCCACGTCCGTGGTCCCTCCCCCGATGTCCACCACCATGTTGCCCGACGGCTCGGTGATGGGCAGACCCGCCCCGATGGCGGCCATCATGGCCTGCTCCACCAGGTACACCTCGCTCGCCTTGGCGCGGTAGGCCGAGTCCACCACGGCGCGCTTCTCCACCTGCGTGATCTCGCTGGGCACGCCGATCACGATGCGGGGATGGACCAGCATGCGGCGGCCGTGCGCCTTCTGGATGAAGTAGGTCAGCATTTTCTCGGTCACCTTGAAGTCGGCGATGACGCCGTCCTTCATGGGCCGGATGGCCACGATGTTGCCCGGCGTGCGCCCGAGCATTTCTTTGGCCTCTTTGCCCACGGCCTCCACCTCGCCGGTCGTCTTGTTGATGGCTACGATGGAGGGCTCGTTCACCACGATGCCGCGGTCCTTGGCGAACACGAGCGTGTTGGCCGTGCCGAGATCAATAGCCAGATCGGAAGAGAAAAGACTGAATAATGACCGGAAATTCATTCCCCTTACAGTTCGAAAGGCGCATGCGCGCGGACCGTTCGCTGCCCTCTGTGCTGCAGCGCGGTTGCCGATTCACTGTCGCCCGGGAAAGCAGAGGCGCGCGGTCCACCATAAGGCTAACACACCCACGCCAAGGCTTCAATTCCCCGGCCGCGGGCGGGGAGGCAGGCTTACGGGGTGAACAGGAGCCTCAGGCGGCCGCCGCCGGAATGCGATCTCGCACTTCGCGCCGGAGGTCCCGTGCAAATAAGGTGCGTGTGAACTTACCGAGGCCGGAGGGATGCTCCCCGAACGTCCTCACGCGGTGGAGCAAGGCGGCGCGCACCGCCTCGCTGGCCTGGGCGATCAGACGGAGCGGTGTGGCCAGTCTGTAGTCGTGCAACGGGAGCCTGTAGCCATCTGCTACCCAGGCGGCGACATCGTAATCCAAATCAAACGCCACGGTGCGCTCAAGCGACTCCGCGAACGGCACATGGAGGCTGATGCTGCTCAGAAAACGGTGCACGTTCTCCAGTTCGAGCGCATCCACCGGCCGCCCTGACGCTGCCGCGTAGCTTCCAATCGCGTCCCGCAGAAAACGGAGGGCATCCTGCAAGTGGTAGAAGCGACCGAGCATGGAGTACTTACTCAAAAGGTTCCCGCCCTTTTCTCCTGAAGCGAGGGCGTCGAAATTCTCTCTGGCCCACTCAAGACAGGCCTCCGGTGTCGGGAACAACTCCTGCTGGCTCTCCCTGACAAAATCCTCAACCAGGCGGCGAAAGGCGCACGGCGCGGACGGCAATACCGACTGCAGGTGGCGCATGAGATCGAACGGTCCGATACCCGCCTGACGTGCATAGGCGAAAAACTCTTCGAAATTGCCCTCGTAGTAGAAAATCGTGAGCAACAGATGGAAGACACGACATTCCAGGTAATCCGCGAACGACAGCGTGGGTGTCGACACCACCATCTCTTCCACTTCAAAAACCGGCTCGTCCAGGTACTTACCCAGATTCCGGGCCACGAGACGGAACCGGGTGTCGAAACGGAACAAGGCCCGGCTGTCCGGTTCCGACATGGGTGCCCCGGGAAGCAGCATCAATTGGTGGGCGGAAATCCGCCGCACGCCCGTCCTCATGAGTTCCCGAATGCTCTCGAGGAAGCTTTCTTTTGTCTCACCCGGCAGGCCGAGAATGAGCTCGCCGTAAGACTGCATGCCTTGGGCGCGCACCTCCCGCTGAATCTCGGCATAGGTGGACAGTTTGATGTTGGAACGCTTGATGTTGACGAGGACCTGTGGATTCAACGATTGAACCGCGGCGGTCATAGGCAATTTTCCACGCACTTTTCTCATTACTTGAATAATCCGGTCACCGCGGTTCTTCCCTGTGGTCGTGCGGATGTAGTTCGGCCAGCCATACTTCTCCTGCAGCCAGCCGATGTAATCGGCAACTTCGACGTCGATCGGATACATGCCGAAGTTGTCGTCGGCAAAACACAGGGGAATCTCGGGACGCACATTCTGGGCCAGATGCAGCAGGTCGGCCTGCACATTCGCCAGCGAGTGACCGAAAATCTTGCTGTTGCCGGCAGGGGCCGAATTGCAGAAGGTGCAGCTGAACGGGCAGCCGCGGTTGATTTGCATCATCGGAAAATATCCGGTCGGGTAATAGTCCTTGAGCCACCCGTTCAAGTAGGGAGAGGGAATTTGATCCAGGTCCTCAATGCGCGGCGGTTCCGGGCCGCTCACAAACTCTCCCGTTACCGGGTCAATCCAGTCGCATCCGGGAATCGCCTCTTCGTACACGCCCTCCAGCGACAGCCCGCAGTCGGCGAAGCGCTGGACGAAGTTCAAGAACGCCCGTTCCCCTTCGTACGTCGGCCCTCGCACTGCCACGCAGATGTCCGCCGTGTTGCGCAGGAACCGCTCCTTCTCAGACCGGCTCAGGGGATAGTTTGGACCGCCCATTGCCGTGACCAGCCCCGGATACAACCGGCGTGCATAGCGCGCAAACTGCAGGGATAGCTGGTGGTTCCACGAATAACTGCTCAAGGCAAGCAGATCGGGCCGCTGTCGTTCCAAAGCAGCCCGCAAATCCTGCGGCTCACGGAACAGATGGATATCGAGCCTGTGACCACCGCCCAGATACGCCGTCGCATAAGCGGCAAGGTTTGCGATGCCCAAAGGATAAACGTCCGAGCTGAGCGTGAGCTGGTTGTGCCCAAGGTCAGCGAGGTAAATAAGCGTACCCAGCCCTCTGGATTCTGTGGTTCCGGCCAAATCGCTGAACGGACAAAAACTACCTTGGGGGTTCGGCTGGTCAGTAAAACAAGTACTTCTTCCAGCGCTCGTCGGCGTGGGCGAGCTGGCGCATGATGTGGCGGCTGGTGTGCAGGGTGAAAGGGCGCGGCAGACGCAACAGCTTCATGCCCGCCTCTTCCGGAGTGCGGTTCCCTTTGCGGTTGTTGCAGTCATGGCAGCAGGTCACCAGGTTTTCCCACGCCGTCTCCCCGCCCCGGGAGCGCGGAATCACATGATCGAGCGTCAGCTCCGAGGAAGGCAGCGTCCGCCCGCAGTACTGGCAGGTGTAGCGGTCGCGCATGAGGATGTTCTTCCGAGAGAGGGGTCGCGTCTGATGCGGGATCCGGCGATACTCGAGCAGGCGGATCACTGAAGGCAGCGGCATGACACGCCAGGCCGAGTGCACCGCCACATGACAGAGCTCTTCGGCGGCCGCGACCCCTTTTAGGATCAACACAATCGCCCGGCGCGCCGCACAGATGTTGATCGGCTCGTAGCTGGCGTTCAGCACTAGCACCGGACGGCGAAGGCGGTCGTGGTTGTTCATCTTGCGCTCGCCCCCACAGCCACCCTGGATTCGACAACGGCGGGCGCCGCCGCACGCCGGTCTACCCGCGCCAACGCCAGCAGAGCCACCGAGGCGGCGCCGGCACGCTTCATGGCCGAGGCGCAGGCCGCCGCCGTGGCGCCCGTCGTCATGACGTCATCTACCAGCAGAATCCGCAATCCCTCCAGCCGGACGCGGCGCCGGACACGGAATGCTCCCGCCACGTTCTGGCGGCGGGCCGAATGGCTCAAGCCCGCCTGCGAGCGCGTCGCACGAGTTCGCCGCACAGCTTTTAGAACCGGGATGCCGCACCGCCGCGAAACTTCCCGCGCCAGCAACTCGGACTGGTTGAACCCGCGCCGCCACCGCCGGAACCAGTGCAGCGGCATCGGCACCAGAGCGTCGAAGCGCCGGTCGCGCGGGAGGGCCATGGCCAAATACTCGCCAAGCGGGCGCGCCAGGGTCCGCACACCGGCGTACTTGAACAGATGAATGAGCTCGCGAAGCGCCCCTTCGTACGCCCCAAAGGTGTAGGCTGCGTCAAACCCGCGCAAGCCGTTCCGGCACAGGGCGCAGCGGCCTTGCTCATCGAGCGGAAACCGGTTCAGAAACGGCGTCCCGCAATCCCGGCAGAAGAATTCGGCCACCAGCGGTGCGGGAGTGGCCAGACACGCGGCGCACACCGGTATGCGTGTGACCGCCCTCAAAGGGTGCCCGCACACACGGCATTCTTCCGGGAACACCAGCGCAAAAATTGACCCCGCCGCGCTCCTGATACGCTGCCCAAGCCCGGCGGGCCCAATCTCTGGCAACCGGCTACTGGAGAAGACCCACCTCCTCTTTTCGAATCCCAGTTTACACCAGGACGGCGCCGGTTCGCGGGTCCGCGCCCGACAGCTCCCGAAAGCTCACCAGCCGTACGCCCGAGGCTCCGAGCGCGTCTCGGACTTCCGGCGCGGTGAGCGCCGCCACCTCCCGCTGGCGACTTTCTTTGAGCCGCGTCGGTGCACGCCGCAACTCCTCGGTGCACCGTCCCGGGTGGCACATGAATTCCGTCAGCCCCGGGGGCAGGCGCTCGATCATCCGCACCAGTTCTGCCGCGCCGAAGCGGCCCGTCAGCCGGAAGCCGGCGAAGTGGTCCGTCATGCGCAGCCCGTAGCGCGCCGGGATCCGCTCCAGCACCCTCGCGAACCACGGCGCCGGCAGAGGCCGCCGCACCCACGGGATGCCGAACTCTTCCGCCACACGCGCTACGGCCTCAAACACCGGCGGCAGCAGGTGCGTGTGCTTATGCGTGTCGGCGTGGGTGGGACGGAGGCCGGCACGCATGATTTTCTCCACCTGGGAACGCAAAATGTCCAGGATCGGGAGCCGCTTCGCCGCCACTGCTGCGGCCAGCGCGGCCACAGTTGCCGGCAGCCCCGGGGCGCCCACAAGCACCAAATGACAACCTACGTCGAGGGCCGGATGTGCCCGGGCCAGCTCCACCGCGTCGGCGAAGGCGGCACCCGTGGACATCAGCGTCGCCGCCGTCACGATCCCGCGCTGGTGGGCTTCGATAATCCCCGCGTTGACGTCCCGCGTGAAGCCGAAATCATCGGCGTTCACGATCAGCTGCCGCGCCCTGCTCAAAACAGTGCCAGCTTGATCCGCAAGAACTTCTTCGGATTCGCCCGGAAGTCCTTGAGCAACGCCTCCAGCTCGCGGCTCACGCCGTTCAACGATTCGTACAGTTGCGGATTGACCATGAGCTGGCCCAGCGTCCCTTGCCCGTTGTTGAGCTTCTCCACGGTGTCCTCCAGCCGGGCCAGCGTGGTCTGGATCTGGCGGTGCAGGTCTTCGTCCTTGAGTAGCTTGCCGGCCGTGCCTTTACCGGCGTTCAGGTCCTCGACCAGTTTGTTCAGCTCGGCCACGGCCTTGCGGGCATCGTCGTAAAGCGACGGGTCCCGGAGCAGCTTGCCGGCCGTGCCCTGGCCTTCCTGCACGTTCTGGACGATCTCGTCCAGCCGTTGCACCGTGGAGCGGACGTCGTTGTACAGGCTCTCATCGTATAGCAGCCGCCCGACCGTGCCTTGCCCGCTCGAGATGGCCTGCGTCACTTTCTGCGCCTCGGTCACCGTCCCGGTAAGCCGCTTGTACAGCTCCTCGTCCACCAGCAGCTTGCCGATCGTGCCCCGGCCGGCCTCCACGTCCCGCACCACACCGTCAATGCGCCGCAGCAGATCCCGCGCCGCCACCATGACGTCGTAGCCGGACTGCACCACTTCTTCAAATTCGCTGACGTCTTTGCTCGGGATCTCGGCGCCGTCGCGCACCGTTTCGGCGCTCTGGCCCATTTTGATGTTGATGAACTTGGTGCCCAGGACGTTCTCGGCGCTGATGGCGGCCTCCGAATCCACCGGAATGCGGCTCAGCATGGAGGCGTCCACCGACATGTCAATGCGCACCACCCGCCGGGGTGTTTTTTCTCCCGAAAGGCCGACACGCGTAACGTTACCGATGATGATCCCGTTCAGCCGCACGGGAGCCCCCACCGCCAGCGCCGCCGAGTCGTCCATGTAGGTACGCAGGCTGGCTTTGGTTACGAACAGCTTCTTGGTTCCCGTCAGCAGAAAAATCAACACCGCGAGGGTGACCATGGCCACGATCGCCATGATCCCGACCTTGAGTTGAGCCCATCGGACTTTTTTTGCGGAAGGCATAATCTTTTGCCCGTCAGCGCCTGACGAATTTGGCGACGTAGGCGTCGCGGCAGGCTTCCAGTTCCGCACGCGTTCCTTCAAACACGACGCGTCCTTCGCGGAAGACGAAAAAGCGTGTTCTCGGCCCCGCCATGTCGCCGTCGCCCGAGGCAGGTTCCAAACGGCCGCTACTGGGATTGTAGCGGAAATCGGAAAGCCACACGCCGTCCTGGTAACGTTGCGTCACGATCACCGTGGTGGCTCGCCGGGTGTCCCGCTCTTTGAGGATCAGCGCCATGATGGTATACGCCGTGATGGGGTCCAGGCCCGCCGTCGGCGAATCATACAGCAGCAGGTCCGGCTCCGTGACCACCGCCCGGGCGATGCCCACGCGCCGCCGCATGCCTCCGGAAAGCTCGCTGGGGAACTTCTCCAGCGTGTGCTCCAGTTCCACAAAGCGCAGCGCCTCCTCGACGCGGCGCCGCACCTCCTCCGGGCTGTAACGGGCGCCCGGCTGGTTCAGCAGCGGGTAGGCGACATTCTCTTCGATCGTGAGCGAGTCGAACAGACCGCCCTCCTGAAACACCATACCGATGCGCGAGCGGATCGCCTGCAATTCGCGTTCCGGAAGATCTGTGATATCCACCCCGAAGACGTACACCCGGCCTTCGTCCGGCCGGATCAAACCCAGGGCCGTCTTCAACAGCACCGTCTTGCCGCTGGCGGCCGCCCCCAGAATCACGCAGCTGTCCCCCTCGGCGATCTCCAGCGAAGCGCGGTCCAGCGCGGCGGTCTCCTCAAAGCGCACCGTGACGTTGTCAAACCGCAGCGCCGGAGGACGGGCCTGCTCCACCATCCGCGTCTCAGACGCCCACGAAGAAGCGCGTGATGAAGAAATCGAGCACGAAGATCCACACCGAGGCCACCACCATGGCCCGCGTCGTGGAGCGTCCCACTCCTTGCGTGCCGCCGGTGGTCTGCATGCCGTAGTGGCACCCCACCAGCGCAATGACGAAGGCAAACGCGAAAGGTTTGATCAAGCCCTGGAACAGATCGCTGTATTCGAGCGCCTGCCAGGCGCTGTTCCAGTACTGAGCGGGCGTCATCTTCAGCAGGAAATAGGCGATCATGAAGCCGCCCACCAGGCCCAAAAAGTCGGCGATGATCGTCAACAGGGGCAGCACGATGGCCGTAGCGATCAGCCGCGGCGTCACCAGCTTCTGTGTGGGATCGGTCCCGAGAGCGCGCATGGCGTCAATCTGCTCGGTAACCTTCATCGAGCCGATCTCGCTGGCCATGCCCGAGGAATTCCGCCCCGCCACCATCAGAGCCGTCAGCACCGGTCCCATTTCGCGCACCAGGGTGATCGCCACAAGTTCCCCGGTCTTGCCCACGGCGCCGTACGTCATCAGAGCTTTGGTGAGCTGCAGGGCCATCACCGCCCCGCTGAAGAAGCCCGTTAAGATCACAATCGGCAGGCTGCCCACGCCGATGGTGTCCATCTGGAGGATGATGTCGTCCACATAGTGAGGACGCCGGGTGACGTTCCGGATCGCACGGCCGGAAAGGACGAAGAACTCCTGAACGGAAAGTACGGGCATTTTCAGGAGATCGAGCAACCGGCGATCGTCCTCCGAACCACGATGCTACCATAGCAGCTTGGCGCGGCCTGTCCGCGCCCGGCTCATGAAGGGGTTGACGGATATCGCCGGCCTTCGCGTCGGCCACGCCACCGATCTGGATGCTCTCACCGGTTGCACGGTGATCCTGTGCGAGACGGGCGCCGTGGCGGGTGCCGACATCCGCGGCTCCGCCTCGGGCACCGAGGAGTTCCCCGTCATGAGCCCGCTCCACGTCACCGACGTCATCCATGCGGTGGTGCTGGCGGGGGGCAGCGCCTTCGGCCTGGAGGCCGCCTCCGGCGTCCGGCGCTACCTCGAACAGAAAGGCGTCGGCTTTGAAACCCGGGCCGCCAGGGTGCCGATCGTGCCTTGCGCCATTCTCTATGACCTCGGCATCGGCAAGGCCAACGTGCGTCCCACGCGCGAAATGGGCGAGGCGGCCGCGGCGGCGGCCACTGCCGGACCCGTCGAAGAAGGCGCGGTGGGCGCGGGCACGGGCGCCACGGTGGGAAAGCTGTTCGGCATGAGCCGGGCCATGAAATCCGGTCTCGGTTCGGCGACTGTGGCCCTGGAAGAGCGCTACGCCGGCGTGCTGGTGTCGGCCCTCGCCGTCGTCAACGCCTTCGGCGACGTCCGGGATCCGGACACCGGCAGGCTGGTTGCGGGAGCGCGCCGCAGTCCGGACACGATGGAGCTCGCCGATACGGCGCGCCACCTGCGCCGCGGCATCCGCGGCGGATTCTCCCGGGAGAATACCACCTTGGCCGTCGTCGCCACCAACGCACGCCTGAGCAAGGTGCAGGCCACCAAGCTCGCCCAGCTGGCCCAGAACGGACTGGCTCGCGCCATCTCGCCGGCCCACACCATGTTCGACGGTGATCTGGTCATCGCGCTCTCGATCGGAACGGCGGAGGCCGACGTCAACGCTCTGGGAGTGGCCGCTGCCGAGGCGGTTTCTCAGTCGATCTTGCGGGCGGTCCGGACGGCCCCCACGCTGGGCGGCCTTCCGGGATTACGCTCGGAAACGGCGACCCGGTAAAGCCTCGCTGCAGCTCCCCTAAACCAGAGCCAGCAGCTCCTTGGGCCGGCGGCCCTGGGATTCGGCCACCGCCGGATGCGTGACCTCGCCCTGATAGGTGTTGACCCCCTCCCGGATTGCCGGGTGGTCCATGCAAGCGCCTTCCAGGCCCTTGTTTGCCAGCTCCAGCAGATAGGGAAATGTGGCATTGGTCAGAGCGAAGGTGGAGGTGTGGGGCACGGCAGCCGGCATGTTGGAGACGCAGTAATGCAACACGCCGTCCACGACGTACACCGGATGCGTGTGCGTCGTGGGCCGTGACGTCTCCAGGCAGCCCCCTTGGTCAATAGAGACGTCCACCACGACCGCTCCGCGCTTCATTTGCGCCACCACGTCCCGCCGCACCAGCTTCGGCGCCGTGGCCCCCGGCACCAGCACGGCGCCGATCACTAGGTCCGCCTGCCGCACCGCCTCGCGCACCGTCCAGGGATTCGAGGCCAAGGTCACAACCTGGCTGTTGTAGATGTCATCAATCTGGCGCAGCCGGTTGAGGTTCTTGTCAATGATCGTGACGTGGGCGCCCATGCCGAAAGCCACCTTGGCGGCGTTGTGGCCCACCACGCCCCCGCCCAGGATGACCACGTTCGCCGGAGCTACGCCGGGCACGCCCCCTAGCAGCAGGCCACGGCCTCCGTTGGGCGCCTCCAAATACTGCGCGCCCACCTGCACCGCCATCCGCCCGGCCACCTCGCTCATAGGCGTCAGCAGCGGCAGGGATCCGTCCGGCTCCCGGATGGTTTCGTAGGCCACCGCGCTCACCCGCGCTTCGAGCAACCGCTCCGTCAGCTCCGGTAGCGGCGCCAGATGCAGATAGGTGAACAGGATCAGCCCGGGCCGCAGGTAAGGGTATTCGGAAGGCTGGGGTTCCTTCACTTTGACCACCAGGTCGGCACGGGCCCACACTTCCCTGGCCGTCTCGACAATCTCTGCACCCGCTTCCAGATATTCCCGGTCCGAGATTGCGCTTCCCTCGCCCGCGCCGGACTCCACTAAAACGTGGTGGCCCGCTTCTTTTAGCATCGTAGCGCCGCTGGGCACCAAGCCCACGCGCCGCTCCTGGTCCTTGATTTCTTTGGGAACGCCGATGATCATGGCTGGACTGCCTCCGCCTTGGCCTGCCCGTTCAAGGCCGTGCTGTCACGCTTCGGGCCCAGTCCGAGCGCAATGAGGGACAGGGAGTTGATCTTGCCGGTAGCATCCAGGTGGTTATCCTGCTGGAAACGCCTGAGCGCCTCCACGGATTCCGGACCCCAGACTCCGGTGGCCGGCCCCTCGAGATAACCCCGCGCGATCAAGGCCTCCTGGATTTCGCGGTACCGCTCCGGCGTGGGCTGCTGCTGTCCTAGACGCCAGCTGGCGACCGCTTTGCGGCGCACCCGTTTGCGGATGGTGGCTCGCTTAGTGGGGCGCCTGGAGGAAACGGTACGCTTGGAAGGTGTGTTCTTTTCCACCCGCGTCCCTGAGGACGGGGCCGCAGCGGGGCGGCTCCTTCGCTGCTGGGCGGCTACCGGCCCCAGGCCGAGAAGAAGCACGCACAGCAGGGCGAGCCAGGCGCGTCGCATCGGCAATTTCAGTCTAGCAAAAGGTGGTTTCCGGACGGGAAATGCCCGCGCAGGCTACGGCTGCGCCGGTAGCGTGCCCGCCGGGAAGACGCTCGCCCACTCCACCGCGCGGCTGCTCCGGCGCCCCATCGGGGAGACCGCCCGCTTTACGTGGAAGGCGACTGCGTCCCCGGGTTTCAGAGAGGCCTGGACCTGCTTGATGTCCTCGATGCCCTTGACCGGCCTGCGATTCACCGAAAGGATGATGTCATTGGGCCGCAGCCCGATGTCTTCGGCAAACGAGCCGGGATCCACGCGGGTAATAACGAGTGCTCCCGGGCCGTCGTAGCCGATTTCTTCCCGGTCGGCTTGCGTAAGATTTCGCACGTAGAGCCCGAACTTGGCGCCGCTCGCCGGACGCTCCTCCGGGGCGGGCTCGGCTTCGCCGCCTCGAATACGCGGGTTCCGCGCCCAGACCTGGAAGCGGTCTCCGATGGTCACCCGCACATCCTGCCTCTTGCCTTCCCGCAGGATCGTCAGCGTAGCCTCCGACCCAATCGGCGCACTCGCCACGCGTTCCACCAGGTCGTCCCCGCTCTGCACGGGCTGGCCGTTCATGGCGATGATGATGTCCTGCTCGCGCAAGCCCGCCTTATCGGCCGGGCTGCCCGGTTCGACGGCATTCACGAATGCGCCGCGGTCGGCTCCGTAGACACGCAGCAGTTCCGGCGTCGTCCGCTCGAGGGAAACGCCGATCGAACCGCGATTCACCCGCCCCGTCTTGATGATGTCGTTGTAGACCCGCACCGCCGTGTTGACCGGAAGCGCGAAGCCCACACCCTGAGAGGTCCCGTTGTTGGTGGCGATGGCGGTGTTGATGCCGATCACTTCGCCGCGGATATTCAGCAGCGGCCCGCCGCTGTTGCCGGGGTTGATTGCGGCATCCGTCTGAATGAATCGCTGGAACTGCTCCATGCCCGGCCGCCCTTTGGCGCTAATAATTCCGGCCGTGACGGTGGCCTCCAGTCCGAAGGGCGAGCCGATGGCGATGGCCCACTCGCCGACCTGCACGGCGTCCGAGTTGCCAATCTTCACCGGCACCAGCTTGCGGCCCGTGTCAATCTTGATCACAGCCAGGTCCGTTTCCCGGTCCACGCCCACAAGGCGGGCCTGGTATTCCTTCGGATCGCCGTTCAGCTTGACTTTGATCCGGTCGGCGCGGTCCACCACGTGGTTGTTGGTGAGGATGTATCCGTTGGGGTCCACGATCATCCCCGAACCGTTGCCGGGCAGTCTTCGGGGCTGGGGCAGATTGAACGGCGTGTTGGGGAAGAAGCGGCGGAACAGGTCAAAACCGGGTTCCTCCTCGTCCTCCTCCTGGGCGCCGCCGCGTTCCGAGCGCGACTCCCGCAGTCCGTACTCGCTCGTGATGTTCACCACCGACGCCCCCACCTTCCGGGCGATTTCGCTGATGGCGTTGGACAGCTCGGCAGGTTCGGGGATCGTCAGGGGTGCAGCGTCTGGGGCTGCCTGACCCCGCGCCGCCCTCACGTCGGTCCCGATCAAGGTTCCGATCAGGATTCCCAGCGAGAGGGTCAGCAGCAAGAGGCCGAAAGACAACAGTTTTTGTTTGCGGACCAGTTCACGGAAACTCATACGCGCCCGCGCTCCGAAGCGGCGTTGGCTTCATTATAGCGCAGAGGTCCTTTCCCGCGCCTCCGGTTTACCACCTGTGGGTTTCAGTTCCACAAGCAGCACGCCCGCCAGAATCAGCATCGCGCCCGCCGCGGCGCGCACCGAAAGAACCTCCCCTGCGACGAGATAAGAAGTCAGCCAGGCGAACACCGGTTCCAGCGCGAAGATGAGGGCTGTTCGCGTGGGCGTGGTGCGCCGCTGGGCCCAGACCTGGACCGTGAACGCCAAAGCAGTGGCGAGCAGTCCCGTGACCACGACCGCTCCGATGACGCGCAAGCTCCACCGCACGCGCACCGGCTCGGCCCACCAGCAGCCTGCCAGGGCCAGCGCCGCCGCCGTGGCGATCTGTACAAGGCTCAGTTCCTCCACACGCACGCGCGGGGCATAGTGCCCCACTGCCAGGATATGGGTCGCGAACCCGACGGCACACACCAGCGTCAACCCGTCCCCCAGGCCCATTCGCAGGCTCGAACCCTCCAGCGTGAGCAGGGCGAGCCCGCACGTGGCCGCCGCCGCTCCGGCCCACTCTGAAGAGCCCGCCCGGGAGCGGCCTACGGCCGCGGCCAAGAGGGGCACCAGCACTACGGAAAGGCCGGTGATGAAGGCGGACTTAGAGGGCGTCGTGAAACGCAGCCCGAAGGTTTGGAACAGATACCCGGTAAACAGGCACAGGCCGGTCACCACACCCGCGCGCAGGACGCGTCGCTCGATTCGCAACGGTCCACGCGCCCGGAAGCCTACGGCCAAGGCTGCGGAGGCCAGCGTGAAGCGCAGCGCCAGAAACAGCAGGGTCGAAACATCCTCCAGGGCCTCCTTGACGAGGACGAAGGTGGCGCCCCAGATAAGCGTGATCAAAACCAGGGCGGCGTCTGCCTGCCAGGCCGGACGGATTGCCCTGGCGGTCATTCTGCCGCGACACCGGGGTCCCGCAGCAGCAGGAACAACGTGAGGAGAATGCGCTTCAGACCAAGGTCGCGCCCGTCCGGGCGGTACCACTCCCCGAGCGTGTGCGCGCCGCCGCCCTGACCTCCGGCGCCGATGGAGACCGCCGGAATGCCCATCGAGAGCGGGATGTTGGCATCCGTCGAAGCGCAGTCCAGCCGGGAGCGAATCCCAAGGTAGGCGTCTACAGCGCGCAAATAGGCCAGCAGCGGAGCGTCCTCCGGCAGCCTCCCGCCCGGCCTCGCCCCGATCTCCCGGACGCGCGCCACCACCTTGCCGGCCGTGGCTCTCTCGTTTTCCACGGCGACCGCCCGCTCGACCGCCGCGGCCAGCATGGCCGACATTTCCTCCACCCGGCGCGCGCTTTCGGAGCGGATGTCCACCTTGGCACGGGCGGAGGCGGGAATCGAGTTGACACTGGAGCCGCCTTCGATCATCCCGAAGCTGTACGACACGCGGGGCCCTTCGGCGCCGTTGGCGCCGTGTTCGGTCAGAAGCGCCACAGCCCGGCCGAGAGCGTGAATCGGGTTGCCCACTCCGTAATCGCTCCAGCTATGTCCGCCCGGACCCGTGATGGTGATCTCAAAGCGCCGGCTTTCCAGGGCCTGGCAGGTGATGTGATCGGTCGAAGGCCCGTCCAGCACGACCAGCGCTTTGAGGTCGCCGGCTACCGGAGAATGCCGGCACAGGTACCGCATGCCGCTCAGGTTGCCCTCGCCCTCCTCGCCGACGTTGGCAACCAGCAGGAGGCCGGCCCGGCGGTCGGCGAGCGGGGGCGCCTCCTCGAGAGCTCTGGCCACTGCCAGCAGCGCCGCCAGGCCCGCACCGTTGTCCGAAACCCCGGGGCCGAGCAGGCGGCCGTCAGGCGCCAGCGTAATTTCCTCAGGGCTCCGGGGCGCCAGAACCGTGTCCAGGTGGGCCGTCAGCGCCACCCACGGACGAGTATCGTATCCCTTAGGGCGGGCCACGACGTTGCCCGAGCGGTCCAGGTGCGCATCGCACCCCAAGGCACGAAACTGCTCGAGCATCCACTCAGCGCGCTGCTGCTCCAAGAACGTGGGAGCGGGAATGCGACACAGGGCCACGTGCTGCTCGTTGATCCATTGCCTGTGCCGGTTGAAGGCGCGCAGGCAGGCCGCCACGGTGCTGTCCTCCAGCAGCGCCTCGACCCGCACCGTCGCTGGTTTGTCGAGCCCACGAGCCATCGCCTCACAGTGTACGCTATCCCCTCCCCCTTTGAAGGCGAACGAGATCTGACGCCCCGGGCGCTGCCTCAGAGCCGCAGGTTGGCTTCCAGTTTCTCGTTGCTGCGCAGCATCTCGTCCCAGGTGACGGTGCGCTCGTTGTAAGCCGCCATGCGGCCCAGGATCGCCGTCAGATTGCTCTCGACGCTCTCGGCGGCGTTGTTCAACAGCCGGCCGCTGCGGATGCTCTCGATGAAATTCTTGACATTTGCGATGGCGCCCTCACGAAACGTGTCGTCCTTTTCCACGCCGGGCCAGGGGTTGTCTCCCGTGATCCTGACGAATCCCCCGTAATGAGAATCCACGGTGCCGGAGGTTCCGTAGACCCGAATGCACATGTCGTGAAAGCCCTTGGTGAACTGCGCGGAGCTGAAGTCCGCCCGCACATCGCCCGGGTACCAGTAGGTGACCAGGAAATGATCCCAGCAATCGCCCACGTCCACGCGGGCTTTGCGGCCGCCGGTGCCGAAGGCCCGCAGGGGATGGGATTGGAGATACCAGTTGGCTACATCCAGGACGTGGATGTTCTGCTCGACGATAATGTCGCCCGAAAGGGCTTTATCGAAGACCCAGTTCCGCAGACGTGCCTCGGCCGGGGGCGCGCCGGGGGGCGCCTGCGGCCGCAGGCGCCCGGTGTGATAAAACACGTGGCCGAGCACCGGCGCTCCAATGGCGCCTGCATGGACCCGCCGGGCGGCTTCCTGGAAGGCGGGCTGGGCGCGGGTCTGAAAATCCACCAGAAAACTCACCTTGCCCCTGGCCTTTTCGCCGGACTCCAGAATGCTTTTGCAGCCCGCCACGTCCACCGCCACGGGTTTTGCCAGAAAAACATGTTTGCCTGCGGCGACCGCCGCAGCGGCCTGCTCCGGGTGAAAATAGGGCGGGCTCTCGATCGCGACGGCGTCGAGCCGGGAAGCGAGCAGGTCTTTGTAGCCTTCCAGACCGCGGTACAGACGCGCGCGATCCACCTTGAACTTCTCCGCCGTCGCCTCCAGTTTGTCGCGGAAGGGATCGTGGAGAGCCACGATGCGGGTGGTGGTGAACTCGACAAAGTGGCCGCCGATCCAGTTACCGCGGCCGCCGCAGCCGATGATGCCGAGTTCCACGGCAGAGTTGGCCTGCGTGCCGAAAACGGTCTGAGGCGGGAGCACCATCAGCCCGCCCGCAGCGATCGAAGAGTGCAGAAACCGCCGCCGTGACGTCGGAGACGAAGCCGAGTTTGCCATGATTTTCCTCCTCCTAGCCGCTGATCCCACCCCGCAGGCTCCGGACCCTCTTGCGGCGCTCATGGCTGCTTCAGATAGGCCTCTACGTTGCTGGCATCAATGAGCGTCGTCCCGGTGTCAATGAAGACCGGCAGCGGCGAGCGGGTGTCGCGGGCCCAGTTCTGGTCCAGCCGCTCCGGTTTGTTGTGATAGAGGTCGTCGAGAACCTTGACGCCGTAGTAGGCCATGGTGTAAGGCTTCTGCGCGATGGTCGCGTAGATCATTCCCTTCTGAATCCACTCGAGGGTGCTCCGATTGGTGTCCATGGCGATCAGCGTCTTGCCTGTCACTTTTTGCCGGTCCAGCACGTCGGCCACTTCCTGGCAAGAAAGCGCCTCCAGGCACACGAACGCATCCGGCACCGGCTTAACTGTCTCGAGGATCTTCTTCGTCGTCTCGAAGGCCACCACAGGGTCGCCCTTCATATCCACCGTCTGCACGATCCGGATGCCGGGATGCTGGATCAGCACGCGCTTGTATCCCTCCATCCGCTCGACGAGGTTCCCCTGACCGACGATGGTGTAAAAGACCACGTTACCCTTGCCGCCCAACCGCTTGACCAGCAGCTCGGCACCGAGCTGCCCGGCCTCGTAATTGTCCGTACCCACAAACAGCAGTCGCTTGCTATCCGGGACGTCCGCATCCACGGTGATGACGGGGATTCCCTTGGCGATCGCCGCGTCAATGGCAGGGCGCAGCACGTCCGGATTCGCCGCCGAGACCATGATCCCCGCGGGCGCGGGCTGCCGGGCCACAACTTGCTCGAAGGCCTCCCGCTCCCCTTGGGGGTCATACGATTCGGGTCCCACCATCTCGCTCTTGACGCCGAGCTGGCGGGCCGCCGCCGCCATTCCGGCCGCCGCCTCCTGCCAGTAAGCGATCTTCACATTGGAGGTGACCAGGAAATAGGCTTCTGTAGCTTCGTGACGTCCGCCGCCGCAGCCGGCAAGCCAGAGCGCGGAGGTTAAGGCTGCTATCGTGACGGTTCGCATACGGCCCTCTCTACTTGCGCTGAGCAAAGTATGAGTATATGTCCGGGGCCGCGCCCGAGCAAACCGCATCTCTGCTATGCTCGCCACATGGACACCGGCCCTTTCCGCATCGCACGCGCGTCCTGGAGCCCGGGCGACACGCGCGAGGTGGAGACGTGGCGTGTTGACCGGCAGGTAGGTCTGGAATACGATTCCTACCGGCGCGTCTACCTGGCCGACGGGCATGAATGGATCATCGCCGGCCAGATCGCCAAGCCGGACGGCAAGAAGTACTACATCCTGGAGTGCGTGGGCTAGCCGCCGGCCTCAACTAGTCAGCCTCCGCAGCAATGCCACGGCCTCGAGGATGTCGCGCCGCCGCTGGTCCGGGTCCTCGACCTCGCGTTCGATATTCAGCGGACCTCGGAATCCGATCTGCTTCAGCTTGGCGATGAAGCGTTCGATTCCGACCGAGCCTTTGCCGAGCGGCTGCTCCGTGCCAAGCGCGCCGGGTTTGTCCTTGGGCGGCCAGTCCCCGTCTTTGCAATGCACGGAGATGACGTGCGGCGCCAACACCTCCAGCGCCTCGATCGGATCCCCCGTGCCGTAGAGAATCATGTTGGCGGGATCGAAGTTGATCCCCAGGTTGGGCCGCCCCACGTCTTTGAGGAACCCGAGCAGCACGTGCGCCGGTTCCTGGCCGGTCTCCAGAGCAAAGGTCTGGTTGTGTTTGGCCGCGTGATCGCAGATGCGGCGCACCAGGTCGCGCACGGCCACATAGTCCGGGTGGGTATTGTCCTCGGGCACGAAGCCGATGTGGCAGGCGATGCTGCCGACGCCGAGCGCGGCCGCAAAGTCGCTGATCTCGTACGTGCGCCGCTCGCGCTCCGCTCGCGTGGAGGCAGGGATGAATCCGACGGTCCGCTGCACGGTAGGCGCGTCGGCATAGCTCTCCCCGCTGTAGGCCGCGAAAATCGTCACCAAGGTGAACTCCTCGCTCGCCAGGGCGGCTTTCCACGCCGGCGCAGCTCCGTCCAGCTTCATATCCCCGGGGATGCCCATCTGGCCGCAGCGCACCCCCAGCCCTTTGACTTCCCGCAGCGTCTGGACCGGGTCAGGGCCGGCCCAAAACATCACACCCACTTCCATCGGTTTCAGATCCGGCATGGGATTTTCTCTCCCCTTCGGTCTCTGGCTTCCACCATCAAGCGCGTCAGCTTCACGGCCGCCGCCGACTGCTCCGGCGGGCAGCGCTCGGGCGGCCGCCTGTGGATGCAGCAGTCAACAAAATACGCCAGCTCGGCCTCGTAGCCGTCGCGGCCGTCCACAGGCAGCGTTTCCCTCTCCGCCCCCGCGCGGTACAGGGCGGGCGGACCCACCGCCGAGCTGTACTCGATCGTCCCTTCTTCGGCCACCACGCTGTACTCCATCGAAAACGGAAAGGCCCCGGGATGGTGCCATCCTCCGGAAATTACCACGCCCCCGATGCCGGGGTAGTGGAGCTGGGCCGTGATCCAGTCCATGCCGCGGCCCAGATCTTCGTAGCCCACGGCCGAGACGGCTTCCGGCGGACCGAACAAGTGCAGACAAAAGTCCACGTCGTGAATCAGCAGATCGAAGACGCCGCCGCCGCTCGAGTCCTTATTGGCGAGCCAGGCGCTCCAGCCGGGGGCTGCGCAACGCCTGCGGAAGATCGCCGCCCGCACGGCGCCGACCCTGCCCGAGCGGATCGCATCCGCCAGCGCCACGTAATCGGGCCAGAAGCGCAGCACATGCGCCGTCATCAGGACCCGGCCGCTGTCGCGGGCCGCCGCCACCATGGCGTCCGCCGCGGCGCCGTCGAGCGCCATCGGCTTTTCAACCAGCACATGCTTGCCAGCGCCGAGAGCGGCGATCGCCACCTCCGCGTGAAGGTTCGTCGGCAGGCAGATGTCCACAGCTTCCAGTTCGGGATCGGCCACCGCTTCCTGCCAAGTGCGATACCTGCGCACGCCCGAGAAGTCAAAGCGCTCGCCCGGCCCGCCGATATTGCCCTGAATGCCGCTCAGATCCCCTTCGAGCTTGCGCGGATCGCCGCTTACCACGGCGTGAAGCTCCGCCTGCGGCACGTTGCGGAGCGCCTTCAGGTGCGTGCTACCCATGAAGCCGAGGCCGATCACGCCGATTTTCATACCAAACGAATATAACACCGGCGTGGGGGTCAGCCCGGCCTCTTACAGCGACATGTCCACGACGTCGAAGTGGAACCGCTCCGGCGGCAGCGACCAGACCGGCTCCGGCGTCATCTCGGCCCAGCGGGCAAACGCCGAGGAGGCCACCGGCGCGTTCAGGTAGAAGAGAAACTGGTCGGAGAAACATGCCAGAGGCGGCGGTTTGCGGAAGGTCAGCCGCAGACCCACGGCTTGCTGCAATGCCACGTCCCCGGCGATGACCCCTTTGTCGGCCAGCAGTTCGATGAAGCTGCGCCGGCCGGCGTGCGGCCACACATCCGGGCGCAACAAAGGCCGCAGCTGGGGGTGATTGGCGAAGGTGATCTCGCACTGGCGGATCCATTCCAGCACGGAGTCGCCCCACTTCCAGTGGGTCAGAAGCACCACGTACTGCTCGACCAGGTTCAGCGCCAGGTCCATCTTCCTCCGCTCCCGCTCCGCCTCTTCCACCAGCTCATCCTCCGGCACGGACGGGAGCAGCTCTTCGGACTCCACCAGAGTTGCCGCCATCTCCAGGATGTGGTCCAGGCGCCGCACCGCAGGCGTCGAACGCACCAGCAAGGGAGGCAGTTCATGGGTGGCGTCGCCGGGGATTTCCACATACCGCCGTTCTCCCACGGTCTCCATAAGCCCGTCCTCTTTCGTCTTATCGGCGCCTCGGGCGCCAGTTACCGCCGGCTAGCCGAACGCCTTGCGAAGCAACTCCAGACTCTTGGGCACGGCCGCGGCCGGGTTCTCCTCGCCTTCCATCTCGAGCGAGACGTAGCCGCGAAAACCGGCCTTCCGCAGGATGCGCGCAATGCGCGGATAATCCAGATTGAGCGTGTACCACTCCCCGCCCCCGAAATACGTTTTCGCCTGAACGATGGTGGCATACGGCGCCAGCATTTCGATCTGTGGATACGGATCGCCGGCGTAGTTGCCGGTGTCCAGGTTCACGCCGAGCCAGGGCGAATTCACTGCCTTCCAAATCCGGATCACGGCTTCCGGCCGCGTGGTCAGGCCCCAGTGGTTTTCGAGCGCCATGACCACGCCGGCCTGTTCTGCCGCAGGGATGCATTGCTCAATGGCTTCGATGCACCACCGGAAAGCATCCTCATCGGTATAGCCCGGAAGCGGCGGCTCAGCGCCACGGACCTTCATCAGTTCGTCGAACGATTTCACCGTGCCCCAGCGGCCGGAGTTCAGCCGGATGCACGGGATGCCCAGCCGGGCCGCCAGCTCGATGCAGTGGCGGGTATGGTCAATATTTTTCCGTCGCACGGCCGGGTCTGGGGAAACGAAGCTCTGATGAATCGAGAGCATCACCAGATCCAGACCGTGGATGAAGGCCAGGCGCTTGAGCCGGTTGACGTAGTCCGGCGCTTCGCTGGCCATCTGGCGGTGCAGAATCTCCACGCCATCGAAGCCGAGCCGCGCGGCGTCTTCGATGACTTTCTCTATGGGGTGTTTCTCCCCTCGGAAATGCCAGTAGGAGTAGGTCGAGACCGCAATGCGCGTGCGTGTGCCCGCCTGCTGGGCGGGGGCGGCTGAGGGAAGGGCTGCCAGCCCGGCCGCCTTCAAGGCCGTGCGGCGCGTCAGTCCGTCTTTCATAACCGTACTAACTATAAAGCAATCCGCCGCCGTCTTCCAGCGTCGCCCAACCTTCTTTGACAACAAGACCGAATGGCATTATTTTGTTTTGTTCGGAGGGCGTCGGATGAGCCGATGGGGCGGTTGATAGCCTTCGGAATTCTCGGCATTCCGATGTTGGATCTCTCGAGCCGCCTGATCGCGCAAGAGACCTGTCCCCGTGCCATGGAAGCTGTTGAGGCAAGCGAGCCTGGCCAGAGGAATGCCCTGCGGCGGCTCGAGGCCCGCGGGGGAAAGGCAACCACGGCATTGGGGAAAAAGCGACCAGGAGGTGACTATGAGGTGTGCGCAGCACTGTTCCTGGCGGCGGCGGTCACTGCGCTTTGTGAGCAAGGGCAGCTCCGCCTGACCAGCCGCACCGCTATCCCGGAGGTTCCTCAGCAAGGATTGGTTCGCCTCTGGCTGTGTCCCAGCGGTCTTGTGGTGATCACCGAGCGCCGCGGAGAAGTCATTCTCGTGGATGGGCCGCGGGAGGCGGTCATCTACCACAAGACCTTGCCGGAGTTAGCGGGGGTTGAGGGAGGCACGTGCGACGACCAACAGCGGATTTATTTCTCCATTCATTCTCCCGAGGCGGCCTTTGTGCGCACCTATTCGCTGAGCCCGCAAGGGGAGTTGAAGTTCGACCGGGCCTTTCCGAGCACGGGCCGCATGGAACGGCTTCTGGTGGTGGGCCGACATCTCTACGCCGTGGGCTTGGCCCGCACCGGCTCAGCGCACGTGTTTTTGCGGCGGTTCCAGTTGCCGGAGGAGCCCTACTTGGATTCGCCGCCAGTCAAGGTGCCGGCCGGCCGTGAACTGGTCAATTACTTCGCCGTGCAGGGTTCGTTATTCTGGCACCCGGGGCGCAAACAGGTGGTTTACGTGCCTGCCAATCCGTTCGAGTTTTGGTGCCTGGATGAGAACGGAAAGGTGGCGGCGGCACACCGGCCGCAAGTGGCGAACTTTATCAACGCCCCGCCTGGTGCGTCCGGGAACCGTGATTTCCACATGTACGACACGGTGTACAACGCGGCGGCGTTGCCCGACGGGCGCATTGTGGCGCAGGTACTTACCGGCGCGGCCCGGCCTAAGCGCCAGACCTTCCTGGTGATCCTGGATTCGGAGTTCCAGCCGGCCGGGGCGGAGCTTCCTATGGCCCCGGAATTCGGTTTGCTCGTGGGAGTTACAGCCGACGCCACGCTCTATTTTGCCGACCACGTGAAGCCGGGTGGTACGTTCCTCGTGAAGGCGCGGCTACGGCCGTAGCCCGACGAAGTTGCGGGCGCCGCTCCCAACGGCGCAGACCCATAACCCGTCGCCTGGCTTGCTTGCTCGTGGCAAGTTGCACTACAATTCCACCAATCGCGGTCCTGGAGCGGCCGCGAGCCGACAACGGAGGTGCACTTCCATGCGCTGGGTTCTGACACTTTGCGGCCTGACCTTGCCGGTGCTCGCACAGACGACCTCGACGTCCATTCTGGGTACGGTGACGGACCCCTCGGGGGCTTCGATCGCCCAGGCCAAGGTGACGGCCCGGAACGTCCGCACCGGCGTGGTGACGGAAACGGTGACGACGACCACGGGCGATTACGCCATCCCCCTGCTGGACGTCGGCGAGTACGAGGTCACGGCGGAAGCTCAGGGCTTCAAGCCCGAGACGCGCGGCGGCATCCGGCTCCAGATCAACGAAAAAGTGCGGGTGGATTTCCAGCTCCAGGTGGGCTCGATTTCCGAGCGCATCACGGTCACCTCGGAGGCGCCTGCGCTGCGGACGGACGAAGTCTCGGTGGGCGGCATCGTCGAACAGCGGCGACTCGTAGAGCTGCCCATGAACGGGCGCAATGTCGGAAATTTTGCACTCCTCAACCCGGGCGTGATGTTCGGCTCACGACACGGCTATGACGGTATGTCCGGGGCGGGCGGCGGCGTGCCCATCCCCGGCCAGACCATTGCCATCGTGGCCAACGGCCAGCGCGAGACCAACCAGCACGCCACGCTGGACGGCGTCGTGGCCACCGAGTCCCGTGTGAACACGGTCCCCTTCTCTCCCTCCCCCGAGGCCATGGAGGAAGTCAAAGTACTGACCGGCAGTTACTCGGCCGAGTACGGATTCAACTCGGGAGCGCAGCTGGTCATGGTGATGCGCTCCGGCACCAACGAGTTCCACGGCGCAGCGTACGAATTTCTGCGCAACGACAAACTCGATGCGGAGGGATTCTTTCAGAATTTCTTCACGCCGCCGGGGGCGCCACGCGTGCCGAAGACCGCGCTGCGGCAAAACCAGTTTGGCGCCGTGGCCGGCGGACCGGTGTGGATCCCCGGGCTGTACAACGGCCGCAACCGGACGTTTTTCATGTTCAATTACGAAGGTCGCCGCCGCCGGGAACCGGGAACCATTTTCACCGCGCTCGTGCCGGATGACAATTTGCGAAGCGGCGATTTTAGCGGACTGCTCAACCGCCGCAACGCCGCCGGACAGCCCCTCCCCGCCATCACGATCGTTGACCCGCTCTCGGACCCGAACGCCCCGACGCCCTTTCCGGGAAACGTGATTCCTCCCTCCCGCATCGCCCCGGCCGCCCGCGCCCTTCTGGATTTCTGGCCCCGGGCCCAAAACCCGCTGCCGGATCCGATCTCCGGGATCAACCACCGCAATCCCGGCCGGAACTCGATCGACGACAACCAGTACTTCGTCAAAATTGACCACGTGGTTTCCTCAAAAGACCGCTTCTTCGCCCGCTATGCCGCCAACACGCCGCGCTGGTTCAGCGTCACGACCAACCCGAATTTCAGCTACCTGGTTGTCGGGCGCAACGACAACGTGGCCACACAATGGCTGCACATTTTCACGCCCACCGTCATCAACGAAGCGCGGTTCGGCTGGACGCAGTCCGACGATGACAGCTTCAACCCGCGCGCCAACACCGACTTCAGCCTGGAAAGAATCGGGATCCTCGGCTTCAACGTCCTCACCGACAACAATCGGCCTCTGAACCGGCGCGAGGCGGGCATCCCGAGCATGAACGTCGCCGGCTTCCTGGGCCTCGCCGAGCGAGACGGGGGCAACGGCTTTGATCAGAATGCCCTGTTTCAGATCAATGACAACCTCTCGATTGTGACCGGATCCCACACGCTGAAGACCGGGGCCGACTTCCGCCGTGTTTCGCTGTTCCGCGGCGCGGCGAACGTGCCCCGGGGGGCCTTCAATTTCACAGGCAATCTGGCGGGCAACTCTTTTGCGGCGTTCCTGCTCGGGATCCCGTCCTCGACGGAATCGCCCGAGGGCCTGCCGCTGACGGACGTGCGGCAGAATCGCATCGCGCTCTATTTCCAGGATGACTGGAAGCCCGTGCGCAGGCTCACCTTGAACCTCGGCCTGCGGTGGGAATACAACTCGCCGGCGACGGACATCCGCGGTCTCTGGCGCAGCGCGGAGTGGCGTCAGGGCTTGAACAATCCTCCTGAGTTTGTTCCGGCGCAGATCCGCACGGTCTATCAGTTCTACAAGCCGGAGAAAACGCAGTTCATGCCGCGCCTGGGGCTGGCGTGGCGGATCACCGAAGACTGGGTCCTGCGCTCCGGCTTTGGCATTTTCTACAACGTTCACCAACTCAACAACTACACAATTCTCAACCTGAACCCGCCGCTGTCCGGCAGCTCCCAGTTCTCCAACACTGCGCGCAACGGCGTGCTGGTTCCCGGCACCACGGTGTTCAGCTTTTCCAACCCGTTCGGCGCCGTCAATCCGGCCTCGCCCACGAATGCCAACGTGCTGAACACCGACAACTTCCAGCCTTACGTGACGCAGTGGAGTCTGGACATCCAGCGACGCCTTCCCTGGCGGGCGACGCTGACGGTGGGATACGTGGGCAACAAGACGACGCATCTGGACAACACCGTGGAGAAGAACAATCCGGATCCGTTCATTCCTTCCGGGCCGCAGGACACCGTGCAGTCGCGGCGGCCCATCCAGTTCATCGTGGACAACGGGATTTTGCGCCCGCTGACGCGCCTGCGGTTTCTCGACAGCGGCGCCAATGCCTGGTACAACGGGCTGCAGGTGAGCTTACGGAAGGAATACTCGCACGGACTTGTCTACACCCTGGCCTACACCTTCTCGAAGTCGCTCATGGAGGGTTACGGACGCAACGAGGGCGACGGCATCAACCCCAACACTTACCAGAACCCGCGTAACCGTGCCGCGGACAAAGGCCGCGTAGGATGGGACGCGCGACACGTGGCCGTGATGAGCTTCGTCTGGGATGTTCCCACCCCGACCGCTCTTTCCCGCGGAGTGACGGGCGCCGTATTCGCCGGCTGGCAGGCCAACGGCATCATTACCCTTCGGTCGGGCTTTCCCTTTACGGTGGGCCAGGGCAACATCATCAACACGGCGAACAGCCCGGTGCGGCCCGACCGTGTCGCCAGCGGCAAGCTCCAGACGCGTACCTTGCAAAAATGGTTCGATCCCGACGCGTTTCGTCTGGTGAGCTGCGTGAATTCGGCGATTCCGGAGACGTGCCATTACGGAAACTCGGGCGTCGGCATTCTGGAAGGTCCGGGGTTCAAGAATGTGGACTTTTCCGTCTTCAAGAACTTCCGGCTGGCCGAAAGCGCAAGGCTTCAGTTCCGGGCCGAGTTCTTCAATTTCTTCAATACGCCACAATTCGGCGTGCCCAACCGTAATTTGAGTACGCAGGCCGGCTTCCAGCCCGTACGCGGCGGCGACGGCCAGTTGCGGTGGCCCTCCCAGGCGGGCATCACCGGCGGGCCGGGCGCCATTACCAGCCTGATTGCGCCGATGCGGAACATTCAGCTCGGTCTGAAGCTGCTGTGGTGACTCCGTGGCGGGCCGTGCCCGGGTAGAATCAGCGAGTGAAGCGCCATGGAACTGTACCTGGTGCAGCACGGTCCTGCCAAATCCGAAACGGAGGATCCGCAGCGGCCCCTGACTGAGGAGGGACGCCGCACCGTGGAGCGCGTTGCGGCGTTCCTGGCGCCGCTCGACCTGCACATCGAGCGCATCGAACATAGCGGAAAGCTACGTGCGCGACAGACAGCGGAGCTCCTGGCCCAGGCGTTGCGCCCGGCGGCGGGCATCTGCGAGGCGGCGGGACTGGGTCCCAACGACGACGCCGGCATCGTGGCGGCGCGGCTCGCCCAGGAAACCGCCAACTTGATGGTGGTCGGCCACCTGCCCCATCTGAGTCGTTTGGTCTCGCGGCTGCTTGGGCTTGCCGCCGATCGACCCGCGGTCCAGTTCCAGATGGGGGGCCTCGTGCGACTGGACCGCAGCGACGCGGGAGAATGGGTGATTCGCTGGATGCTGACCCCCGACTTGCTGGCGGCCGTGCGAGAACCCGACAAGCCGTTACAATAGCCGCATGTCGGAACTCCGGCGCATCGCCGTTCTCGGCGCGGGCAACATCGGCTCCGCCCTCATCGGCGGAATCCTCAAAGGCGGGGTTACGGATCGCAAGCACCTGACCGCCACGGTACGCACGCCGGAACGAGCCCGGGAGGTGTCCCAGAAATACGGCATCCCCGTCACGGCGGGAGGCAACCGGGAGGCGGCGGCTCAGGCCGATGTGGTGATCCTGTCGGTCAAACCGCCGACCCTGCCGCGGGTCGTCGAGGAGATCCGGGATGTGCTTCGGGGCGATCAGGTGCTGATCTCCGTGGCGGCCGCGGTTCCCATCGTGCTGATCGAGAAGCTGATCGGCAAGCGGATCGCCGTGTTCCGAGCCATGCCGAACATCCCTGTCGTCGTGGACGAGGGAGCGACGGCGGTCGCCTCCAACTCCGCCGCCGGGGCGGCCCACCGCAAGCTGGTGGAGGGGATCTTCCGCGCGGTGGGTGTGGTGTGTTTTGTGGAAGAGGAGATGCTGCACGCCGTGACGGCGCTTTCCGGCAGCGGACCGGCCTACATTTACATGGTCATCGAAGCCATGATCGCCGGAGGCCTCAAGATGGGCCTCTCGCACGAAGTCGCCACGCGGCTTTCCGAGCAGACGGTGCTCGGCGCCGCCAAGCTGGTGCGCGAGACGATGGTGCACCCGGCCATTCTCAAGGACCAGGTGATCACGCCGGGCGGCGTGACGATTTCCGCCATCCACGAGCTCGAGCGCCACGGGCTGCGGGCCATGCTGATCTCGGCGATTGAGACGGCCACCAATCATTCGCGCAAGCTGAGCCAGAGTTTGCTCGAGCGTTTCGGAGGATCATGACGCCCAGACGTATCCTTTCCATTCACGCGCATCCGGATGATGCGGAGATTCTGGCCGGCGGCACCCTGGCGCTGCTTGCCGCGCGGGGCCACCACGTGCTGATCGTCACCATGACGCCGGGAGATTGCGGTTCGGCCGAGCTCGGGCCGGAGCAGATCGCCGCGATCCGGCGCGAGGAAGCCGCGCACGCAGCCGCGCTGATCGGAGCCGAGTACTGGTGCGCGGAATTCCGGGATCTCTCGATTTACACGGACGATGGCTCCCGGAGGCGCGTCGTGGAGATCCTGCGGCGAGCGCGCCCGGACGTGGTGCTCACGGCTTCACCGGTGGATTACCTCGTGGATCATGAGACGACCAGTTCGCTCGTGCGGGATGCCTGTTTCGGCGCGCCGATCCGCAACTACACGACCGGCGCGCCCCAGCCGGCCCCGCCGCTCGACCGGATTCCGCACCTGTACTTCATGGACCCGGTGGGCGGCGTGGACCGGGACGGCAGGGAGGTGAGGCCGGACTTCGTGGTCAACGTCGAATCGGTGATGGAAGAAAAAAAGCTCATGCTCGCGCGCCATAAGAGCCAGCGCGAGTGGCTGCTCAAGCACCACGGGATTGACGACTACCTGGAGACCATGGAACGCTGGACCCGCGAATGCGGCCGCCGGGCCGGGCTCGAGTTCGGCGAAGGATTCCGCCGTTATAAGGGACACCCCTACCCCCAGTCCCCGCTGCTCGAGGAGTTGCTCGGAAGCGAACTGGTGGTCCGGACGGCTCCGCTTTAGTCGCGGCGCAGGCGCGCTATTTCCGGGCGATGTCGGCCGAGCTCAAGTCCACCGTGATCATGAAACCGTTGGTGTTTCGGAACTCGAATGCTTTCGGGCCGGAGCGGTACGCGTTGACCTCGTTCGGCATCAAGACGAAGCCGTCGTTGCGAGGAGCGCCCCAGTACCTCAGATTGTGGATCACGATGGGCTCGTTGCTCATGCCCTGGTAGCGCTTGAGGACGACCTCGGCGATCTTGCCTCCGCCCAGCCGCGCCACAGCACGATCTTTGGTGTAGCTCCATTCCATGGGGGCGTCCTTTTCGACGGTAAAGCTCCGCCACTTGACGGGATAAAGGTGTGCCAGGATGGCAGCGACAGCATCGCGCTGACCCTTGGAAGCGGCCGGATCAAAGATCAGCACGGCCCAGTCCATCTGCCCTTGGGCAAAGTCACCGCCCAGATCACCCGCCACCCAGAATTTCAAACCTGCCAGGTCCGTAGCCCCGTACTTGCCCTTGTTCACCCGGAATGTGTTGTTGAACCGGCAGAAGTGTCCTCCACTATGCTCTCCGTGAGACGCGGGCTTGGTGTTGAAGTAGCACTGGCAGAACATGGGACAGCTGCAAGCTTCGATGATCGTGGCGTTCATGGACCACGTTTGCTGCTGTGCCTGGAGCGGGGAAAAGGCGGCAAAGGCCAGCAACGTAATTGCACAAACGGTTCCTCCGAACGGTGCGCTCATGTGAACGATCCTCCTGTTGCTTTGGAGTCGCGGCGCCGGCGCAAGGCGGGCGATTCCGGTCAGGCGAGCTCAACCCCGGAAGGCTGGTTCGCGGTTGGCGTGGGCCAGAGATGGTCGCATCCCCGGTCGGGACGGCTGATTCCGCCCCGTTTCCCAGACAGGCCCAGTATAGCGCCGAAGCGGCCCTCCGACAAGGAGCAAGAGCAGGTTGAAAGAGCAGGCGGGTGGTGTTGTCCGAACTGGGATCCGCCCCGGGTTTTGAGCCGGCCTCAACGCTGTTCGGCGACGGAACGCTCGGCCAGTTCGCCCACGATGGGCAGTTTGTAAAGCTGGTCCTGACTGGTCTTGATGAGCATGAAGATCCAGAGGACAAACAGGGCCGCCTTAAGCAGACCGCCGAGGAACGAGAATGCATGGGACATGCCGTGGGGCAAGGGGGAGAGCGCGAACTGATACAGCGGGCTGATTACCCAGTCCACGATGAGCCAGACCACAAAGAGGTAGATGCCCTGGAAAGCGTGGAAGCGGACGGTGCGGTCCTCGCGGAAGCGCTGGGAGGCGAGCACGACGATGGCGGGGATCCATCCCACCACAGGGAGATAGCACAACATCGAGGCTGTGCGCGGGCTGATCCCGTCATCCGGCGCGCGGCTCCCGGGGGGCTGCGGGGCGCCGCACTGGCGGCAGTAGACGTCGGTCTCCCGGGTGGGATTCCCGCACTGGCAGCAAAACGGCATTCTTTCGCCCCGTAAGGTTCTACGTTACGCCGAAGGCCAAGGTTCGGGCAAACGCTGACGCTTCCATGCGACAGGGATGCCGAGCTGCTGCTCCAGGTAGCGCCGACTGATTCGCGCGCTTTCCTTCGGGGGGCGGAACGGGGAGGAGTCGAGTTCCACGGTGAGCCAGCCGGTCCAGGCGATCGAGTCCAGGTGGTCCTTCAGCGCGGCGAAGTCCACGCCTCCGTGGCCCAGGGGGAAAAAGGGCGGATTCTTCATCATGTCGGGCCGTTCCATCCGCCTTTTGGCGCCTCCGCGGTGTTCCGGCGCAGTGTCTTTCAGGTGGAACTCAACGATCCGGTGCCCCAGTTCGCGGGCCAAGGCCACCGGATCCATACCTGCCAGCGTGATGTGCCCGGTGTCGAGGACAAACCAGACATGCTCCGGGCGGGTGTGGCCGAGCACATACTCGATCTCCCGGCGGTTCTCAAACTGACTCCACATGTGAGCGTGCACGGCGAGCCGGATTCCCAGCGTGCGGGTGCGCCGGCCCAGTTCCTCGAGGACCTCGGCCATGTGGTGCAGGTCCTCGCCGGTTGTCCCTTCCGGGCGTCGCGGACCCAAGTTGATCTTGAGATGCGTGCAGCCGAAGTGCCCAATAAACCTCGCCAGGCGCACGTGCTCGGCGAGAATTTTCTCGTGCCGTGCCGGGTCCTCGAAGCGCATTTCCATCGGACCGCCGTTCGAGATGGTGACGAAATTGACGCCGATCCTTTCGATTTCGCGCTTAAGATCCTCCGGACGGTCCAGGTAATCGATGAAGTAATGGAAAAACGATTCCACATAGCGATAGCCGGCCTCCCGCGCTTCGCGGAAAGAGAGAAAGACGTCGCTTTCCCAGCCGCCGCGGGTGTTGGTCGTAATGCCGACGCGGTAGCGCGGATGGGCTGCCCGGACCGCTGGCGCCAGTGGCGCCAGCGACGCCAGCAGAAGCTCCCGCCGGCGGATACCTATCAGAGGACGCGGTTGCCCGCGATGAAGACCATTTCGAGCGTGCGGGTGTTGCGGATGTCTTCGAGCGGGTTTTTCGACAACACAATCAGGTCTGCCCATTTGCCGGTCTCCAAGGTTCCCAGATCGCGCGCCACACCGAGAAACTCCGCTGCGTTCGCCGTAGCCGCGCGGATGATGTCGGCCGGTTTCAGGCCCGCCTCCGCCATGAGCTCCATCTCCCAGTGCTCGAAGTACCCCTGAAAGCGAGCCGGGGGGCCGGTGTCCGTGCCGAAGGCGAATCTGACTCCGGCGTCCGCCAGTTTCTTTAAGTTCTCCTGGGCCTGCCTCAGGAAGGCGGGATATTTGGGGAAGTCCGGATCGGAAGCAATGCGCTTACGGCGCTCCGGATTGCGGAGTTCCCGGATGATCGTGTCGGGAACGGAGCGGGTGAAAAACGGGTCCCCAAGAGAGGGATGGTCTTCTGCATAAACGAACGTGGACAGTTCGCGCGTCAGGGTTGGGGCAGCCTGCCACGCGCCACGCTTCTTCATCGCGGCGATCAGCGCGCCGTCTACGGCCTTGTCGCGGACACTGTGCGCCAGCCCGTCCAAGCCCATTTCGACCAGCCGTCGCGCATCTTCGAGGTAGAAGATATGCGCAGCCACCTTGATGCCGCGTTTGTGGGCGCTTTCAATGATCGCGCGGCACAGCTCCATCGGAATCTTCTGCTCGCGCCCCAGGTGGTCGTCCACCCAGATTTTGATGATGTCCACTTTGCGGTTCGCCAGCTCGGCCACGGCCTTCTCCGCCTCGGCGGGAGAACCGACTTCGTAAGGGATGCCCTTCATTCCGGGCACGCTCGTCGGGTAGCCGCCCTTGCCCGTAAAGCCGCGGCCTGCGGTGAACACGCGCGTGAGTGCGGGCCGGCCGGCGCGCTGTTCGGCGCGGATCTGGAAGATCAGGTCCTGATCGGTACCCATGCTTACCACGGAGGTGACTCCGTAGGCGGCGTAGATCCGGAGCTGGTTTTCGACGTTGGCGCGCGTGAAGTTTTTCGGGTCCTGCGCGAGGCCCACGGTATTGCCGAGGTGCCCGTGGAGGTTGATGATGCCGGGCATGACGAATTTTCCGCCCAGCTCGATGACCTCGGCCCCGGCAGGGACTTTCAGCTGGGATTCGGGCCCCACCCACCGAATGCGACCGTCAGCGACAATGAGGGCGGCAGGCGCGAGCGGCGGCCTGCCGGTGCCGTCAATGAGCGTGAAGCCGCGCAGCACTTTCACCTCGGCCGCGGCCAGAGAGCTGCCGGCAACGAGCAGAGTTGCCAGCCAGAAGATTCTGCCGATAGTGCCCATAGGCCTGTGATCCGTGTTAGCGGGATTGTAGCATCTTTGACCCGCCGCTTTTGAGCAGCTCACAATACGGTATGTGGAGAACCTGGCTAGCGGCCCCGGAGGATGGCTGATTCAAGGGGCGGGAGAGCTGTGGCGCGCGGGCACGACCGCACGGTTTCTGGACGCTGCCGCGGCCGGCGAGCTGCCCGAAGAGGCGTTCCGGCGCTGGCTCGTGCAGGACTATCTGTTCGCCAAAGGGCTGATGGCCTACCAGGCGCTGACACTGGCCAAGGCGCCCCGAGACTGCCACGGTCCGTTGGTTTCGGGGCTGGGGGCGCTCGACAACGAGCTGAGCTGGTTCGAGCGGCATGCGGCGAGACTCGGCTTGGACCTGGAGGTCGAACCGCTGCCGGCATGTCGCGCCTACACCGATTTTCTGATGCGCGCTGCGACGTCGCAGCCCCTGCCGGTGCTGCTGGCGATCCTGTTCGGGGTGGAGGCGGCTTACCTGGCGGCCTGGAGCGCGCTGCGCCCGGAAGGACCGTACGCGGAGTTCATCGAGCGCTGGTCGAATCCGGCCTTTGCCGCATACGTGGCATCGCTGGGCCGTCTGGTGGACCGCTATCGCCACGAGTCTTCCCAGTCATATTTCAACCGGACACTGGAGCACGAGCGCGATTTCTGGGCCATGGCCTGGGAGGGGTGAGTCGGCCCGCTTCCAGCGGCCGCCGGAGCTCGGAAGCGTCGCCCAGTCCCCCTGGAGGCGCGAACGCCGTAGAATGAGGGTGTGCGAGGGCGCATCTGGCTGGTGGCGGTCGTTTCTGCCTCGTTGTTGTCGGGCACGGAGTTCTTTCCGCTCGCGGCGGTGCGCCCGGGGCTGAAAGGGAGCGGGAAGACGGTTTTTTCCGGGACGCGGATTGAAGAGTTTCAGGTCGAGATTCTGGGCGTACTGGAGAACGTCGGCCCGAAGCAGTCGCTCGTGCTTGCACGCCTGTCCGGCGGTCCGCTGGACAACGCGGGCGTGCTCCAGGGTATGAGCGGCAGTCCTGTGTACATCGAAGGGAAGCTGCTCGGCGCGGTGGCGATGGCCTTTCCCTTCGCCAAGGAGCCTGTGGCGGCCATC
This sequence comes from Bryobacteraceae bacterium, assembly GCA_035575135.1. Classification (GTDB taxonomy): domain Bacteria; phylum Acidobacteriota; class Terriglobia; order Bryobacterales; family Bryobacteraceae; genus JANWXD01. The sequence goes on from DATLYE010000032.1 coordinate 54,580, forward strand.
CGGCCGATCGAGGAACTGCTGCGCGCTTCCGGCCCGGGCAAGCCTTCGCGCCGCCTCGCTGCCGCTATGTGGGACGGTAACCTGGCGAAGGTTTTCGAAGGCCCGCAGGAGGTGCTGGCGGCGGGAGGCCGGCTGGTGGAGATCGCCACTCCGGTTCATTTCGGGGGCTTTACGCAAGCGACGATCGAGTACTTTGCGCCGCAGTTGCGAGCGCTCGGACTGGAGCCGCGGCAGGGCATCGCAGGCGGATCCAGCCGGCTTGCGGAAATGGGCGACCCGTCACTGCTACAGCCCGGCGCCATGATCACTGTCCAGTTGCTCGCCGGGGACATGAGTCTGGGCGCGGACGGTACGGTGACACATATCGAAGGGGACAAAATCTATGCCTTCGGCCACCGGTTTCTCTCTATCGGAGCCACCGAACTGCCGTTCGCGCGGGCGGAGGTGCTGACCGTACTGCCCAACCTGGCCAGTTCGTTCAAGATTTCCGCGGCGCGCGAGTGGATGGGCACGATCACGGAGGATCGCAGCACGGCGGTGGCGGGACTCCTTGGCCGGCGGGCTTCCATGGTTCCGGTTTCGATCGAGGTGCGCCGGCGGACCGCCGGCGGCATTTCCGCCGAATCGCGGTATCGAATGGAGATGGTGCGGGACCGGTTCCTGGCGCCGTTTCTGTTGCAGATGGTGGTCTACTCGGCGATTGACGCCACCGAACGGATGTTTGGGAGCGCCACGATCGGTGTCGCCGGTGAGATCCGGTTTCACAACGGTAACGAGCCGCTGCGGCTCAACAACATGTACGCGGGCGAATTCAGCCTCCCGCAGCAGGTCTCGCTGGCAACCGTGGTACCTCTGGCCTACGCGCTTCAGACGGCGGACACGCTGGAGCTGAAAGAGGTGCGGCTGGAGCTGGACGCCTACGACCAGAAAAAGCAGATGCAGATTGATCAGGTGTGGGTTCGGCCGCGACAGGTGCGGCCGGGTGAAGAGGTGGAGGTCACGGTGAGCCTGGTATCCGGCAGCGGGCTGGAGCTGACGCGCAAGACCAGCTACCGGGTCCCGGTCGGGATGCCGGAAGGACCACTGTATTTCACCGTGGCGGACGGCGCCACCACCAACCTCTCGGAGTACCGGCAGTTACTGGGCGGCGCCCCGCGTTCGGCCGCGCAGTTGCTCCAGTTTTTGAACTCGCTCCGGGCGAACACGAAAGCCTACGTGCGCGTGTGGCGGCCTCAACCCTCCTATCAGGCCGGCGGGGAGGAATTTCCGTCACCGCCGCCTTCTTTGGCGCAGATTCTGGCGCGGGGCCAGACGGCGCTGGGGCTGGGCGGAGCGGGCGCCGGATCCAAAGTCGCTGAGCTCGAGATCAGCGCCGGCGACGTGGTGATTTCCGGCTCGAAGACGGTTCAGGTGGAAGTGAAGGAATGAAGCGGCAGATCACGTTGTGGGCGGGGGCGGCGGCGCTGGCCTGGGCCGCCGGAACGGCCACGTGGGAGATGAGCGGTTACCAGGAGTTTCTCCGCGGCAGATTCACCGGAGTCTCCCTGAGCCGGGACGGGGAACTGATGCTGGCGCCGCGGCTGGAGACGGTTCTTGCCTCCGACCAGCCGGTGATTTGGAGCCTGGTGCGAGCTCCTGACGGAACGATCTATGCGGGCACGGGCCACGGCGGCCGGGTGTTCCGCGTGGACCCTTCGGGACGAAGCACGTTGCTGTGGACGGCGGAACAGCCTGAGGTGTTTGCTCTGGCGCTGGGTCCGGACGGAGTGCTGTACGCAGGAACCTCGCCCAACGGGAAGGTCTACCGGATCAATGCTCGCGGAGAGGCCTCGGAGTTTTTCTCGCCCGGCGCCGCTTACATCTGGGCGCTGGCGTTCGACCGCAGCGGCGCGCTGTACGTGGGCACGGGGGACCAAGGCAAGATCTTTCGTGTGGAGCCCTCGGGGAAAGGGGAGGTGTATTACGAGACGGGGCAGATTCATGTCACCTGTCTGGGCTGGGATGCGCAAGGGAACCTGTTGGCGGGCACGGACCCGAATGGCATCCTCTATCGCATCAGCGGGAAGGACAAGGGCTTCGTCCTCTACGACGCCAATCTCCCCGAGATTCGCTCCGTGTCGCTGGGCGCCGACGGTGCGCTGTATGCGGCCGCCCTCGGGGGAGCCACAATGCGCCGGACTCCGGCGGTGCCTCCCAGCGCCTCCGGAGGGCAGGTCATGCCCGGGGCTCCCTCGGCGGCAGTCACGGTTACCGTGACCGAAGAAGCCGCGCAGGGCGGCGTGGAGATCAAGCCCAAGCCGGAGGCAGGCAAGCCGTCGCCTTCGCCGGTTACAGCGCTTCCGGCACCGGCCCCGGTAGTGGACCTGACCGGGGTGGAAAAGTCGGCGCTGTTCCGCATCGCTCCGGACCTGACCGTGGAAACACTGTGGACCTCGAAAGAGGAAAACGTCTATGACGTGGCGCCGCTCGGAGAGGAACTGATCTTTTCGACCGACGGGCGCGGGCGTCTTTACCGGCTCGGGCGCGATCGCAAGGTGACGCTGCTGGCGGAGACCAACGAAAGCGAGGCCACGCGGCTGGCCGCAGGACCCGGCGGAGTTTTGGCGGCCACCGGCAACGTGGGGAAGATTTTCCGTCTGGCCGGAGAGTACACGACCGCGGGTCAATATGAGTCGCCAGTGCACGACGCGGGTTCGGTGGCGCGCTGGGGACGGATCAGCTGGCGGGCGGAAACGGGCCAGGATACGCGAATCGTGTTGCGCACGCGCACCGGCAATTCCGCGCGGCCGGACCGGACCTGGAGCGAGTGGTCCGAACCGCTGACCGATCCCGGCGGCTCGCGGATCCCGAGTCCCAACGCGCGCTATATCCAGTGGCGGGCGGAATTTTCCGGCACACCTTCCTCCAGCCCCGTGCTCCGCAGTGTGACCGTGGCGTACCTGCCTCAGAACACGCCCCCGGTGCTGAAAAGCATCACGGTGAGCGCCGTATCCGCGGCAGCGGCGCCGAAGCCGGCCAGTGCACCGGCTGCCTCCGGCACCTACAGCATCACCGTCACGGATACGGGAGAAGCGCCCGCCGCCACTTCCGCGGGAACGCAGACCCAGACGGTGGGGCGCGGAGCGGGCGGGCAGCTCCAGATCAGCTGGCAGGCGGAAGACCCGGATGGCGACCGCCTGACCTACGCCGTCTATTTTCGCGGCGAGGACGAGCGGGAATGGAAGCTGATCAAAGACAACCTCGCCGACAACAGCACCTCGATTGACCGCGAGGCCCTTGCCGACGGCCGGTATTTCTTCCGGGTGGTCGCCTCCGATCAGGCCGTGAATCCTCCGGCGGCGGCCAGGCAGGCGGAGATGGTGAGCCCGCCCGTGCTGGTGGACAACACGCCGCCCGCAGTGCACGCCGGGAAGCCCCGGCGGGCCGGCATGGACATCGAGATCGAGGTGGAAGCTCTGGATGCCAGCCCGCTGCGCCGCGCCGAGTATTCACTCGACGCCGGTCCGTGGACTCCGCTTCCGGCCGAAGACGGCGTGACAGACTCACCTCGGGAAAGGTTCCGGCTGCGGCTGGCCAATCCCCCTCCCGGCGAACACGTCATCACCATCCGGGTTTACGACGCGGCCGACAACGCCGGTCTGACCAAAGTGATTCTCCGCTGAGCGGCCCTTTGCTCAGGGGCGGGGCGGCCGTGATAAGCTAAACTGTCGCTGCTGTTGCGCCGAATCAGCCAATCGGATGTTCCGCCTCTTCCGCCATCTGATCCCGTCCGGCGTTGTGATCCTGCTGGTTTCCGAGGCGGGGCTTCTGGCGACCTGCTACGCCGCGGCCTGCTACCTTCTGCTGGCCGTGGATCCTGCGGTCTATCTGATTTACGACCGCGGGTTTGCACGCATCCTCCTGGTGGTGGGGACCATTCAGGCGGGGCTTTATTTTCACGATCTGTACTCCGATTTGCGCGTGCGATCCAAGGTGGTGTTGCTGCAACAGTGCGTGCAGGTGTTCGGGATCGCGTTTCTGGCGCAGGCGCTGGTGAGCTACGTCCGCAGCGAGTGGATCCTCCCGCGTTGGGTGATGATGAGCGGCAGCGGTGCGGCGCTGGCGACGCTCTTCGGCTGGCGTGTGATTTACAGTTCCGTAGTGCTCGAGGCGATGGGGGGCGTTCGGGTGCTCCTGCTCGGCTCAAGCTGCCTGGTGGCGGAAATCGCGCGGCACATCGCGGAGCGGCCGCAACTGGGCCTGAACGTGGTCGGCTGCTACGGGGACGAACACGTGAACGGCCCGCGGCTGCTCGAACTCGTTGAACAAACACGGCCGGACCATATTGTTTTGGGCGTCCGGGAACGCCGCGGCCTACTGCCGCTTGAAGAGCTGATGCAGCTCCGGTTTTCGGGGATCCGCATCGAGGAAGCCGCCTCCGCATTCGAAGCGATCTGCGGGCGAGTCGCTCTGGCGGAGCTGCAGCCGGCGCGGCTGATCTTTTCTTCGGATCTCGGCCCGCGTCCGGGCAGCGTCGCGCTCCAAAGCTTGTATTCATCGCTGCTGGCGATTGTGGGGACGATCCTGACGCTCCCCATCATGATCCTGGTGGCCGTGGCGATCAAGCTCAGCTCCCGCGGCCCGGTTCTGTTCCGCCAGTCGCGCGTCGGACGAAACGGCCGCATCTTCGTGCTGTACAAGTTCCGCTCGATGTATCACGATGCGGAAGCGCACACCGGACCGGTCTGGACCGCGCCCGACGACCCGCGCGTGACCCCGGTCGGCCGGTGGCTGCGCCGCCTGCGGCTGGACGAGCTGCCGCAATTCTTCAACGTATTGCGCGGCGACATGGCGCTGGTGGGGCCGCGGCCTGAGCGCCCCGAGTTTGTGGAAGTGCTGGCCCGACAGATCCCGTACTACCGCCAGCGCCACTGCGTGAAGCCCGGTATTACCGGCTGGGCGCAGATCAACCACAAGTACGGGGACACGGTCGAAGACGCCATCCGCAAGCTGGAGTACGACCTTTACTACATCAAGAATCTCTCTCCGGCGCTCGACGCCTACATCATCTTTCACACCTTGAAGACCATGCTGCTGTCCCGCGGCGCCCAGTGAGGGCGGTGCTAGAATCGTCTCGGAAGCTAGTCCTGGCCGGTGCCGGGCCTGGTCTTCAAAACCAGTGTGCGTCCCGTCTGCCGGGTCGCGGGTGGGTTCGACTCCCACTAGCTTCCGCCAGCGAGTCCGCCAAACACTCGGCGGCGCGGCAGGGATGGCGTAAATTATTCCCGCGGTCGTCCGCGCCGGCGCGCTAACGGAAAGCATTTCCAGAACTCCTGCTTCGGCATCCTGTTTGCATGGAACTCTAAGGAGCGAGACATCCAGGTGCGCTTACACTGGCTGAAGCCACAGCTCGGCGCTGTTTTGCTTTTCTGCGGTTCTGCCGCGGGGCAGGAGAGAGGCCTCTATTTCTACCCGCGGCTGGACGCAACGCGGAATGAACTGGGGTGGATCGCCCGCCTCGACGCCGCGGCCGGGTACAACTTCAACCGCCATTTCGCCCTGGAGGTGGGCCTGCCCGGCTACATCGTCCGGCCAAGCGGAGCCTCTGCGGGCGGTCCGGCCCTGCCGCGCGCAACCGGTGTGGGCAACGTGCACGTGACCGCGCGGCTCACGATTTCGACTTCCCTCGTGAGCTACCTCGGCGCGGTGACCGTCACCGCCCCAACCGGAGACGAAGACAAAGGCCTGAGCACAGGGAAGGTGACCTGGGACTGGAACAATCATTTCGAGCGCTCCTTCGGGCGCATGACTCCTTTCGGCGCTGTGGGGGTGGCAAACACGATCTCGGACACGCCCTTCTTCGTACGGCCGTTCATCTCGCAGGGGCGGGTCACGCGCCTGGAAGGCGGCGCGCGCTGCAGCCTGGCGCGGCGCCTGAGCGCCGGAGCGCTCTTGTACACGATCCAGCCATCCGGAGAGCAAACGGTAATCAGCAGGGTGATCCCGGCGAACAGCGCTGCCAGGCCCGGGCCGGCTCCGGGGCGCCGGCGGGGACGAGGTGTGTTCGAGTTCGCACCGAGGACCGTGGGGCCGGCCGAAATCGTTCGCGACCGCGGCGGATCGTTATGGATCTCGTTCGGGCCGCTCGGAGGCCTGGATTTTCATACAGGCTACAGCCGTAGCACCACCTACGCCCTGGACACCGTGTTCTTCGGGGTGGGAGTCAACGTCGGCTCACTGATGCAACAAAAAAGGCTGTAACGTGGGAAAGGAGGATGGAAATGGACAGCAGCATGCGTTCCATTTGGCTTGGCGTTTTCGCGCTGGCTCTGGCGGCGAATCCGGCTTTGGCCCAGCGCGGAATGGGACGGGGCGGGGGGCATCAGCCTCCCGGGGGTACGGTTACCCGCGGGCCCGCGCACGGCAGGGCTCAGGCCGGATCGGAAGCGAGGCCGGCCAGAAGCGCGCAGGCGGCTGAGGCGCCGCGCTCGATGACGGCGGCTTCGCACCTCGAGCGCCATCCCGAGCTGGCCGGACGGGTGGCTCCGCTGCTTCCTCCGGGCCTCACCGCCGAGGAGGCCGCGGCCGGCTTCCGCAACTGGGGCCAGTTCGTTGCTGCGCTCCAGGTGTCGAAAAACCTCGGCATCCCATTTGCGGACTTGAAGTCGCTCATGACCGGGCCCGAGAATCTCTCCCTCGGCAAAGCCGTCCAACAGCTGCGTCCGGAACTGCCGGGTGAGCAGGTGCGTTCGGCCGTACGCGAGGCGGAGCGCGAGGCCAGGCGGCTGGAGCGAGAGGCGCGTAAGGAACAACGCCACCGAGCGGCGGGAGCCGGTCGTTCCGAGAGCTGAGCCCGCGGCACGCAGGGTCAACCGGTCCGGAACGCCAGCGGACGGACAGGCTGCCGGCTCGGAACCGGGAGGGAGGCGTGTGCGGTTTGCAATCGGGCTCGAGGGGAGTGCTCCCGGACTTTTTCACGCAGTGGGATTCCACACGGGCCGGCGTTGTGATAGAGCATAAAGCATGTCCGTGACACGCCGCTCGTTCTTTCGCCGCGCTGCTGCGCCGGCGCTGCTCGCCTCCGGCGGCCCGTCACCGGGCGCGGGAGCTGTAAGCGCGCTCGAAGTGGACCGGGCAGCTGCTCAGCCCGTCTTGCGCCGGGAGGGCCTCAGCTCGCCGGTGATCATCGAATCCATCCGCCTGCTCAGGAAAGGCAACGAGTACTTTGTTCATGTGCGCTCGCGAGACGGCGCCGAGGGAGTTTCGGTGACCAATCCGCCGCGGGCACAGTATCTGCACCCGATCCTCAACCAGCTGATCATTCCGTTTTTCATCGGAAAGGACGCCCGCGATCTGGAGAATCTGCTCTGGGAACTCTATCGCTGGCGGGATAACTACAAACTCTACGGGCTGGCCTTCTGGAGCCCGCAGGCCTGGGTGGAGTTCGCGATCCTGGATATGCTGGGCCGCATCGTGAAGAAGCCTATGGGGGCGCTCCTCGGCGACATCCAACGCAGGGAGGTCGCCATATACGTGGCCAGCGGCCGGCGGGACACGACGCCGGAGCAGGAGATCGAGCACCTGCGCGAGCTGCTCGCGAAATCCGGAGCCAGGGCTCTGAAATTTCGCATCGGAGGCCGCATGAGCCGCAATGCCGACGCGATGCCCGGCCGCACGGAACGGCTGATCCCGCTGGTGCGCAAGAGTTTCGGTGACGCCATCGCCGTCCACGCGGATGCCAACAGCTCCTACGATGCGGCCCATGCGATCCGCATCGGCCGGATGCTTGAGGAGATCAAGGCCGTCTATTTCGAGGAGCCCTGCGAGTTCGATCATCTGGAGGAGACCAAAGAGGTGGCCGACGCACTGACGATTCCTGTGGCCGGCGGCGAGCAGGAATACAGCCACTGGCGGTTCCGGTGGATGATCCTGCACCGAGGCGTGGACATCGTGCAGCCCGATCTGCACTACTACGGGGGCATGATCCGTTCGATCCGGGTGGCGCGGATGGCGGAGGTGGCCGGGATGCCCACCACCGCGCACATCTCCGGCGGCTTCGGTTTCGTCTACATGCTCCATTTCGCCTCGTGCATCCGCGATCCGGGCGCCTATCAAGAGTACAAGCTGGGAACCGAGCGCTACGGAAGCTGGTTCGATCCGCCCATCACGGTCAAAGACGGCAAGATGAGCGTCCCGACCGGCCCCGGTGTCGGGATTCGCGACCTCAAAGGGCTGCTCGAGGGCGCTGTGGTCGTCGCCTGAGGCGCCTCCTCAGACCAGTTCCGACGTGCTGAAGAAGAACCGGAGTTCGCGTTCGGCGGTGTCGGGGGCGTCGGAGCCGTGGATGGCGTTGCGTTCGATGTTCACGCAGCAAGAGCCTGCTGGCCCAACGTGGCTTCTCGGCCCGGAACTTCCTTCGGCTGTCGAATAACCAGACGGCGCTTAAGAACGAATAGACCATCGGAAGGAGGATCACTATGACCGCCAGGAAGATCTTGCGAACCCCTCTCATTGCGCTCGCCGGCATCATCGGCGTCGGGGCACTCGGCTGGGGTCTCGCCCAAACGGGCGGGATGTCCGAGCAGATGGAGATGATGAAGCAGATGATGATGAACCGCCCCAAGGCCATGAAGCGGGCCGACGACTCTATTCAGAAGCAGAAGGCGCAGGCGATCAAGGAGGGCAAATACACCTGCTGTCTCCGCCACCCGTGCGATTATTGCGCTCTGAAAATGGGCCAGTGCCCATGTGGGATGAATGCAGCAAAGGACATGCCCGTGTGTAATGAGTGTAAGGGCGGATGGCACGCCGGTGACGGGGCTATCCCCGGCAAGACCCCGGAACAGATCAAGACGATGCCTCGTGGCATGGCAATGTAGGAGTCTTAAAACAAGTTGTAACCGGCAGCGGTGGTAGCCTCGGCTGAGACACTTCCGTCTGCTCCTTGTAAGATCTGGCCGACCGGGTGGCCACCGGCGCGGCAGGCCATGGACGCTAGTCCCCGCTGCGGCCGCAAGCGATCGAGGTCAGCCAACCAGCCCCCGCTGCCGTCATCACGCCCGCTTTGGTTGCACAGAGGCAACCGACTTTATCACTCAGACTAAAACGTTCGGCCGATCGAGAAGCGGAATGTTGTCCGGGGTTCGAAAAACGGCACGCCGCGACCGAAGCTGGAAACAGCATTGAGGAACGTAGCCTGATTGGGGAAGGCAGAGCGGTCCAACACGACGGGGGGCTGGAGGAACACGCCAGCTACAGAAGGGTTATAGGCCCAATAGAGCCGGAACGGAGCGTTGACGACGGGCATAAGGACCTGCAATTCCCATCCTGTGGAAGCCCGGATCTTCTCGGTCCCCGAGGCGATCAGAGGCTTTGCCGTGAAGCCTGCCTGGGGGAAGGCGGCATTCAACTGCTCCACGCGCTCGTCGGTGAGCCTGAGTTGGTTACGGCGCAGGATCTTGTTGAAGCCCACGTCAAAGAAGGCCGCTAGCGTGACCGGACCCACGATCGGAATGCGGTACTCGAAATTCCCGACGGCCTGGGTGTCGCCACCAGGAAACACGAGCTGATAAACGGGAACCGTAAGCGTGACAGGGAGGAATTGTTCCTGTCCGTTTACGATCGTCTTTTGCAGCCGCGCCGAACCGTCGTCGTTGAGAACGTTGATCGTCGCCTCGCTGGGAATGAAAGCCAGCGGACTGACCGTAAGACTGTCAAAGCCACGAATGTCCTGCTCTCCCCCAATAAAGAAACGGTTGAAGGGCGGCGCCACCTTTCCCCCATACCCGGTGACGAAGGAGAACGTACCCCGGAGGCCAATGACATGCCGCCGCCCGAGACCTGCCCGGAAATACTTCGCCTCCACCGTAGGCTGAATCGCTTTTACGTTGCCACCCAGAAATCCGCCGGCCAGTGACGTCGAGATAAACAGACTCTTACCGCGGGTCGGTGTTATCGGATGATCAATAGTGTTATACTGAAATGAGGGAATGATCCGGCTGGTCTTGATGCCTTCCAGTGTGTTGGGACCTGCAAATCCCCGGAAATTGACAAATTCGAAAAATTGGCGAGAGGCTGTGCTCAGTACCTTTATGTTCGTGCTGTCGTATCCGTAGGTTATTCCTACGCGGGCAAAGGTGCGTCTTAACGGATAGCTGGCAAATATCGTAAAGCCGCTGCCTGTGGAGATATAGCTCTGAAGATTATCTCTGCCGAGCGCTTCGAAAAACGGAAGCAGATTCCGTCCCGAAAGCAGGGAGACTTCCCGCCCCTGATCGAAGTTGAAGCGCTGGGTGTGAATGGTGAAGCCGAGCTGGATCGGCCGGTCCAGGAAGTAAGGCTCGGTGAAGCCGAAGGAAATGCCCCGGATGCGATCGCCAAGCTGCAAGTCCAGACTTAAGGTTTCCCCCAGCCCCAGGAAGTTGTTCGTCGAATAATTGAATCCGATGAAGCTGCCGGCGATGCCCGAAACGCCCCCTTGCAGCCCCACCGAGTTCTTGCCCCGCTCCTTCACCTTCAGGGTGATGTCCACCGTGTTGGTGCGCGTGTCCCGCTTGATGTCGGCCGCCTCCTCCTGCTTGAGCATT
>DATLYE010000033.1:0-117198 GCA_035575135.1 Bryobacteraceae bacterium
GGCCGGGGTTCGACGCTGGGCGTCACGACACTCGAGTTCGAACCCGGCTGCGTGGCGGACCTGCGGCGCGCGCTGGAGCAAGTCGCGCCGGCCACCAGCGACTACGCACACAATGCGCGCTGGGGAGACGACAACGGATACGCGCATCTGCGGAGCGCGCTCGTGGGAACAGCCAAGAGTTTCCCCGTCATCGAAGGCAAGCTGGGTACAGGTACCTGGCAGCAGATCGTACTGTGCGATTTTGACAATCGCGGCCGCGAGCGCGAAGTGACCGTGACAGTGGTGGGGGAGTAGCCGCGCGAGCGGCGAGACCGGACCGTCCAGCGAAGCGCCGGGGCGCCAGCATCGCCGCAAGCATACGGCCTCCCTGAGGTGATCCCCTGAGCACGCGCACGGCAAGTGGGGCCGGGGGACCCCCCTCAGAGTCTAAAGGTTCCGCGGGGACACCCGATCTTTGCAACAGGAGAATGAGCGTGTCCGGACAGCCTCCGGAGGTTGTGGGCAAAGACCTTCCGTCCTTGTCCAAGATTCCGGCCTTTCCGCCCATTGTTCTGCGGGTGCTGGACTTGGCCTCGAACGAGGAAGTGGACGTCCGGCAGCTGGTCGAATTGATTACGGCGGATACGGCCCTGTCGGCGCAGCTTCTGCGGCTGGCCAACTCCCCGTTGTTCGGAATGACGGCACGAATTGACAGCGTGCAGCACGCGCTGGTCGTGCTGGGCTTGCGCCGGGTGCACAATCTGGCCATGACCGCGGCCACCAGTCACTATCTCCGCTCTGCGCTTCGGATCAAAGAGTTGCACCGCTGCTGGCTGCACAGTCTGGCCTGTGCCTTGCTCAACGCGGAGCTGGCGCGCCTGGTGTCCCAGCCGGAAGATACGGCCTACACGGCCGGCCTGCTGCACGACATCGGGAGGCTGGGCTTGCTCGTAGCCCACCCGGAGAAGTACGTGGAATTGCTGCAGCAGCTGGACGGCGGCGGGGACGCCCTGGAACTGGAGAGGCAGGCATTCGGCCTCGACCACTGCGAAGCCGGAGAGATTCTCGCCCAGCGCTGGGGCCTTCCGGTGGAGATCCAACAGGCGGCACGCCGGCACCACGAAGCGCCCAATGAAGGCGCCGGGTCTGATCTGCTGTTGTGGGTTTCCTGCCAGATGGCAGACACGTTGGGCTTCTGGGCTGTCCCCAATCCGAACGCCTTGCCGCTCGAACGGCTTCGCGAGCTGTTGCCCCTCGCCGCGCGCGAGCGTTTCTCCCTCGATCCTGCTTACTGGAAGCAGTTGATTGCCAGCCGCCTGCATGTGTTCGACGGCGTTCTGAATGACGCCGTCACCGCGTCGGAGAGCTGCCCGGTTGTGGACAGCGAGCCTCCCTCACAGCGTGGCCATGACCTTCCCGCACCTGCTCCGGAACCCGCTGCTGCGCCGGTGGGCTCCCAGGCGAGTACCCCGGAGCGCCGTGTCTCCACATTGAGTGCCGACATCGTGATCGTGGCCATCACGAGCCTGGTCTTCACGGGCGTCTTCTTCCTGATGCTGTATTTGATGAACCGCTGAGTACCGCCGTCAAGACACGCATCCGCCCGCCACTCGCCTCGACGCTGTAAGTCATCCAGACTCGAGCGACAGGCTCCGAGCGCTGTCCTCACACCGGCACCCACAGAGTCCGGACTTGCGTACCCCGGGGCCGAAATTTGACAATCGAGACTTGTCCGGTCCCCAAGTCACCGTGGTCGTGCCGACGCTGGCGGCGGACGCGGCTCTTGAGGAGTGCCTGAAGTCGCTGGCCTCGCAGACCTACCGGGATTTCGAGGTGGTGGTGGTGGACAACAGCGGGGAGGGGCGAAGCCGCGCGGCGGCAGCCGCAGCCGGAGTCCGCCTCATCGCGAATCGTTCGAACGAAGGATTCGGTGCGGCGGTCAACCGCGGGTGGAGCACTTCCGGGGCTCCGCTCGTCGCCGTGCTCAACGATGACACCGTGGCCCATCCGGACTGGCTCGGCCGGCTGGTCGAGGCCATCGAACGGCGTCCCGATGCAGGGATGTGCGCGCCCCAGATCCGGCTGGCCCGCACGGACCTTCTGGATTCGGCGGGAATGCTGGTGGCGGCGGATGGCAGCAGCAAGCAGCGCGGGCACGGGCGGCCGGCCCGGGAATTCGACCGCGAAGAAGAGGTGCTCTGTCCCAGTGCCTGCGCCGCGCTGTACCGGAGAGCCATGATCGAACAGATCGGGGGCTTCGACGAAGACTTTTTCCTGTATTCGGAAGACACGGACCTGGGGTTGCGTGCACGCTGGGCGGGCTGGAAGTGCCTCTATGTTCCACAGGCAATTGTGGAACACCGCTACTCGCACACGTCGGGAAGGGCTTCGCCGCTCAAAGCGTACCTGGTGGAGCGCAACCGCCTGTATGTGGTCGCCAAGAATTTTCCGCCCCGCCTTTTGCTGCGTGCACTGGCGGCGGCGCCCGTCCGATACGGCTGGCACGTGGTTTCCCTCCTGCGAGGTCAGGGAGCGGCGGCCGCGTACCGCGCCGAGGGGCATGCAGCCTGGCGTCTGGTGTGGTTCGTGCTGCGCGCGCATGCGTGTGCCGCACTGCGCGCACCCTCCCTCTGGCGCAAGCGCTGCGCCGTCCGGCGGGCAGCACGAATCCCGGCTCGCGAGTTCGCGCAACTTCTGGCGAACCACGCGATCAGCCTGCGTGAGGTGGCGGCGCTATGAACCCGACGCCTCAAGATTCTCTGTTGATCATTGTGCCGGCCTTCAACGAGGAGGCGGCCATCGGTCAGGTTGTCCGCGAGATTCGCGAGACGGCGCCCGGGGTGCCTGTGGTCGTCATTGACGATTGCTCGACGGACGGAACTCCCCGGATCGCCCGCCAGGCCGGTGCGGCCGTGCTGTCGCTGCCGCATCATCTGGGGCTGGGAGGCGCCGTCCAGGCCGGCTACAAACTGGCTTATGAGCTCGGCTACCAATACGTGATTCGCGTGGATGGCGACGGCCAGCACGATCCGCGGGACATTCCGCGGCTCTATGAGACCCTGCGGAGCTCCGGGCGGCAGATGGTCATCGGATCGCGATATCTGGACGGCGACGCGCACCGCACCAGTCTGGTGCGCCTGCTGGGTACACGGTTTTTCCGGCTGGTGCTGCGTCCGATTCTGGGCAAGAGCGTGAGAGATCCCACTTCGGGATTCGTGGGGGTCAACCGGGCCGCGCTCGAGGTGTTCAGCAGAAGTTTTCCGCTGGAGTATCCAGAGATCGAGGCCCTGGTGGTGCTCCAGCGGCGCCGCTTCGATTTTGTCGAGGTCCCCTGCCGGATGCGGCCGAGGTTGGGCGGAAGAAGCACCATCACGGCCGTAAAGTCGCTTTACTATATCGTGCACGTGCTGCTCGGCGTTTTCGTCAATATCCTCAAACTGGAGCGCCGGCTGTGGAAGAGATAGCCATGGATCGGTTGATGAATTTCATGACGGGATTCAGCCTGCTGCTGATCCTGCTGGTGTTGCGCTCGGTCCGCCGCGCCCACATCCGGGTCGAATATTCGGTGAGCTGGCTGGGTGCGGCGTTTGCCCTGCTGGCCCTTTCCCGCTCGCGCTGGGCGTTGGATCAGATCGCGGCCTTCACCGGCATCGCAGATCCGCCGCTGGCGTTGATCTTCGTGGTCGGGTGCCTGTTCCTGATCGTGTTTTACCGCTTTTCCGTGGTGATTTCGGATCTGAAGGACGCCAACATCGCCCTGGCGCAACGCGTGGCGATCCTGGAATACCACCTCCATGGCGGCCATGAAACCCGGCAAGGCCAAGCTGCCGGCTAAACCGGCGGCGCAAACATTCGCCCTCCGGGCCTGGCACGTCGCGGCCGGTACGGCGCTGGCAGTGGTGGTGGCGCTTCAGGCGTACGGTCCGGCCCTGAACGGTCCGTTTGTCTTCGACGACCAGTACCTGCCCTTTTACTCATACGACTTCGCCGAAAAACCGCTGCGCACCGTCATTTCCGGCGTGCGCCCGTTGCTGATGTTGAGCTTCTGGGTCAACTACCGGATGTCGCGGCTGGAGCCGTACACCTACCATCTGTTCAACCTGCTGTTTCACGCGGCGTGTGCGGTGCTGGTGTTCTTCATCGCGCGCAAGGTCCTGGCGATGGCGCAACCGACGGACCAGGGACGGCGCGAACTTCTCGCCGCGTTCGCCGCCGGCGTGTTCCTGCTGCACCCGGTGCAGACCGAATCCGTGGCCTACGTCGCCAGCCGGTCGGAGACCTTGAGTGTGCTGTTTTTCCTGGGCGCTTTTGCGCTCTTCCTGTATCGCCGCGAGCCGGCGATTTCCTGGCCGGCGGCGCTCAGCATCACGCTGCTTTACGGCGCCGCGGCTTCGACCAAAGAGCACACTGTGGTTTTACCAGCGCTGATGGTGGCGACCGACTGGCTCTGGGGCGGCCGGCGGGCCATCGCCAGGAACTGGCGCCTGTATTCGCTGCTGGCGCTTCTCGGGGCGGCCGGTCTTTGGTTCGTCTGGAAAGTGCTCGCCTCCGCCCAGACGGCGGGATTCGGCATGCGAGACTTGCCCTGGCACCACTATTTCTTCACCCAATGGCGGGCTCTGTGGGTGTACGTGCGGTTGTTCGTGTTGCCGGCGGGCCAGAACGTGGACTGGGCCTATCCCATCTCCCGGACCCCCTTCGAGCACGGCGCCCTCTTCGGATTAGCCGGCCTTGTGGCCGCCGCCGGTGCGGCCTTCTATTTCCGCCGCCGCTATCCGCTTGCCTGGTACGGAACGATCGTCGCTTTGATTTTGTTCGCGCCCACGTCGTCGGTGGTGCCGATTCGTGACGCCGTGGCGGAGCGAAGGCTTTATCTGCCCTTCATCGGCTTGCTGTTTGTTGTGCTGGAATTCGCTCGCCGGACCAAGGCAAGCCGCGGCGTTGCTGCCGCCGTCATGGGCGGCCTGCTGCTTGCGCTTGCGATCGCCACGCACCAGCGCGCCCGCGTGTGGAGCAGCGAGGTGGCTCTTTGGGAGGACTCCGTGGCCAAGTCCCCGTCCAACGCGCGCGCACATTTTCATCTGGCGGTGGCCTACTACGTCGAAAGACGCTGTCAGGACGCGCTGCGTCACTTCGCCGAAGCCGCCCGCCTGGGCAAACCGGACGCGAGCCTTCTGGCCGACTGGGGATTGGCGGAGGACTGTGCCGGAAACCCCCAGGCGGCGCTCGCAAAGCTCGAGCAGGCCGCCCGGCTGGAGCCTACCGCCCACATCTATACACAGATCGGGATGATCCACGGCAAACTCGGCCGGCGCGAAGAAGCCTTGCGCGCCCTCGAACAGGCGGAGAAGCTCGATCCCCGCTACGACATGACTTACTTCTACCGGGGCCATGTCTACGCAGTCGCCGGCGAGTTGGAGAAGGCGGCGCAGGAGTACCGGAAGGCTGTCGAGCTGAACCCGCACAACGAGGCGGCACGCGCAGCTCTGCTCCGCCTTGGCCCACTCGCGCCGCGGTAGGGTATGGCGCCGCTGCGCATCGGGGTCAACGCGCTCTATCTCATTCCGGGCGGTGTCGGCGGGACGGAGATCTATTTGCGGAACCTGCTGGCGGCGCTCGGCCGCACGGACCGGGAAAATGAATACTTCGTATTTGTCAATCGGGAGACCGGCGACGATCTGGCACCGCCGCAGGCGAATTTCCATATCCTCAGGCAGCCGGTGCGGGCGCGGTTCCGGCCGGCGCGGATCTTGTGGGAGCAGGTCGCACTGCCCTGGCAGGTACGCCGGCGCCGCCTGGACGTGCTATTCAATCCCGGATTCACTGCCCCGGTGCTGGCCCCCTCCCCGCAGGTGACCGTATTTCATGATCTGCAGCACAAGCGACACCCCGAGTACTTCCGCTGGTTCGACCTGCCCTTCTGGAGGCTGCTGCTCTGGGCGGCGGCACGGCGGTCCACTGCACTCGTAGCGGTGTCCGCCGCCACGGCCGCCGATTTGGCGCATTACTACCAAACGCCGCAGAAAAAAATCCATGTGATCCCGCACGGAGTGGAGGAGCGGTTTCTCGCGATCGGCGCCGAGCGCCGGAGCTCGCCACCCGAGCCGCTGGTGCTGGCCGTTTCGACGCTGCATCCCCACAAGAACCTGGACCGTCTGGTGCGCGTCTTTGCCCGCTTCCGGGCGCGGCGTCCGGAGTACCGCTTGGTGCTTGCCGGCCTTCGCGGTTTCCACGCAAACGAAGTCGAACGGGCCGCCGGCGCGGCAGGACTGACTGGTTGCGTTCGCCTCGCCGGATGGATCCCCAGAGAGGAGCTGTACGAGTTGTACCGGCGGGCCGCCGCCTGCATCTATCCCTCCCTGTTTGAAGGCTTCGGGTTGCCGGTGCTGGAGGCCCTTGCCGCTGGCATCCCGACGGCCTGTTCCGATATCGAACCCCTGCGGTGGCTGGCGGGAGGCGCCGCGCTGCTGTTTGACCCTCGCGACGAGGAGGCCATGCTGGCGGCTCTCGAGCGTGTCGTATCGGATGAGGCTCTGCGCGCACGCCTGGCAGCCGCCGGACCAGAGCGCGCCCGGATGTTCTCCTGGCAGGCGGCGGCGGAAGCCACACTTGCGGCGCTCACTGCGGCGAGCCGGTCGGGCTCCAGACCGAGCCGTTAATCTGTTTACAGTATTGACACCTCCAGGGTTGCAGCCTAGTATGCGGCTGAGAGGTTAGTATCGGTCCCGAAACTCCGAATTTGGCAGCGTATCCTCGGCTGCCGGGAGAGAAGAGGTTTTTATGAAAGCTCGATTGCTACTTCTTGTATGTCTGCTTCTGCCGGCCCTGGCGGCCGCGCAGACCATCTCCAGCTCTGTGAAAGCGGTGATCACGGACCCGACGGGGGCGGCCGTCCCCGGAGCGGCATGCACACTCACCAATCAGGCCACCGGGGCGGCGATCAGCGCCACTTCGGGCCCCGACGGATCGGTGGTGTTTCCCAACGTGCTGACCGGTACGTATACGCTCACCGTCAAGGCGGCCGGCTTCAAGGTCCTGGAAACGCGCAACATCATCGTGACCGCCAGCGAGATCCGCACGCTCGGAACGCTCACGCTCGAAGTGGGTGAAGTTCGCGAAAGCGTGAGCGTAACGGCTGAGGCGGCGGCGATTCAGCTTGCCAGCGCCGAGAAATCCGGTATCATCACCGAGCAGCAGATTCAGAACATCGCGATCAAGGGCCGTGACTTTTTCGGGTTCCTCCTCACCGTGCCGGGAGTGGTGGATAACTTCTCCCAGCGCCGGGAAACGTTGTCGCCGGACTCGATCCGCGGCACCTTCATCAATGGCAACCGCGAAAACCAGAAGAACCTGACGATTGACGGCATCACAGATCTCGACACGGGCTCCAACTCCACAGTGCACTTCCAGCCCAATATGGACGCGATCGCGGAGATCAAGATTATGACCTCCAATTATCAGGCGGAATTCGGCAGAAACGGCGGCGGGGTGATCACGGTCATCACCAAGTCCGGCACCCGAGACTTTCACGGTACGGCTTACAACTTTTACCGGCATGAGAGCCTGAACGCCAACAACTTCTTCAACAATCGTACGGGAACACCGAAGTCGCCTTACCGTTATCGCATCAGCGGCTACTCGATCGGGGGCCCGGTCTTTATCCCGAAAACGTTCAACACGGACCGCGACAAGCTGTTTTTCTTCTTTTCGCAAGAGTACGTGGGCATGCGGCGGGACTACGGCACTCGCTTCGTGAACATGCCTACGGAGCTCGAGCGTCGCGGGGATTTCTCCCAGAGCTTCGACGTCAACGGCGCGTTGATCACCGTACGGGACCCCCTCACGGGTCAGCCTTTCCCCGGCAATGTCATTCCGCAGAGCCGGATCAACAAGCTGGGACAGGCGATCCTGAATTTCTACCCGATGCCCAACTATACGGATCCGGATCCGAACAACCGTTACCGCTGGAACCACCGTTCCGCTTACAGCGGCGCCTACCCGAAGCGCCAGGACGTGATCCGGATTGATGCCAATCCGGCCTCCTCCTTGAGGGTTTACTGGCGCTTTATCAAGGACAAGGACGAGCAAGACACCCCGTACGGCCTGTGGGTCAACGGAGGCATGAACTTTCTGCTGACTCCCGTGCGCTTCGGGCAGCCTGGAAAGGGCCACGTGGCGCACGTCACCTACACCGCCTCGCCTACGCTGGTTACGGAGTTCATCTTCGGCAAGAGCCGTAACAATCTGTACTTCGACCCGCTGGAGACGGACAAAGTGGACCGGGCCAAGATGGGGAACCCGCCCCAGTGGTTTGCGGACTCGCAGTCGGGCATGACCAAGTACCTGCCGGCCCGCGCCGCCAGCTACATTCCCAACGTGCAGTTCGGCGGCCAGCCGGCCAATGCTCCGAACTCGGGCCTGGGGAACGTCCCGTATCAGAACTGGAACGATATTTACAGCTTCGTCGCCAACGTAAGCAAGGTGAAAGGCTCGCACCAGCTCAAGGCGGGCATCTATCTCGAGCGCACCGGCAAGTTTCAGGTCGGAGGCGGCAACTACCGCGGAGCCTTCAACTTCTCCCGTGACACCAACAACCCGTTCGATTCCAACCACAGCTTCGCCAACGCGCTGCTCGGGAATTTCCAGTCCTATTCCGAGGCCACGGCTCGCGTGGACGGCGACTGGTGGTTCTGGAATTTCGAGTGGTACGTGCAAGACAACTGGCGCGTGAACAAGCGGCTGACGCTCGATGTCGGTATGAGGTTCTACCATCTGCCCCCGATGGAGGATCTGAATCGCACGATCAGCACGTTTGATCCGAGCTATTACAGCCGCGCCAAGGCTCCCGCGCTCTACGTTCCCGCGCGCGATCCCTCCGGCCGGCGAGTCGCCATGGACCCGCTGACCGGCAACTTCGCTCCCGTGCCGCTCATCGGGCAATTCGTGCCGGGTTCAGGGGAGCCTGCCAACGGCATGAAAGTGGGCGGCAGGGACGGGTATCCTCCGGGCCTGTACACCACCTCTTGGCTGGCGTTCGGGCCCCGTTTCGGGTTCGCCTACGATCTGTTCGGCAACGGCCGCACGGCGCTGCGGGGCGGCTTTGGCATGTTCAAAGACCGGCCCCAGGGCAACCCGACCTTCTACGCGAACGGCAACCCGCCGATCGCGTACACTCCGACGCTGTACTACGGCAACCTGGACACCTATGCGCAGGGCGGCGGCGCCATCGGGCCGTCCAACCTGCTGACGCTGCTCGGAAACAACAAGCACGCCACCACGATGAACTACAGCTTCGGCATCCAGCACCAGATCTGGGAGACGACCATTGACGTTTCCTACGTGGGCGGCTTGTCACGCCACCTGATCGTGCGGCGCAATCTGAATCCGATTCCGATGTTCGCCCGCTTCGATCCCAGAAATGAGGATCCGACGCAGCCGGGACGTCCCCTGCCCGATAACTTCCTGCGGCCCTATTACGGTTTCGGGGACATCAACCTCCAGGAGTTCAGCGGCACCTCCAACTACAACTCGCTTCAGGTCTCGGTGAACCGGCGTTTCACGCGAGGACTCCAGTTCGGGCTGGCGTACACACGCTCGAAGACGCTCGGTGTGGCCAACGATGACTACACGGGCGTGAGTCCGTACTTCTCTCCGCGAAAGCGCAACTACGGGCCGCTGGCCTTCGACCGGCCGAACGTGTTCGTGTTCAACTACATCTACGACCTGCCCAAGCTGGGTGCGCGTCTGGGCTCCAGGCCGCTCGGCTGGATCTTGGACAACTGGCAGATCAGCGGTATCACCTCCTTCATCACCGGAGCCCCCTTTACTCCGGGATTCAGCACCACGGACGGCGCCGATATCACCGGCTCCTCGGAAGGCGCGCGCATCACCGTACTGGGCAATCCGCGGTTGTCCAAGAGCGAGCGTACCTTCTACCGCAACTTCAAGACGGAGATGTTCGCGCGCACGCCCAGGGGCGACTTCGGCAACGCGGGGGTCAACATCCTCTACGGGCCGGGCGTGAACAACTGGGACATCGCCATTAGCAAACGCGTACCTCTGTGGTCGGAAGAGCGATTCATCCAGTTCCGCACCGAGCTGTTCAACGCCTGGAACCACACGCAGTTCTCCGGGTTGTACACCACGGCGCGCTTCGACACGGCCGGCAAACAGGTGGATCCCAACTTCGGGGCCTATTCGAGCGCGCGGGATGCCCGCATCATTCAGCTCTCGCTGAAGATTTACTTCTGAAAAGGGAGCGTGACCGGGGACAGACCTCCCGGAGGTCTGTCCCCCGCCTCAGGCTGCCAGGTGTGCCGCGGTGCGCAAGGCCGTTTCATAGCCACGCACCACATAGTAAATGAGCCGGTCAAAGAAACGGTCGAGACGATATTCCAGCTCCTCCTCCGCGTACAGTTCTACGGACGTCTGCCCCAGGCCTTGTCCGCGGATGTAATCCACCGTGGTTTCCTTGACGATATGGAAACATTCCACGAGTTCATGGAGCGGCACTCGTTCCGTGAAGCGCCGCCTGCCCAGGTCTTCATAGTGAGACGCCAGCTCCGATTCGTCTCGAAGAGCCAGCCAGTGGCCGAGCCGGCGGAGGACTTCCTGAGCGCGGACGCGTAGTTCCGACTCGGGAAGTTTGCGGATCTCGGACAGGGAAGGCGTCTGACGGATCCGGCGCAGGATGGTGTCCGTGATCTGGTCGGAGTGAGACTCGATCATCTGCACCAGGGTATAAGGGCGCATGGCCACCTCCCGGAGCACCGATACGTGCCCCACTTCGTAAGTACTCCTGCGAGCCCCGGAAGTCAATACCCACTTCGGGGCATTTCTGCTCCCGCCCGTACCACCAGCCCCTTGCGCTATTCGGAACGGCAGTCCCGGTGCTCAGAAACGCACGCGCATGCCGAGCTGGATGTTGCGCGGGAAATTCAACTGGGCCACCGGCAGGATGCCGAAGTCGGCCGCGGCCGGGTTCGTGGATGTCGGATCCCCCCGCAAGGGCGTATTGAACGCATTGAAGGCTTCGCCGCGGAACTCGATCTGATAGCGCTCCTTGAAGTCGAACTTCTTGGAGATCATCAGATCGATCTGAGGCGCGGCGTGGCTCCGGATCTGGTGGAAGCGATTCGGAAGCACCACGTACTCGAAGGGGCGCAACTGCCGCCAGCACTCGCTGAAGCGGCTGCGGTCATTGAAAAACCAGCGCGTCTCGGTCCGGGTCACTGCGGTCGGATCGCCGCACCGGAACTCCCAGCTTCGCCAGGCCCCCAGCGGAACACCGGACTGGTAGATGAAGTTCACGTTGGTCGTCCAGCCGCCTAACAGGAACTGCCCGATGCCGCGCATGTCTCGCAGAAAAGCCCGGCCGCGGCCGAAGGGCAGATCCCAGATGCCGGCGAATGCCAGGTTGTGGGACCGGTCAATGTCCGTCACCTGGGAAATCGGCCCGCGCCACTCAAACGTATGTTCGTCGAGCCAGACACGTTCCATCTGCTTGGACCATGTGTAGGCGAGTACCCAAGTTACGGCGCCGACCCTGGAGCGATCGCCGAGCATCCGCCGCTCAAACCGGGTCTGAAGGCCGTGGTACCAGACCCGGCCCCACGGATTGATGAAGTTGCGAACGCTGTTGAACTGAGGGATGCGCCGCAACAACTCGCGGCGGGCGATGGTGGAGGATGCCCCGAGAGGCGTGTTGGCGGGCAGGATGCCGAACCAGGGATTGGGGATTCTTTGCTGGTAGAAACCGGGATCGGTTTGCGCCCGATCGTAATGTTCTCGGCTCATGTCGGAGAGCTGGGTCGTGCGAGGCTCCTTGTTGGTGAGACTGCCGACGTAGGAGACTTCCAGCACCATATTCCATGGCAGCTCGCGCTCCAGCGTATAGGACCACTGGAACGTTCGAGGTATCAGGCGGTTGCGCGCGTCAAAGTCAATCCCGCTCCCGACATTGGTGGAGATTCCGAGCCGGTTGCCCAGAGGGCGGACCACCCCCTCGGGGAAGGGGTCTTCGAGCGAGTACGGGCCCGTGAGGTCGCTGCTCGGAGTCAGCCCCGCGTTGAGCGAGTTGATGTAGTTCGTGTTCAAGCTGTAGCCGGTGGCGAGATTACCCTGAGTAGCGGTCCGGTGAAAGATCCCGAACCCTCCACGCATCACTGTCTTCGCAAGGAAGTTCCAGGCCACGCCGAATCGGGGCTGGATGTTCGTTAAATCCCATTCGTAGACGCGGCGCGGGTTGCCGGCGGTGCCGGCGTAGCGCGGTCCGCCGCGGATGGCCTCCGGCGGCTTGGGAAAGTTCGGATCGGCGGCCGCCAGTTCCCGCCAGCGCGCCAGGGCTGCATCGCTGAACGGCTGCACGGACTGGAAATCGAAACCGTTGAGCAGCCGGTTGTGAATTTCATAGAGCGGGAACTGCACATCGTAGCGCAGTCCCAGGTTCAACGTCAGCGTCCGCGACAGCTTCCAGTCGTCCTGGATGAACCCCGCAATATAAGGCTCCCGGCGGAGGAACGTGTCGTTGAAGGCGATGAACCCGCTGGCGATGTTGCCGAGCAGCAGGTCCGCCACGGAGCTCCCGTCCAAGGAACCCTGGCTGATGCCGAAGTACTGCCGGGACCACATGCCGTTGAATCCGAGTTCGCCGGAGGCGCGGCCCGACGCTTTGTTGTGGCGGATGATGGTGGCCCACTCGAAGCCGTACTTGAAGCTGTGCCGGCCGCGAACTTCAGCCACGTTGCCCTGAAGGTTCAACTGCTGGCGCGAGCTCTGGTTCTTGAACTGGTTGCCGAACAGGTTGGCAAAGCCGCTGACCGTGACGCGAGGCGCCAGCTTGGTGGGGAAGGTGTCCACCTGTGGCATCTTCCGGATCCCGAGCTTGTCCCATGTGAAGTTGGGATCCGAGACGTCGGGAAAGTTCTGGATGAAGCGGTTGTAGCTGGCCTGGACGTGCAAAATCCGGGTCGGGGACAGAGTCCGGTCGTAGGCGACGACGGCATTCAGGTCGCGCCGTACGGTGCCCGGCATATTTCCGGTTTGAGCCGGTGGATCGAATCCGTTCTGATTCCGGAATTCGCTGCCGTCCTGGAAGGTGAACAGAATGTTCATCCGGTCGTTGCTCGTGATGATCTTGTCGTAGCGCACGATGGGCTGCTCATAACGGTACTTACCCAGATTGTCCGGCCGCGTGTAGTTGTTGACCAGCGACTGCGGTTGGAAATTCGGCGCAGGGTAGTAACCGAGGATGGCCCGGCCGATCGGGCTGATCCGCGACGCCGGAATCACGTTCCCCGGGAAGGGCTGGCGCACGTAGACTCCGCCTGAGCGGCAATTTGTGCCCGGCTCGGTGCACGAACGCGACGTCAGCGGATCATAGATCCGGATCGGTCCCGTCTGGCCCTGCGGCGTGAAGTTAAAGTTGCCGCCCCGGATTTCCACGGGCGGCACACTGACGTTGGAAGGAAACGGCACTAGTTCGCGCCAGCCTTCGAAGCTGAAGAAGATGAAGTCACGGTCCTTGCGGAGCGGGCCTCCCAGGATGCCCCCAAACTGGTGCTGGTTGCGGAAACCCCGGCCCGCGCCGAGCGCATTGTTCTGGCGGGTGTTGGCATCGAGGATGCGGTTGCGCCAGAAATTGAACACCGAACCGTGCCATTCGTTGGTGCCGGAACGCAGCGTCGTGTTGACGTGACCGCCGCCGGAGCGCCCGTACTGCGAGTCGTAGGTGTTCACCATAATTTTCATCTCCTGCACGGCTTCCACATTGGGCGCCAGATTCCAGGTGCCGTCCGTTGAGATGGGGGCCCCGTTCAAGAGGAACTGATTCGTTCCCGTCCGGCCGCCGTTCATGGTGTAAGAACCGTTGACGTCCCAGGCCCGGGTCCCGGAAAAGCCCGTGGAGCCGAAGGTGCGCTGCGTGAACATCACCCCCGGCGACAAGCGCATCAACATGTAGGACTGGCGGCCGTTCAGCGGGATCTCCTGCATCTTGATGGGATCGAACACGAGCCCGCGGGATGCCGACGCCGTCTGGATGAGCTCCTGCTCGCCGAAGACCGTCACCGATTCCGTCACGGCGCCTACCTCCATGCCGATCGGCAGGTTCAGCTTTTCCGCCACCTGCAGCACGATGCCGGAGCGCACCACAGTGCTGAAGCCGCTGGCCGTCACGGTGACGGTATAGCGGCCGGGCTCGAGCCCCACGAGCGTGTACACGCCCGCAGCGGTGGTCACCGTCTCCCGGCTGACGTTGGTCGCCTCGTTCGTCGCCTTGACCGTGGCATTGGGAATGGCGGCGCCGGAAGGATCCGTCACCTGGCCGAGAATCGTGGCCCGGTACTCTTGAGCCCCAAGCCCTACAGTAAGCGCTAACAGACCTAAAAGGCTGCGGAACCACATAGCCAACCTCCTCTGGGGTTGGCTTGTATCACGACTACCAATGGTTGTCAAGAGAAAATTTCAAAAAAATTCGAAAATTCGAGACTGGAAACGCGGCCAGGCAGCCGGTCCCCTGAGGATGCCCCCGCTACATAACGGCCGTTTCCCGGCAAGAACCGCTGCTGAAACGGAATTAGCTTACAAATCGTTCTATAGCCGTTGCGATCTCGTTTGGTACTTCGTACATGGGGAAGTGGCTGCGTGCGTCCAGCTTGGATGCCTGGAACCACGGATGTCCAGCATCACGAAAGGACCGCTGCGCGGCTAGGTAAGCCGGATCATCCGGCTGAGCATACAGATGCAACACCGGTACGGAGGGGGCGAGTGCGGCAAGGGCCTCAAGAGGGCTCCCAAACTTTCCATATGCGGCGCTGATTTCCCGGCCCGCGCGCGCCCACATATCGAACGGGTACGAGCCCATGTCCTCATGCACATACCGGATCAATGCAGGAATGTCTGCGCCCTGAAGCCACATGGCGAACAGTTGTGCGCGGGTCTGCTGCCACTGCGCCGGATCCTGCAGCGACTCTAGCGCCTGCAGGAAGGGCAGCGGCGCTTCCAGGACGATCCAGTCGAGCAGCACAAGCTTCGGGATCCGCGCATCCAGCCTCCGGCGCAGCTCCACGGCCACCCAGCCCGCGTGCGACAGGGCAACTGGCACGACTCTCTGAGCCCCGCTCTCCTCAATCACGGCCACTGCGTCATCGGCGAGATGGCTCAATCCGAAATCATCGGTCGTCCTCTCGGACTCTCCGTGCGCGCGCCAGTCCAGAGCCAGCGTGCGCCTCCGCAGAGCACAGCGTGAAACCAGCGGGTCAAAGACCCTGCGGCTACCGCACCAGCCAGGCAGGAAGAGCAGCACCGGCTCGCCCCGCCCCTGATCGTCGTAGCTGATTCTTATCCCGTGCGATCGAGCTTGCGGCATTTCTCTTTTCCCTTCGCGGCATGCTCTCCGTTCTGCTCCAGAGACGGCTGCCGGAGGCCGGTCTCAGACCCGGACTGCCCACGCCCCCTGCAGCATCGGGACCAGGATCTGCCCGTCCGCCTCGAGCACCATCAGCACGCTCGCCTCAACGCTCACCGGCGAGCCATTGTACTTCAGCGGAGCGAACCGCCATTTGAGCACCGCAGGACGGCAATGCTCCACCAAACGCGGATCCCCGCGCCAGGCTCTCACTTGCGTCACCTGCCCGTCGGGACCGATCGTAAGCACCAAAGTAACCGAACTGCCCGCAGGTATGTCCCGGCCCGGGTACTGCGGCGGCCGGACGAACTCCACGAGATTTTTCACCAGCTCAGCCGGAGTCGCCACGTATGTGCTCGGCCCCACGCGCCGGACGCCGGCCTGCCCGTCCGGCGCCCCCACGGCTGCCCGCAGGATCAGGAAAGCCAGCCCGGCGGTGACCTTCTCGGGCATTAACCACCCGTTGGTGACGTAGAGCGAATCCGCGACCACAGAGCGCGCAAGGAGCTGATTGTCGGCCCGCAGCTCCACAGTCAGCGGCCGTGGAAGCTCGACGTAGACGAGCGTGTGCTTGTTCTGCTCCGGGGCGCGCATCCAAACGTGGATCGCTTGCGCTCTGGCTGAGATTTCGCGATCGGTGTAGCTCACCACCGCCGCCGGCACCCGCAGGCTGTCGCTCGGGCCGGTTGCCTCGGTGGAAAGCTCGGCCACCTGAAAGCGCACGTTGGGGCCCGCATCCGGCTTCACCTTGACCGCGAAGTGCCAGGAGCTCTGGGGCCCCGCGCGCCATTCGGGCTGACTTTCAGGAAGTCGCCGCTCAGCGGCAAGGTTAACCTCCCCGCCCTGCCTCACTGCCGAATGCCGCCAAAGGCCGGCGCGCCTGTCTGGGCCCCCTAGACGCGACTGATCGCAGCACAGACGGGCCCCGAGCCCACCGGAATGACGGTGAACAGCGGGGCCGAGCGCGTGCGGGTGGGAACGATGTCCGCGATGCGCAGCACGGCCATGTTTCCGGAGCGGCGGTTGAGCACCAACGCGTATTGGCTGTCAGGCGTTACCGCGATAAAGCACGGCTCAGCTCCCACGGCAACCGCCGCGATGGTGCGGTGCACTTCGATATCCACGATCGTGACGTCTCCGGTGGCAGGGTTGGCCACGAACAAGTAGTCGGGGGACTGGGAGGCGGCCATAGGCCCGGGTGCGCGCCCGGCCAGGATGGTGCCGGCCACCTCTGTACTGTACGGGTAAACAATCACGACGGCATCCATGCCTTCGCCGGTGATGAACAGCTGTCCGCCGTCCGGCTTGAAGCACAGGTAATCGGGCCGTACGGCCAGAGGAAGGTGGACGACCGTACGGCCCCCCGGCGCCTCCAGAATCGAGAGCATCCGGGCTCCGGTATTGGCCACCAGCAGGTGGCGCCCGTCCGAACGAAAGCGCAAGAGCCCTACGGCGTCGCTCAGCTGGATCGGACGCCCGGCCCGGCTCGCGAAGGGATCGAACAGGGCGACGGCTCCCCTGGCGCCGAAACTCACGGCGCAGAGCCGGCCGCCGGCGGTCAAGTCGAAATCCAGGGGTTCGAACGGCAAAACGACGCGGTGAGCCACCTGAAGCGGATCGAGCTTCAAGGCCACCAGTTGCGGCGGCTCGCCGCAAAGCACCCAAAGTGTAAGGCCGTCCGGGGCCAGACGCATGGAAAGGCAGCGCTCGGCGATCCGGACGGTGCGCCTCGCCTTCCAGTCGGCGGCCTCGACTTCGAACACGGCTCCGGCCTCGCCCAGCAAAGCGTAGACCGCTCCGCGCCCCGCGTGCGCGACGACCAGCGTCGGAGCCGCTTCGAGTTCGATACGGTATATCATCGCCAGGGCGCCTAGATCCACCACGGCGAGATTGCGCCCCTCCTGGTTGGCGACAAACACAAGGCCGGCCGGAGGCACCGAGCGCCGCCGGAAGCATGCACACAAAGCGGACGTCGCGGCAAGGATCGCGGAGCGCCGGTCCAGGATCACGTCTCATTGTAACGGTGCATGCTACAGTGGCCAGGGTGGGGGCGTGGCTCAACTGGTTTCTTGTCCTGGCCGCAGCGGCGTCCGATAGCGGGTCCGCATCCGTCCGGCTGAGCCCGCAACTGGCTCGGTGGAAGGCGGAGATTGAAACCCAGGGGCAAACCAAAGTGGTGCTGGCGCGTGTGTATACGGATGCGGAGCGCAACGAGCTGGTCCTGCCTCCGGATACGGAGGCACGCCCGGTGCTGAGCCGGTTCTTTCTTCAGGAATCGTTTCGGGAACAGTTCGTGCGCACGCATGCCATGAGCGTGACGTACTCCGGCGCCGAAGGACGCTTCTCCTTTGTAGTGCTCAACATGGCCCTGGCCTCGGAGTGGGAGCAGGCCGAAGAGGCCGTCATCGCACACGAGTTCGGCCACGCCTGGCTGGCCGCTCTGGGTTACGGCGCTCCGCCGTATGAGGCCGGGGAGCGCTCCTGTCTGGCCGTGCACGCAGGGGACATCGTGCAGCACGTTCTGATCCGCGAAGAGATGGACCGCCGCGGCATCGCCTGGCGCAGCTACTGGGTCCGGAACCTCAACGCTGCGCTGGAGCGGCTGGAATCGCAGGCCGCAGGCGCGCCGCTTGCCCCCTGTCAGATGGCCGCCATCGCTGCCCTTTGGGCGGATACGCGGCTGGGATTTTCCGAACGGCAATGGGGGGAGCTGCCCCGTTTCCTGAGTGCCCTGGAGGAAAAGTTTCCCGCAGCACGCCTCTGGGCCGAGCGACTGGTGGCGTGCGTGAGCCATCGGGAGGTACGGGATCGTGCCGCCTACCATGTCACGCTTGGCGAAGTGAGCGCAATTCTCGCAGGCTTGTGGGATGCCGCGGTCGTTGCCGGCAGGGACGGTGAGCTGCGGCGGGGACTACAATACGAGTAGCGGGGCCGGGCCCGCAGAAAGGGAGCTCCGATGCCTCGAACTGCCCACGTTTCGCCGTACAGCGGATCCTGGTACCCGGCGGATGCGGTCCAACTCAATGACCTGCTGGGCCGGCTCTGGCGCACTTCGGAGGAACGCACCGGTTGCGAGCTCCAGCCGCGCGCAGCGGCCTTCGTGGTCCCGCATGCAGGCCTGATCTACTCCGGCGCCGTGGCGGCCGCCGTGTACCGGCGTCTGGAAGCCTGGAAGCCGCGGCGGGTGGTGCTGCTCGGCTTCTCCCACCGGGGCGGACCGGCGGGCATAGCGATTCCGGATACCGACGCCTACCGCACGCCGCTCGGAGAGCTGGAGGTGGACCGGGAAGCCGTGGCGGATCTGGCCGGGTTCGAGCCGTTTCGTCTCGTCGAGGAGCGCGTGCTGTGCGACCATTCCGTCGAGATTCAGTTGCCGCTGCTGCAGCGAGCGGTGCCGGAGGCTAAGCTCGTCCCGCTCTACGTCGGGGATTTGAGCGGCGAAGCGCGCCAGCGGGCGGCGGTGCGGCTGGCTTCGTGGATCGGTCCGGACACGGTGGCGCTTGCCAGCTCCGACTTCACCCATTTCGGTGCGGCCTTCTACTTCCAGCCCTTCCCGGTGGATCGCGAAGTGAGTGAGCGCCTGCGGGAGCTCGATTACAAGGTCGTCGAGGCGGCCAGCAGCCTCCGGGACACCTTCTTCTTCGAAGTGCTGCGAGAAACACGGGCCACGGTCTGCGGTTATGCGCCGATCGGGCTGCTGCTGGCGACGCTCCGCCAGTTTGACGACCGCGATGAGATCTTCCAGGATCTGCTGGACTATCAGACCTCGGGCGAAATCACCGGCGACTTCCATCACTCCGTCAGTTACGCTGCCTTGGCGTACTATCCCTGGAGCAGTTTACAGCTCGGCCCCGACGAGCAGACTGCGTTGCTCGAACTGGCACGGAACACATTGCGCCAGTACCAGGAAACCGGATCGCGACGCCCGCCCGTCCTCGACATGCCGCCGCTTGCGGGACTGGGGCAATGTCGGGCTGCCTTCGTCACCTTGCACAAGAACGGAGAACTGCGAGGCTGCCTGGGCCGTAGTATCGCGGATCGGCCGTTGTGGGAGATCATTCCGGAGCTGACCATGGCGGCAGCCCTCGAGGACCGGCGCTTCCCGCCGGTGGAGCCGGACGAGACCGGTATCGAGGTGGAGATCTCCATCCTGTCCCCCCTGAAACGCATTCCCGACTGGAGTGGCTTCCGTGTCAACGAGCATGGGGCCCTGCTGAACGCGCGAGGTCATCAGGGGCTGCTTCTGCCTCAGGTGGCCGCCGGCCGCGGATGGGATGCGGAGCGATTTTTCCAGGCTCTGGCGATGAAGGCAGGGGTCAGTCCCGACGTCTACTCCGATCCCTCGACACGCCTGTACGTGTTCCGCGCCCAGATTATTCACTGAAGCCGCACTCGCTCCCCTCTCCTATACTGGGCAAGAGAATGACGCTCCTGGTGGGGCCTCCGGGCTCGGGCAAGACGCAACGCATCCTGGACCGGGTGCGGTCCCGCCTGCGGCAGCGCCGCTGGGATTTCCGCCTCGTGGTGCCCACCGCCACCATGGCGGAGCATCTCCGCAACGAACTGGCGCGGGAAGGCTTCGTCTTCCGGCCCGAAACGATCACAACATTGTCGCGCTTCGTGGCCCCCTGGGTGGAGGACTCGCCGGAACCCTCCGAGGCGCGCCTGGTTCTGGCCGTACGCCGGGCGCTCGACAGCGTCTCACCGCCGGCTTTCCGAGAGGTGGCTTCGTTCCCGGGTTTTCAATCTTCTCTGGCGCGGGCAATGCAAGAGCTGTCTTCGGCAGGATGCGACGCCGCAGCGTTGCGCTCGGCAACCGGCGATGGCTTTGCGAACCCCGTCGTTTCCGCATTGGGGGATGTGTATGCCGAGACGGAAAAAATCCTGGCCGCCGGCGGATTCCTGCTTCGGGGCCGCCGTCTCCGCAAAGCCGCTCGCTGCATCGAAGCCGAAGGACTCCAGGGAATCTCTGAGGTGCTTCTGGACGGCTTTTCCACATTCTCCGGTCCGGAGCTTGCGGTCGTGCAGGCGGCGGCGCGCCATGCCGCGCTGACGGTCTCGCTGCCCGAGTGGACCGGTTCGGAGCCGGTGCGCGGCGCTTTGCTCGCCGAGGGTTTTCGCGAAGAGCGCCTTGCGCGCGTGCGGCCCTGCCCCCGAGTCACTCTCGTCACGGCGCCCAGCCTCGATCAGGAATTGGGTGAGATTGTCCGGCGCATCCTCGAAGAAGCGGCGGGGCGGCCGTTTCGTGAAATGGGGATCATTGTGCGCTCGGCGGGTCCCGTAGCCGCAGCCCTGGAAACGACCTTGGCGCGATTCGGCATCCCGCTGCGGAGCTACTTTGGACGGCGCCTGGCGCACGAAGCGGTGATCCGGTTCTTTTCGGCCGTCGTCGAGGCTCTGCTTTCCGACTGGGACCACGAGAAGGTGCTAGCGGCGGTGATGATGACTGCCTCGGGAGCAGGACGGCGGGCCGGGACCGACCGCTTTGAGTTTGACGTGCTGGGGCGGATCCCCGGCCGGGGCTTGGAGTCGCTACGCGACCTCGCCCGTGCGCCGGGCGTGCAGCGCTTTCTGGAGAAGCTGGAGCAGATCGGCTCGTGGCGCGATGCGCAGGCGCCGCCCGCTGAGTGGTGCAGCCGGCTTGCCGGGCTGGCCGGTCTTTTCCGTCCGGCGCGGCCTGAGGGCGGCGAGCCGCATGAGGTCGCTCTGCTCTGGCGCCGCCAGGCGAGGGCGCTCGAGGCGTATCACGCCGCTCTGGAAGAGGCGGCTTCTTCGCTGCCCGCGGGGCATCCCGTTACTCTCAGAGAGTTTTGGGACACCGTCAGCGTTGTATTCGACACGACGGCGCTTTACTGGCGCGATGAGCGGCGTAGCGTCGTGCACCTGCTGGATGCTTACGAGGCAAGACAGTGGGAGCTGCCGGTCGTGTTTGTCTGCGGCTTGGTCGAAGGCGAGTTTCCGGTGCACCATTCCGAAGATCCCCTCCTGGATGAGGAAACTCGCTGCGCGCTCAAGGCGGCCGGATACCGGGTGCCGGCGGCGGCTGACCGCGAGGAAGAGGAACGGTTCCTGTGGCAGACGGCGGTATCGCGCGCGACGTCGAAACTCGTGCTGAGCTGGTCCCGGTATAACGCCAAAGGTGACGAGAACCTGCGCTCGTTTTTGCTCGATGAGTTTCTCGCCGGTACCCCGGCGCAGGAGGAGGCGGTGGAGATTGTGGTGCGCCCCCGCCCGTTGCACCTGCCGCGTCGCTCCCGGCGCGTTCAGGTAACCGATGCGCACTTGCAGTCGGAGATTGCCCGGAAAAACAGCATCCTGAAGCCCACGGGCGTCGAGGATTTTCTCCAGTGCCCGTTTCTGTTTTTTGCCCGCTACACGCTGGATCTCGAAGGGCCTCCGGAAACGGTCGCCGACCGGCTGGGCTTTGCGGCACGCGGTGATGCGGCTCACAAATTCCTTCAGCGCTGGGCGCAGGAAGCGCGCGACTTCGACACGTTGTTCGAAACCGTCTTCGACGAGTGGCTCAGAGGCCGGAGGATCCCTCCGGGCTACGCGTGCGAGGCAGTACGCGTCGCGCTCGAGCGCGATTTGAAAAGCTTCGTGGCCGCATTCCGCTTCCCCGGCTTCACCACCGCGGACACCGAAAAGGAATTCGAGTTCGAGCTCACGGACGGATTACGCATCCGCGGGCGGATTGACCGCCTGGACACCCGGCCGAACGGCGACGTGCTGATTGTGGACTATAAATACGCCAGACCGGACGGGATCCGCGAACGGATCAAGGGCCACGAGGAAGGACGGCTGGTTCAAGCCGGACTGTACACGCTCGCTGCCGAGCAGTGCTGGGGATGCCGCGTGGTCGAGGTTCAGCTGGCGGGCGTACGCGAACCACCCACATGGAGGGGCTGGGGTGTGGTGCTGCCGCCTCGAGGTAAGACCGGCAACTTGGACCTCCGGGAGCTCCGTGACATGGCTCGCGAGCGCACGGCCCAGGCGTTCGGGCGCATCCTTGCCGGAGTGATTCGCCCGCAACCCGCTGATCCGGACCGCTGCGAGTACTGTGTGTTCCGAGACGTCTGCCGCGTGGAAGTTGCAGCTCCTGCCGTCGCGGCGGCCGCGGAGGAGATGGATTGAACCTTTCGCCGGAACAGATCCAGGCCGCCCGGCGCACCGGCCAGGATGTTTGCGTCTCGGCCGGGCCGGGCTCGGGCAAGACGCGCGTTCTGGTGGAGCGCTTCCGGTGGCTGGTGGAGCAGGGGATCTCGCCCCTGCGGATTCTGGCCATCACATTCACCGAAAAAGCTGCTGCCGAGATCAAGGCGCGCCTCGTTAAAGCCTTCGCACATCGCCCGGACATTCGCCGCCAGGTGGAGCGGGCCTACGTTTCGACGATTCACGCCTTCTGCGCCCGCCTGCTACGGGACCACGCTCTCCAAGCCGGGCTCGACCCGCAGTTCGTGATCCTCGACGAACCGGAGAGTACCGAAGCTCTGGAAGAATCGGCCGAAGAAGCTCTGGACGAGCTTTGCCTGGCGCGGCCTGAGGAATTTCGCGCGCTGCTCAAGTCTTTTGCGGAGCCCCAAAACCTGGCCTTTTCTCTGATTCAGACTTACCGCGCGGCGCGAGCTGCCGGAGTCAGCCTCGACAAGCTCGACCCTGCGCCGGCGCCCGACCCCGACCCGAAGGCCGGCTCCGCGTGCGGGGAAGCGACCGAAGTGAGCGTCACCTTCGCCGCCGAGCGCCGCCTCCTGTTCGAGGCGCTGCGGAAACTCCACTGCCGTTACGAGGAACGAAAACGCCGGCAGGGTGCGCTCGATTTCGCCGATCTGATCGAACGGTCTCTGTCCCTGCTCCGAAACAATCCGCGCGTTTTGGACAAAGTGCGCGCCGGCTTTGAAAGCGTGCTGATGGACGAGATGCAGGATACGGATCCGTTGCAGTGGAGCTTGCTCGATTTGCTCCGCCTTCCCGACCGGTTCTTTGCAGTCGGCGACATCAACCAGTCTATTTACGGATTCCGTTACGCAGAGCCCGAGGTGTTCCGTCACTACCGCGACCGGATCGCTGCGGCGGACAAGACCGTGGACCAGCTTCGGGAAAACCACCGCAGCCGGCGGGAAATCCTCGAAGCCGTCAACCGCATCTTTCGGAGCGTTGAGGGAGTGGAACCGCACGGGCTCGAGGCCAGGCGCGCTTTCCCGTCGAAGGACTTCCCGTCCGTTGAGGTGATCGTCGGCCATGGGGAGAACAGCGCAACGGCGGCGGTGACGGAGGCACGCTGGGTCGCCCGGAGGATCGCGGAGCTGGTGGGCTCCCTCGAAGTGCAAACGCCGGAGGGCCCCCGCACGGCGCGGTTCCGGGACGTCGCGGTGCTCGTGCGGAGCATGAACGCCATGCCGCCGCTCGAGGCGGCGTTTCGGGAGTTCGCCATCCCTTATTTGATGGCAGGCGGCAAGGCCTATTTTGAGACGCGGCAGGCCCGGGATCTGCTGCACCTGCTGCGTGTGATCGCCAACACCTGCGACGAGGTTTCCCTGGCGACGGTGCTGCGGTCGCCCTTGGTGGGTGTCGGAGATGAAACGCTGCTGCGGTTGAAGGCGTTCGGCCGCCTGGGTGTCGCTCTGTGGCGTCTGGACCACGAGGATACCTCGGCCTTTGACGCGGAGGACCTGGCGCGCCTGCGCTCATTCCGCGACCGGCTCCGGCGGGCGAGACAGCTGCGGGATGAGGTGCCTGCGGACCAGCTGCTTGCCCAGTTCCTGGACGCCTCCGGCTACGAACTGGCGGCCGACGGGCGCGCCCGCGCCAATACGGTGAAGTTTCTCGGGTTGGTCCGCGAGGTTTGCCGCCAGAGGCCGCTGCGCCTCCGTGAGTTAGTCGAGCGCCTCGAGATCCGCCGGCAGATGGAGCGCGAGCCCGAGGCGCCGCCGGATGACGCCTCCGACGTCGTGCGCCTGATGACCATACACCAGGCCAAAGGGCTGGAGTTTCCCATTGTCTTTGTGGCCGCCATGCACAAAGGACCGAACCGCCGGAGAGCAGCCTTGCTGCTCGGGCCGGACGGCCTCGGAGCCAAATGGAAGGATCCTGCCGGGAAAGAAAATTCCGTAAAAGACATCGCTTACGTGAGGGCCTTGGAAGACCTCAAGAAAAGGGAGCACGGTGAGGAGCAACGGCTGTTGTACGTTGCCATGACGCGCGCCGAAGAACACCTGGTCCTCTCCTTTGCCCTCACCAAGAAGCCCGGAACGGACTGGCCGAAGCTTGTGGCGGAGGGACTCGGCATCACGCCGGAGCTGGAAGATTCCACGCCGGTTCTGTACACACCGCCGGGCGCGGATTTCAGTGTGCGCCTCTGGCGCACGCGCACGCAGCCCGCACCCGGAGCGGGCGCTTCCTCCGCCGCTCCGCCCGCCGTGGAGCAGCCCG
Source organism: Bryobacteraceae bacterium (assembly GCA_035575135.1). Taxonomy (GTDB): domain Bacteria; phylum Acidobacteriota; class Terriglobia; order Bryobacterales; family Bryobacteraceae; genus JANWXD01. The sequence goes on from DATLYE010000033.1 coordinate 24,815, forward strand.
TCTTGCTGGATCCTCCGGCGCTGACCGGCCAGCACGACGCGGCAGTTTCGGTCACGTCGCTGGTGCTCTATCAGAACTGCCCGCGGCGCTACTACCTGGCTCGCTACCTCGGCTGGGAAAAGCCGCCCATGCGCCACCCCGGGCCCGCAGAGGAAGAGATCCCGAGCGGAGGCGATGAGCTCGTGCTGCCGGATGCCATTCAATTCGGCCAGCAGGTCCACGCTCTGCTCGCGGGCAAAGTAGTTGACGGCAGCCCCGAGGCGCGGGCGCTCGCGGCGGGTTTCCAGTCGAGCGAACTTGGGCGGCGGGCAGCGTGCGCCGCGACCGCCGAACGGGAATTCGACTTTGTGATGGAGATCGAAGATCTGATCCTGCGCGGGCAGGTGGATCTGTGGTTCGAGGAGAACGAACGGCTCGTGATCGTGGATTACAAGACGGACCAGCTCCCGGCGTCCGAGGCGCCGGCCCGCGCGGCCTCGTACGCCATTCAGCTACAGCTTTACGCGGTGGCGCTCGAGCGCCTGCTGGGCCGGCGGCCGCATGAGGCCTGGGTGTACTTTCTCCGGCCGGGAGTCGCGGTTCCCGTCCCTGTCAGTCCGGCGGAGTTGGACGCAGCCAGGCGTACGGTCCGCACCTTCCGGGAGGCACAGGAACGTCTCGAATTCCCCCTCCGGCCTGGTGAGCAGTGTTTTCGCTGCCCGTTCTACCGTGGCCTGTGTCCCGCCAAGACGCCTCCGGCGGGCTAACCCGAGTACACCCCGATCAGGATGATTCCGACCGGAATGTCGCCGATCTTGGTGTACAGCACCCAGTCGGATTCACCTTCCTGCACCAGGCCTGGCGCGTGGCCCGAGTCGTCCTTCCACAGGCTCAAAATCGCCGGATGGCCGCCTTTGGTGGTTTTCTTGCTCATGGCCACCACCTGCGCGTAGGACGGTGTAGCGTTCAAATCTTTGTCTTCGCCGGCAGGAACCATCAGCAGGAAGTCGCGCTGCGGAGCCACCCCCTGGTGGTTCCCGTCGGGTGGAAACAGGCTGAAGCGGAGGGTGTAGACCCCGGCTGGAATGGGCTGACCGCGGCGGTCCTGGCCCCGCGCGTGGAACCGGATCGCCCCGAGCAAAGCGCCGTGGGGGACAGTCGTCAGGCTCACGTTCTGCTCGGACGTGGGCGGTCCGGAAGGCGCCGAGGCGCGCAACCAGACTTCGCAGTACACCGAACCGTCGCTTTTCAGGATCTTCTGTCCGGTTTGCGCCAGCGCCTGGCGAATGGCCGGATCGAGTTCCTCCGGCGGAGGCCCTCCGGCTTCCAACTTGTATTGCGCAAGGGCTGCAACGGGGACGAGCAGAAAACCGATCAGTACGCGCAACATTCCAATTCGCTCCTCGATGCCATTATCCCCCGGCCGGATCGGGCGCTGCGCGGCCTTGCCGCTACGGCTGCGGCTCTCCGAGTTTGACGAGCTCGCTTTCACGCACCGATCGCCGCGGCGGTTGGAGCAACTTTGCCGGCAGGCGCGAGAAATAAGCCAGGCGCTCGATCCACGGCAGAAGACGGCGCACCGTGCGGCCATGGAGTACCAGGCTCCCGGCGACGAGCAACGGATGGGGAATCGTGGTGCAGCAGCGGGAGCAGATGCTGATCTCTCCGGCGCGGCCCTCGACGTGAAGGCGGCGCATGCGCTCCATCTCAGGCGCATTCCAGATCTCCGCCACGGGCCGCTCGCCGATGCGCCCGACCGGCTTGCCCCCGAGCATGTAGCTCTGGCAGCAGGGATAGACGTCGCCGTTGTGTTTGATGTACAACGGGCCGCGCCACAGGTAATGGCACGGATGTCTCCAGTCGGACGGATCGTGGCCGGCTTCCGGGCGCAGCAGATTGGTCTCGTCCTCCTTGATGCGGACTTGGTCCACACCCGGCACGCGGCTCCAGAAACGGATGAATTCTTCCACTTCCCCGGCGTTGCGCTCCATGCGGACCATCTGGACCACGACGTGGACTCGGGCCCGGCGCTCGTGTTTCATCCGCGCAAAACGAACGAAGTTGTCGCGGACCTTCTCGAAACGGGCGCCCTTGCGGTAGTACTCGAAGGTCTCTTTGGTCGCGCCGTCGAAGCTGAGCGTGATGTGCTCGAGGGGCGAGCGCAACAGCCGGTCGGCCGTGGACTCGTCCAGGAACGTGCCGTTCGTGGACAGCAGCGTCGAAATGTTATGGCGCGCGCAGTATTCGATGCGTTCGAAGATGCGCGGGTCCATGAATGGCTCGCCCAGCCCGATCAGCATCATGTGCTCGGCGGCGGGAGCGGATTCCGCCACCAGGCGTTCGAAGATCTCCTGCGCCATGTCTTCCTTGGGCTGTTTGAACGTCTCGCGGGGGCACATCGGGCAGTAGAGGTTGCATTTGGCGGTCGTCTCGACGATGTACTCGACGGGACGGCCCCGCAAACGGGTGCGGCCTCGCAGGTACTCCCACAGCAAGGTGGCACGGTTCCACGCGCCCATGGAAATGTTCCTTCATTCTAGCGCCCCGGCGGCCGCTCAAGGATGTACAATGGCGGGGCCGTGAAGATCCTACTGACGGGCGGAACGGGCTTCATCGGGAGGCGGCTGGCACGGCGCCTGGCGGCGGACGGGCATACGCTGCACCTGCTGGTGCGACCGGGACGGACGGGAATCGGGCCGTCGGTGGAATGCTCGGTGTGGGACGTCCTGGCGGGAGATCCCCCTTCGGCCGCGCTGGCGGGCGTGGATGCGGTCATTCACCTGGCCGGGGAGCCGGTGGCGCAGCGCTGGACGCCGGAAACCAAACGCCGCATCCGCGAGAGCAGGGTCGGCGCCACACGGCGCCTGGTGGCGGCGCTGGCCACGCTCGAGCGGCGGCCGCGCGTGCTGGTCTCCGCATCGGCGATCGGTTATTACGGATCGCGTGGCGACGAGGTCCTGACGGAAACCTCACCCCCGGGCCGGGGGTTCTTGCCGGAAGTGTGCGTAGCCTGGGAGCAGGCGGCGGCCGAGGCCGAAGCGCTCGGTTTGCGCGTCGTGCGCTTGCGGATCGGGATCGTAATGGGACCCGAAGGCGGCGCCCTGGCCCGCATGCTGCCGCCGTTTCGCATGGGTTTGGGCGGGCGTTTGGGGTCGGGATCGCAGTGGATGTCGTGGATTCACGTCGAAGATCTGGTGGACTTGATCCGCTTTGCGCTCGCTTCGGAGGACGCGGCGGGCGCGCTGAACGCCGTCGCTCCTAACCCGGTCCGCAATTCCGAATTCGCCGCGATACTGGGGAAAACGCTCCGGCGACCGGCAGCCGTGCCGACTCCGGCGGCCGCTCTGAAGCTGCTCTTCGGGCAGATGGCCGAGGAGGTCCTGCTGGCCAGCCAGCGTGTCGTCCCCGAGGCGGCCCGCCAGGCGGGCTTTTCCTTTCGGTTTCCCGAGCTGGAGCCGGCTCTCCGCGATCTGCTCCGATAGTACAATCACCGCATGCGTCATCGCGCAGCGGGGATCGCGTTTCTGGCCGCGGCGAGTCTGCTGTTCGGAGCCGGCGGGCCGACGCGGCCGATACCGGTTGAGGAACTGCGGGACCGCATCGCGGGCGGCTGGGCGGGCCAGATGATCGGGGTCAGCTTCGGCGCACCCACCGAATTTCGCTGGCTCGGCCAGATCATCCCGCCCGAGGCCCTGCCCACCTGGACGCCGGACCGGGTGCGCAACGCCCTCAATCAGGACGACCTGTACGTGGACATGACGTTCGCGCAGGTGCTGGATGAGAAGGGCCTGGATGCCACGACCGAGGATTTCGCCGCCATGTTTCGCCAGGCGCGTTACTCGCTCTGGCACGCCAACCTGGCGGCGCGGCGCGCGTTGAAGCGCGGCGTGCCCGCTCATCTGGCGGGAACGCCCCGCTATAACGCTCACGCGAACGACATTGACTTCCAGATCGAGGCGGATTTTATCGGCCTGATGGCGCCCGGCTTGCCGCGCGCCTCCAATGATTTGTGCCTGCGCGCCGGGCGCGTCATGAATTATGGCGACGGCATTTACGGCGGCATGTTCGTTTCGGCAATGTACGCCGCCGCGTTTTTCGAGCGCGATCCGCGGAAGGTGGTGGAAGCTGGACTCGCGGTGCTGCCCCGCAAGAGCCCCTACGCACGGCTTATCGCCGACGTGCTCGCCTGGTCCAGGCAGTATCCGCGCGACTGGCAGAAGGTCTGGGAGCTCATCCAGCGCAAGTGGGACCGCCGGGATCCGTGTCCGGCCGGAGCTCTGCGCCCGTTCAATATTGACGCTAAGCTGAACGGGGCGTACGTGGCGCTCGGCCTGCTGTACGGCGGCGGCGACTTCCGAAAGACCCTGGAAATTGCCACGCGGGCCGGCCAGGACTCCGACTGCAATCCGGCCAGCGCAGCAGGTGTACTGGGCGTGATGCTGGGTTACCGGCGCATTCCCGAGGAGTGGAAAGCCGGGATTGAAGCGATCGCCGACGAGAAATTTCAGTACACGGAATACACATTCCGCACGATTGTCGCCAGCACGGAAAGACGCGCCATCGCACTCGCCGAGCGGCTCGGTGGGCGGCTGGAAGGCGACAGGCTTTACGTACCGCTTCAAGAGCCGGAGTCCGCCAAACTCGAGGTCTGGGATGACTACGGCTCACCGGTGGAGCGGATCGGCGTCACCGACAAGCGCTGGACATGGACCGGCGGCTGGCAAACCCTTGAGTCCTCCCGGCGCGGACAGGCGGTCGCATCCAAGACGGCGGACTCCAAGGGGGCGGAAGCGGTCGTGAGCTTTTCGGGAACAGGCGCCATCCTCACGGGACCTTACCTCCCCGACGGGGGCAAGGCGGAGATCTACCTGGACGGCAAACTCGATAGGGTCGTGGACGTGTATTCCGATGAGAAGGCGGCTAAGGGAGCTGAGGCGGTCTGGCATGCCTTCGGACTGAAGCCGGGACGCCACACGCTTCGGATCGTGGTACTGCGAGAGCCGTATCCGGGAAGTGCCGGTGCGAAGGTCACGCTCGAGGACCTCGTCGTCTTCCGTTAGGAATCAGGGGTGGGCGGTCCTGGGCGCGGGACCAGGCTACCGGGGTCGCTGGCGGGGCCGGTAGGAGAAGCTCCTCCAGTCTGGGGCGGCCAGGCCGTTCAGGTCCCAGACCATTCTGCCGGCGCGGATGGTGAGTTCCGCCGCCAGGCGCTGGTCGCCCGCATGACGCGCCCCGGCCGCGTCCAGGAATCCGAACGCGCCGCGCTCCAGGCGCAGGACGGTAACATCGGCGACGGCTCCGGGATCCAGGTGTCCGAGTTCGGGGTGCCGAATCGCCTGCGCGGGTGCCCACGTGGACATGCGGATCACCTCAGCGAGCGGAACGCCGAGGATCAGCATCTTCGACATCACGTTCAGCATGTCCTTCATGCCGGCGTTCATGCTTCCGCTGTGCAGGTCGGTGGAGATCGTATCGGGATAGAAGCCCTGCTCAAAAGCCGGGACGGCGATGTTCCAGTAAAAGCTGCCCGCGCCATGGCCGACGTCGAACAGGATGCCCCGCTTGCGCCCCGCCCACATGGCCGGGTTGAGCGTCTTGTCGGCCAGCAGCTCGGCCCGATGGCCCGAGTAGCAGTGCGTGTAGATATCACCCGCCCGGAGCTTGGCGGTGAGCAGCGTCGCGAGCGTGCGCTCTTCGCCGGTCCATCCGAAATCCACCATGACGGGAAGGCCGGCGGCACGGCCGGCTCGAACCGCGTTGTCCACATCCGTCCAGTCGTCCTTATCGTAGTGGGCGACTTTGAAGCCGACGATGAGGCCGGGATGGGCGCGTGCCGCGCGGGCGGCCTCTGCCGGATCCATGTCGTCCACATTGTTTTCACCCCCGGCCGACATGCCCAGACCGCCGATGTTCAGAAACGCCAGCACGCGCGTGCGGGCACGCTCGATGATGCGCTGGCGAAAATCGGCAAAGTTGCGCCAGCCCGAGGTCCCGGCGTCTACCATCGTGGTCACGCCGCTGCGGAAGGAGAAGGCATCGGGCTGGACGCTGCTGTCGCCCGCCAGCCCTTGCCTGCCCGTCCCGGTATAGACATGCACGTGTATGTCAATCAGGCCGGGCGTCACGTAGAGGCCCGGGACATGCACCACCCGGCGCGCCTCGGCCGCCGGGATGCTGTCTGCGAGCCGCGCGATCTTGTCACCCCGGATCGCCACGTCCATGACGCGGTCAATCTTGTTTTTGGGATCAATCACGTGGCCGCCCTTGAGCAGCAAATCGTAGGGCTGCGCCGCAAGCAGGCCGGCAAAAAAGGGGACACACCAGGCTGACAGATTTTTGCTTCTCATTCCCATTCGATGGTGGCGGGGGGCTTGTGCGTCAGATCGTAGAAGACGGCACACACCCCGTCCAGGGCCAGCAGTCGGTTCGTGATTTCGCCAAGCAAGCCGGCGGGCATGCTCACCGATTGGGCTGTCATCCCATCCACACTGTGCACCGGGCGGAGCACCACGGATTCGGGACGTCCCGGCACCCCTACGGGGACGAGAATCACCGGAAACTGCCAGACATTGCGGTCGAATCCCGACTCCGCCGACAGCCGCCGCACGATCGCATCAACACGGCGCAATAGTTCGAGCCGGTCTTCGGACAGTGCCGCCGGAAACACGCGCATGGCCGCCAGGGGCGCCGTCGCTTTCGCCAGAGCCACGATGCGGTTGATCCCTGCAAGGCGGTTGATTCGTTCGGTGGCGGCAGCCTGAAGGTCCGCCTCCGGCGAGGGATAACGATCCAGGGCCAGCACGTGCGCATACGTTCGCGAATCCCCCTGCACCCCCACGGACCGGACCGGCAGCAGCCACCCGTCTTCGAACGGTACGACGGGCGCCTCCGTTTCGGAGCACAGGCACCGGATCGCCAGACCCGGGCCGGGGAAGGGATGTCGCTCCAGCAGAGCCTCCGGAAGCCCGAGCTCCCGCCCGATCTCCCGAACCTCATCTTTGTAGAACGACGCCAGCGGTTCGACCACCCGCCCGGATTCGATGAGCTTCTGAATTCCCGGAACACGGTTGTGATGAGTCTTGATTACGGAAGCCTTCTCGGTACCGCCGGATTCGATCGTGTCCGGGTAGATCGTCCCTTGACCCAGGATCCATTGCCCCTCGACAAAGTGGTGGGACTCGATAATCTCTTGCTGAATGGCGACGAATTCTTCGCCAATGATGCGGCGCTTCTGCTCCGGATCCCGGACACCGGCCAGCACCGACAGAAAGCGGCTTCGCGCGTCCACGATTTCCAATGCATCGGTGTCGAACGCAGAGCACAAGCCCCGCACGAACTCGGTTTCGCCCTCGCGCATCAGTCCGGTGTCTACATAGATGCCGCGGACCCGGTGCGGCCCCAATGTCTTGAGGCACAGCAGGAAGGCCACGCTGGAATCCACGCCGCCGCTCGTGAAGAAGAAAACGTTGCGTTGCCCCACGGTCCGGCGGATGGATTGCTGCACAAGGGGAAGGCGGCACTTGGGATCCCAGTCCTTCTGGCAGCCGCAGACCCCGAACAAGAAGTTCGCCAGCATCTGGAGGCCGTACGTCGTGTGGACCACCTCGGGATGAAACTGCACCCCGAACAGGCCCCGCTCCGGCGCCGACATGGCGGCAACCTCACAGGCTGCGGTGCTTCCGGCAACCCGAAACCCTGCCGGCACGACCCTGACCGTGTCGCGGTGACTCATCCAGATCTGCTGGCGCCGGGGAAGATCCCGGAACAACGGGTCCGAAGGCTCGCGGATTTCGAGAAAGGCCAGCCCGTACTCGCCCTTTTCGCCCCGCTCTACCACCCCTCCCAGGAGGTGGGCCATCAGCTGAAGCCCGTAACAGATGCCCAGCACGGGCACCGGCTGCCGGAACAGGCCCGGATCTACCGTGGGGCTGCCCGACTCGTAGACGCTGCTGGGGCCTCCGGAGATGATCACGCCCTTCTTTTCCCGCAGCAACTCGGAGGGTGTTTCACTGGGGAGCACCTCGGCATACACGCCGAGTTCGCGCACTTTCCGGGCGATCAGATGGCAGTACTGGCCCCCTGCGTCCAGGACGGCGATTTGGGCTTTCGGAGCTGTCGGCGCCGGACGCTCCTCCGCGGCGGTGCTACTTGGCCAGGCGGCGGACAATGAGCTTTCGCGTGTTCTCCAGTAGCGCGCGCGCCTTGGGCATGGCTTCAATCGCCTTGGCGACCACCGGATCCGACTCGATGGCCACCCGGCTGGCTTCATCCACGCCCACCGCAGTCGCGTACATCTCCCGCTTCAACTCCGTTCGAATCCAGTCGCGGTGCTCGGCAAATTCAGCTTCCGTGAAGGAGACGCCCTGCTTGAGAAGGTACTGATGAAACTCTTCGAGCAACGTCTCGTCCGGCTCCCATCCCTTGGGCAGGGTGGCCGTCGCGCGCGTTCCAAAATACTTGGACGTGAAGTCGAAGAACGCGTATTTCCGCCTCAGCTCGATCTGGAAGCGGGTCGGCTTCGGCAGCACGACCTTTTCATCCGGCGCAATGCCTCCGCCGCCGTAAACCGTACGCCCCGAGTCGGTCATCCGGACGTCGTTGGGATTCTTCACATCCGAGTTCTTGCGGTAGTAGTAATCGAAAAACGACAGGCCTGCGTAGTCGCGCTGGATGAGGCGCCCGCTGGGTGTGTAGTACTTGGCCGTGGTCAGTGCCAGGCCGGTGTTTTCGGAAAGCGGGTAAACGGTCTGCACCAGTCCCTTGCCGAAGGTGTTGTCCCCCATGATCCAGGCGCGGTCATGGTCTTGCAGGGCCCCTGCCACGATTTCCGCTGCGGAGGCGGACTGATGGTCCACCAGAACGACAATGGGATAGCGGTAACCACCGTTGCCGCGCTTGGCCACGTAGGAACGCTCGGCGGAAGCCCGGCCGCGGTGAAATACGATGGTCTGGTTTTTCTGAAGGAATCGCTCCGCCACCGCCACCCCTTCGCTCAGCAGGCCGCCCGGGTTGCCGCGCAGATCCAGGATCAAACCGCGGATGTTCTGCTCACCCAGCCGCCGCAGGTTCTCGTCCACCTCGCGGCTCGTGTTCTCATTGAACTGCGAGATGTAGAGGTAGGCGATACCGGGGCGGATCCAGTAAGCGTCCGGGACGCTCTTGCGCGAGATCTCGTCGCGGATGATCTCGAACAACAGCGGCTGGGGGTTGCCCTCCCGCATGATCTCCACTTTGACCAGGGTGCCGCGGGGGCCTTTGAGCCGGTCGGCAACCTCCGGAGTTGTCAGTCCTTCCGTGGACTTGCCGTCCACGGAAACGATCACGTCGCCCGGGCGGAGACCGGCGCGGTAGGCGGGCGAACCGGTGAAAACCTCGACCACCAGCGTCTTATTATTCCGCGGGCCGACTTTCATGCCCACGCCGAAGTAGTGGCCTCGCTGGTCTTCCTTTAGAAGCTGGTAGTCCCTGGGGTCAAAAAAGCTGGAGTGCGGGTCGAGCGTGCGCAACATTCCGGGAATCGCGCCCTTATAGATGGCACGCTCAGGGTCGAGCCGGTTGGCGAAGTTCTGCTCCACTAGGTCGTACACCATCGAGAAGGTGCGCAGGCTGGCGCGGAGATCGTCCTCATCGGACGCCGCAGCCGCCACTTGGCCACCGGCGGGTCCGTACACCCCGCCCAGCAGTGCAAAGAGCGCTACAAAAGATACGATCACCCAGCCCGACCGTTTCGAGCCCTTCATGATTCGCCCTTGCCTGATTATACCCCAAACCCGGGGGCGGCAGCCGGCCGAGGCTACACGGCGCGGCTGCGGCGCAGCAACATCGAAGACGGCTCGCTGCGAACGGTCTTCTTGGGCGGCGGCGTCAGCCGGCGCACCTGGTCGCTGACGCAGACCAGGAACATGGGCTGCCGCGCATTCTTGAGGATGTCTATCACCCGGTCCCGGGAGTCTTCCAGGTAGATGGATTTGCCATCCGTCAGCAGGTGGATCTCGGAATCGCCGCGCAGCACGTCAGCCAGCCGCCGTCCCATGTCCCGCTGCAGGTAGCGGATCACGCGGCGGAGCTTTTGCAGGGAGAAGCCTTTGCGGCGCAGTTCCGCAATCAGGGCGACTTCCAGAACTTCTTCGGCGCGGTAGATGCGCCGGTGTCCCTGGTGGCGCGGTGAGACGAGGTGCTGTTCGTCCCACCACTGCAACTGGCGGAGGCTTACGCGCGCGATCTTGGACACTTCACGAGTCGAGTAGGTAACTTCATCCGGTGAGATCGGGGGAGCAATTCGGGTTCGCTTTCGGTTGTCTTTCAGCATGAGTCAGAACTCTCTCCAGCCAGAGTGGCGACCCTACCGATTGTACTCAAACGGCGGCTTGAGTCAACCAGAAAATCTCGTGTCTGTTCTACGGCTTGCACGTGCCGCTCCAGGCGTCCCGCGGCGGCGGGACCCTCCGAACATACCATGAAACGTGAGAGGTTGCAAATGTTCCAGCCTTACCCGCCCCCCACGAACTGCACGATCTCCAGGCGCGTTCCGGGCCGCAGGCGCGTCTGGGCCCAGCGGTCGCGTTTGAGGATTTCCAGATCCATTTCCACGGCCACGCGCGCGGGATCCACGTTCAGAGAGCGGAGGAACTCCAGCACAGTCTGTCCCTCGGGCACGCTCCGCCGTTCCCCGTTCACCACGATTTCGATTTCTTTGGGCTCGGCCGGTTCCATCGCGGCTCGCCGGTGATTTGACACCCCGTTTCGCCCCTCATTATAGTCGAAGTTTAGAGCCGCTTCCGGGCCAAACCGCCATGCCAGCTTCGTACACCGAGCTGTATTTCCCTGTGCTCCTGCAAGCCTTGATCGCCATGGCCGTGGCGGGAGGCATGCTCGGAGCCTCCTATCTGCTCGGCCAGCGGGTCCGCAACCGCGTCAAGGACATGCCCTATGAGTGCGGCATCCCCCCGGTGGGCTCGGCGCGCGAGCGCTTCAGCGTGAAGTTCTATCTGGTGGCCATGGTCTTCATCTTGTTCGACATCGAAGCGGTCTTCCTGTATCCGTGGGCGGTGGTCTACCGCGAGCTGAGGCTGTTCGCCTTCGCCGAAATGGCGCTGTTTTTGGCGCTGATCCTTTGCGGCTATTTCTACATCTGGAAGAAGGGGGCGCTGGACTGGTCCGCCCAGGAGGCTCGCGAGCCGGCGCGGCCGGAACCTGCCCGACAAGATGCTGCCTGAAGCCCTGGTTCAGCACGACACCGCCCGGGCGTTGGACTCGGCCCTGCCCGGCGCGATTCGCAACGGCAAGTGGGATCGCGGCGAGGTGACCCTGGAAGTGGCGCCCGAGCGCATTGTCGAAGTCTGCCGCTTTTTGAAGCAGGAACGGCAGTTTGTGCGGCTCAGCGACGTGACGGCCGTAGACTGGTATCCGCAGGAGCCGCGCTTCGAAGTGGTCTACCACCTGCATTCGCTCGAGCGCAACGAGCGCCTGCGGCTGAAATGCCGCCTTAACGGCGGCGATCCGGAGGTGGATTCGGTTACCGCTGTGTGGCGCTCGGCCAACTGGTACGAGCGCGAGGTCTACGATCTGTTCGGCATCCGGTTCCGCAACCATCCGGACCTTCGCCGGATCCTGATGCCGGAGGACTGGGAGGGACACCCGCTGCGCAAGGATTACCCGGTCCACGGCTATAAGTACAGCTACGGGGAACAGTGAGGAAGGAGGCGCAGGTGAGCGATCCAGGTCTGCCCGTCCAGACGCCGGAAACGGAAACCGCACCGCGCCGCATGGTCCTGAACATGGGACCCCAGCACCCTTCCACCCACGGGGTGCTCCGCCTGATCCTCGAACTAGACGGGGAGAACATCCAGAAGGCCGATCTCGATATCGGCTACCTGCATACCGGGATTGAAAAGCAGTGTGAAGCGCTGACCTATCAGCAGGCGGTGACGCTGACCGACCGCGTGGATTACCTCGCCAACCTTTCGAACAACCTCTGTTACTGTCTCGCCGTGGAGAAACTGCTGGGTCTGGAAATCCCGCCCCTGGCGCAGTGGATGCGCGTCATGCTGACCGAGCTGACGCGCATCAGCAGCCATCTGGTCTGGCTGGGAACGCACGCCATTGATATCGGGGCCATGAGCGTGTTCCTGTACTGCTTCCGGGAGCGGGAAGATCTGTTGCGCATTTTCGAGATGTTCTCGGGCCAGCGCATGATGACCAGTTACTTTCGCATCGGGGGGCTGGCGCTCGAGCCTCCGCGCGGCTGGCACCGCCCGGTCAAGCAGTTCCTGGATGCGTTTCCGAGCAAGGTGGACGAGTACGAAGATCTGCTGACGAACAATCCCATCTGGCTGCGGCGCACCAAGGGGGTGGGTTACCTGTCGCTCGAAGACATGCTGGATCTCGGGGTGACCGGCCCGATGCTGCGCGCTGCCGGGCTGAAGTGGGACATCCGGAAGGCCGAGCCGTATTCGAGCTACGAGAAGTTCGACTTTGAAATTCCCACGCGCACGGAAAGCGACGTCTACGCCCGCTATCAGGTGCGTGTGGAGGAGATGCGCCAGAGCGCCCGCATCGCCCGGCAGGCGCTCGAGGGAATGCCCTCGGGGCCCTGGGTCGCAGATGCCCCGCACGTCGTGCTCCCCGACCGGGAAAAGATGAAGACGGAGATGGAAGCCCTGATTTATCACTTCAAGATCGTCACCGAGGGCTTTCGCGTGCCCCCGGGTGAGGTCTATCAGGTGATCGAGTCGCCGCGGGGGGAACTCGGCTACTACGTGGTCAGCGACGGCACCTCCAAGCCGTACCGCGTGCACATCCACGGTCCGAGTTTCGGCAACCTGCAGGCCACGCCCAAGATGATCGAAGGCGCGCTCGTGGCCGACGTGATCGCCGCCCTCGGCAGCATGGACTTCGTACTCGGGGACGTAGATCGGTGAGGCGCCTATGACCTTTTCCCCTCAGCTCGAGGCCCGGTTTGAGAAGCTCGTCCGCAGTTACCCTCCCGGACGGCAGCGGGCGGCGCTGATTCCGATGTTGTTGTACGCTCAGGACGAAGTCGGCGCCGTGACGCCGGAGGTGGTCGAAGAGATCTCCCGCCGCCTGGGCGTCTCGGTCTTGGAAATCGAAGAAGTCGTCAGCTACTACTCCATGCTCCGCCGCAAGCCGGCGGGCAAGCATCACATCCAGATCTGCACCAATATCAGTTGCCTGCTTCTGGGGGCAGAGCAGCTCTGGGAGCATGCCTGCCGGCGCCTCGGCATCGGGAATCGCGAAGTCACTCCCGACGGGCAGTTCTCGCTCGAAGAAGTCGAGTGCATCGGCGCCTGTTCCTGGGCGCCCGCGCTGATGGTCAACTATGACTACCACCACCATATGACGCCGGAGAAGCTCGACCGGCTCATTGAAAGCTTGCGCAAGACCCAGTAGCCATGCTCTACAACGAACCCAGCCCGCTCGAAGTTCGGGTGCTGACCCGGCGCTTCGGCCTGCCCAACTCGGCCTCCATTGACACCTATCTGGCCACGGAAGGCTACGCCGCCTTCCGCAAGGCCTTAGAGATGACTCCGGAGCAGATCATCGAGGAGGTCAAGATTTCCAACTTGCGCGGCCGGGGTGGCGCCGGATTTCCCACCGGACTGAAGTGGAGCTTCGTGCCGCGGCAGTCGCCCAAGCCCAAGTACATCGTGGTGAATGCCGACGAGGGAGAACCGGGCACCTGCAAGGACCGCGTCCTCATGGAGAACGATCCCCACCAGCTCCTGGAAGGGATGTTGATTGCGGGACTGGCCGTGGACGCCCACGCGGGTTACATCTACATCCGCGGCGAATACCGGTACTTGATCGAGATCATGGACCGCGCCATCGCCGAGGCGTACGAGCGCGGTTACCTGGGCCGGAACATTCTCGGCAGCGGCTTCGACTTCGACGTGTACACGCACACCGGAGCGGGCTCTTACGAGTGCGGCGAGGAGTCGGCGCTGCTGGAATCGCTGGAGGGCAAGCGCGGCATCCCGAGGATCCGGCCGCCCTTTCCCGCCGTCGTGGGCGCCTTTCAGTGCCCCACCGTGTTGAACAACGTGGAGACGTTCTGCGCGATCCCGGCCATCATCCGTGACGGAGGAGCGGCGTTTGCGGCGCTGGGGACTCCCAAAAACGGCGGCACGCGCCTGTTTGCCATTTCCGGGCATGTCAACCGTCCGGGGGTGTACGAACTGCCGATGGGATTCAACCTGCTGCGCATGATCAACGAAGTGGCCGGAGGCGTCCGCAACGGCAAGAAGCTGAAGGCCGTCATCCCCGGCGGCTCCTCCTGTCCCGTACTCAAAGCCGAGGAATGCGACATCGCCATGGACTTCGATTCCCTGGCCAGGGCCAAGAGCATGCTCGGGTCCGGAGGCGTGATCGTGATGGATGAAGACACCTGCATGGTTAAGGTCGCGATGCGGATCATGAAGTTCTACGCCCACGAAAGTTGCGGCTGGTGCGTGCCTTGCCGGGAAGGGACGCTGTGGCTCAAGAAACTGCTCACCCGTTTTCACGAAGGCCAGGGGCGCCGGAACGAAATTGCGCTGATCGGCGAGCTGGCGCGCAACATGCTCGGCCGGACCTTCTGCCCCCTCGGGGATGCGGCGGCCATGCCGACCATCTCCCTGGTGGAGAAGTTTTACGACGAATTTGAGGCGCATCTGGAGGGCCGGCCCTGCCCCTTCGAGGCCAGGACGGCGGTGCTGGTGTGATGGCGGACCGGGTCAAAGTGGTCATTGACGGCCGGACGGTGGAGGCGCCGGCCGGAGCCCTGCTCATCAACGTGGCGCGCCAGGCGGGCATAGATATTCCCGCCTTCTGTTATTACGACGGGCTGGCGCTGCAGGCGGCCTGCCGGATGTGCCTCGTCGAGGTCGAAAAGGCGCCCAAGCTCCTGGCGGCCTGCACTCTGCCCGTCACCGACGGCATGGTGGTCCGCACCGAGACGCCGCAGGTCAAAGAGGCCCGTAAGGCGATGCTCGAGTTCTTGCTGACCAACCACCCGCTGGATTGTCCCGTCTGCGACAAGGGCGGCGAGTGCGAGCTTCAGGATGCGGTGTTTCGCTACGGCGCCGGCGAAAGTCGGTTTACCGAAGAGAAATTGCACGTTCCGGAAGCGCAGTGGTCGCCCGTGGTCTACTACGACGCGCCCCGCTGCATCCTGTGCTACCGGTGCGTGCGGATCTGCGACGAAGGTCTCGGCGTGCGGGCTCTCGGCGTCGTCAACCGGGGAGCGACCTCCGAGATCGCGCCTAACCGCGGCGACCACCTGGAGTGTGACGAGTGCGGCATGTGTATTGATATCTGCCCGGTGGGCGCGCTGACCAGCGGCATCTACCGCTATAAGACCCGCCCCTGGGAGATGAAGCACGTGGGTACGATTTGCGCCCATTGCGGGGACGGCTGCAAGACCACGCTGGGCGTCTACAGCGGCCGGATCATGCGGGGCAACAACCGCGACCGCTCCGGCATCAACGACGAATTCCTGTGCATCAAGGGGCGGTACGCTTTCGACTTCACGGACCATCCCGAGCGCCTCCGCACTCCGCTGGTGCGCGTGGGCGGCAGGCTGGAGGAGACCTCCTGGGCCCGGGCGCTGGAAATTGTGGCCCGGCGCTTTGCCGAGGTCAAATCCCGAGCGGGCAAGTTCGGCATCGTCGGATCCAACCGGACCACCAACGAAGAAAACTATTTCCTGCAAAAGTTCGCGCGCCAAGGCCTGGGCACGAATCACCTGGATCATCACCGCACCGGCGATGTGGTTTCGCTTGTGGACGCGCTGGCGGGCCGCCAGGACGCCCTGGCGACCACGGCGGACCTGTACCGGCGGAAGGCCGCGCTCGTAGTGGCCGCCGACCTGGCGCAGCAGCATCCGCTGCTCGCCTTCCAGCTTCGTGCCAACTGGCGCCATCATCAGGCTCATGTCTACGTGGTGACTCCCGGCCCCGTGCGCGAGGACTCCTACGCCGTACGCAGCGTGCGCGTGCCTCCGGGTGAGGAGCTGGCGGGTGTCGAGTCCCTGCGCGAGGCTCTGCGGGCCGAGCCGGAGCTGGTCATCCTCTTCGGCGGCGCGGTGAAAGGAGAAAACGTCCGGCGGCTGGTCACGTTCGGGGATTCGCTCGGCATCCCGGTACAGTACGTCTGTCTGGTGGATTACGCCAACTCCCGCGGCGCCGCCGATATGGGGCTCCTGCCCGACCTGTTGCCGGGCTACCGTCCCGTAACGGCGGCCGGCGGTTCCCCCGGGCTCACGCTGCCCGAGATGCTGGCCGCCCCGGACCTGGAGGTGTTGTGGGTGGTCGGGGCCAACCCGCTGGCGCGGCACCCCCTGGCTTCCGAGCAGGCTTTTGTCGTGGTGCAGGATCTGTTTCTGACCGAGACCGCAGCGCGGGCCGATGTCGTGCTTCCCGCCGCCTGCGCGTACGAAAAGAACGGCACCGTCACCAACACGTGTGGGGAAGTGCAACGGCTCCGCAAGGCGCTCGAAACCCCGGGAACGAAAACGGATCTGGAGATCTTCGGCCTGCTGGCCCAGCGAATGGGCCTCGATCTGGGCCCCTGGCGTGTGGAAAGCGTTTGGGAGGAGATCCAGGGGAACGTGCCGGGGTATAATGTGCCTTCCGCTGTCCTGGCGGCTGGAGGCGCGGCTCCCACGTATCCGGTGAACGGGCGGATCGGCGTGAATCCGAGGCCGGAGTTAATCCGTTCCGCCGGCGACACTCTGTTCACGTCCGGCACCCTCGGGCGGTATTCCCGGATTCTGAACTCGGTTCCGGAAGCGCCCGGCGCCTTGTATCGTTCCTGAACGGAAAAGCCGACCGGAGGTGGTTGCCCTCCGGGATGGCGCGCCCGTCCGGCGCGGCTCTCGAGGACCAAGATGGATTTCATCACGTTGAGCGTCATCAAGGCCGTGGTCATCGCGGCCGTGCTGATGACCACTCTGGCGTACCTGCAGTGGGTGGAGCGCAAAGTCATTGCGCACATCCAGCTGCGGATGGGCCCTTCGCGCGTGGGACCCCACGGCCTGCTCCAGCCGCTCGCCGACGTCATCAAGCTGCTGACCAAAGAGGACCTGATCCCGCCCCACGCCAGCAAATTTCTTTATATTCTCGCCCCGTTCTTGGCCGTCACGCTGGCACTGCTGTCATTCGCCGTGGTGCCGTTCGGCCCCGAGGTGGAGGTCTTCGGCGTCCGCACTCCCGTGCAGCTCACGGATCTGAATATCGGCCTGCTGTTCCTGCTGGCCATCTCCTCCGTCAGCGTCTATGCCATCGCGCTGGCCGGGTGGTCTTCCAACAACAAATACGCGCTGCTCGGCGGACTGCGCAGTTCGGCCCAGATGATCAGCTACGAGCTGCCGATGGCGGTGGCCCTGGCCTCGGTGCTCCTGCTCGCCAACACCCTGAGTCTGCGTGAGATCGTGGACTCCCAGCAGGGTTACTATTTCGGCTTCCTGCCGAAGTGGAACATCTTTCGCCTGCCCTTTCCCCAGATCCTGAGCTTCGCGATCTTCTTGATCTGCGCCTTTGCGGAAACCAACCGCGTGCCGTTTGATCTGCCCGAAGCCGAAAACGAACTGGTGGCGGGCTTCCACACCGAGTACAGCAGCATGAAGTTTGCCGCCTTCTTCATGGCCGAGTACGCCAACATGATCACCGGGTGCGCGCTGGCGACCATCCTGTTTCTGGGCGGCTGGCATCCGGCCTGGCCGGCGGAGTTCGGCTCCCACCTGGCCCCGGCGGGAGTCTTTTTCCTGGCCGGTAGCGTCGCCCTGTACCACGGCACGCACCCCGCCCGCCCGCGGGACCGAAGGACTCTGCCGGTCATCGCCGTCCTGTTCTGGATCCTGGCCGCGATCTTCGTGATTCCCGGAGCGCGGGCGGCGCTGGCGCCGCTGTTCTGGTTTGCGGCCAAGACCGGCATCCTGCTGTTTTCTTTCATCTGGGTGCGGGGCACGCTGCCGCGCTTCCGTTACGACCAGCTGATGCGGTTCACCTGGAAATTCTTGTTCCCCCTGGCGATGGCGAACTTGATGGCCACGGGTTTGCTCGTGGCTCTTTTCCCGGAGCTGAGCTGAGTATGGACGCAGTTCTGTTTCTCGTCTTCGCATTGATCGCCGTCACCTGTGCGGCGAATCTGGTGGTGCAGACGCATCCCATCACAAGCGCCCTGTCGCTGATCGGCGTGATGGGCTCGCTGGCGGTGCTGTACCTGCTCCTCGGCGGGGAGTTCATCGCGGCCGTGCAGGTCATCGTCTACGCGGGCGCCATCATGGTGCTGTTCGTCTTCGTCATCATGCTGCTCAACGCAGGCGCCGAACGCCCCGCCGGCCGTTCCTTCGTCGCCCGCTATCTCGGCGTGCCCGTGCTGGTGATTTTTCTGGGCCTGTTGAGCTACGTCATTCAGTCCCGGCTGCCGGCCTCCGAAGCGGTGCGCTTCGGAGAATTCCAGGGCGGCGCTCCCGCCGAAGTCGGCCGGCTGCTCTTCACCCGTTACGTCCTGCCCTTCGAAGTGACCTCCGTGCTGATCCTGGTCGCCATCCTCGGGGCCATCGTGCTGGGCCGAAAGGAGCTGTAAGCGATGAATGCGGTGCCGCTTTCCTGGTATCTGATCCTCAGCGCCGTGCTGTTTTCCCTCGGCGTGGCGGGCTTTCTGATCCGGCGCAACATCATCACGGTCTTCATGTCCATCGAACTGATGCTGAACGCCGTCAACCTGAGCTTCGTGGCGTTCTCCTACCAGTTCCGCCAGGCCGACGGGCACATCTTCAGTTTCTTCGTCATGGTCGTGGCCGCGGCGGAGGCTGCCGTGGGACTGGCCATCATTCTGGCCTTGGTGCGCACGCGCCGCACCTTGGAAGTGGACGAAGTGAGCCTGCTGAAGTTTTGAGCCATGCTGCACCTCTGGCTGATTCCTGCCTTTCCGCTGGCCGGCTTCCTGGTGAACGGGCTATTGGGCCGCCGGGCTTCGAAAGCCTTTGTCAATGCGGTGGGCGTCGGTTCGGTTGTTCTCTCGTTCCTCTGGGTGCTGAAGACGCTGGCGGCGCTGGGCCCGCTGGAGACGCCGCACGTCGAGCGCTACTTCACCTGGATCGAGAGCGGCGATCTGCGCATCGGCTTCGACCTGGTCGCGGACCGACTCAGCGCCGTCATGATGCTGGTCGTCACGGGCGTCGGCCTGCTGATTCACGTTTATTCGATCGGCTACATGGCCCACGAGGGCGGCTACTACCGTTTCTTCGCCTACCTGAACCTGTTCATGTTCTTCATGCTGGTGCTCGTGATGGCGGCCAACTTTCTGCTGCTGTTCGTGGGCTGGGAAGGCGTGGGCCTGTGCAGCTATTTGCTGATCGGCTTCTGGTTTTTGAAAAAGAGCGCCGCCGACGCCGGCAAGAAGGCTTTCATCGTCAACCGCATCGGGGACTTCGGTTTTTCGCTGGCCATTTACTTGGTCGTCGTCCACTTCGGGACCCTGGATTTCGACGCCGTTTTCTCGGCCGTGGCCTCCCGCCCGGTGGACTCCGGCGCCGGCCTGCTCGCCGTGATCGGGCTGCTCCTCCTGGTGGGCGCCACCGGAAAGTCCGCGCAAGTGCCGCTCTATGTGTGGCTCCCGGACGCCATGGAGGGCCCCACGCCCGTTTCGGCGCTCATTCACGCCGCCACCATGGTCACCGCCGGAGTGTATATGACGGCCCGTTGCGCCCCCATCTACCTGCACGCCCCGCTGGCCATGGAGGCCGTGGCCTGGGTGGGTGCGATCACGGCGTTTTTCGCGGCCACGATCGGCCTGGCCCAGCACGACATCAAGAAAGTGTTCGCGTACTCGACCATCTCGCAGCTCGGATACATGTTTCTGGGAGCGGGCGCAGGCGCTTTTTCGGCGGGCATCTATCACCTGGTGACCCACGCCTTCTTCAAGGCGCTCCTGTTCCTCGGGGCGGGCAGCGTCATCCATGCCCTGGGCGGCGAGCAGGATCTGCGCAAAATGGGCGGCTTGCGCAAGCACACCCCCGTCACCTTCTGGACGCTGCTGTGCGCAGCGGTGGCCATCGCGGGTGTGCCTCCCTTCTCCGGCTTTCACAGCAAGGACGCCATCCTGCTGGCGGCGCATCATCATTCCCCGGTGCTCTACTGGATCGGCGTGATTACGGCCGCGCTGACCGCCTTCTACGTTTTCCGGGCGATCTTTCTGGCGTTTTTCGGCGACTATCGCGGCGATCCGCATCATCATCCTCACGAGTCGCCGCCGGTGATGACGGTGCCGCTGGCGCTGCTGGCGCTGCTGTCTTTAGCCGGCGGTTACTTCCCCGTGCCGGCATGGCTTGCCCCCATGTTTCCCGCCTCCGAGCAAGGCCACGACGTGCTTCTGGTGGCGATCTCGGTCGTCGCCGGCCTGGCCGGCATCGCCGCGGCCTGGTGGTTCTACGTGGCGCGTCCCGGACTGGCCGACCGCGTCGCCGCCCGGCTCGGCGTCTTTTACCGGCTCGTCTACAACAAGTACTTCGTGGACGAGATTTACGCGGCGGCTGTGGTGCGTCCCGTAGTGGAAGGCTCCGACAGGCTTGCCTGGCGCGGCATGGACGTAGGTGTGATTGACGGAATGGTCAATGGCGTCGCGGCGCGGGCCCAACGCGCCGGCGCGGTGCTCCGGCAGATCCAGTCCGGCAACGTGCGAAGTTACGCGGCGTGGGTGTTGTTCGGGGCCGTGCTCGTCATCGTGGCCTTCGGGTTCTGGGGAGGCTGGCAATGACGCTGCTGAACCTCTGCCTGGCGCTTCCCGCTCTGGGCTTCCTGCTGATCCTGGCGATTCCCGGGCACAATCACCGGGCCATCCGGGCTACGGCCCTCGCCGTGTCCCTGCTGGTCTTCGGCCTCTCCCTCGGCCTGGCCGTGCGCTTTGATGCCGCATGGCCCGGATACCAGTTCGTCACCGACGTGCCCTGGATTCCTTCTCCCGCCATCCGCTACCACGTCGGCATCGACGGTTTGAGTTTATGGCTGGTCGTCCTTTCGACGCTGCTGACGCCCGTCGGCGTGCTGGTTTCCTGGCGCTACATTGACCGGCGCGTCAAGGAGTTCTACGCCCTGCTGATCCTCATGGAGTCCGGCCTGATCGGCGTGTTCGTCGCCCTCGACCTGTTCCTGTTCTACGTCTTTTGGGAAGTCTCGCTCATCCCCATGTACTTTTTGATCGGCGTCTGGGGTCACGAACGGCGCATTTACGCCGCCGTGAAGTTCTTCCTGTTCACGATGGCGGGATCGGTGTTGATGCTGGCGGCGATCATCTACCTCTACACCCAGGCCGCGACGTTTGATTACCCCGCGATCCTGTCGCTCATGGCTGCCGGCCGCCTGCGCTTCAGCCCGCTCGAGGAGACGCTGCTGTTTGTGGGTTTCTTCCTCGCCTTTGCCATCAAGGTACCCCTGTTTCCGCTGCACACCTGGCTGCCGGATGCTCACGTGGAGGCGCCCACCGCGGGCTCGGTCATCCTGGCTTCCGTCATGCTCAAGATGGGAACCTACGGGCTGTTGCGGTTCTGCCTGCCGCTGTTTCCGGAAGCCTCGCGAGAGCACGCGCCCTGGATCGCGGTCCTGGCTATCGTCGGCATCATTTACGGCGCCCTGGTGGCCATGGTGCAGCCCAACATGAAGAAGCTGGTGGCCTATTCCTCGGTGAGCCATCTGGGCTTCGTCGTGCTCGGGATCTTCTCCTTCACGCGGTTAGGACTCGACGGGGCCGTCTACCAGATGCTGAATCACGGCATCTCCACCGGTGCGCTGTTCGTGCTGGTGGGTTTCTTGTACGAACGGCGTCATTCCCTGGAGATCGCGGACTACGGAGGAGTGGCCACGCCCGCGCCGAACCTGGCGGCCGCCTTCATGATCACCACGCTCGCCAGCATCGGCCTGCCGGTGCTCAACAACTTCGTCGGCGAGTACCTGGTGCTCCAGGGCACCGCGCAGGTGAACTTTCGCTGGACGGTTTTCGCAGCCATCGGCATCATCCTGTCGGCCTGTTACATGCTGTGGCTGTATCAGCGCGCCTTCTTCGGCGAAGCGCGTCCGGAGGTGCGGGCGCACGTGAGCGATCTGAACCCGCGCGAGTGGGCCGCCATCCTTCCTCTGATCGTCCTGATGGTCTGGATGGGGACGGCCACCCGGACCTTCTTGCCCGCCATCGGGGCGGCCAACGCGCGGATCCTCGAGCAAACGCAGCAGAACGTGGAGTTTCACGTCCACCGGCTCGCCCCGACATCCGGCGCTTCGGCGGAGGTGCTCCGTGCCCGTTAGCTTGGTGCCCTCCCAGCAGGAGCTGCTCCGCATCGCTCCGGAAATCATCCTCGCGCTGGCGGGGACACTGATTATGGTGCTGGCGCCGTTTTCCCGCCGGCGCACCGACAACCGTTTCGGCTACATCTCGCTCGGAGCACTGCTGGCCGCTGGGGCGGCGGCCCTGGCGGCCGATCAGCACCGCGGCACGGCCTTCCACCTGATGATCGAGGTGGACGGCTTTGCCACGTTTTTCCGGATGCTGGTGCTCGGCGTCGGGTTGCTTACGGCGCTTGTCTCGTTCGCCTACCTCCGGCGCGAGCAGGCCGAGCCCGGCGAATACTACGCGCTGCTGCTGTACTCGGTGGCGGGCCAGTCCCTCATGGCGGCAGCCAACGAGCTGATCATGATCTTCATCGGACTGGAGATCTCTTCGATCTCGAGTTACATCCTCGCCGGGTATCTGCGGGAGGATTTGCGCTCTACCGAGGCGGCGCTCAAGTATTTCCTGCTCGGGTCCTTTGCCACGGCATTTCTGCTTTACGGAGTGGCGTGGATCTACGGAATGACGGGTTCGACCCACTTGTCGGAGATCCGCGCTGCGCTGACCGTGGCGGCGCCCGCGCCCTCGGAGCTGCTGGTGGCCGTGGCGGCCGCGATGCTGTTCGCCGGGCTGGCGTTCAAGGTCTCGGCTTGGCCGTTCCAGGTGTGGGCGCCGGACGTCTACCAGGGTGCTCCCGCACCGGTGGCGGCGTTTCTTTCGGCAGGACCCAAAGCGGCGGCGTTCGCCGTGTTCCTGCGGGTGTTTCTGACGGCTTTCGAGCCTGCGGCGTCACGCTGGGCCGCCTTCGTGTGGTGGTCGGCTCTGGTCTCGATGACCCTCGGCAATCTGGCGGCCCTGGTGCAGTCCAACATCAAGCGCCTGCTGGCGTACAGTTCGATCGCGCACGCAGGATACGTGCTCGTGGCCCTCACGGCGCACTCGGAGGCGGGGGCCTCGGCTGCCATGTTCTACCTGGCCGCCTACGCGCTGATGAACGTCGGCGCCTTCGCCATGGTCGCCCACTTCTCGCGGCGAGGGGAACGCTACGTGGAGGTGGACGATTTCGCCGGACTGGCCGTCACGCAGCCCGCCGCGGCCGCCCTGTTCGCCGTGTTTCTGCTCTCGCTCATCGGCGTCCCCCCCACCGCCGGTTTCTTCGCCAAGTTTTATGTGTTCAAAGCGGCTCTGGATGCGGACTTGACCGGTCTCACCGTTCTCGGCCTGCTCAACAGCGCCCTCGGGGCTTATTATTACCTCCGCATTCTCGTCGTGATGTACATGCGCGAGCCGGGCGAGGCGGCCGCTGCGGCCCCTTCGCTTCCGGCATCCATGAAGGCCACGCTCTGGATCTGCGCGGTGGGGACAATGCTGCTCGGCGTCTGGCCCACGCTCATTCTGGGCTTCGCCGACCGGGCGGCCGCGATGGTGAGATAATTCGGGCTGAGGGCCTGTCGGTGAGAAGAGTTGGAGCACCGGCCAGTATGGCTCTGGCGGTCTGTCTGGCGCAGAACGGCTCACTGGAAACACGTGCGTTCCTCTTGGCCGCGGCGCCGGCTCAGAACCCCTCCTCAGACCACCAGGGACAGATCCGGCCCTTCACTGCGACCATGACGACGAAGTACCTGACGGAATCAGGTGCCGAGCTCGCCTTTTCGTACACCTTTTATAAGCGCAGCGACGGGGGCTGCGCGGAGTTTGGCGAAACGGAGGCCTTCGGAGAGCGGGGCGTTTATCAAGACTTTACGGACCCGCGCCGGCGTGTCCATACGATGCTGGATTTTTTCGTTCAGGCGGCGGTGGCTTTCCCGCTCCCGGATGACGCCTCCTGTAAGGACGGGATCGTGCCGGTGACGTGCAAGGGGTTCGGGGAGGGTCGCTGGAAGGTTTTGGGGACGGGGCATCTGCTGAACATGCCGGTCATCGAAGTGGAAGAACACGTGCACCGGGATATTTACCGCCGAATCTGGGTGGCGCCGGAGCTGGGCTGTTTTGGTCTGAAGGTGGTGGAGGCGGATGCTTCCCGGACGCGTCGGATCATTGAGGTGCTTTCGGTGCGGTTGGGCGAACCGGAGGCTTGGGTGTTCGAGGTGCCCTCGGGGTTTCCACTGGTGACGCCGCTGGAGCTGGAGGCGCTGACCAAGCAGAGGTTCGGCAGAGGCGGCTGGGGCGACGCCGTGGCGGAGCGGCTGGAACGCAAATACTGGCAAGACAAGGCACGGCTCGAGCGCCGCCTGGTGCAATAGCGCCATCAGCATGAAAAGTGCCCATACCCGCCGCGGGGCTTGAGCGACCGCCATGGCGGCACCGCAAGCCGGGAGTTGGCGCAGCGCGGTGCCGCCCTAACGTGTGAGGCATCCAAGACACTAGCAGTTATCCCATCATCCACCGCGTGAACTGTGCCCGCGCGGTGGCTAGACCTCGCCCCGAGCACCGTCAACACATACGGTTACGACTATGTCGGATGGATGCCCGGGGCGATTTCGTCGTATCGCCAGAACCGACCGCTCTACGGGCTTCCATTCCCGTGCGGTGTTCAGTGGCAGCAACGGATGAACATCTCGTGCTCGCCGGGAGGGAATTTTTACCAAGGCAACTATCTTGCCGCGACGATAGATGAAATAACGCTCTCTTCGACCCGGTCAAGCGCTTTTGCCTGTCGGATTTGGTGAGCTGTGATACGGTCAAGGAAGGTAGGGCGAACATATGATACTCACACGTGCCATAGTGCTTGCAGTTGGGCTGCCGGCAGCGATTTCCGCCCAGAACCTCAGGATCTCTGTTGACGATGCGCGGCCCCTCTGGAAAGCCATTCGTACCCTTGCCGAGCTACGCGGTTGGCAGATCAGTTACGAAGACCCCCAATACAGCGGCAGCGACCTTGTTGATCGCACGATCGTGAAACGAGGCGGTGCTCAAGCATTTCTGCCACGTGGCGGCCGCATTGACCTCGATTTGACTGGCGCCGAATCGCCGCAAGCGGCTCTTCAGTTGTTGATCCACGAAAACACCCCCCGGAACAACCCAGGTCTTTTTCGTGTCCAGACGGTTGGCAGCATGCTTGTCGTGACCCCGGCGCATGGTTCTCCCTTGGATTCATTGGTGTCGTTGCCCGGGAAGGATCGCACGCTCGACGAGTTTCTACGGGACATTGCCGAAATCTTGACCAGAGTGGGACCCGTTCCCGTGCATGGACCTGGAATGTTGGTGGGACCCGCGCAGCGTTTCTCCTTTGCCTGCGACAATGAACCGGCGCGGAATGTGCTGGCGCGTGTCCTGGAATCGGTGACTGCAGCGGGCTCGCGACACCCGCTATACGTATGGGACCTCCTCTACGCCCCAAATTACGGGTACGTTTTAAATGTCCATTCGGTCAAGCAGATGATCAGGGTGCCGGATGGAGGCTCCAAGTTGATCGACTTGCGTTCGCGAGGCAGTAGCAGGCCTCGGCAGTAGACCGGAGGTGAAATCCTGCGCTACGAACTGGTGGAAGGACCGGAATGGCCCACCTCATGGAACGCGTGAGGCGCCGCTACTTGGCGGGCTTCTACGCGCCGGCGGAAGCCGCAACCGGCGAGGTCCGGGAGATCCGGGTGCGCCTCCGAGACCAAGCCCGGGCGTCCTGCCCCAACTGCGTCGTACGCGCCCGCAGCCGCTACACTGTCCAGTAGGTTCCCCGGCGCGGAAAGGTTGCGCCATGCGCGGTGGTTTCCGAGCAGCGGCACTCAGCTTGACCACGTTTCTAGCGGCGCTCTCTTGCGCAAATCCCACTTGTGCTGCTTCCTCCGCCGAGAGGCTCGTCCTGGTAGACATTCAGGTCCTCCAAAGCCCGAGCGGCCGGATCGTGCCCGGACTGAAACCGGAAGATTTCGAGATTCTCGATTCCGGCCGGCGGCAGGCCGTCGAGGTGTTCGACGCCGAGATGGCTCCGCTCGATCTCGTATTGGTCGTGGACACCACGGGATGGTGGCTTTGGCGAGGCGTGTTCAGCCGCAGCCTGCTCGCCCTTGTCGGAGAACTCCGCCCCGTGGACCGGCTCGCCGTCGTGTCCATGGCAGGTAAGGTGGTTTCCGTACTCGCGCCTCTCACGAATGACCGCCTGCGGGTGCGCCAGGCCATCGCCGCCGCGTTACGGGAAAGGGCGGGCCGCAAGAAGGGCGGCAATCCGCTTCTCTATGATGCTCTCCGGCAGGCCGCTGTCCTGTTTGGCGGACAACCGCCTGCGGCGCGGCGCCGCATCGCGCTCGTCCTCACGCACAACCGGGCGGACCACAGCGCCCCGAAGATGGAAACGACCTTGCGAGCCCTCCATGCGGCGCACGTCACCGTCGCCGGAGTCGTCACGCGCGACGTTTCACCGCGCCTCTCCCCCTACCCGCCGATCATCATCAGCGAAGGACCACCGCTTCCTTCGGTGAATATCTTGCCGGAGAGCGGGACTCTGGATCCGATCACCGAAGAGACCGGAGGAGAAATCCTGAGGTACAAACTTTCGGAAACGCCGGACTGGTTCGAGGTGGTAGGACGCCTGCGCCGGCGCTACCTCGCCGGCTTCCATGCTCCCCCCGGCGTCCAAAGCGGCGAGGTGCGCGACATCCTTGTAAGGCTGGCCGACGGGGCGCGCCGCGCGTGCCCTGACTGTGTGGTGCGCGCCAGGAGCCGGTACGTCCTGCCGTAGGCGTGCAGCCGGCTCGGCCGGATACAATGCTCTCCATGTGGCAGCGGCTCGTTGTAGTTGCCTTGTGCGCCGCCGGGCTAACGGCAGCGCAAAACCCCAAGGGCTGGCAAAAAGGCAAGGGCTACGGCTGGGTTTACGGCAAAGATGACCAGGTGGGGGCGCTCAACGCCGTCACCGACCCGGCGAGCGTACTCCGGGCCCTCCGGGAGATTCAAACGGGGCGCGTCTATGACCTGGGGGTGCCGCTCGACCGGCGCTCCTACAAGTGGCCGGGTCACTCCCCCACGGAGATCATGTCCTTCCGCAGCCCGGAGGGTCTGAAACGCGGCCGCGATCTGGCCGCCTTCGCCGCCAATCCCAAGCAGCTTGCGTTTCACAGTTGCGCCCTGTTCATCTCCGATAATGTCGGCACGCAGATAGACGGCTTGGGGCACATCACCCGCGGGGCCGACAATCACTGGTACAACGGCTTCCGCGAACAGGATTACGGCACGGACTTCGGCATCCTGCGGGCGGATGCGGATTCGATTCCGCCGATCATCGCCCGCGCGGTGCTCATTGACGTGGCCGGATGGAAAGGCGTCGAAGCCTTGCCCGCCAATTTCCCCATCGGGCCCAAAGAACTCCAGGCCGCCCTGGCGGCGCAGAAAGTGGATGTGGAGCCCGGCGACGTCGTGCTGATTCGTACGGGAACGTTGCGCTACTGGGGCGAGGCGGGCGCGGATCACGCCCGCATCGCCCAGCATGACTCCGCCGGCCTGACCCTGGCGGGGGCTAAATGGCTGGTCGAACAGAAAGGCGCCGTGATGATCGGCTCGGACACGAGCGGGCTCGAGGTGGGCCAGGATCCCGCGCTGCCCGGCGCCGTCATCCCCGTGCACGAATACCTGCTCATCGAGCAGGGCGTGCACATCGGCGAGTTCCACAATCTCGAGGAACTCGCCCGCGACCGCGTCTATCGGTTCACCTACATCGCCGTTACGAACCGGCTGCGCGGGACGGTGTCTGGTTTCGCGCTGCGCCCGCTGGCGGTCCGCTAGCTCAGACCCTCACCCACGCGCGCGACCGCGCGCTTTCCAGCACCTTCTCGAGCAGTCTCATGCCGCGCAAGCCGTCGGCGAACGTCGGAAAGTCGGTTTCCGCCGAGGGATCGGCGATCTTGCGGTAAAAGCGCCGGAAGACCTGTTTGTGCGTGTCGTCGTACCCCTCGCTGTGCCCTCCCGGAAGATCCGCGAAAGTGGCGGCTTTCGGATGGAGCAGCGAAGGATCTTTGATGATCACCTGGTTCGGCGTGTTGCGCTGGCCGATCCAGAGTTCGTCCGGCTTTTCCTGGTTCCACTGCACCCCGGCTTTCGTGCCGTAGATTTCCATCTGAAACCGGTTCTTGCAGCCCGCCGAAACCTGGCTCACCGTGAAGGCGCCGCGGGCGCGGTCGCCGAGTTCGAGCAGCACCGCCCCATAGTCGTCGGTGTCAATCGGCACTTCCGTATAATCTTCCGGCCGCAGGGTCTTGCCCGCAAAGGTCTCGATGGCGCCCTTGGGCTTCTTCCGGGTCTTGTGGAAGGTCGCCAGATCGGCGCACAGGGCGGTGATCGAAAGCCCGGTCAGGTGCTGCACCAGATCCATCCAGTGCGAGCCGATATCGCCCATGGCCCGCAGCGGCCCGCCTTCTTTGGATTCGATGCGCCAGTTGAAATCCGTGTCGTACAGCAACCAGTCCTGCGAATAGGTCCCCTGTACGATCAGAATCTCGCCCAGCTCGCCGCTTTCGATCATGCGGCGGATCTGCTGGACGACCGGATAATACCGCAGGTTGTGATTGACGCAATTGACGCGGCCGTTGCGGCCCGCAAGCTCCACCAGTTCGGCTGCCTCCGCGGCCGTAATGGTGAGCGGCTTCTCACAGAGCACGTGTTTGCCCCGCTCCAGGGCCGCCTTGGCGATGGGATAGTGCAGCGCGTTCGGCGTACAGATGTGGATGGCTTCGATCGAGGCGTCGTCCAGAATCGTGCGGTAATCTCCGGTGGTGCGCTCGACGCCGATGGCTTCTCCGAAGCGGCGGGCCTCCTCGTCGTCCACGCCGGCTACGGCCGCGATCTCCACGTGGCCCAGCCGCCGGATGGCCTCCGCATGGGTGCGCCCCATAAAGCCCGCACCGATCACCGCAGTCTTGATCTTTCGCAACATGGCAGTATCGCAACTCCTTTCAACACGAATCGTGGTCAGGATGCACCCAAACAATCTATCGCACCTGTTGTTAGAGTGAAAAGAGGCACCTGCTGCGATGCGCGTTCGAGTTCGCATCCAATGGAGGCGTTCCCGAGCGCGGCTGGCGCGCCGGCTCAGTCGCTGCCTGGAACCTCTTACCGCGATCGCGCTCTTGACCGCTTTCTGGCGTCTGCTCGATGACCTCCGCCGCGGCGGGCCCAGCGGGGAAGGGATGTGGTCTCGCTGGCAAGTATGGTTCGGAGTGGCCGTCGTGTCCCTGTTGGCCGCCTGGCGGTTGAAGCGTCACGGCAGCGGGGACGGCGAGGCCATGCCATAGGCGCGGCCGGTTTCCCCCGATACGAGCTCCTCCATGACCGCGGCGTAGAAGCGGTCGCTCCGGCTCCGCACGTGCTGCTCCCGCTCTTCGGGCCGCGCCAGGTGCTCGAGCTCGTGCAGCAGCACGGCGAGCGCCGCCGCCTGGAAATGCAGCTCCCCCAGCCGTCCGCCCAGTTCCGCCGCCGCCATGGAGGAAAGCGGCTGCGGCTGCCACTGGCGGATGCTCTCGTAAGCCAGATCAATCTCGCCGACCACGGAGCCGAGATCCGCCGCCAGCCGGCGCGTGATTTTCGACTCCGTCCCACGCGGGTGGTGGTGCCCGAGGCAGCCGCAGAGATTCCGCGGCTTCAGCAGCACCACCACCACCGGAGGCAGGCTCCGGAAGAGTCGCTCGTACGGCTCGCGGATCGCCGCCGACAGCCCGCGGAACGTTCGCGTCCAGGCGGCTTCCACCTCGGCGGCCACGTCGCCGCGTCCACGGGGGTAACTCACCAGCAACAGCGGCATGTGTTCGGACGCCCGCACCAGCCGCTGCTCGCGGCCCCGCAGCCGTTCCACCAGACCCTCCCACAGGCCCGGCAGACGGACAACCGGCGTCCGGAAGCGCCGCATCGCAGTCGAAACCCCGCGTCTGTTATTCTGACATGAGAAGGCGGCAATCCTCATGCGCTACCAGCGCAGCACGGCCTATGCCTACACGCCCGGGATCACTCCCGGAGTCAAGTGGCTTCTGATCGCCAACACCGCCGTTTTTGTGCTGCGCTACTTCGCCCGGGTCTTCGGGGGCGGTTCGCTGTTTCAGGACTTCATGCTCTGGCCCCGCGCCGTCTGGCAGGAGCCCTTGCTGAGTTTCTGGCAACCGTTCACTTACCTGTTCCTGCACGCCGACTTCTGGCACATCCTCTTCAACATGCTGGCCTTGTGGATGTTCGGCACGGACCTCGAACGCGGCTGGGGCACGCCGTTTTTCCTCAAGTACTACTTCTTGTGCGGCGTGGGGGCGGGCCTGTGCGTCGTCTTCGCCGATGCCGTGTTTCGCGGGCCGGGTTATCCCACCATCGGCTCCTCGGGAGCCATCTACGGCATCCTGCTCGCCTTCGGCGTCCTCTATCCGGACCGCATCGTTCTGTTCAGCTTCCTGTTCCCCATCAAAGCGAAGTACTTTGTCATGATCATCGGCGCCATTGCGTTTATGAGTTCCCTCGGCGCGAGCGGCGGAGGGGTCAGCCACGTGGCTCATCTCGGCGGAATGATCTTCGGCTACGTCTACCTGCGCCGCAGGCGCCTGCGGGTGCGCCTGGATCTGGCGGGCGCGCTGCAGCGGCAGTATCAGGCCTGGAAGCTGCGCCGCGCCAAGCGCAAGTTCGAAGTCTATCTCCGCCAGCACGGCTCCGGCCGGGACCCGCACGTGCATTGAGCCTGCGCCGCAAAGGGCGCTATATTTGAGGCAAGGGGGCGAACATGAAAAGACCGTGGAGTCTGGTTGTCGCGGCACTGGTGGCGGCGGCGGTGGTCGCCCAGGAAGGTCCCAGACAGCAGCGTTCCGAACCGGTCGCCAAGCCGCGCAAAGCCGAACCGGAAGCTGAGCCTGCCAAGCTGCCCTCCAAGTTCGAGAAAAAGGACAAACCCGATCTTCCGGCGGGCCTGCCCACATTTCGCTCCGACGTTCTCACCGTGAGCTTGGACGTCTCCGTTCTCACCAACCGGGGCCAGTTCATCCCCAACATCCCCAAGGACCGTTTCCGCATCCTGGAAGACAACGTCCCCCAGCAAATTGCGACCTTTGAAGTCGGCGAGGCCCCGATGACCGTGTGCATGGTCATCGAGTTCAGCAACCTGTTTCAGTACTACTGGGGCGAGACCTGGTATCAGACCCTCACGGCGGCCTACGGCTTTCTGGAGACGCTCAAGCCGGAAGATTACGTCGCCGTGGTGGCCTACGACATCCGCCCGGAGATCCTCTCGGACTTCTCCACCGACAAGCGCAAGGCCTACGAGGCCATGTCCCGCCTCCGGATTGCCGCCTATTCGGAATCCAATCTTTTCGACGCCATCGCGGATACGGCGGACCGCATGTCGCAGATCGAAGGCCGCAAGGCGATCGTCCTCATCTCCTCCGGCATCGACACCTTCAGCAAGCTGACCTTCGACAAAACTCGCCGCATCCTCCAGAATGCCGGCGTGCCGATCTACGCCATCGGCCTCATGCAGGCCTTGCGGGAATGGTACGACGCGCGCGGGTACCTGGGACCGATAGCCCGGCTAGACTTCCTGCAGGCCGACAATCAGCTCCGGACCTTTGCAAAAGAGACGGGCGGACAGGCATTTTTCCCGAGATTTTATGGAGAATTCCCCGCAATTTTCCGGGCTATTTCCGAAGCGCTCCGGAACCAGTACTTCATCACGTACCATCCCACCAATCAGGCGCGCGACGGCAAGTTTCGCAAGATCAAGGTAGAACTCATAGACCCCAGTACCAACCAGCCCCTGCGGATCGTGGACGAAAAAGGCAAGCCCGTCAAGTACACCATCATCGCCAAAAGCGGCTATACCGCCCCGCGTGAGGTCGAGTAGAGCAGCATAATTCGCTGTTGAAGTCAAGTACTGGATCTCATTTTCTCCCAAATTGTTGCGAAATTCTTGACGAACAGCCCCGGTTTCGGTTATCTTCGTGTGGATTCGAGATGTACACGACCCGTTCGCATGACGATTCCGGAGCTCGCGTCTTCGTGCTGGATGAACATCCTGGCGGTCGCGCCGCCCGCAAAGCCGTTCTCGAAGCGCAGGGCCACACGGTACGGGCCACTGCGAACGTCGAGGAGGCGCTGGCGGCTCTGGCCGCAGGCACATTTGATGTCGTGGTGGTGAACCACCGCGAGGTGGGGTCGGATCTGCAGCGCCTGAGAGAGGTCGCTCCTGCCGCCGGCATCATCCTGCTGCTCGAATGGGTGGACGCCATGGGCCGGACGGAGGCAGACACCGGGGCCGACGTGATCCTCACCAAAGACTGCAACGAAGTCGGCCGCCTGATCCGGGCCGTGAACCGGCTCGCCCGTTTGCGGCGCGCCCGAAAATCCCCGCAGTCGGATGCGCCCCCGCCGCCCGGCCGCCGCAAGGCGGCCGGCGCCTGAGGCGGTGCACCCTCCCCGGTTTATCATCGTAGGGGAGGATTGTGCCCATGCTCGAGATCACCTGGTTGGGACACGGCACCTTTCAGTTCCGCCTTGCCACTGGCGAAGTCTTCCTTCTGGATCCGTGGACGGAGGGCAATCCTTCCTTCCCCTCAGGGCACCAGTTCAGCCGGATTGACGCCATCCTGATCACGCACGGTCACTTCGATCACATCCACGACGCCGTGCCTCTGGCGCGGAAGTTTTCCCCCAAGGTCGTGGCGATCTACGAAACCTGTCACTGGCTGGAATCCAAAGGCGTGCAAAACACCCTGCCGATGAACAAGGGCGGCTCCCAGCAAGTCGGCCCCGTGACCGTGACCATGACGGATGCGGTCCACAGTTGTGGCATCCTCGAGGAGGGCCGCATCCTTTACGGAGGGGAACCCTGCGGCTACGTGCTTACACTGGCCGACGGGCGCCGCCTCTACTTTGCGGGCGACACCAACGTGTTCGGCGACATGCAGCTGATCCGCCAGCTCTATGCCCCGGAGCTCGTCTTTCTGCCGATCGGCGATCTGTACACCATGAGCCCCCGCGAGGCAGCGCTTGCCTGCCGGCTCCTCGAGCCCAAGAAGGTGATCCCGATGCACTTCGGCACCTTTCCGCCGCTCACCGGCCGGCCCGAGCAACTGGCCGAGCTGATTCGCGATCTGCCGGGCGTGGAAGTCTGGCCGCTCGAGCCCGGCAAGCCGGTGAACTGGTAACGCGCCGCCGGCATGGAAAACGAAAAGTCCAGCCTCCGGGAAAAGACCAAGCAGCTGGGTGCCTGGTTCCTGGGCCCCAAGGCTGAAAACGCCAGCACCGAAGAAGAACTCATCCTCCACATCCTTCGCGACTACTTCTACTGGCGGCGCAATTACTTTCCCTCTGACGAGATCATCATCACCCAGCAGATGCGGCGCGAGTTCCTGGACTGGACCGACGCCCTGCTCCAGCAGATCAGCGAAATGCTGGCCCGGCTGCGCCGGCACTTCCCCTTCTACAGCCCCCGCTACATCGCCCACATGCTCTCGGATCAAACCATTCCTTCGGTGCTGGGCTACTTCGCCGGGATGCTGTACAACCCGAACAACGTCACGCCCGAAGCCGCCCCCGTCACGGTGGAGTGGGAGCTGGAAGTGGCGGCCGACATCTTGCGGATGCTCGGCTACCGGCCGCCTCCGCCCCCGGACGCACATCACCGGCAGCTGCGGGAGGAGTTCGGATGGGCGCACATCACCAGCGGCGGAACCATCGCCAATCTCGAGGCGCTGTGGGTGGCCCGCAACGTCCGCTATTTCCCCCTGGCCGTCAAGCATGTCGTCGAACAGTACGGCATCCCGCTCGGAGTCAAGCTGCCGGGCGATGAGACGCATGTTCCCCGGCCGTTGCGCGAACTCGACGCGCGGCAGTGTCTGGCCATCAAACCCAACGAGGCTGTTTTCCTGCTACCCCGCTTCGTCGAGGCGGTGCGCCGGTACTTTGATCTGAACGAGGAAGAGGCGGTGGCCCGGGCGTGGACCCTGATCCGGGAAACCGGGCTCGGCGCGGCCTCCTCGGGCGTGCTGCCCTGTTTCCGCCAGTGGCCGCCCGCGCTGTTCGTTTCCGGAGCGGTCCATTACAGCGTGCTGAAGGCGGCCGACGTACTGGGCTTCGGCCGCGACAACGTGATTCTGGTGGACGTGGACCGCGCGTTCCGCATGGACATGCGCGATCTGGAAGACAAAGTGCGGAATGCGCTCCGGCAGGGACTCTTTCCCCTGGCCGTGATCGCCGTGGCCGGCACGACGGAAGAGGGGGCGGTGGATCCCGTGCACCACATTGATGAGTTCCGCGGCCGGCTGGAGCGCGAGGCACAGACCAGCTTCTGGCTGCACGTGGACGCGGCCTGGGCCGGTTATCTGCGATCCCTGTTCGTGCCGCCCGAAGGCGCGCCCGCCGAGGACCCGGAGCAGCAGATCGCAGCCGTGACGGAGTTCACGGCCCGCAAGCTGCATCTGGCGCGCCGGGCGTACTCGCGCACCATCCGTTTGCACTGGGGCAGCAAAGAAGTCTGCCAGGCCTTCCAGGCTTTCCCGCGCGCCGAATCCATCGCGGTGGATCCGCACAAAATGGGCTACGTGCCCTATCCGTGCGGGGTGATCGCCTTCCGCAACGACCGCGTCCGGCTCTTCCTGGCTCAGGAGGCGCCCTACATCACCGCCACGAAGCCGGCCGACCTGCAGCCGCACACCTATGCTCCGCCCGTCAATGTGGGCCCGTTCATCCTGGAGGGCTCCAAGCCCGGCGCCGCCGCGGCCTCCTGCTGGCTGTCACACCGCATGATTCCGCCGCACCGCGGCGGGTACGGCGAGATCATGCGCGCCTCCCTGCTGGCGGCGCGGGAGCTGTTTGAGCGGCTCGTGCACTGGGAGCAGGCGGCGCGCGCCAATCGGGAGCAGACGGCCTACCGCTTTGTTCCCATCACCGTCCCCCCTCCCGACACCAACATCGTCTGCTTCGTCATCCAGATCAAGGGGAACCGCTCGCTGGCCCGGATGAATGCCCTCGGCGAGGCCGTCTACCGGCATTTCACCATCGAAGTGGAACTCGGCGAGCGGGAGTACAGCTATGCGCAGCCCTTCTTCCTCTCGCGCACACACTTCCGCCTTCCGCGGTATTCCTGCCATTCGGTGGCCGACTTGTTGGAGCGCACCGGAGTGGATCCGGCCGAATACCCCGAGCAGGGCATCTTTGTGCTGCGCGCCACCGTCATGAATCCCTACATCGTGCTTGCGGCGGAAACCGGCCACAAGCAGGATCTGCTGGCGGAGTTCGTCGAGACGCTGGCGCGGGTGAGCGAAGCCGCAGTGAGGCAGCTCGGAGCCTAACGCGCCGGCCCGGCGGAGTCCCCCCGGGCCGCGCATGCCGCACAGGGACAGATCCGGCGCAGATGAACGTAGGAGTAGATCCCGCTGCTATGCCCGTCGTTCCACTTGATGCGGATTGCGTAGTTGCCCACCGGTTCGACGTCGAGCATCCGGAGCTTGGGCTTGTAAAGCGGTAGCGGGTTCGCCGCCGCCGGCGCTGCGGGGGGTGTCCCATGTGTGCCGCTGCAGGTGGCGCACGGGCAATGTTCCCGCAGGTACTCCAGGCCGTACTCGCTCTGATGGCCGTCTTTCCAGAGGATCTTGACCCCGCCGGAGCGGGAAATGGAAATTCGCTCCGGCTCCGCCGCAAAGTCCGTCACGGCCTCCATGGCGCGCTCACACCCGCTCCACGTCCCGGACTCCCGAAAGGCGGCGCATCGCGGCCACAATGCGCTCCAGCTGCTTTTTGTCCTTGATGTCCACGGTCATGTCCACCACTGCACCATCGCCGTCACGGTCGTGGACGGCGCGCGCCTCCAGGCTCCGGATGTTGCTCTGTTCGCCGGAGAGGATCGAAGTGAGCTGGTGCAGCATGCCGGGGCGGTCGTCGGTGTGAACGATCATTTTTACGGGGAACGACTCATCTCCCGCCCGGGCCCACTCCACGTCAATCTTGCGCTCCGCCTCGTAGAGAAGATTCTGCACGTTGGGACAGCTGGTGGCGTGGACCGCGACGCCTTTGCCGCGCGTAATGTATCCGACGATGGGCTCGCCCCGGATGGGATTGCAGCACTTGGCCCGGTACACCAGCAGGTCATCGGCGCCCTTGACCTTGATCACCAGATCGCCCGACGGCGGCTTGGACGCCGCCGGAGCCGCCGGAGCTTCTTCGGCGGGCATCTCCGCGGGTTGCGGAACCAGCTTCAAAAGCACCTGGCGCGCCGAGAACCTGCCGAAACCCAGCGCCGCATGCAGGTCCTCGATCTTGCTGCAGCCGTACTCGCCGGCCACCCGGTCCAGTTCGCTCTTGGGAATCCTGCTGAGCGATACGCCCAGTCGGCGCGCCTCTTTCTCCAGAAGCTTCTGGCCGAGATCCACCGCCTTGGCGCGTTCGGTGACGTTGATGACGTGCTTGATCTTGTTCCGCGCCCGGGAGGTCTTCACCAGCGCCAGCCAGTCCTTGCTGGGCATGTGGCCGGGCTGCGTCAGGATTTCCACCACGTCGCCGTTGCGGAGGTTGTAGCGCAGCGAAACGATCCGCCCGTTCACCTTCGCACCCACGCAGGTGTGGCCCACGTCCGTGTGAATGGCGTAGGCAAAATCAATGGGCGTGGCGCCGCGCGGCAGCGCAATCACCTTGCCCCGCGGCGTGAAGCAATAGACTTCCTCCGGGTACAGGTCCACCTTGAGCGTGGACATGAAATCGCCCGGATCGCGCATCTCCTGCTGCCACTCCACCAACTGGCGCAACCAGGCGATGCGCTGCACGTCCTCTGCCGGCGCTTTGTGGCCTTCCTTGTATTTCCAGTGCGCCGCGATGCCCTCCTCCGCGATCCGGTGCATTTCCTCGGTGCGAATCTGCACTTCGAAGGCGCGCCCCTCCGGGCCGATGACGGAGGTATGCAGGGACTGGTACAGGTTCGGCCGGGGGATCGCGATAAAGTCCTTGATCCGGCCGGGAATCGGGTGCCACTCGTTGTGGATCACTCCCAGGGCGGCATAGCAGTTCTTCACCGAATCCGTGATGATCCGCACCGCCAGCAGATCATAGACCTGCTCGATCGGGATCTTCTGGCGGCGCATCTTCTGGAAGACGGAATAGGCGCGCTTGAGGCGGCCTTCCACCCGCGCCGGGATGCCCTCGGCCGCCAGCTTCTTCTCGATCGTGGTCTTGATCTCGGCCAGGAATCGCTCGAACTCCGGTCGCCGCGCCTCCAGCAAACTCGCCAGTTCCGCCGCCGCCTCGGGCTCGAGGTAGGTGAACGCCAGGTCCTCCAGCTCACCCCGGATTTTGCCCATGCCCAGGCGGTGTGCGATGGGCGCGT
This sequence comes from Bryobacteraceae bacterium, assembly GCA_035575135.1. GTDB lineage: Bacteria > Acidobacteriota > Terriglobia > Bryobacterales > Bryobacteraceae > JANWXD01. The sequence continues at coordinate 62,379 of DATLYE010000033.1, forward strand.
AGATCTCGATGGTCTCCCGTGCGATCCGCTCCCGCCGTTCCGGCGGCAGACTGCCCAGCGTGCGCATGTTGTGCAACCGGTCGGCCAGCTTGACAATGATGACCCGGATGTCGTTCACCATGGCCAGCAGCATCTTGCGGAAGCTTTCCGCCTGCCGGGTCTCCGGATCGTAAAAGTTCAGCTTGCTGAGCTTGGTGACGCCGTCTACACACCGGGCCACCTCTTCGCCGAATCGCGTGCGGATTTCTTCGACCGTGACGCCGGTGTCTTCCACCACGTCGTGCAGCAACCCCGTCTGGAGGCACACCATATCCATGCTCATCTCGGCAAGAATATGGGTCACCATCAGAGGGTGCACCATGTACGGTTCGCCGGAATCCCGCCGCTGCTGGCGATGCCGCTCGGCGGCGAACTCGTAGGCGGAGCGCAGTGCGGTCAGGTCTTCCTTCGGGCGGGCTTGAGCAATTCGCTGCTCGAGATCACGATACAGCGCTTCTACGGAAGCCGGTGTCTCCTCCGCCGGCACGGACACTCCCGGTTGGCCGGATTCAGGGGTCATGGCGGGGTTTGTAAACACCACCCCGCCACCATTATAGCGGACCAACGATGACGGACCAGCTCCGCCGGCCCGAAATCGGCTGGGATTATTGGCCGGCGGTTACGCCTCCGCCGGGCATGCGGGCCGCCTTGATCTTCTTGGTTTCCATCGTCTTCTGGACCCAGTTGTCCGCAATCTCTATGAATTTCTTGTAGTCCTCCTCCGTATCGGCCAGGTCAGCCCGCTCGCGGTACAGCAGGTTCAGGTACGCCATCGCGTCGTCGTATTCCTTGTCGATCTCCAGGGCTTTTTCCAGGTGCTTCATTCCCTCTTCGATGATCGGCAGGTTCTTGTCGCGCAGCGCCTCCCGAATCTTCCGGTCCTTCAGCGGACCCGGATCCTCCGGCTTCATGCCCAGCTTTGCCCGCGCTTCCATCCGGGGTTGAAAGGACTTGGTCCAGGCGATCACGCCGATGGTGTAATGGGCTTCCTTGGCGTTCGGATTGACCGAGATCTGCTTGAGATACCACTCCCGCGCCTCATCCAGCTTCTTCTGGTTGAAATACAGCAGCGCGATCGAGGCGATGGCCACCTCGTTTTTGGGATCCTGCTCGAGCACGCGCAGGAACTCGTCATGGGCGGCCTGCGCCATCCGCAGATTCTCGGGGGACTCGGCGCCGGGGATGTACTGCTGCATGTACGCCGTCGCCAGATACAGCCGGGCCGTCGGAAATGTCGGGTCCAGTTCCACCGCCTGCTTGAAAAACTCCACGGCTTCCGCGTACCGGGCGTTCTTGAACGCCTGGACTCCCTTGTTGAGGTTGTCCCGCGCCTTCAGTTTCTGGCACCCGGAGCCCGCAACCAGCAGCACCACCGCCGCGACCATTGCAGAGAGAGCAAAAGGAATGCGTTTCATCTGATCTCCTCTACCCGGCTGACCGTCGCCTCGGCCGGAGGGCTTACTCGCCCGCCTCGACCTTGGCGGTCATCAGCCCGATCTTGTCGATGCCCGCGCCTTTGGCGATGTCAATCGCCCGCGCCACGTACTGGAATTCTAGCGCGGGATCTCCTTTGACAAACACCACGCGCTCGGCCCGCGTCTTGAAAATCTCCTCCAGCCGCGGCCCCAGACGCGTCTCGTCGGTCGGCTCCGTGTTGATGAGCATGCTGCGATCTGCGTTGATCACGATGACCACGGTCCGCTGATCGGCAGCGGTCTGCTGGACACCTGGGGGCGGAGGCTGCGGGACGAGCGCCTCCAGTCCCTTCGGCGTCAGCGGCGTGATCACCATGAAGATGATCAACAGCACCAGCAGAATGTCAATGAACGGAACCACGTTGGGATCCGCCTTCAGACCTTTGCCTGCACTGACTTGAATGCCCATGGGGGATGATCTCCTTCTGAGTCGGCTTCAGCCCGCCGGCGGCGGTGCCGTCTCGCCGGCCCGCTTCTCCTGAATCTGCTCGGTGAGCAGCCCCAGCTGGTCCACTCCGGCAGTCCGCAGGTTATCTACCACTTCCACGACGCGCTCATAACGTGCCCGGGCATCAGCCCGCAGGTAGACCGTCTTGTCCAACCGGTTCGTCAGCAGGTCCTTCACCTTCGGGCCAAGGTCTTCCGGCTTCATCAGCGTCGTTCCCAGAAATACGCGCCCTTCGCGCGTGACGGCGATAAGCACCGCGTCGTCCTTGTCCGCCGCTTGCATGGCGATCGGATTCTTGGTCTTCACCATCTCCACGCTCACCCCTTTGGACAGCATCGGGGTGACCACCATGAAGATGATCAACAGCACCAGCATCACGTCCGCCATGGGCACGACGTTCGGCTCCGCCAGCACTTCGCCGAGCGCTCGCCTCTTTGCCATGACTCACCTTCCTCTCCGGCTCGGCCGCCGGTATCGCGTCAACCGGCTGCCGCGGCCTTCAGCGGGAACCCGCCGCCCGTTGCTGCGACCGCTTCAGGAAGTAGTCAATCAGCTCCGAGCTGGAGTTGCTCATCTCCACGTCGAAGGCTTCGATGCGGCTGGTGAAGTAGTTGTAAGCCCACACCGCCGGCACCGCTACGAACAGCCCGATCGCCGTGGTCACCAGCGCCTCGGAAATGCCTCCCGCCACTGCTCCCAGCCCGGTGGACTTCTCCGTCGAGATGCCCTTGAACGCGTTGATGATGCCCACCACCGTGCCGAACAGTCCCACGAAGGGCGCCGTCGCTCCGATCGTGGCGAGCGTTCCCACCCCGCGTTTCAACTCCGCGTGCACGATCGCTTCCGCGCGTTCCAGGGCACGCCGGGAAGCCTCGATCTCTTCACCTGGGATCTCGGAGCTGAGCTGGTGTGCCCGGAACTCCTGCAAACCCGCCACCACCACCTTGGCCAGATGGCTCTTCTTGTAGCGGTCTGCAATCTTGATCGCCTCGTCGAGTTTGCCCTCCCGCAGCGCACCCGCTACGGCCGGGGCAAACTGCCGCGACTGTTTCCGGGCGCCGTTGTAGGCCAAGGCCCGGTCAATCATGACGCCGATGGACCAGGCCGACATCAGAAACAGCAGGATCACCACAATCTTGGCGGCCATGCCCATCTGCGCCCATAGCGAACGGACGTCCCATCCCACGGCGCCTTCCTGCAGCAGGAACAGCGCCCAAACCTGCAATTGCAATAACATCGTTGTCTCTCCTCAAGCGTTGAAAATTGGTTTTACCACACAAAACTCTCTTACTGGCTGAGCGTGAAGTTCACGTCAATCTGCGTGATCACCTCCACCGGCTCGCCGTTGAGCAGCGTCGGCTGATAGACCCACTGCTTCACGGCTTCCAGCGCCGCCGGAACCAGCAGCGGGTGGCCGCTGACGACCTGCAACTCCTGAATCGTGCCGTCGCGGGCGATGATCGCCGTCAGCCGGACAGTGCCCTGAATCCGCGCCTGGCGCGCCAGCGGCGGATACACCGGCTTGACTTGCCGGATCAGCTTGGCCTGCTGCACGTTGCCGCCCACGCGGATCCGCTGCGGCGCCGCCGGCTTGGGAGCTTCTTCGACCTTGGGAGGCGGCGGCGGAGCTGCAACCGGCACCGATCCGATGATGCCGCCGATGACGCCTCCGGGAGTCCCGCCAGGCACCCCGCCCGGAACTCCGCCCACCACGCCGACCACGCCGGCCGAGGGCGGCGGCAACTCCTCTTCCTTGATCATCGCAATCTCTTTGGGAATCGCCTTGGGCGCCAGCAGCCGCCCCGCGTCAAACTGGCGCGGGATCACTTTGACCACCTTCACCGGCGCCGCCGCCGGCGGAGGCGGGGGCGGAGGCGGAGGTGGCGGCGCCACCAGAAAACTCGTCAGCTGGGTCCGCGGCAGCGTATCCGTGTAGATCAGCGGAATCAGAATCGCGATGATGATCAGGATCGTCTGCAGGATGAACGAGATCAGCACCGAGGCTGCCCGCTTGGTCTTGCCTGTTTCCTCGATAAACGTCTGCTCAAACATGGACGCCTTCCTTTCCCGGACCCCGTCGGTCCGGCCTCACTTCGCTCTGCGCGCATCCCTCCCGGTGGCCACCGCCACCGAAGCCACTCGCTTCCGGCTCTCTACCAAGCCGTGCCAGTATACCAGTATCGGGTTGGCGATGAAGATCGAGGAGTACGTTCCCACCAGGATCCCCACCACCAGGGCAAACGCAAACCCGTGGAGCACCGGCCCGCCGAACAGCAACAGCGCCAGACACGTCAAAAAGGTCAGGCCCGAAGTCAGCACCGTGCGGCTCAGAGTCTGGTTGATGCTGCGGTTCACCAGCACCGGCAGCTTCTCCCGCCGCAGGATCTTCAGATTCTCGCGGATCCGGTCGAACACCACGATGGTGTCGTTCATGGAGTAGCCGACCAGCGTCAACAGTGCGGCCACCACGGTCAGGTCAATCTCTTTGTCAAAGATCGAAAACAGACCCACCGTGATCACCACATCGTGAAACACCGCCAGCACGGCCGCCACCCCGTAAATCCACTCGAACCGAAACGCTATATATACCAACATCCCGCCCAGAGCGTAAAGGGTGGCCAGAATCGCCTGCCGGCGCAAGTCTGCACCCACTTTCGGACCCACGATCTCCACCCGCCGGATGGAGAAGGGCGCCAGCGAGCACTCCTGCTTGAGCACGGAAATGACCGCCGGCGTCACGCCCGGCACCGAGGACAGCTCCTCGAAGTTTCGCACCAGCCCCGAGCGCGGCGGCGTATCCCGATATTCCAGCATCCGCCGCACCAGCTGCTGCAATTCCTCTTCGCTCAAAGCCACCCCGGCCCGTTGCAGCGGGTCCCGCAGGTGGCTCACCAGAGCCTCCTGCCCGGCGTTGTTGAAATCCAGCCCCTTCGCACCCCCGCCGAAGGTGTCCCGCAGGGTCTGGCTCATCAGGCGGCGCGCCTCATCCAGTTCTTTCTCGCTGCGCAGCTCGGTTCCGATGATGACCTCGTTGGTGCCGGTCAGGTCCTGCACCATGACCGTGCCGGGAATCCGGCCCGACAGGGCGGAACGGATCTTCTGGATCGGGGGCTGGTCCAGGAAGCGCACATACATCACGGCCCCGCCGCGGAAGTCAATTCCGTACCGGGGACCTCCTTTCATGACCAGACTCGCAATGCTCGCGGCAATCAGCACCAGCGACAGAATCAGAAACGGGCGCTTGCGGCCCAGGAAGTCGAAGTTCGGTTCTTTGAATAGTTCCATGCGACTCGCCGGGCCGGTGCTCGACTCACTTAGACACCGGCCTGCTCTGCTGGGTTCCCTCGCGTTGTCTCAAGATCTATCACAAACCTTCGTCGGATTCCACCCCGCCGGGCTCCGGGCTTTCCCCGCATCAGATGCTCAAGGCGGCCACCTGTCGCTTGCCCGCCAGAGTCAGGTCGAACAGTACCCGCGAGACGAAAACCGCAGTGAACAGGTTCGCGATCAACCCGATGGTTAAAGTAACCGCAAAGCCCTTGACCGGACCCGTACCGAACATGAACAGGAAGGCGCAGGCCACAATCGTGGTCACGTGGGTGTCAATGATGGTCAGGAATGCCTTGCCGAAACCCGCATCCAGAGCTGCCACAACCGCTTTGCCGGCCCGGAGCTCCTCCTTGATTCTCTCAAAAATCAGCACGTTGCTGTCAACCGCCATGCCGATCGTCAAGATGATTCCGGCGATGCCGGGCAGCGTCAGAACGGCGTCAAAATACGCCAGAGCCGCAAGCAGGATGATCGCGTTGAGCACCAGCGCCACGGTCGCGTTCACGCCCGCCTTGCGGTAGTAAACCAGCATGATGAGCACCACGGAAATCAGGCCCACCGTGCCGGCCACCAGCCCCTGCTGAATCGAGTCCGCTCCGAGCGACGGCCCCACCGTGCGCTCCTCCAGGTACACGATCCCGGCCGGCAGCGAGCCCGCGCGCAGCACCAGAGCCAGATCCGAGGCCTCCTGCTCATTGGAAAGCCCCGTGATGCGGCCGCTATCTTCAATCCGGGACTGAATCGTCGCCACGCTGCGGATCTGGTTGTCCAGCACCACCGCCAGCCGGTTGCCGATGTTGGCTTCCGTGAAACGGCCGAAGCGCCGGCCGGCATCCGGCGTCAGCGTGAAGGAAGTCTCCCATTTCTGGAATTCGTCCCTCCCCGGCCGGGCGTTGCGCAAATCCCGCCCCGTGATCACGGGAATCCGGTTCAGCAGGTACCAGACCTCGCCCTCCGCCTTTCCGGGCGCCATCTTGACCAGCTTGGTGTTCAGCGGCAGCACGCCGCCGTGCTTGGCCATGGCCTCCTGCGGGCTCGAGAACGGACCGTCTTTGACTTCGCACACCTCCAGCAGCGCCGCAGTCTGCATGATCTGCTTCACCCGCGCAGGGTCGTCCACCCCCGGCAGCTGCACCAGAATCTCAAACTCGGCGTCGGCACGCCCGTGCTGCTGGATCACCGGCTCGGTCAGTCCCAGCCCGTTGATGCGCTGTTCGATGGTCCGGATGGCGCGCTCCACCGTGTCGTTTTTGAGCGCGATCAGATCGCTCGGACGCATGCGCAAGTGATAGTCGGTTGCGCTCACCGGCGTCAGAATCCACTGCGAGAAGCGTTCGCTGACGATTCTGCGAAAATCCGCCGACTTCTCGGCCGGAACGCCGCGCACGTTGATCTGGATCGAATCGGTTTCCTCGATCGTCTGCGGATCGTTGCGATCAATCGCCGCGTAGTTGACCTGCGCGCGCCGCAGCTCCTCCTTCAGGCGCTCGATGGTCTGATCGGCTTCCGCCTTCGCCGCATCCTGCACCTGCACTTGCAGAATCAGATGCGTGCCGCCCTTCAGATCCAGCCCCAGCCGGATGTTCCTCCCCAGAGCGGACTTGAGGTCCTGGACCGACTTCGGCAGCCCGAGGATGCCGTACAGGCACCCCAGCGTCACCAGTACGATGAATGTAACCTTCCACTTCAGTTTCCCGGTCACCTTTCGCTCCCCGGCCGTCTATTTCTTTTCAGGAACCAGCCCCGCCACAGCGTTGCGCGCCACCTGAATCTTGATGTTGTCCGGTTTCACCCGCAGCACGATCATGTCGTCATCGAGCGACACAATCGTTCCGATGATCCCTCCTGAGGTCAGCACCACGTTGCCGGCCTGGAGTTCGGCCAGCATTTTCTGCTGCCGCTTCTTTTGCCGCTGCATGGGCAGAAACAGCAGAAAATAAAAGATGGCGAAGATCAGCAGGATGGGCAGGAACCCCATGATCGGGTTCGGCGGGCTCTGACCCTGAAGAAGTAAACTCCAGACCACTGTCCACCTCGGTCGAAATGCTTCCCGAAGCCCTGCTCCGTTTCCCTCCGTTGCGGCTGCAACTCGGGCGGCAATCAGGTTCACACTACGCTGGCATGCTCCGAACCGCTCGCAGGTACTCCGGGAGTGTCCCCCTCATTATAGCCCGTCTCAGAGCCCGCATGATCTCCATGTAATAGGTAAGGTTGTGGAGCGTGGCCAGGGTGGCATAGAGCATCTCACCCGCCTGGAACAGATGGCGAAGGTAGGCGCGCGAGAAATGACGGCAGGTGTAGCAGCCGCAGGCCGGATCCGGCGGAGCCGGGTCGTCGCGGAAGCGGGCCTGCTTGATGAGGAGCCGTCCCTGGGACGTGAACAGACACCCGTTGCGGGCATTGCGCGTCGGCAGCACGCAGTCCATCATGTCCGCCCCCCGCGCCACGTACTCGGCCAGTTCTTCCGGCAGGCCGACGCCCATCACGTACCGCGGCCGGTCACGGGGAAGCAAGGGCATGGTCGCCTCCACCATCTCCAGACTTACGCTCCGCGGCTCCCCCACCGACAGCCCACCGATGGCGTAGCCCGGAGCATCCAGCTCCACCAGCCGCCGCGTGCACTCGCGCCGCAAGTCTGCATACATGGAACCCTGAACGATCGGAAACCACGCCGGCGCTTCCGGGCTTTCCCTTCCCTCCAGCCGGCGGCGATAGTGCGCGTACCCTTGCGCCGCCCACCGGACGGTTCGCTCCATGGACTGGCGCGCCGCCTCGTGGCTCACCGGATAGGGCGGGCACTCATCCAGCGCCATCAGGATATCGCTCCCCAGTGCCAGCTGGATGTCCACCGTGGACTCCGGCGTCAGTCGGTGCAGATCGCCGTTGAGATGCGACCGGAACAGCACCCCTTCCTCCGTCACTTCGCGGAAACTGTCCAGACTGAAGACCTGGTATCCGCCGGAGTCCGTCAGAATCGCGCCTGACCAGCTCATGAAGCGGTGCAGCCCGCCCAGACGCCGGATCACCTCGTGCCCCGGCCTCAGGTAGAGGTGATAGGTGTTGGCCAGAAGGAGGCGCACGCCCAGTTCCTCGGCCAGGTGCCGCGGCGTCAGTCCCTTCACGGACCCGTACGTGCCCACCGGCATGAAGACCGGCGTCTCGACGGGACCGTGCGCGGTGTAGAGAATGCCGGCCCGCGCGCCCGTGGCGGAACACTCCGCCACGATCTCGAACCGCAACCCGGACACCTTCGTATTGTAGAATTGAAGCCGCACACTCTCGCGGACACGACCATGACACCACACAGGGCAATTCTCATCGCAATGGCGGCCGGCTTGATCGGCCTGGCGACTCCTCAACCGCAGGCCTCCGGCGGAGGGGGCTCGCCGACGGCCGAGGAAATCATCGAAAAATCTCTGGCGGCGACGGGCGGCCGCGAGGCCCATCAGCGGGTCACCAGCGTGCGGATGCTCGGCACATTCGAGCTGCCGGCAGTCGGTGCGACCGGGAAGGTCGAACTGTTGGCCAAAGCGCCCAACAAGCGCTTCACGCGGACCGAAATCGAGGGTTTTGGCGAGGTCAAGCAAGGCTTCGACGGCGAAGTGGCCTGGGCCGACAACCCCATGCAGGGCTACGTCGAACTCAGTGGCGATGCGCTCGCCGTAATCCGCCGCGAAGCCGTCTTCATGGGCGATCTGAAGTGGCGCGAGTTGTATGCCAAGGCCGAGCTGAAAGCAAAGCAGAAACTCGGCGAGCGCGAAGTTTATGTCGTCGAACTCACCCCGCGCGAAGGCAAGCCGGTGACGCGCTACTATGACGCCGAATCGTTCCTGCTGGTCCGCGCCGATGCCGAACAGCCCACCATGCAGGGCATGACCGTGGTCGAGACCCGGTTTTCCGACTACCGCGAGATCGGCGGCCGCAAGGTGCCCTTCACCATCACCCAGCTCATTCCCGACGGGGAGCTGATCGTGCGCATCACCGAAGTCCAGGAGAACGTCGAAATCCCGGACGCCCTCTTCCGCCCGCCGCGCCCCGCCGCGGCGGCCAAGTAGCTCCGGGCGTCGGCGGTCCGGAACGCCTGTGACGGCATTGACGCTCCTGCTGGCCGCGTTGCTCGTGGTTTTTAGCGCCCGGCGCTATCTGTTCGTATTCAGTGCGCTTCTGCCGGGTCCGGATGCGGCCGCCAATTTCTTGCCCGGTATTTCCGTACTCGTGAGCGCGCGAGATGAAGAACGCCATCTGCCCGGCTTGCTGGCCGCCTTTGACCGCTTGGATTACCCTCCGGAAAAGCTTCATTTTGTCCTGGTGGACGACGGCTCGCGCGACGCCACGGGCCGCTTGCTGGCGCAGTGGGCCGCTTCGCGCCCTGACGCCACCGTGCTCCGTTCGGACCGCCCGCAGGGCAAGGCCCGCGCCCTCAACCGCGCGCTCGCGGCCGCTCCTCCCTCCGAGCTCATCGCCGTCTACGACGCGGACGTGCATCCTCATCCGGCCTCCTTGCGGCAGCTGGCGGCTGCCTTCGCCGACCCGGCCGTGGGGGCCGTCGCCGGCTACCGGCGTCCGGTCAACTGGCACGCCGGTCTGGTGGCCGCCTACGCCGCGCTCGAAAGCTGGGTGCATCAGCAGGTCACTCAGGCGGCCAAGGAGCGGCTTGGAATGAATCCCACGACGCTCGGCGCGCACTGCCTCTACCGCCGTTCGGCGCTGGAGCAGATCGGCGGATTCCCCCCGGGCTCCTTTAGCGAGGACGTCGAGGTCTCTCTGGCCCTCGCCGCCCGGGGCTGGAAAACCCGCTTCCTCCGCAACGTCCCGGCCGACAGTTTCGTGGCCGCATCCTTCCATCGTTTCTGGAACCAGCGGGCTCGCTGGACGCGAGGCCTGTACGGTTCGGCGCGCCGGGCGCGCGGTCTGGAGGGCTGGCTGGTGGCGGCAGGCTACCTGGACCGGATCGTCTTTTTACTCTCCTGCACCGCCGTCGCGAGCGGCCGGCTCTCGCCGCTCTGGCTGCTGGTCTATCTGTCGGCGCCGCTGGCGGCGGTTCTGGCGGGACTCTACAACGCCCGCCCGGGCTGGCGGGCGGCCCTTTACTCGTTTGCCGCTCTCGGGCCCATGTTCCTTGTGGATGTGGCCGCCACCTGCATGAGCACGGCTCGAGCCCTGCTCGGGCGCCGCATCGAGTGGCGGACCGGCTAGCTCCCGCCGGGCCGCCGCGGGTTCCTTGCTACGATAAAAAGATACCCCGCTCGAAGTATGGCGCTTCGCTTCTACAACACGCTGACGCAGCGCGTCGAGGAGTTCGTCCCCCTGGAGGGCAACCGCGTGCGCATGTACACCTGCGGCCCCACGGTCTGGAATTACGTGCACATCGGCAACTTGCGCACCTTCACCTTCCAGGATATCCTCCGGCGCTGGCTGCGGCTGCGCGGCTACCAGCTGGACCACGTCATGAACATCACCGATGTGGATGACCGCATCATCCAGCAGGCCATGGCCGCCGGCAAGTCCATCCGCGACTACACCGAGGTGTACACCAAGGCTTTTCTCGAAGACGCCGCTCTCCTCCGCCTGGAGCGGCCCGAGCGGCTCGTGCGAGCCACCGACCACATCCCGGATATGGTCGCCTTGATTCGCCGTCTCAGCGAAAAGACCTTCACCTACCAGAGCGACGGCTCCATCTATTTCCGCATCGCCAAATTTCCCGACTACGGCAAGCTCTCGCACACTGATTTCAGCGGCATCCGCCCCGGCGCCCGCGTGGACACCGACAAGTACGACAAAGCCGACGCCCGCGATTTCGTCCTGTGGAAGGCCCGCAAGGAAGGCGAGCCGTACTGGGACACCGAACTGGGGCCCGGTCGCCCGGGCTGGCACATCGAGTGCTCCGCCATGGCCATGAAATACCTGGGCGAGACCCTGGACATCCATGCCGGCGGCGTAGACCTCACCTTCCCGCACCACGAAAATGAGATCGCCCAGTCGGAGGCCGCTACCGGCAAGCCTTTCGTGCGCTACTGGCTCCACTCCGAGCACCTGATCGTCGAAGGCCAGACGATGTCGAAATCCCTCGGCAACTTCTACACGCTGCGCGATCTGCTCGAACGCGGCTACACGCCGGAAGCCGTCCGCTATCTGCTCGCCTCCGTGCCCTACCGCAAGCAGCTCAACTTCACCTTCGACGGCTTGCGAGCGGCCACAACCGCCATCGAGCGGCTACGGAATTTCCGCCTCCGGCTGGAAAGTGAAAAGTTCCCCGAGGGGACAAGCGACGCCGTCTCCGGGCGCACCGCCGAAGCGGAGCGCAAGTTTTGCGAAAGCCTCGACGACGACCTCAACACTGCCGAAGCGCTCGCGGCTGTCTTCGAATACGTGCGGGATATGAATTCGGCCATGGATGCCGGCGAATTTCGCGCCGGCAACGCGGCCCGGGCCCTCGAGCTGTTGGACCGCTTCGATGCGGTCTTTGACGTACTCCGTCCCTCCGTCCAGGCCGCCTCCATTTCCGATGAGGAAGTCGAACGCCTGATCGCCGAACGGTCCCGGGCGCGCCAGGCTCGCGATTACGCCCGCGCCGACCAGATCCGCGCCCAACTGCTGGAGAAGGGCATCATCCTGGAAGACACCCGCGAGGGCGTACGCTGGAAACGGAAAACGACCTGATGAAACTTCACACCAAGGCAGTTCACGCCGGGGATCGCAAGCGCCCGCCCGCGCAGATCCCGGTCACAACCCCGGTATATACGGCCGCAAGCTACGTTCCCGGCACGATCGAAGAGCTCGATCGGATCTTCGCCCGCGAGCAGCCCGGCTACTGCTATTCCCGCTATGAGAACCCCACCGCCGCGGCCCTCGAAGAGCTCGTCGCCTCGCTCGAAAACGGCCACGGCGCTCTGGCCTGCGCCTCCGGCATGGCCGCACTTCAGGTGGCCGTACTGGCCGCGCTCGCCGACCGCCGCAAGTCCGTGGTGGCCGCCGATGCGCTCTACGGCGCCACGGTCACGCTCCTCACCCAGGTGCTCGAGCCCCTGGGCGTCGAAGTCCGTTTCGTCAACATCTGCGATCCGGAAGCGGTCGAGCGCGCCATCACGGCCGCCCGCCCCGGCTGCGTGCTCATGGAGACCATCTCCAATCCCCTGCTGCGGGTGGGTGACCTGGCGCGCGTCGCCGAACTGGCCCGGGCGGCCGGGGCGGCGCTGGTAGTGGACAACACCTTCGCCACTCCTCTCATGGTCCGGCCCCTGGATCTGGGCGCCAGTCTGGTGGTCCACAGCCTGACCAAGTACCTGGCCGGACACGGGGACGTCCTCGGCGGCATCGTCGTCTCCGACGCCGCGCACTACGAAACCCTCCGGGCGCTCGCCCGCGCCAGCGGCCCCGCGCTCGGCCCCTTCGAAAGCTACCTCGCCATGCGGGGCATCAAAACCTTCCCGCTGCGCATGGAGCGCCAGTGCCTCAACGCCTGCCGCGTCGCCGCCTGGCTGGCGCAGCACCCTTCCATCGAGCGCGTGCACTTCCCCGGCGATCCGGCACACCCGGACGCCGCCACCATCCGCCGTCTCTTTCCCGACGGCCTCTACGGCGCCATGGTCAGCTTCGAAATCCGTGGCGCGGGTCGAGAACAAATCTTCGCCTTTCTGGACCGGCTGAAACTGATCGTGCGCGCCACCTCGCTCGGCGACGTCCACAGCATGGTTCTCTACCCCGCCATGAGTTCTCATCGCGAGATCGCTCCCAAGCAGCGGGAACGCATGGGGATCCGTGACAACCTGGTGCGGCTCTCGGTGGGCATCGAGTCGGTCGAAGATATCCTGGCCGACCTCGAACAGGCTCTCGCCGCCGGATAGAAGGACACCTCTGCCGCAGCCTCTCCGGGTGCCTCGAAGGTCTCAGCGCTCCAGCACCTTGCCCAGTCGCCGCTTCAGATCCAGTCGGATACGGTTCCGCGGGCGGCTCTCGTGACCGACCTGGCGGTACACTTCCACCCGCGGAAGCTCCGAGGGGCCATCGGCAGGATACGAACCCAGTCTCTGCCACCGCGCAGGATCACGCCGCAGCGCCTCAATGAGCAACTCGTGGTGTTCCATGGGCGCGTAGCCGGGAGCGCCGTCCCAAACCACCACCCCTACGGGAATGCTCTCAAGATAAGCGGCGATCTCATCGGGCGTCTGGAAACGCAGCTCGTAGCTGTGTCCCGACCATCCGCTGCTGGCCAGCACTTTGGTCGCCCGCAGTACGACCCGACCGGGACGCCGCTCGCGCAGAGCCGCCTCCGCGATAAAGGCCCCCTCTCCTCCGAGCAGGCTCGACACCAGAACCACCGAGTCGGCGAACTCCGGCCGGCTCGCGAGCTCTTGCGCCGCTGCGGCAAATCCCCGCGGCTCTCGCTTCACCAGTCGGAACCGCTCGGCCGCCGCCAGCAGCACCATCAGGGCGGCCATGACGGCCGCCCCCACCCGCAGGCCGCCCCACCGCAGCGGAACGATCCCGGCGGCCCAAGCCGTGCCCTTGGCCGCCAACATCATAAACGCCGGCAGGGCTACGAGCACCGATCGCAGCTCGTGACTGGCGCCCACAAATGTCCGAAACACGAAAAAACCGGCGAGCACTCCCGCCGCCGCAGCCCACCGCGCGCTCACCTTCCCGCGCCGGATGAGGGGCAGGAGCACGCCGGCCAGCAAGCCCGCCGCCGCGGCGGCAATCAGGACCTTGCCCGCCGCCGCGTGCCACTGCCTTGCCTCGAGAACCCACGGTGACTCGAAGACGCCGATCCCACCCCATCTCGTCCAGGACTTGTGGAAGGCGCGATCCACGATCAGATACCACGGAGCGCATGACGCCGCCACCATCGCCGCCGGCGCCCAGAACCATCCTCGCTTCACGAGATCCAGCCGCCGCGACAGCACGACGGCCATGGGAGGCACCGCGGCCACAACAAGGCCGACCGGCTTGGTGAGCAGCGCCAGAGCGGCCAGTATCCCGAATCCGATCGCATTCCGCTTCCTCCCGGTCTCCGCATACCGCACAAAGCAGCTCGTCGCCGCCAGAACCAGCAGCGCCACCAGCGTCTCCGCCATCACCGCACTGGTGTGTGCCTGCACCAGCGGCAGCGCCACGAACACCCCGGCCGCCGCCAGCGCCACCGGCTCGGGAACCTCCCCGTGCAGCTCGTAGTAGAGGAGCCACGCCACAGCCGCCGTAATCAGCGCCATCAAGAGCATCACCGAGAAGCGTGAGGGAGGAACGGCCAGCATCCAGACGCCTTGAACAACGTAAAAGAACGGAGGCCAGTGGCCTATGGCGACCTTCGGGTAGTGGAAATAGTAGTTCTCGGCGTATTGAAGCGGCGGCGCCGGGATGCCCGAGGCGAGGTAGTCACGCACCATTAGCCCTGTAACGAAGTGCGCCGCCTCGTCGTCGTGGCTTAAGAACTCCGCCCTGTAGGCTCCGCCGGCCCACTGCAGCGCGAACACCACTGCGAGCAGGCCGGCAAAGCAGGCCAGGAGAGGTCCATTCGCGCGGAGGCTCGGAAAGGGCACCAATCTATTATAGGGAGCCATAGGGAGCAGCCTCCTGCTCCGGCCCCCTGCGGGCCCGCTGGCCGCAGGAAGCCAGGGGCCGGGGGCAAGAGATTCCGATGCAGCACGCGCTTTCCAGAGCGCTGTACCGCACCCTCCGCGGGATACCGCGATGCTTTCCGAGGCGCCTCCGGACTGCCGCGCGCCTGGCACTTGCCCGCCGCTGGTACGACTTCGTCAACCGGCTCGATCCCGAAGGCGAAGCGCGTTTCTTCAATTACGGCTGGATCCCGCCGGACGAGGAGAGCGACCCTCCCTGGACCCTGGAGCGCTGCCAGGCCGCCCTCTACTCACGGGTCGTGGCCGCATCGCTCCGCGGCAAAGACGTTCTGGAGGTCGGCTGCGGCCGCGGGGGAGGCGCCTGGTGGGTCTGGCGCCGTTGCGCGCCCCGGTTCCTGATCGGGCTGGATCTTTCCACGGGCGCCCTGCATTTCTGTGCCCGGAACTACCGCTCCCGCGGCCTGCACTTCGTTCAGGCCGCCGCCGGATCCTTGCCGTTCGCCGCAGCCTCCTTCGATGCCGTCGTCAACGTGGAGTCTTCCCACGCCTATCCCTCCCTGCAAGATTTCGCCTTCGAGGTCGCCCGGGTGCTGCGCCCGCACGGCGTGCTGCTGTTCGCCGACTTCCGCAAGTCTTCTGAGCTGGACCTTCTGCGCCGCCAACTGGCCTCGCCCGGCTTGCGCCTCGAGCAGCAAGAGGACTTGACGGAGGGCGTCCTGCGGTCCCTGCTTGTGACCGACGCCTGCAAACGGGCCCTGATCGCCCGCAAGGCGCCGTGGTATGCCCGCGCCGTCCTCGAGGATTTTGCAGGCGTATCCGGAACGCCCGTTTATACAGGGTTGCGCTCGGGCACACTCGTCTATGTACGCCTCCTGTTGCGCAAGGAGCGGACCTGATCCGGCGGGGCGCCGCTGCGCTGCAAGCCGCCGGCATTTAGCCGCCCGAAGCAGGCACGCAGTTACAATGCGGTTGTGATCCGGCTTGGAAGTCCAGCCGAGGTTCGCAGCTTGCTCGAAGCCGACCGTCCCTGGTCGGTCTACGCTCTCGGCGACCTTGTCCCCCAACGCTTCGCCTTATGCGAGTGCTACGGAGTGTCTGGGCCGTCTCCTGCTGCCGTCCTGCTCTACCGGGGGTTCTCACCGCCCGTGCTTTTCGCCATCGGCGACCCGGGGACGATCGGGGAGTTGCCAGCGGCCCTCACGGGCGAACCTGCGGTGTATTTGCACGTTCGCCTCGAGATGCTGCCGGTGGTCGCGGCGCACTACCGCATCGTTGAAGTCCGCCGCATGTGGCGTATGATTCTCGAACCCGAAAGGCTGCCGGCCCTGTCCTCGGACGGAGTCCAGCGCCTCGGGCCGGAGCACGCGGCCGAACTCGAACGACTCTACGAACAGGCCCGCACTGCCGGAGAAGCTCCAGGGTTTTTTCTTCCTTCCATGCTCCAAGAAGGTGTTTTCTTTGGCGCGCGCCACCGCGCAGAGCTCGTCGCCGTGGCCGGCACCCATCTGGTTGTGCCGGAGGAAGGCGTGGCGGCCATCGGCAACGTCTACACGCGGCCGGATTGCCGCGGTCGCGGGCTGGCCACTCTGCTGACCCGCGCCGTAGCCGCCGAACTGGCAGGCCGCGGCATTCCGCTGGTCGCGCTCAACGTCTGTCCCGCTAATCTGGCCGCCGTGCGCGCCTACCAGCGGCTGGGATTCGTCAAGTACTGCGAGTTCGTCGAGGGGCTTGCCGTGCAGGGGTCCTGAGGCGGCCGCTTCGTCGTGGAAACGGAACGAACCGCACTTGTTCTTTCGGCCGGCGGCATGTTCTGCGCCTGGCAGGCAGGCGTCTGGTCGGCCCTGGCGGGGCGGCTCCGGCCGGACGTGGTGATCGGCGTTTCGGCGGGCGCCCTCAATGCCTGGGCGATCGCGGCCGGCTGTTCCCCCGAGCAGATCGAGGCCTGGTGGCTCGATCCCGGCCTCGCACAGTGCAGCCGCCTGCGCTTCCCGTGGCCGCCCTGGAGCGGACTCCTCGACCCGGCCCCGCTCCGCGCTTTTTTGCAGCGGCTGGCCGCACTCGAGCCTCGTATCGAGGTGCTCATCGCGACGACCGAGCTGCCGGCCCTGCGGCCCCGTTTGTTCCGCGGCTGCGAGGTCGGCTGGGAGCACCTGGCCGCTAGTTGCGCCGTACCGCTGTGTTTCCCTCCCGTAAAGCTCGGCGGCGCCTGGCACGTGGACGGCGGCCTGCTGTGTGCCCTGCCGCTCTGGGCCCTCACAGAAGCACGCGTAAGGCGCGCTGTGGCGGTGCATGTGCTCCGCGAGCCGCCTTCGCGTTGGATGGCCGCCCTCCTCGGCGCCGTCCGGCGCAAGGCCCGGGGTCTGGCCGCGATCCCGCCGCACGTTTCCGTTGAGCTGATCGCGCCGGAAAGCCCCCTCGGTTCGGTCTGGGACGCCTTTTTCTGGCGTCGGGAGAACATTGAGCGCTGGATCGAAGCGGGCCGGCAGGCGGCCGGGCGCCTGCGGAACATTTGAAAAATTCTGCTTGACTTGTTTGCGGGGGCCGTGTTATTAATGATTTGACCGCGTCCAAAGCATGGCGGCATTCATGCGGTTGAGTCCCGCGAGCGCTAGTGGAACAGGTAGGTTGAGGTCGGGTAGGCGATCAGATTGAAGAGGCAAACGAAGAACAAGAAAGCCGCCACCCGCCCGAAGGCTTTGGCCGCAGGCGCCTTGTCCAAGGAAGCCACAGCGGCCGGCACACGAGTTTGGTGCTGAGGCAGTTTGACGCTCAGGTTGAAAGGCAACTCGCATCAATTCAATTTCCAATTTGACTAAGGAGAAGGAAATGGCAGATTTTCGCAAGTGGTTTCCAGTGTTGGCCGTAGTGGCGCTTCTGACCGGCGCTGCGGCTTCGGCCAATGCGCAAGCATTCCAATGCACCGCCAACGCCGGCGTGCCGCCCCTGCTGCGCGCTGAAGGCTTGGCGGAGCTGGCCGGCGACTTGGTGCTGAACTGCAACGGTTCAGTCCCATCCACCGGCATCTTGGCGAACATTCGGGTGTTCCTGAACACGAATGTCACCAGCCGGCTGACCGGTCCGGGGATCGGAAACGAGGCCCTGCTGCTCATTGACGAACCGGCCCCGGGTAGCCAGGTGTTCTGCGCCTGGGCGAACACCGCCTGCACGGGTTCCACAACGCCGAGCTTTCTCGCCAACGTCTTCCAGGGAGGTGCGACCGGCGTGAACACCGTAGACTGGCTGGGTATTCCGATCGTAGCGGCCGGATCCTCGGGCGCGAACCGCGTTTACCGCATCACCAACGTCCGCGTGAACGCCAACCAGCTCGGAACGTCTTCTACGTTGATTCCGACGCAGGTTGTCATGTTCGTCTCGATTTCCGGTTCGACTTCGGTTCCGGTGAACAATCCGCAGCAGATTGTCGGATTTGTCACGCCCGGAATGACGTTTTCAGTGACTGCGCGAGCGTACAAGCAGTGCACACCCACCGCGGCGAACTTTGATTATTTGCCGACGGTAGACCTCACGTACACCGAGGGCTTTGCAACGTCCTTCAAGTCCCGAGGTGTCGACCCGCAAAACGTTCCGGGTTTTGTCTACAACACCGAGAGCGGCTTCGTTTCCTCGACTTTGACCGGCGGAACCTCGATCGGTCTGGCCAGCCAGGGGACGCGGCTGCTTGCCAGGTTCGCCGGCATTCCGAGCGGTGTCGCGCTGCGTGTACCGCAGCAAGTCATTTCCGGCGGCCTCACCTTGCAGCTCGTGACGGGCACCGACTCGGCGGGTGCGGGCGGCACAGTCACCTCCGGCTCGGGTACGGTCACGGTTACCCCGTCGGCGGGAGCGGCTTTGGTCGTGTACGAAGTCGCGGCGGCGACGTCCGCTTCCTGGTCCACGGTGGACGCTGTCACGATTCCGATTACGGTGCGGGCTACCTCGGTACCGCCGGGATTGACCAGCCCCGAGGCTACTGTCAACGGCAACTTCGCTCCGATCAGCACGGTGACAGTCGCCTCCAGCACGGCGCCGGTGCCGCGCTTTGCCGACGTCTCGACCTCGAAGTCCGCCTTCACGATCAGCCCCTGCCGCACGCTGCTGCTGTTCCCGTTCGTGACCAACGCCGTCGGTTTCGACACCGGAATCGCGATCAGCAACACGTCGTCGGATCCGTTCGGAACCACGCCGCAGTCGGGAGCTTGTACGCTCAATTACTACGGCAACATCCCGGCAACGGGCGGCCCGGCTCCTTCGCCTGTCACCACTCCGGTGATTGCGGGCGGTGAGCAGCTGGCCTTCACCGTGTCGAGCGGCGGCGGCGTCGTGGGTACGACCAAGACCTGCTCCGCTTGTGCGACGCCGGGATTCCATGGCTACGTCATCGCGGTTTGCAACTTCCAGTTCGCCCACGCGTTTGCCTTCGTGAGCGATTTGGGAGCCAACAAGCTGGCCGAGGGCTACCTGGCCCTGGTGATCCCGGATGTGCCGGCGCGCGATCCGAGCAACCGCGCACTGTCCGCTTTCGGAGTCGGAGTGAACGAAGGCGAGCAGTTGCTGCACTAAGACAGCACGCCTCGGTCTTGTCGGGTGAAAAGGGAGGGGAGAACAACTCCCCTCCCTTTTTTGTTTGAGCTCCGTTCGGGTCTGGTATAGAATTGAGTTTGCACCTTCCCGCGTCTCCGGCGCCGTCCTCAGGGAGGAGTGAGGCGGCGCGCCGTCATCTCCAAATTCCAGCAACGAGGTGTTCATGTCAGTGAGAAACTTGACGCTTGGAGCCGCACTCTGTGCCGTGGTCTTCGCCGCCGCTGCGTTCGGCAACAATGTGCTCCTGCTGCCCGGGCCTTCGGGAACCGATCCCACCGTCAGCGCGTTCCGGGCGGAACCCTTCGAGGCAACCGGCTCCTTTTCGGCCGCCCCTGGAGCGTTTCTGGTCTTTCCGAAGCCCGACGGCTCTCGCGTCTACGTGATCGCGCGGAACGCCGCCAGCACGGTCGTCGTCACCGACGCCTCCCTGACCAACGTCATCCAGCGCCTCGACCTCGGTGTCGAAGCCTCCGGCGCAGGCCTGAGCCCGGACGGCCGGCGCCTGATCGTGCTCGCCGGCGGCATGCGCATCTACGACACCACGCAGCCGAATCTGGTCGAGATCACGCCCTCGCCGGCGCCCGACGTGGGCGTAAACCCCGTGGACGTGGCTTTCTCCCATGACTCCAGCCGCGCCTTCATCCTCAGCTCGGCCTCGCGCAGACTGACGGCGCTGAATCTGGCCACGTATGCCGTCGCCGGCACCGTGGACATCCCCGGGATTTCCACGGCCGTCGTCGCCGCCCCGAATGGCCTCCTCTACGTGAGCGCCCAGAATCGCATCTACGAAGTGGACGGCCGCACGATGACTTTGCGCGGCAATATTCCGCTCAACGCCATGCCTGGACGCATGGCCGTCACTCCCGATGGCACCAGGGGGATTGCCGTGAATCAGAGCCCCATCACGGGAAGCTCCGTGCTTCTGTTTGATCTCCCCAACCGCGCCCTGCTGAGCGCCTTCCCCAGCTTCCCGCCTCCGGGCCAGCTTCCGCCCGCCACCGATACGGTGGACAAGATCGTGGTCGTCAGCAACGAGCGCGCCTTTGGATTTTCCTCCACCACGGGGCGGCTCTTTATCATCACTCTGAATCCGTTCAATGTGGACGAAGCGACCTTCGCCAACCTGCCGCCACCGAACAAGTTCACGGGCGTGACAGCCATCGCAGCCTCGGATGAAACGCCGCAAGCCGCCTACCTGTTCGTGGCCGCAGGGGGACAGCTGAACCGGGTCAACCTTGCCACCAATCTCGTCGCCGGGCAACTGGCTGTTTCACCTTTGCCCGCCGACGCAGCATTCGCCGCCCCCGCAGGCTCCGGCGCCGCCGCCACGCTGATCAAGTTCAACGACAACCAGTCCGTGAGCCCCGGAGGCACGTCGCTCCCGCTGGTGATTCGTGTCTTGAACGCTGCGGGAAAGCCCCTGTTCAATGTTCCTGTCAGCTTCACCACGTCCGCTCCCGGCGCCTCGTTGCAGAACGCCATGAGCGCCACCAACGCCCAGGGCCTCGCCAGCGCGACCTTCGTCGCACCCTCGGCGCCCGGCCTCGCCAACGTAAATGTCTCCGTCGCAGGAGGCGTCCTCACAACCTATTTCACCCTCTCCGTCGGCACTCCGGGCGGAGGCGCCGGTGCCCTGCAAATGGTGTCCGGCAACGGCCAGGTTGTTCAGGAAAGCTTTCTCACCTCCGAGCCCCTCAAGGTGCGCGCCTTCGATACCGCGGGCAATCCCGTCGCCGGAGTCACCGTCATCTTCTCGATTACCCCCGGCACGGGCACGCTCAACGCCGGCCCCGACGGCACCGTAGCCTCCGGACCGGCCAGCGGGACCGTCGTCAACATGGCCACCGACGCCAACGGTTTTGCCAGCGTCCACTTCCTGTCTTCGGGAGTGATTCCGGGTTTCTCCTTCACCCAGGCCACCGTGAACGCGACGTATGCCGGCAGCTCGGTGGACTTCACCGTGACGACCGTGCTGGCGCTGCTGCCCGGTGGTCCTCCGGCTCCACTGCCGACCGTGACCTTGATCGAGCCGGCCAGCCGCAGCCTCGTGGCCAAAGCAGGTCAGATTCTCCCGAACGCTGTCCGCGTCGCCGTGGCCGTCACAGGAGGGCCACAAGCCGGCCAGCCCATCCCGGGAGTTGGCGTCAGCGTGACCACAGGCCTCGATCCGGCTACAGGCCCGACCGCCGCCTGCGAGGCTCCGGGCGGGGCTGCCTTAACGGATAGCTCCGGTGTCGCCTCTTGCGACCTGCGAGCCGGCGGGCGCGTGGGAACCGCCACGCTGACTGTCCGCACCGGCGGCTTCAACGTCCAGGGACCGATTGCGTTTCAAGTCATCCCGGGGGATCCCGCCGTCATCGAGATCCTGCAGGGTGATGGGCAGATCGGCATCCCGGGCCAGACCCTCTCTCAGCGCCTCGTGGCGCGCATCAAAGACGCCGGCGGCAACCTGCTGGCAGGAACCTCCGTGCAGTGGGAGGTCTCCCCGGCCGGCGCGGTCACCCTCAGCGAAGTCTCCACCACCGCCGACGCCAACGGACAGGTTTCCGCCCGCGCCACCCTTGGCAGCGTCGCCGGACCCGTACAGGTCCGCGTCCGCGCCGGAGCCGCCACCGGCACGTTCAACCTCACCATCAACATCCCCATCAGCCAGATGCTGAAAGTGTCCGGTGACAATCAGGCTGCCATTATCAACACCGCTTTCCCTCAGCCGCTCGTCGTCGAGGTGCGCAACGCCCAGGGCAGCCCTGTCCCAGGCATCCCCGTCAGCTTCACGGTCACCAGCGGCAGCGCCACCGTGGGCTCGCCCACCGCGACGACCAACGCCCAGGGACGCGCCTCCACCACCGTCACGGCCGGAGCGTCCCCAGGTCCCGTCGTCGTTACCGCCGCATCCGGAAGCTTCTCGGTCACCTTCAACCTGACCGTCTCCCCGCCCGGACCCATCGTTTCCCTCACCGGCATTCGCAACGCCGTCAGCGGGGACCTGGGCGTGACGCCGGGAGGCATCATCGCCATCTACGGTGACCAGATCGCCCCGAGCATCCAGGGCTCCGTCGTCGGGCCGAACAACCTCATCGGGCCGCTGCCCACTAGGCTCGCCGAGGTCGAGGTCGTGTTCGGGACCACGCGCGCTCCCATTTACTCGGTGAACAACATCAACGGCCAGCAATGGGTCGTCGTGCAGGCGCCGTGGGAGCTTGCCGCACCAGGAACCGTCTCCGTAACCATCCGCGTGGGCGCGGGTGAAACCGTGGTGAATGACGTCCCGGTGAAGCCGTATCAGCCCGGCATCTTCGAGACGCTCGACGATGAAGGCCGCCGCTTCGCGGTGCTGCTCAACCCCGATGGCAGCTACGTCACCCGGACCAACCCTGCCCGCCGGGGCACGAGGATCCGTGGTTTCTTCGGCGGCCTCGGCCAGACCAATCCGGCCACGGGAACCAACCGTGCCGGGGTCCCCAATCAGAACGTGCTCGCCAACGTCGTCATCGGCGTCAACAACGAAGGCGTGCCGGTGTTTTCGGCCCGCATGATGGAGGGAGTGGTCGGCGTCTACATCGTCGAGTTCGAGGTGCCGGCCAACACCACGCCCGGGCCGGATCGCCCCTTCGCCGTGGCGATCTTCCCGGGCGGCGGCGCGCCGCCGATTTTCGGCAACCCGTCGGAGATTCCGATTCAGTAACTCTCGGCTCCCTTACCGCAGCCGGCGCCACGCCGGGCTGCCCTCGCGGATCTCGAGGATCTGGTTGGCCTCGATGTTCCGGAACTCTTGGCTTGCACCTCCGGGCCAGCGGACCAGGAGTTCATCCGCGCGACCATGCCGGCCCAGCCCGAAGTGCAGGCGGTAGGAGCTGGTCGCGCCGAACCCTTCGCCGCCTTTGACCTCCCGGTGGAGGGTCCAGTCGCCGGCTTTGACGAGCACCTCGGCCCCCACTGCGAATCGGTTGCCGCGCGCGGCCACCAGCTCCACTTCCAGCCAGTGGTTTTCGCTGCCGCGCTCGTTGCGATAGAACACGTTCTCGGCTTCATCACCCGGATAGTGCCCGCCCTGCTGCGCGTACACGTCGAGGTCGCCGTCCTCGTCAAGGTCCGCAAAGCACACCCCGTGACCCTTCTTGCCCGGCCGCGCCACGCCCGCAAAAAACGTCAGGTCGCTGAACGTTCCGTCGCCGTTGTTGCGGAACAGCCGGTTCGGCTCCAGGCGGCTCAATGCCGGGTCCCCCGTTCCCAGGTAGATGTCCACGAAGCCGTCGTTGTCGAGGTCCGCCACCCCGGCGCCCATGGTCCCCGTGGGATAGTACAGCCGCGCCTCGAACGTCACGTCGGTGAACGTCCCGTTCCGGTTGTTGCGGAACAGCCGCGGCGAATCCGGATGGACCGCCGCCGGAGCAGGCACGGAAAACTGGCGCGTCAGCCCCTCCAGCACCGCCTCCCACGGCGCCAGGCTCGTGGTGAGCAGGTCCGGCCAGCCGTCGTTGTTGTAATCGAAAAAGAACGCCACGAAGCCGTTGTGCGGCGGCTGGCTGACGCCGGCCCGCTCGGCCACATCCGTGAACGTGAAGTCTCCGTTGTTGCGGTATAGCCGGTTTGGCGCCCTGCCGAGTCCGTTGACGAACAGGTCCAGATCGCCGTCCCGGTCGTAGTCACCGAGCGCGATGCCGATCGCACCGTAATGCGGCGGTTCTTTCAGCCCCGCCCGCTCGGTGACGTTCGTGAAGGTACCGTCGCCGTTGTTGCGATAGATCTGGGGCACCGAGCCGTCCTTGAGAACGCCGTTGGCCACCACCAGATCCAGCCACCCGTCGTTGTCGAGGTCGCCCCAAAGCGACACAAACCCGGAACCGGGATCCGCCACCCCGGCCTCCCTCGATACGTCCCGAAACTTCCCGCCGCCGGCGTTGCGCAGCAGCCGGTTCGGAAACGAACCGCTCCAGCCGTTGAGACTCACGTACAGATCGAGCCGCCCGTCATTGTCGTAATCCACCAGATTGAGGCTGTAACCCGAGGGGACCCGCGCCAGTCCCGCCTCCTCGGTCGCCTCCCGGAACTTTCCCCCTTCATTGCGGAAAAGAGCGATGAAGTGGCCGCTGCCGGCGGCGAACAAATCCAGATCCCCGTCGCCGTCGTAGTCGCCCCAGGCGCAGGTGCCGTTGCCGTCGCGGCGGTGGATGCCAAGCTGGGCTGCGACGTCCGTGAAGCGGAGCCGCGGCGGATCCGCGGGGTTGAATCGCTCCTGGCGCAGGGGAAACACCGAGTCCGGATCGGCTTCTTTGGTCTGCTCCACCGCGAGCCGCAGCAGCCAGAGATCGTACAGCATCGGGCGCAACTGCACCGCCGCTCGAAACATCCGCGCCGCCTCGGCATACTTCCCCATCCGGTACAGACTCGTGCCCAGCTCCCGGAGCACCTCCACTCGCTCTTCGGGCGGCAGCGGCCGGCTGAGCAAAGTTTGAAAATAACCGAGCGAGGCCGCATAGCTCCCCCGCTTGGCCAGCGTCCGGCCCATCAGCAACAACGCGCGCTGCTCGTCCGGCTCGAACGGCACCGCCGTCGCCAGCACATCCCCCAGCAGCCCGATGGCACGGTCCAGCCCCAGGAGCGGATCCTGCGGCACGCGGTCCTCGGCAGTTCCGGTGAAGCGCACTTCGCCCGCCAGCCACTCCGCCAGCGCGAGGATGTATTCGCGCGCCTCCGGCTGCTGCCGTGCGGCGCGGCTCGCCAGCTCCCAGGCCGCGTTGGGATCGTAACGGAGCAATTCCGGGCGCGCGTGCAGGGACGCCTTTGCTTTCAGTGCCGCGACGTGATCAGGATGGAGCCGCAGTGTTTCCGCCAGGGCGCCGAGGGCTGCGTCGAGGGAGGGCAGCGCCCGCACCGGATCGGCCGCACGGTAAAAGTCCGCCAGATGGCTGCGAGCGAGCTGGTAATAGAGTTCCGCGTCACCGGGCCGGGCCTCGAGCAGGCGGCGGATTTCGGCGCGCGCCTCTTCGGTCCGGCCTTCCTGGATCAGGGCCACGACTTGCAGCGGAGGCGTTCCCGCCGTTGCGCCGCCCCCTGCCAGCGCGAGCAAAGCCACACCAAGGCGCAGCATGCACGCATCCTAACACCCTTTGCCGGAGGCTGAAGAGGACGATCAGCGAGTCGCGCGGGAGGCCAGCAGAGGACGGACGGGCTCCTCCACTTGCGGATGCGCCAGCACCGGCATCAGGGACGGCGTCAGGTGCTTGAAAACCGCTACAGGAAGCGCACTCGTGAACCCGTAGGAGGCCGCCTCCTTGCCGGGCACGAAGGCGGTGATCGTACCGAAGAAGCGGTCTCCGACGAAGAAGACGAATGTGGCTGTCCGGTTCAGCACACGGGAGCCCACCGGACGGCCGCCGGGGGCGTACACCTCAAAGCGGTTGTCGCCCGTTCCCGTCTTGCCGCCGACCTCGAGCTTCCGGCCGTCTTCGAGCGCGATTCCCCCCGCCAGCCGGCGCCCCGTACCCTGCTCCACAACGCCGATCATCTCGCGCCTCACGAAGGCGGCAATCTCGGCGGGAAGAACGGGCTCCCCTTTTTGCGGCTTCCAGGTGGTCACCGTCTCAAACGGCGTGTGTCCGGCAAACTCCAGCCGCTCGATCCGGATGCTCGGATAGCGCAAGCCGCCGTTGACGATGATTCCTGCCAGCTCGGCCAGCGCTGCGGGCGTGTCGCCGGAGCTGCCGATGGCCGTGGCGTAGGAAGGCACCAGGCGGTCGAAAGGATAGCCGAGCTTCTTCCAGGCGCGGTGAATTTCACGGAAAGCGTCCTCTTCGAGCAGAATCCGGATCCGCTTGTCCTGCGCCTCCTTGCGGTCGGGCCGGAACAGCCAGCGGTAGACCTGCTGGCGCTCGCGTGCGCTCGCAGCCACCGTCTCCTTCCAGCCCGCTCCGGGATTGCGGAACTTGTATTCCACCAGCCAGAGTTCCAGCGGATGGATTCGCGCCAGATAGCCCCGGTCCTGAAGATCGAACTTCTCCGGAGCGTATTCCCGGTAAAGCTTCTCGACAAGGCTGTCGCTCAGAGCCGCTCCCGGAAGGTGCGCTCTCAGGAAGCTTCCCAGCTCCGCAGGCCCCGCCTCCGGGCGCACCGAGCGGAACACGACCGCCAGCCGCTTGGCGGTCGCCGGCCGCAACCCCGCCACCAGCGTCTCGAGCGCCTGCTCGCCGGACAACCCGCGATACTTCTCGTAGAAGCGGCTCAGAAAGACGCGCCCTTCCTGATCTGCGAATCGCTCCAGGTAGCGCCGCCGCAGCGGATGTTCCGGGTTGGTGAAGATCTCCGGGCTGTAAGCGGGCAGCCGGACCGTGTAATAGCTCACAATGTCCCGCATCAGGCGGATGAACACCAGGTTGACGGAGCGCTGGAACGCCTCCCGGACCGTCAGGATCCGTCCGTTGTCCTCTTTGTCGAAGTTGGCGAAGTAGTGGAGCCCGCCCCCGGTGAAAAACGCCTCGCCCGGACTGGCCGAGTACCGCCGGTTCATGGCGGCCTCCAGCATGGCGCTCAGGCTGCGGTCCGGGGCCGCGGCAAGGTACTCGGCGGCCCAGCGCGTCAGCGGATCCTGGGCCGAAACGGCCCGCTCTTGCAGCGCCGGAGCCGGCAGCCCTGCCAGGCGCCCGTGCAGTTCGCGGATGATCTCCAGATACGTGATCAGGGTGCGCAGCTTCGCCGTCGAGCCCAGCTCCAGCTTGGTCTGTTCGTTGATGTTGAGCGGACCGTTGTAGTTGTCCGCCTGCACTCGCAAGAGATTGGCGCCCGGGCCGCGTTCATAGAGAGTGAAGCTGTAAATCACCTGAGACGGATCCGCACTGCCGAGCAGCCTCTCGCCTGTCAGCCCCGCCCGGGCCACGTAATCCCGGTCCCTGAGATCATGGAGCACCTGTGTGACGGCCTGCTGGGCGGCTTTGTCCAGCGTGGTGGTGACCTTCAGGTCCAGCCGGTCCAGTTCGTAGGTCGAGCCGATATTGAGCAGAGACAGGAGCTCGACCCGTACCGAGTCGCGCCCTTTGCGCTGGGAGAACGGAACGACTTCAGCCGCAGGAGCCGCCTCGCGGTAGCCGGGTGAAGCCTTCAGGGCTGCATCGCGCAGCGCGGCGCTGATGATGCCCTCCCGGGCAAGCAGCCGCAGGTAGCGTTCCGCTCGCGCATCCAGCGCGGCGCGGTCTTCCGTCAGAAAGACGGCGGGCTTGTTCAGCGCCAGCAGCAGCGTGAGAACCTGCCGGTAGGCCCGTCCGCGTTCGGCCAGCAGCGGATCCCCCGGGCCGGCGTGCTCGGCGCCTCGCAACAGCTCATTGACCCGGTCAAAATCGGCGCCGAACCATGCCCAAAGCCCGTCTCCGAGGCCGCTCACCTCGCCGTAGCCGCGAATGCCGGCGAGCGGAATGGAATTAATGTAGTCGCGAACGATGCGCTTGCGGGCGGCAAGTGTCTGCTCCCCGTCCAGATAAGCCCGCAGCGACGCCGAACCCATCTGCCGCAACTTCTCCGAGGCCGAGCGCGTGCGCCCGCCCGGGGAGTGCCGCATCTTCTCGAGCTGCGTCGCCAGCGTGCTGCCTCCGCTCACCGGATGATTGGGATTCAATTGCGCGTACCCGTAGTCCACCACGGCCTTGAAAAAACGGTCCCACTCGACAGAGGGATTCTGATACGGGTAGCGCTCGTCCAGCATCTCCCGGTTCTCGATGAAGAGCAAGGTCTTGACCACCAGGGGAGGGATGGACTCGAAATCGGCGTAAACACGCGACGGGTAGCGGGCTTCGAAAATCGTCTCCCCGTTGCGATCCACCAGCACCAGTCCTGCCCCGGTCTTCTCGCGGTAAATGGGGAACAACCCCAGCCCGGTGAGGCTCCGGAACAGCCACGATGGCCGGGCCTGAGCGGAAACCTCGTAGCCCGAGCGGCTCAAGTGCCGGACAAACACCGGAATACGGGTGTAGCCCAGCTTCTCGTTGTAGGGACCGCTCCGCGGGAATCGCAGGGAGGGGTTGGGCCCGGGTTGGACCGTGTAGGTCAGTCCTTTGGCCATCGCCGCCAGGATCCGCGACTGTACCCAGGAGGTCTTGATCTCCGCTACCACAAGCGCGGCAAGCAAAATCGCGCCCACGATCTTGCCGCGCTTCAGCCAAGGGTTCGGCCGCGGTTCCTCTTGAACGGCCTCGCGCACTTCGCGGGCGGCATTTACCCGGTTCCACCACTCGGACGCCCAGATCTCCAGAGACCGGATCATGCTCAGACCCCTATTGGTATGATGCGGTTCGGCGCTGGATTGTTGCAGTCACGCAAGGGACGATCAACCGAGTTAAATCGGCCGAATTTCGCGAGATATCGAGAGGAATTTTCTTGTCTGAAGCCGGGAAAAGTCTCGTGATCGCCGGTTGTGGTTTCTCTCAGAGCGCCCGGCGGACAAGCTGGGCCAGCGCGCCGATGAAGTGCGGAGAATCATTCAGGCCGGGCATCATGCGGAAGTCCCGGATGCCGAGACGGTGGGCAATTTCCCGGTGTTCGATGGCGATCTCATACAGCGTCTCGACGTGATCGGAAACGAAAGAAATCGGAACCACCAGCACGTGTTGGGCACCCCGTGCAGCAAGCTTCTCCAGTGTTTCCTTCAACATGGGACGCAGCCAGCGGGAGGGTCCCACCTTGCTTTGGTAGCAGAGCTCGTAGCGGTTGGGCCAGCCGCCCTGCCTCCAGACCAGCTCGACCGTGCGCTCCACTTGGCGCGGGTAGGGATCGCCCCGCTCAACCGCTTCCATCGGGATGCTGTGCGCGCTGAAAACCACCTCGACCGCCGCCCGATCGGGAAAACCTGCCAGGGC
This sequence comes from Bryobacteraceae bacterium, assembly GCA_035575135.1. Classification (GTDB taxonomy): domain Bacteria; phylum Acidobacteriota; class Terriglobia; order Bryobacterales; family Bryobacteraceae; genus JANWXD01. Next base: position 91,669 of record DATLYE010000033.1, read on the forward strand.
CGCCTCCACGTGAGCTGCCACCGCCCGGATGAAGCCCGGATCATCGTGGAAGTCCCGGATCACGCGCACCTCCGGCCGCCACCCATCCGGGTGAAAGCGGCGGCTCCACTCGTTCAGACTGCTCCCGGTGGTCGTGTTCGAGTACTGCGGATAGAGAGGTAGCAGCACCAGCCTCTCGGGGGCGAAGCGCGCCAGCTCGGTGATGGCCTCCGAGGTAAACGGCCGCCAGTACCGCATGGCGACCACCACCCGGGCCTCCAGATCCCGCCGCAGCTCCGCCTCCAGAGCTTCGGCCTGCCGGCGCGTGTTTTCCAGCAGCGGCGAGGCCCCGCCCAGCGCCCGGTAATGCTCGGCCGCGTGCCGCGCCCGCCGCGAAGCCATCAGGCGGGCTAATGGTTCCCTCGCCAGCCGCGAGAAGGGAAAATCAATAATGTCCGGATCGGAAAACAGATTGTAAAGGAAGGGTTCGACCGCTTCGAGCGAGTCCGGTCCGCCAAGCTGAAACAGAACGACGCCCAGCTTCCCAGATCGCATAGATACACTATAACCATGATGCCGCACCGCCTGCCGCTCGTGGCCGCCCTGTGCTGGGCCGCGTCTGCGCAGACTCCATGTCCGCCGGCGCCCACCTATACGCCCTGCGACATCATCTTCGAACTCAGCCAGGAAGAAGCTGCCGCCCATCCAAACCCTTACGTCTCCGTGCAGCTAGAAGCCGAGTTTCGCTCCCCGCGCTTCCGAACCCTGCGGATGCCGGGCTTCTGGGACGGCGGCCGCAGGATGGTGATCCGGTTCACGCCCACCGAGCCGGGCGCCTGGGACTACCGTGTCTCCAGTAACATTCGGCGCTGGGAAGGCTACACCGGGCAGATTCAGGCCACCGCCTCCAACTCCCCGGGCTTCGTCCGCCCGCGCAACGTCCACCATTGGGGCTACACCGAAACCGACGATCCGCACCTCTGGATGGGTGATACCTGTTACCGCTTCGCCTTCCTGCCCGACGAAGTCTTCGAACGCATCCTCGAGGCCCGCGCCGCCCAGAAGTTCAATCACATTCGCGGCCTCGTCATCGGTTCCGAGGAGGATTCCTCCCAGGTGTTCCCCACCCCGGACCAGCCCAACGTCGAACATTTTCAGCGGCTGGACAAACGGATTCTCGCCATGAACCGCAAGGGCATCGTGGCCGACCTCATCCTGGCAGGCGACCGCAATCATCTGGCCCGGCTGTTCCCCTCCTGGCAGCAGCGCGAGCGCTACATCCGGTATCTGGTGGCGCGCTATGCGCCCATGCACATCACCTGGCAGGGCGTGCAGGAGTTCGAAGAGTATGACAACGGCCGCGAATTACTCAAAGAGATCGGCGAGCTGCTCAAGAAGCTGGATCCGTACAATCATCCGCGCTCTACGCATACCCTCGCCACCTCCGCCCCGCTCTATCCGGACGGATGGATGACCCACATCCTCTACCAGTCCTCCGACGATCAGCTCGGAGCCATCGAGCACCAGCTCTATCCCGTCCCGTTCGTCAATGCCGAGTTCGCCTACGAGGACAGCGGTGCAGGCCGCACGCACCCCCATCATGTGGACACCGACACGTTCCGCAAGCGGCTCTGGAATGCCACCATGAACGGCCAGTACCCGACCTTCGGCAACACAGGCACCTACGGCGGCCGCGCGCTCCCGGTGGATCCCAAGTACCTGGATTCCCCCGGCGCCCGCCAGATGACCGTCTGGTATGACTTCTTCTCGCAGACGCGCTTCTGGGAACTCGAGCCGTATTTCGACGTGGACGGCGGCCGGGCGCTGGCGCTGGTGCGCCCTCGCGGGGAGGAAGCCGAGGGCGTCGAGTACATCGTCTACGTCGAAAAGCCGGGCCCGGTGGAATTGCTCGTCGAAAAGCACGGCTACAGTGTGGTCTGGTTCAATCCCGCCACCGGCGAGTCCGTCAAGCAAAAGGATTTCAAAGGCACGCGCTTCACCGGGCAACCCCCGAACAACTCGCATGACTGGGTGCTGTACCTGTTCCGCGAAGGCCGCAAGCGGAGCCTGCGCAGCTACAAGTTCGAGTCGCGTGCGATTCTGATGCAGGAGCCCGAACAGAATCCCAAAAACATTCCCTACGAAATCGTAGAGCCGGCCCAGGACACCTTGCCGGTGGCGGTGCCTGTGAAGTACGCCGCGCGCATTACACGCCAGACACGGGCCACCCGCGCGATGATGTGGCTTTGGACGGGAGAGGTCACGGCGGGCGGTCAAGGGTTCCGTGTCCTCGCCACCGGAGCGGAAGGGGAAATGCGCATTCCCCGCCCGCTCACCGGCCGCTACCCGGCCGTCTTCAACCTCCGCCTCACTGCCATGAATGCCAACGGCAAGCTTTACATCCTCGACCGCGTCTACAAGCTCACCGATACGGCGCCCGCTCCGCCCCCAAGGACGTCGCAGTGATTCCCCGCATCCTGGCCTTGGACACGGCCACCGAGTTCGGGAGCCTTGCGCTCCTCGAAGCGGACCGCACGCTCGAGGAGGTATGGCTGCACTCGCCGGAAGGCTTCGCCCATCTGCTCTACCCCGAATTGGAGCGCTTGCTCGAACGCCACGGATGGAGGCTCGAATCCGTGGACCTGTTTGCCGTGGCTAAAGGCCCGGGAGCGTTCACCGGCATCCGCGTCGGGTTGGCGGCCGCCAAAGGACTGGCGGAGGTATTGCGCAAGCCCGTCGCCGGCGTCTCGAATCTGCAAGCCGTGGCCTCCTTTGGCACGGCCCCGGTGCGCGCAGCGGTCGTGGACGCCCGCCGCGGAGAAATTTACGGCGCCGTCTATTCCGGCGCGCTCGAGTTGCTCGCGCCGGAGGTGGTCATGCCCTTCCGCGCCTGGCTGGAGACTCTGCCGCCCGGCGAGATCGAATTTGTCTCGACGGACTTTTCTCCTTTTCGGAGCGCCGTCGAAGGTACGCGGTTCGCCGGCGTTCCCGTGTGGCTCGCGCCCAGGGCGCTGGCCGCCGCCGTGGGCCGGATTGCGGCGGCCCGCTGGGCTCGCGGCGAACTGGAGGATCCTGCAACGCTGGATGCCAACTACATCCGGCGTTCAGACGCCGAGATCCTCGCTCCGCACCCGTAAGGGTGCCTCGGCGCACAAATTCATCGCAGGAGTCACTTCCTCGAAAACCGCCAGAATCGCCTCGACCAGCTCGGCGCCGCTCGAGGCGCGAACCTCTGCTTCCTTCATCGGATAGTACAGCTGAAAGCCCGCCCACTGGCGTTTCGGCGCCGCCTCGAGCGCTTCGCGCAGGGCCGCAGCTCCGGGATAGTCCCGGGCGCAGAACTCGGCCGCTTCCGACTCCCAGCTGCCGGCGAAGATCCGGAAGCCCTCTCGGAGCAGGCGCCGGAGCTGCCGATCCAGAGCCGCGCGCGGGCGCAGAGCCTCGATGAGGCGGTGCCAGTCCCAATCCGGTGCAAGCTGCCAGGCGCGGCCGCCGGGCGGAGCTTTGACGTAGCCCCGTTCGACCTGCAAGCCGGCGCGGAACACCTGCTCCTCGGTGTCCATCATGATGAAGTACTTCGAACAGCCGAAGCTCGTTTGAAACGAAAGCGGCTTGCGAGCCCGCCAGGCTCGCGGCAGCCAGGCGATCCAGCGCCAGTAAACGCCCCGCCCGTAGCGTTCGATCAGAAACGGCTGGTCGAAGCGCGCCTCCAGAGCCGCCTTCAGAATCTGAGTGATCCGCTCGTGCGGCTCCAGATTCCCCACCCGGATCCCGCGCCGGAAATCCAGAAACTCCGGGCGGAACCCGGCTCCGCGCACAAGCCGCCCCGCCGGGTGCATCTCCGGGCTGCTACCGCCGGATCTTGATTACCACGTAGGTGAGCTTCTGGCCCGGCTCGAGCAGCACCTGGTGAGGGGTGCGCGGCGGGACGTGCACGATGTCGCCCGGGCTGAGCTTGCGTTTCTCACCGCCCTCGATCGAAGGCCCGCGGACCTCTCCGGGCGCCGTCGTCCGTCCGTTGACGATCCGCCCTCCGACCACGAGCGTTCCCGAGCCGCTCTGTACTACCGAAATGTCGTTGAACTCCTCGTGCAGCTCGGCTTCGCCGCTTCCCTCCCGGTGCGCCACCAGCACCGAATGGTTGCCGTAATCGGCCAGCGTCTCGAGCGCCAGCTTTTGCGGATTCATTTTCGGCGCCAGGCGGGCTCCGTAGGTCTTGAGCTCCGAGGCCGGCCAGTGAGCGAATCCTTCTATGCCCGCCGGCGAGGCTATCGCGCCCGCCAGCATCATCGCAAACCACACCTGTCTCATTCGCAATACCTCCTCGTTATCCGCGCAGCTTGACCTGAGGAATGCGCTCTTCCACGGGCGGCAGCGGCGGAAAATCCGTGTACGGAGAATCCTGATACCAGTAACACACGCTGAAGAAATTGTCGCCGCGGTCGTTGGCGTGCCCGTGCTCCATGGTGTGTTTGAGGTAACGCGTGAAGGTGACCGGATTGTCGGCATGCCAGCGGTAGCAGCAGTAACGCCCGCCCGTGCGCTCCGGCATGACGATGAGCGGCGCGCCGTAGTAGCGGTGCGCGAAGGCCACCGCTCCGTCCCGGCCTCCGAAGTTCCAGCTTCCCAGGAAATAGTCTTCCGAGCCCGTGCCGATGATCACCGGTTTGGACTCGTCGTCCACGAAGATCATGTCGTCCCCTTCGCCCATCCAGCCGTCGGCATTGATCAGTACGCCGAGCGTCACCCCCATCAGGTGGCCGCGCCCGCGCGTCTCGGCATAGACGTAATTCAGCTTGCCGTCCGGATTCAGGCGCGCCTGCTCGCCCGTCGCAGGCACGCACGGCGTCGCCTGCCGGTACTGGGCGTGGAAATACAGAGCATCGGCGGTAAGCTCCCCGACCCGCATGTAGTCAATATTGGAGTAGAACGCGTTCACGTTCTGCTTGCCTTCGTTCGTCACCGTGACCCGCGCCGACTTGCGGAACGGCATGGCGAAATAGCAGTTCAGCGAACGTCCCGGCGAGCACGCCAGAAACGCCGATTCGTAGTGCACGTATTGGCCGAGATTCAGGCCGAAGAAGTCCCCGATCGGCGCCTCTACGCTCGGCTTCGCGTTCCCCTCCCAGTACATGCGCAGGACGATCTCCTTGAGGTGGTGGGGGCTGGCAGCGGCGATGGTGAACCAGATGTGCGTGATGACGCCCGGGCCCTCGGAAAGGAACACCTCCTGCGTGGCGCCGGGTGCGATGACCCAGCGGTCGGCGTTGCCGCCCGTGCGGTCGTAGCTGGACTGCTTGAGCGAGCGGTGCGATTGGGCGCGCGCGTACGAAGGCAACACGCCGGGTGTGCCCGCTGCCTCCGCCTGTGCGGCTGCTGCCGGCGCCGCTGCCGCCAGTCCCGTCGCCCCCAGGACCCGCTGCAAAAAACTGCGGCGCCCCCGCGCAAAAGCGTGCTCGGTCATGGCCTCTCCTCCGTTCGGTGATCATGGCGGATTATAGCGGAAGCATGCGGCCGCGTCCACACGCGCTTCACCAGATCCCCAGCAACTTCCACCAGGTGAAACCCACCGCCGACCAGATCCCCAGATTCACCACTGAGACCGCGAAGCCCACCGCCCACCACCGGCGCAGGGAGACATAGTCGTGCGCGAAGAACATGGGCGAGGGCGTCGTGCCGTAGTTGGTCAGTCCCGCCGACAGATTCGCAAAACAGGCAAAGGCGTACACCATCAGCCCGAGCGGCGCTCCCTTGGCCGCCAGCAGGGCCACGAACGCCGCATACATGGCCAGCAGGTGCGCGGTGATGCTGGCAAAGCCGTAGTGGGCGTAAAAGTAGATGAGCAGCGCGCCGGCAAACAGCGGGATCCAGCCCGGGCCTTCCAGTAACGCCCCCACCCCGCGGGCGAATTCCGGCGTGACGCCCGCGTCGCCCAGCGCTTTGCCGAGCCGCAGCAGCCCGCCGTACCAAATGAAAATGTCCCAGGCGGCCTTCTCGCTCTTGACGTCCTCCCAGGTGAGCACGCCCGAAGCAAGCAGCGCCCCGCTTCCGAGCAGGGCCGTCACCGTGATATCCACCTTGTGCAGCGGTGAGGTGACCCACAATCCGCACACCGCCACGAACACGGCCGCCACGATCGTTTCTCCCCGGCTCAACCTCCCCATGGCTTCCAGTTCCCGGGCCGCGAAGGCTGCGGCTTCCGGCGTCTTGCGGATCTCGGGCGGATTCAGCCGCGCGACCACCAGCGGGATCACCGCCAGAGAACACAGCCCCGGGACCACGCCGGCCAGAAACCAGCTCGTCCACGTCACCGGATAGCCGAACTGCGTGGCGGCAATTTGTGCCGCCAGAGGATTGGAGGCCTGACCCGTGTAGAACATTGCGGCGGTAACGCAGATGCTCTGATAAACCGCCGTCATCAGAAACGAGCCGAGCAGGGCCGCGGTCGGACCGGGATAAGAACCGTAGACTTCCGCGATCGAGCGCAGGATGGGCAGGATCACTCCGCCGGAGCGGGCCGCGTTGGAGGGAATGATGGTGGCCAGCGTCATGTCCGAAAGTGCGAGGGCGTAGCAGACTCCGAGCGAAGTCCGTCCGAACCACCGCACGAAAGACAGCGCGATGCGGCGCGCCATGCCGGTCTTGATCAGCGCCCGCGAAATGAAGAAGGCGGCCATGACGAGCCATACGGTCGGGTCGCCGTATCCCCCCAAAGCCTCCTGGATCGTGAGCCCGCCCCATAAGGCCGCCAGGGTCACCGCCAGCAGAACCACCGCGCCGCCGGGCACCGGTTGGAGCATCAGCCCGGCGATAGCCGCCAGAAAGATCCCGGTCAGTCTCCAGCTCTCCGGCCGGATCGCCTCCGGGCGCGGGACCACCCACACCACGGCGGCGAAGACCGCCACCACCGCGGCGCTGCGCACCAGGCGCCCGCGAGCAGTGAGCGCCGACGTCGGCGTGCTTTCGCTGACCTCCCGTTTCAACACCGGGCCTCCGGACCGGAGGCGCCATAATACCAAAGCACCCGCGCCGGAAGTCTTGGAGCCACGGCGGCCAAGAGGCAACGTAAGTGTCGCTTCATCGGCTTTACCGGGCATTATGATCCCGCCGCGCACGTGGCGATGATGAAGGCTTATCCCGGTTGGGACACGGTCATGATGCCCTTGCACGCCGCCGACCACGCTTACTTGAGCTTTGAACGCGAAGCGCTGCCGGTAGCCGAGCGCCTCGGTTTGGGCGTGCAGGCGATGAAGGTCTTTGCGAAGGCCTTTCTTTTGCGTTCCCTCCATCCCACCGAATGCCTCCGCTACGTCTTGAGCCTGCCCGGCGTGCACGTGGCCGTTTGCGGCGCCGGCACGCTGGGCCAGATGGAGGACAACATCCGCGCCTTAGAGAATTTCCGCACAATGCCTCCGGATCAGATGGAGCAGGTGCGCAAGCGTGCGGTTTCCGGCGCGGGAGTGTACGCCGGCCCCGTGCTCGAGTATTGGAAAAAGAAGCAGACCGGCTGAGCGACGACCCTCGGCGTCCCGCGAATCGCCCGCCTGACCTGACGAAACTCTCCAACTCAGGCGTTACCTCGGACCTCGGGCCGCCTGGCGCCGCCTTTCTTGCCGGCGGCGATGCAAAGATCCAGTTCAAGGACCATGACTGGGGCCTGAACGACTCCGCCGGAACGGGCCGTGACTATTCCCGGCTGCGGCTTTTTTGGGATTATGTTCGGTCGAAATGGTAGGTTGGCCGCCCGGTCTCCAGCTTCAGTCCCGGCGCTCGGCCGGGGGCAAAACGAGGTCTACATTTCTCTCCTACGGGAGCCCTACGCAAAAATCCCGCGTAAAACAGGATGGCTTTTTTGCCGATAACCCTCTTCGAGGTTTCCCGCTACAGTCAGCAATGAAAGGAGACATGCGATGAGTCGGACGGGACTCGCCCGAGTTGCCGCCGCGCTGCTCCCACTGCTTCCCTATGCCTACGCCGAGTCAGGGTTCATTCTTCGCGATGGAACCCCGGTCCGCCTTCGACTCAACCAGAATCTCTCGTCGGCCGATGCAACGGTGGGCGCTCCAGTTGACTTTGAGGTGCTCGAGGACGTCAAGGTAGACGGCAGAGTTGTAATCGCCCGTGGCGGCGTGGCGTTGGGGACCATAACCGAAGCGCAGCCGAAACGTCGTCTCGGCCGGGGAGGAAAACTGAATGTCAATATTGACCATGTACGCCTCGTGAACGGCGAAAAGGTCGCTTTGCGCGCTATCAAGGAAGCGAAAGGAGCCGGCAAGGGCGGAACAGTAACCGGAGCCGTGGTTGCCACCTCGATCGTGTTCTTCCCCGCTGCTCCACTGTTCCTGCTCATGCATGGGAAAGACATCACCATCCCGAAAGGAACCGAAATTACTGCGTATATCAATGGCGATGTGGAGCTCAATCCCGCGCAGTTTGCCGCCCGGCCCGGCGAAACGGCGGCCTCTGCCGTCCAGACCTTAACGCCCGTCAAGGCCTTGACTAATGGCGACGTAGTGGCGATGGTCAAAGCCGGACTCTCGCCGGAGACCATCCTCGCTGTCGTACGCACAACTCCCGGCAATTACCAGCTGGGTCCGCAAGATCTGATCGCGCTCAAACAAGCCGGCGTGTCCGAAGAGATCATCCAGGCGATGATCAGCAGTTCAAGTAAGTAATTCTCGGGACACCACCGGATCCTACCGCTTTGGGAGTAAGGGAACTCGCCCGTCCAGCGATTGCCGCTCGCGCGCCGGAGCCGGAAGGCGCCACCGCATTCGCCAGGCCGTGAGGCGGCGGCGCTGCGGATCCGGCGGGCTGCTCTCACGGCTCCCGTGTGGTCCCGCTCGACGGCAAACACGGCCGACACCCGCCCGGCGGTCGCCCTGCCGGCAGTCAACCCCTCAGTAGAGGATGACGAAGTTACCATCGGGATCGGCGAAAACTGCGGCGAAGCTCCAGGCGGGGATGCCGGGCTCCCGGCCCTGCTGAGCCAGCGGCCCGCCGTCCCGGCCGAAGACCTGCCAGGCCAGCGAGCCTCCCTTGCCCCATCCCGTGCCTTCGGTCCACACCAGGATGGTTTCGCCACGCTGGTTGACAGCCAGGGCCGGATGCTTGCGGCCCTGCGCGGGCCCCGGCGCCGCCACCGGTTGCGATTGCTCCGGTCGCTCCGCATCCAGCCAGGCGACATAAACCTGCCCTTGGGTTTCCCAGGCGCCCACTACGCCCTGCGGCCCCTCGGCCAAGGCCATGCTGCTCATGGGGCAGGTGCTGACCTGCCAGGGATGGAGCCGCCCGCCGCGAAAACTGTCCCCGCGATCCTTCGAGACCAAAACGAAAATGTCCCGGTGCACCTGTTCGGTCGCCGAACGGTAAAGCAGAAAGAGACGCCCGTGCCCGCCGGCGAAGCACCGCAGGCTGCAACAAGCGCAGCTGCCGGTCGGCTTCCCCCACGCCGGCCTCTCGGGTGAGAAAGTTCTGCCGTCATCCACTGACCGTGCAATCCAGACGCTCCTGCCGGCTTCGCCCTGCACTGCCCCCGGTGCTTTGCCGTGCCAGGCTACATAGACGCGTCCGGCCGCATCCGCTGCCACCGACCCGCCACCGTCCAGCGCGTACGTACGCCGCATCAGGTTTCGTTGCGGTTCAAAGGCGCGGCCGGAATCGTCGAGCCGGGTGTAGAGCATCGGTGCGCTGGGATGAGCGGGATTTTCCGGATCGCGGGGCCCCTTGGGAACGGCGATCGCCGAGCCGTTCCACACAACATGAACGCGTCCGCCCCGGCCGGCGGCCAATTGAGCGCCTCGGATCGTCCCGGCAGCGACCGCGCTGCCCTTCTGGCTGTTGACTCGGATCGGTGACGAAAAGCTGGCGCCACCGTCTCGGGAATACACATAAAATACGTCGCCTTGGCGCGCTTCGCCACGGTAGTAGATCAGATGCAGCGTGCCTCGGCCGTCCACCACCACCTGCGGCTGGATGCCACCTTCAGGGACCCGTACCCGGCGGACGGTCACTCCCTTGGCGGCTCCCGCCAGCGACAGCGCGACAGCCAGCGCGGCCGGGACCATCTTGCGTATCGGAATCTCCAACATCGAAGCACCAAACAGACTCAGTCGCTCCGCGGCGGCGCGCCGGCTGCTCTGCCGCGTCAAGCTCAGACCGTTCCGTGGCACCATCATCATACCGCGCGACCGACTGGATCGCGCCGGCCTGCGGCCACCCGCTGCCGCTGGAGAGATGTTAACGTCCATGTTAAAGTCAAAGTGTACGGCCTCGCGCCGGAAAAGCGAAGGATGATTGCGCACAACAGTCTTCACGATGCTTTGAAGGAGAGGGGCGTCCGCCTGACGCGCCAGCGGCAGATTCTGCTCGATCTGATCGACAAAACGGGCCTCCACCTGGACGCCGAAAACCTTTACCGGCTGGCCAAACAGCAGGATCCCAAACTCAATCGCGTGACGGTCTACCGGACCTTGAAGATGCTCAAGGAAGGGGGGCTGGTGGACGAGCTCGACCTGATGCACTGGAACGGCGAGCAGCACTACTACGAGACGCGCACCAAACAGGAGCATGCCCACGTAGTCTGCCTCCGGTGCGGTAAGGTCGAAGAGTTCTTCGGCGAACCCCTGCAAAAGTTGCGCCGGCAGATCGAGGCCCACTTCGGTTTTCAGATCCTGCTGGCACGGACCGAGGTGGGCGGCTATTGCGCTCACTGCCAGGTCCTGCGGGCCCGGGAGATGCAGGCCGCGGCACAGCCGGAAGCCTCTGCGAAGGACGCTCGCCCGAACGCACGCCGGAGGAAGTAATGGCGGGCGCCGCCCCCGGGGTCGGCGCGGCGAGTTTGATCGTGCTGGATCCCTCCGGCGGGCGGCGGCGCGTCCCCATTCACACCCTGCCGTTTCGCATCGGGCGGCACGGCGACAACCACCTGGTTTTGCACGACAGCCGCATCTCTCGCTGGCACGCACGCATCGTCGGGGAGGCGGGCGCCTACGTCATTGAAGATCTGGGCAGCCGCCACGGGCTCTTCGTCAACGGAATCCGGGTCGAGCGGCAGATGCTGCAGCCGTCGGATCGGATCGAGTTTGGCTTTCCAGACTCCTATCAGCTCCTGTTCGCCGTCGAAGCCGCGGAGATGGAGCGCCGCCTCGAGCAGGCGCCCGCCGGCGGGCTCAGCCGCCTGCGCTCTCTGGTCGAGGTGGCGCGGGCGCTTGAAGCTTCCCTGACGCCCGATGACGTGCTCGCCGCGCTGGTCGAGGCGGCCTTGGCCATCACCGGCGCCGAGCGCGGTTTCCTGCTTCTGCGCGGCGCCGAAGGTCTCTCCGTACGCGCGGCCCGGACGCGCTCCGGCGAACCCCTCGATCCCTCGGAACTTCGCGTTCCCATGAGCGTGATCGAGCGGGCGCTCCGGGAACGGCGCGAGCTGCTGGCCATGGAGTTCGATCCGGCGGGCGCCGCAGGCCTGCGCCCGGAGCATTCCGTCGCCGAGCTGGAGCTGCGCAGCGTGGTCTGCGTGCCCCTGGTCCGCGTGGGATCCGGCTCCGTACAGGACACGGCCATGCTGTCGGCCGAGCGCGATACGGTCGGGCTCCTGTACATGGACTCCCGCACCGGAGCGGCCGATCTCGGCGGCGGCAACCGCGAGCTGCTTCATTCGCTGGCCCTTGAGGCCTCCGTCGTTCTGGAGAACGCGCGGCTCCTCGAGAAGGAGCGCGAGCGCCAGCGCTTCGAGGAAGAGTTGCGCATTGCGCGCCAAATCCAGGAGAGCCTGCTCCCGCGCCGGCTTCCTCAGACGGGCTGGTTCCGCGCCGCCGGCAAAATGATCCCCTCCCATCAGGTGGGAGGCGATTACTTCGACGTCTGGGCTGCCGGCCCGGAATGCTGGGCGGCCGTGGCCGTGGACGTCTCCGGCAAGGGTGTGAGCTCCGCGCTGCTGGCCTCATTGCTCCAGGGCATCCTGCTGGGCGCAGCGCCCGAGGCCGCCGAACACACGCTGGCGCGCGCCAACCGCTTCCTGGTGGAGCGCACAGGCGGAGAAAAATACGCGACCTTGTTCTTCTGCACTGTGTCGCGGCAGGGCGAGCTGCGCTGGATCAATGCCGGGCACTGTCCCGCGCTAATCGTGCGCGCTACGGGTGCGGTGGAGCGTCTGGCCGCCACCTCTGTCCCCGTCGGCATGCTCGAAGAGGCGGACTTCCGCCTCGAGGTGGCGTCTGTCGGGCCGGGCGACATTCTGGTGATTTACTCCGACGGGCTTTCGGAGGCGCGCGACCCTGAGGGGCGGTTTTTCGGCGAGCGGCGGATCCGCGAGGCCGCCTGCGCCGCCGCTGCCCGGGGAGCCGCGGCGGTGCTGGAGGCAGTCGAGCGGGCCCTCAGCGAGTTCGTTGCGGGAGCGCCGCAAACCGACGACATCACGCTCCTGGTGCTCGAGACTGCGGAAGCCGGCTAGCCCGCACTAGCATGGAAGCATGCTGAACCGGTGGACGCTCGTCGAAATGGCTCAAGCGGTCCGGAAACGCAAAGTCTCACCGCTCGAGTTGCTCGAAGCGCATCTCAACCAGATCCATGATCTCAACCCCAAACTCAACGCATTTGTCACCCTCCTGGAGGAGCCGGCGCGGCAGGCGGCGCGCCGACTCGAACAGACGGTGATGCGGGCAGACGCGCCGGGGCCGCTTGCGGGAGTGCCCGTAACCGTAAAGGACAGCTTCGATGTGGCCGGCCTCCCCACACTCTGCGGGAGCCGGTTCCGGCAGGACCACCGCGCCGCATCGGACGCGACGGCGGTGGCGCGCCTGCGCCGGGCGGGCGCCGTCCTGCTCGGCAAAACCAATACGCCCGAGTTCCTCATGAACTACGAAACCGAAAACCACATCACGGGCCGGACGAACAACCCGTGGGACCCTGACCGCACGCCCGGCGGTTCCAGCGGCGGCGAAGCTGCCGCGATCGCCTCGTTTTGCTCGGCGGGCGGGATCGGAAGCGACGGCGGGGGTTCGGTGCGCATTCCGGCTCATTTCTCCGGCATCGCCGCCCTGAAGCCCACCCCGGGACGGGTCTCGGCCGCGGGCCACTTTCCGGACATCTGCCATCCGGGCGGCCTGCTGGGCGTCGCCGGGCCGATGGCGCGGACCGCGCGCGATCTGCGCCTGCTGTTCGAGGTGCTCGCGGGCTACGACCCCGAGGATCCGTTTTCGGCCCCGGTGCCGCTGCGCCCGGCCTCACTCGACGGCCTGCGTGCCGGAGTGATGGAGCAGTTCTACGAAGTGCCGGTGCAGCCGGTGTTGCGCGAAGCCGTCCGGGAGGCTGCCCGGGCGCTCGAGGAACTCGGCTTGAGGGTCGAGGAGTTTCGCCCGCGAGGACTGGAGCGTTCTCCCAACCTGTGGTGGTTCTTCTTCGGACGGCTGAATGCGCCGCTGATCCGGCAGCTCGTCGGCGACCGCGAAGATCAGGCGCACTGGACAGGCCTGGAGTTCATGAAGAAGGCCGAAGCCGAGCCGGCGCCCTCGGCGGTCGAGGTGCTCGAGAATCTGGCCGCTCGCGACAAGATGCGTGCAGCGATGCTGCGGCAGATGGAGGATTACCCGATTCTGCTGCTGCCGCCGTGCGGCGTTCCGGCCTTCCGCCACCGCGAACGGAGGTGGACGACGCCGTCCAAAGAGATCGGTTTGTTCGAAGCCATGATGCCGGTGACGCCCTGGAATCTGCTCGGCTTCCCGGCCGTGGTGATCCCCTGGAAGCTCAGCCCGGAGGGGCTGCCGGTCGGGATTCAGCTTGTCGGGCGGCCCTGGGAAGAGGAGATGCTGCTCGAAGCGGCGGTGCGCCTCGAAGAAGTGCGGGGTCCGTTTCCCGCGCCGCCGGCCTGCCGCTGCTGAAGTTCGGACGACTCCGGCCGGAGAACTCAGTCGCCCGGAGCGGGTAAAGGCTCGGGGGCACGGGCGACATCGCGCACGGCCACGCGCTCGGTGCGTTCCTCGAGCAGCATGTAAACCACCGGGATGAACACCAGCGTGATGAGCGTCGAAGTGAGCAGGCCGCCGATGACCACGCGAGCCAGCGGCGCCTGCAACTCGGCGCCCTCGCCGATTCCCAGCGCCATCGGAACCAGACCAAGCACCGTCGTTGCGGTGGTCATCAGAATGGGGCGCAGGCGACGCCGGCCGGCCGTGAGGACGGCCTCGCGCACTCCCATGCCGTGCTCCCGCCGGAGCAGGTTGGTGTAGTCAATCAGCACGATGGCGTTGTTGACCACGATGCCGACCAGCACGATCAGGCCCAGGAACCCCTGAATGTTGAACGTCGTCCCCGTCAGCAGCAGCAGCCCGGCCACACCGATGCCCGCCAGCGGAATCGAAAACAGGATGATGAAGGGATCACGCAGGGATTCAAACTGCGACGCCATCACCATGTAGACCAGAATGAGGGCGAGGATGGCGGCGAAGGTCAGCTCGCGGAATGCCTTCTGCTGCTCCTCGTACTCGCCGCCGAAGGTGATCTCATAGCCGGCGGGCTTGGGGATCTGCCGCAGGGCCGGTTCCAGGTCCCGGACGATGCTGCCCAGGTCGCGCCCGGCGATGGTGCCGGAGACGGTGACGATGCGCTGCTGATCGGCCCGCGTGATGGCGATGGGTCCTTCCTGGCGGCGAAGACGCACGATGCTTTCCGCCGGGATGGTCCGCCCCACCGGCGTGGCAATGGGGATCTGGCCCACTTTGGCGAGGTCCAGGCGGTCCTCCTCCTGGAGCCGGACCAGGATGTTGTACTCGTCGCCCTCCTGCCGGTACATGGAGGCGCGGCGCCCGCCGATGGCCGTCTCCAGGGTTTCGGCCACGTCGTACACGTTGAGGCCCATACTGGCGGCCTTGGGCCGGTCCACCAGCACGAGCATCTCCGGCAAACCGGGCTGGCGGCTGATCTGCGTCTCGACGACGCCGGGCACGGCGACCATCGCCTGGCGCACCTGACGCGCGAGCTGGTCCAGAACTTCGAGTTCGTGCCCGCGGATCTCGACGCTCAGCCGGTCGCCTTCGGCCACCCCGGTGCGGGTGACGCGGCTGACCATGCCGCCGCCCAGGCGCGCGCGCACAATCATCCCCGGCTCCACCTGCAAGCGCGGGCGCAGCGCCGCCAGGATCTGCTGCACGGAACGGTCGCGTTCTGAACGGGGCACCAGGCTGATGCGCAACTCGCCGGTGTGCTGGCCGCCGCCTCCGCGGAACGGGCTGGTGGCTCCGCTCTCCACCATGATGTGGCGCGCTTCGGGAACTTCCTGGCGGGCGATGGCGGCGATCCGCTCCATCACCGCGTGCGTGGCGTCCACGTGCGTGCCCGGCTCCAGCTCCACCGTGATGCGGATTTCGCCTTCATCCACCTCCGGCGTCAGCTCGACGCCGATTTTCGGCCACAGATAGAGCGTCAGCAGCATGGTGGCCCCGCCGAAGGCCAGGATGCTTTTCGGATGTGCGACCGCCCAGCCGAGGGCGCGCGAGTACGCCTGCGTGATCCCCTCCACGAATGCGGCGGAAAGGCGGCCGAATACCCCGAAGAGGCCGCGACCGGCGTCCTTGTCGAACCGGGGCAGGAAACGCGAGCACAGCATCGGCACCACGGTGAGCGCCACGATGAGAGAGCACAGCAGCGCGAAGGACACCACCCAGGCCAGCTGCTTGAAGGTCTGGGCCGACATGCCGCTCAAAAAGAGCACCGGGACGAAGACGGCCACGGTGGTGAGCGTGGAGGCCGTGATGGCCGTGGCGACTTCGCGGCTGCCGTGGATGGCCGCTTCGCGGGCGCTCTTGCCTTCCTGGCGGTGGCGAAAGATGTTTTCCAGCACCACGATCGAGTTGTCCACCAGCATGCCCACGCCCAGGGCCAAAGCCCCGAAGGAGACCACGTTCAGCGTGAAGCCGTTAAAGTACATCAGGGCGAAGGTGGAGATGACGGCGATGGGGATGGCCACGCCGATGATCACCGTGCTGGCGAGGCTGCGCAGGAAGAACAGCAGGACGGCAACCGCCAGCAGCGCGCCCAGCGAAGCGGCATTCTGCACGTTGCGCACCGAGGCCTTGATGAACTCGGCACTGTCCATCGTGGCGGTGATGCGGACGTTGGGGTAATCCCGGTGGATCTGATCAATTTCCTTCCAGACCCCTTCGGAGACCCGCACCGTATTGGCTCCGGACTGCTTGTAGACGAACAGGCGAACGGCCGGCTGTCCGTCCACGGAGACTTTGTAGCGCTCCTCTTCGTGCGCGTCCTCCACGACCGCTACGTCCCGGAGGTGGATGGGGATGCCGTTTCGGGTGGTCACCACGAGGTTGCGGATCTGCTCCAGGTTGTCGAACTCGCCCTGCGTGCGCAGCAGCACCTCGAAGCGGCCTTCGCGCACGGGTCCGACGGGCCGGTTGAGATTCTCCTGGCGGATGATCTCCACCACGCGGGCGACCGAGAGCTCCAGAGCCCGGAGTTTCTTCAGATCCAGCTTGACGTGAATCTCGCGGCGGAGCCCGCCGCGCACGGTGAACTGCGCCACTCCGGGAACGCGCTCCAGCCGGTAGCGGACCTGCTTTTCCACGAAGTGGCGCAACTGCTTGGGGTCCATGTCGGAGGCCGCCACGCTGAGAAACATGATGGGGAACTGGGAGACGTCGAACTTGAAGATCACCGGGGGGTCCATGTCCTCGGGCAGCGTGGCGCGGCGCCGGTCCAGGCGGGAGCGCAGTTCGTTGGCGGCTTCATCGAGATTGGTGCCGAAACTGAAGCTCACCCGGATAAAGCTCTGGCCCTCCATCGAGACCGAGGTGATCTCCTCGACGCCCGGCGCGGCGGCGAAGGCCTCCTCGAGCGGGCGGGTGACCAGGTTTTCCATCTCCTCGGGCGCCACTCCCGGATAGGTGGCCGAGACGCTCAAGGTCGGGTAGATGACCTCGGGCATCAGATCCACCGGGATGCGGATGAAGGCGATCGCCCCAAGCAGGATGGCGATCAGGCAGAGCATGAGAGTGGTGACGGGGCGGCGAATGGAGAACTGGGGCAGATTCACGGGTCTTGCTCCTAGGTCGAATTGCCGGGGCCGCGGGGCCGCTCCCGGCCGGGGACGACGATGCGGTCGCCTTCGGTGAGCATGGAGGCTCCGCGGCCGACCAGGGTAATGCCGGGGGCGAGGTTGGAGAGAACCTCGACGTGATCGCCTTGTGTGAGGCCGGTCTCGATGGGGCGGAAGACGGGGCGGTTGCCGTCCACCAGGTACACTCCGGGCTGCTGGCCGCGGTAGACCAGGGCCTCACGAGGGATCAGCACGGCCTGGCGCGTGGAGCCCAGGTCGAGTTCGACGCGAGCGAACATCTCGGCCTTGAGCAGATACTCCGGATTTGCGATTTCAATCTCGATGGTGGCGCTCCGCGTGGCGGCGTCCAGCACGGGGCCGATGCGGGCCACGCGGCCGGAGAAGGTACGGTCGCCGAAAGCATCCACGTGGACCACGGCCTGGTTGCCCACGCGAAGTTTGCCGACCTCGCGCTCGGGCACGCTGGCGGCGGTGATCAGCGTACCAAGGTTGACCAGACGCACGATGGGCGTCGCCGGACTCACCAGGGCTCCCACATCCACATAGCGCTGGGCGATGTGGCCGGTGATCGGGGCGTAGATCTTGGTCTGGCTCAAACGGATCCGGAGTTCGCGCAGTTCGGCTTCGGCTTGTTCGCCCTGCGCCTGCGCCAGGCGCAGCTGGGCCTGGAAGACCTGGAAACTCGTGCGGCGGGCCTCCAGGTCCTGCGCGGAGATCAACCCTTCGCGGCGGAGCTCTTCGGCCCGCGCCAGTTCGGCTTTGGCGTTGGAGAGTTCGGCTTCGCGCTGGGCGCGGGCGGCGCGCGCCACCGCCAGGGCGGCCTCCGCGCGGTTGACCTGCTGCTGGAGCTCGTCGTCTTCGAGTTCCGCAATCAGCGCACCGCTGCGCACCAGGTCGCCGACGTTGACATAGATGCGCTCGACACGGCCGGTAGCCTTAGGCGTGACGTCCACAGTCTCCTTGGGTTTGAGGGCGCCGGTGAGCAGGAGTTTCTCGCGGACAGGTCCGGTGAGCGAGCGCGTGAGGCTCACCGTGACCTGGCGAACCATGAGCCCGCGCGCGGCTCTTGGCGGAGAAGCGGCCTTGGGAGGCGCGGCCGGGCGGAGTTTCCACACCGCAAGTGCGATAATGGCAATCGCCGCAACCAGATACATCCAGCGCCGGGAATTGGTGCGTGCCACGTTGGTCTTATTGTACGGCGGCTTCGCCGCCGGCTGAGCCGGCCCTCCATCAAGCAAGGCGAGCGCGCCGCCGCCGAGGTTACGCCTGGCGCCGTGCTCCGAGCAGGCGCAAGGCGAGATTTTGGAACAGGCGGCGCCGGGGGTTGGAAAGAAACATCCAGTCGAGCAGGCGGGCCGAGGCCGGGGAGTGGCCGCCTCCGGAGGAGACTAGCTGGAGCAGCGCCTCCCGTGGATTCTCCCGAAACCAGTCTACCATCGCCGTCTGGTGGACGCAGGAAACGGTGCAGTAGGGGGCGCAGGGCTTCCGGGTGTGATATTCGCGTTCCAGATGAGCGCGGGTGTACTCCTCGAGCGGGATGCCCGGATAACCGCGCTGCTGCGAGCACCAGTGCACCAGGCCGTCCTCGCACACGTAGAGGTAGCGGCTGCCGGCGCGGCAGTGCCAGTGGTTGGGAAGGCCGCGAATCAGGTTTTTCTGGAAGCGGTCATAGTGGGCGAAAGAATAAAGGGACTTGCCGAGCTCCAGGATCTGCTCGTAGACCTGGCGCTCGCGCGGCGTCAGGGGCTGCACGTGTCCGCCGGGGGCGTGGAGGAGTCCGACGGTGGCGGTAAAGCCGAGCTGACGCGCGCGACGCGCGATCGCCAAAGCGTCCTCCGGGTTGGGCATTCCGCCGCCGAGCACCGAGTTCACGGTCACGGCAAACTCCGCGTAGCGGGCCAGCCATTCGAGCTTCTGGTCCAGCACCTTGAGGCTCTTCATGGAGACGCCATCGGGCCGGACGTTATCTATGCTGATCTGGAGGTAATCCAGGCCGGCACGGTTGAGTCTCCGGATGCGCTCCGGCGCCAGCAGGTAGCCGTTGGTGATCACGGTGGCGAGAATGCCGCGGCGGCGGATATGGCGGATGAGGGCGTCGAGTTCGGGGTGGAGCAGCGGCTCGCCCCCGCTCAGGGTGATGATGGTGGCGCCGAGGGACGCCAGCAGATCCACGCGCCGGAACAGCGTTTCGACCGGCACCGGCGGCGAGAAGTCGTCATACTCGTTGCAGTAGGCGCAGGCGAGGTTGCAGCGCCGGATGGGGATGAGATGGACGACGATGGGATGCCGCGGCAAGGCCATCGCCCGGGCAAACATGCGCGCTTCGCGCCACCGGCGTCCGGCGCCGCGGAGTTTGCGGCGGACCAGCACAGCCAGGAGAGCCCTCATGGCGCCTCACCCGCCCCTCTGAGTCATGCGCGCGAGAATTTCGGCACTCGGCCGTGCGCCTTGCATTCACACTAGCACAGGCAAGCGCCGCCCGGCTCCTGCGGGCGTGCCGCTGCACCGCTCCGGCTACTTGAACAGCCGCGGGACAAAGTCGTACAGGCACCGCCGCCAGGTCAGCCATTCGTGGGCGGTGCCCGGCGACTCAAAGTAGACGTGCCTGATGCCGATTTTATCCAGGGCTTCGTGCAGGGCCTTCATGCCCATGCCCTCTTCGGTTCCGATGCCCAACCACAGCAACCTGACCTTCTTGTTGAATTCCTCGGGGTTGGCGAACACACCGCCGTAGAGCGTCTTCGGGTCGAACTCACCCCTCAGGCCGGCGCCGCTGAAGTTTCCGATCCAGGCGAACCTGTCCAGGTTGCCGAGCGCGGTGATGAAGGTCTGCATTCCTCCCATGGAAAGGCCGGCCATGGCGCGGTTCTCGCGGCCGGGAGCCACGCGGTAGGTTCTCTCGATCATGGGGATCAGGTCGGTGAACATCATCTCGGTGAACGCGGCGCCGAAGTTCGGACCGAACGGGAGGCCGCCCCGCCCGGCGGGAGCGGCGCGTCCCGGCCCGGGCGCGGGGGGCGCGGGCGCCCGCAGCCAGCGGGCGTGATAAAGCGAATCATCTTCGCCCGGCCGGACGGCGTTGAGATTGTCCATGACGACAAGCATGGACCGGGCCTTCTTCTCTGCAATCAGGTTGTCCATGATGAAATCCATGCGGCCCTGTATGTGCCAGCCCCACTGGTTCTCCCCCCAGCCGTGCAGCAGATACAGCACCGGGTAGCGCGCCTTCAGGTTGGTGTCGTAGTCCGGCGGCGTGTAGACGAAGCAGCGCCGCCACTGACCCGTAACCTTGGAAAAATACCAGCGCGAACGCACTTCTCCGTGGGGCACGTTGCGGGCGTGGTAGTAGTCCACGCCGGGCTCGGGGATCTCGATACCGCTGTTGAACCAGCCGGATCCGAAGAAGGTCTGGCTGGCGGGGTCCGCCACCTGAGCGCCGTCCACGATCAGGGTGTAGTAGTGGAAGCCCACCGCCAGGGGCGGGGTGGTGACGGTCCAGACGCCGTCGGGGCCCTTGGTCATGTCGTAGCGCTTGCCGACGATGCTGACCTGGACGGAGGCGGCCTCAGGCGCGCGAAGCCGAAAGCTCGCCCGGCCGTCGGGGTACACGCAAGGGTACTGCGCTCCGGGAATGTTCAGTATGGAAGGCTTGCACTCATCCGGGGGTTGTGCCCCGCAGATGCCGCAGACCAGAGTCATCAACGTCAACGCCAAGCTCAATCGCATAAACTCTCCTTGTAAATCTGGCGGCAGCGACAAACCGCACAGCCGCCGGGCGAACTTGAGTATCCGCAGGCACTCCGTAGTAGCATTACCCAGCGGCTTTGCGTGTTGCAAGCGTTTGCCTGCGGCGGCGGTACGGCGCTATGGTAAGAGCGGTCATGCCGGTCAAAGGCGAACTGCGTGTGGGCACGTCGGGATGGAACTACGGGGACTGGAAGGGGATTTTCTACCCGGACTCGATGAAGAGCGCCGAGTACCTGAGCTTCTACGCGCAGCACTTCGACACGACCGAGATCAACTACTCCTTCTATCATTTGCCGCGTCCGTCCACGTACGAGAAGTGGGCCGCGCAAACGCCGGAGAAATTCCTGTTTGCGGTGAAGGCGAGCCGGGTGATCACGCACGTCAAGCGCCTGGCCGATGTGGGGGAGGAGTGGCGCAAGTTTCTGGAGAGCGCGCGGGTGCTCGGGAGCAAGCTCGGGCCGGTGCTGCTTCAGTTTCCGCCGTCCCTTAAAGCCGACCGGGAACGGCTGGCGGCTTTCCTCGGGGAGGCGCGTGCGGCCAAGGGGGCGCGCGGGCTGCGGCTGGCCTTCGAGTTCCGGCATGCGACGTGGTTCGACCCGGACATCTGCGAGCTTTTGCGCAAGCACAAAGCGGCGCTGGTGGTCGCGCAGTCGGAACGCTACCCCCAGGCGCCCATGACGCCCACGGCCCCGTTCGTGTATTTGCGATTTCACGGCCCCGGCGCGCTGTTTGCTTCGAAATATTCGGAGAAGGAGCTCGAGGAGTGGGCCGAGCGCATCCGGAAGTGGCGCGCTGCGGGGCTGGCGGTGTTTGCGTATTTCAACAACGACTTTCATGGCTATGCCATCGAGAATGCGCGCCGGCTGCGGGAGCTGGCGGGCTGAAAGGCGGCACTAAGCTCGCTCCGGCCGGCAGAACAGGGTGACGTGCTGGCCGGGCTCCGTCTCGCGGCTGAAGACGAGGAAGCCGGCGCGGCGCATGGCCTCAATGAGCGGCTCGGGGCGGAAGGAGCCGGTCAGTTC
Organism: Bryobacteraceae bacterium; assembly: GCA_035575135.1. Taxonomy (GTDB): domain Bacteria; phylum Acidobacteriota; class Terriglobia; order Bryobacterales; family Bryobacteraceae; genus JANWXD01. The sequence goes on from DATLYE010000033.1 coordinate 113,482, forward strand.
GACCGCCTCGGCCGGCCCGAGTTGTTCGACCGCTTCCCGGACGCGGCCCAAGGGGTGTTCGCCGCGGGCCAGCAGCTCATCGGCGTCGAGGCGGAGCCGGACGGAAGCCTGACTGACCCAAGCGGGGGCGGGCTCGGGAACCGCCTCCTGTGTCTCGCTGACCTCCGGGCCTTGCTGGCCGACGGCCTCGCGCAACTGGCGCACGAGGCTGCGGACGCTGACGCCGCCGATGCGCGCCGCCTGCTCGAGCGTGGCGACCTTGGCGACGGTTTTGCGCAGCACGGGGTTGCGCAGCCTGGAGAAGGCGGGCGCCATCCGGATGAGGACTTCTTCGAGCTCGGGATAGGCCTCAAGCAGGGCGCCGACTTTTGTTTCCGGGTTGATGGGCACTTTCATGTGACAGGCGCCTCCTGCTTGCGGACGGGCCATGCCGTGGTTCCGCCAGCGTTGAATTCCATGGGGAGTTTCATGCGACAGGCGCCTCCGCCGGTTCCTCGTCATAGTGGAGCAGGCGGCGTTCGCCCTCAAGCTGCCGGAGCCGTGTCAGATCCTGCGTCACCTCCAGGGTACCCAGGTAGCGGCCCTCGCGGTCGCGAACCGCGAAGTAGCGGATGTGGACGAAGCGGCCGCGGAACTGGATCCAGAACTCGGCGACGTTGTGGCGGCCCGCGCGGAAATCGGAAAGGATCCGGTCCACGACGGCGACGCTTTTGGGCGGGTGGCAGTGCTGCACCTTGCGCCCGAGGATGGCGCGGCTGCGGGCGAAGATGCGGTCCGGACCTTCGGAGAAGAAACAGACGCGGTCCTCGGCGTCCACGAAAGTCAGATCCACGGGGAGCGTGGAAAAGATGGCGGCCAGCTGCTCGAGGGTGAGGTTGCCGGTGGGAAGCTGGACGGCATCGGCGCCGGAGAGCCGGAGGGCCTCGCGCAGGACGGCCTCGGGCGGGCGGTAGCCCTCCTGCGGCTCGACCAGGCACCAGCCGTAGCGGGGCGAGGCGGCCCAGATTTCGGCCCAGTCCTCCTCGGTGAAGGTTTGCTCGCACATCGGCAGCAGGATGTGCTCCTCCTTGTAGATCATCTCTTCGAGGGCGGCGAGGGCGGCCTCGGCCACGGTGGCGGCAACCAGCTTCCATTCGCCTGCCGGCACGTTTTCCTGCTGCAAGGCCTCGCCGAGATCCTTGAGCAGGGCGCGGACCTCGTCATCCTTGGCCCACATGACCTTGGAAGGACCGGTGATGCCGTAGCGCTCGAGGTGCGGGAAAAAGACGTGCTCCTTGCGCTGGTAATGCTTTTCGACGTCCATGAGTTCGTTGAAGGCCTGGCGCCAGCGCAGGAGCGCCTCGCCGGGGTCGGCCTCATCGGGGAGGCGGCGGATGTCGGCGATGGCGAGGCGCATGCGCAAGACGGCGCCGCGCAGGGCTTCGTTTTCCCGGCGGAAGGTGTCGGCGGGGTGGCCGGGCGGGACCGGGCGGGGCGGCGGCGGGACCAACACTTCCCGGGTCACCTGGGAGTGCAGGTCGCACATGCGCTGGATCTCCTCGACGGGCATGCCTTCGGCCATCAGTTCCTGTTCCATGGCCACGATCTCGGAGTAGTCGGTCTGGCGCACGAGCTCCCTGAGCTCGGTCCGGACCTGATCCGCCGGCGCGCCCTCGTGGAGTTTGCGGATGATGTCCTTCAACGTGCGCACCCGATGCGCGCGGTTGTCTATGAGTTCGCTCATGAGGCTGCTCCTCGCCTCCGAGCGTATCAGGGGCGGGCGGCGGAGGCGATGACTTCAGTCACAGCGCTTCAGACCAGCACGGTGACGGTGGTTTCGGTGCGGGCGACGGGGCGGTAGAGGGTGTCGCGCTCGACGGGCTCGCGGCCGGCCTCCCGGATCAGGCGCAGCAGCTCGCTGCGGCGCAGCGACTGGGCGGTGGTGGCGCCGGCGTCATGGTAGATCTTCTCCTCGACGACGGTGCCGTCAATGTCGTCGGCGCCGAAGCGCTGGGCGATCTGGGCGATGCGCGGCGTCATCATGATCCAGTAGGCCTTGATGTGCGGGATGTTGTCGAGCAGCAGGCGCGCGACGGCGATGTTCTTGATGTCCTGGAAGCCGGTGGTGGGGGGCAAGTGGCGCAGGGCGGTGTTGGCCGGGTGGAAGGCCAGGGGGATGAAGGCCACAAAGCCGCCGGTTTCATCCTGGAGGGCGCGCAGCCGCAGCAGGTGGTCCACGCGGTCCTCGTCGGTCTCGATGTGGCCGTAGAGCATGGTGCAGTTGGAGCGCAGTCCCAGCCGGTGGGCGGTGCGGGCGACCTCGAGCCACTCGTCGCCGTCAATTTTGTGATCGCAGATGATCTGGCGTACGCGCGGGGAAAAGATTTCGGCGCCGCCGCCGGGCAGCGAGTCCACGCCAGCCTCGATGAGGCGCTGGAGCGTTTCCTGCACGCTGATGCGCTCCCGCCGGGCCAGGTAGGCGATTTCGACCATGGTAAAGGCCTTGAGGTGGACCTGCGGGAAGCGCTGCTTGAGGCCGCGGAGCATTTCGCAATACCAGTCCAGGGTGAGCTCCGGATGCAGGCCGCCCACGATGTGGAACTCGGTCACGGCTTCGGTCCAGCCCTTGCCGGCGGTCTCCCAGACCTGCTCGAGGGACATGGTGTAGGCGCGCGGGTCTTTGGCGCGCTTGCCGAAGGCGCACAGCCGGCAGCTGGCCACGCAGACGTCGGTGGGATTGATGTGGCGGTTGACGTTGAAATAGGTGACGTTGCCGTGCAGCCGCTCGCGGACCACGTTGGCCATGTAGCCCAGGGCCAGCAGGTCATGGGTGCGGTAGAGCGTCAGGCCGTCTTCGAAGGTGAGGCGGGAGCCGGAGGCGACCTTTTCGAGGATGGGGCGGAGGCGGGCGTCTTCGATCAGCGGCTGCATGGGTCAGGTCCCGGCGCGGACCCAGAGGATGTCCGCGGCCCAGAAAAGAAAGAATAACACGCTCACGTAGCCGTTTACGGTGAAGAAGGCGGCGTTGACGCGGGAAAGATCGTGGGGCTTGACGAGGCTCTGTTCGTAGGCGAGCAAGGCCCCCACCGCGACGACGCCCGCCACGCTGGCCACACCGAGGCGGAAGCTCAGCACGAGCGCCGCCAGGCAAGCGAGCATTCCCGCGTGGAAGATGCGGGACACCCAGAGCGCGCGGGCGATGCCGAGCCGGCGGGGGAGGCTGTAGAGTCCGGCGCGCCGGTCGTAGTCCCAGTCCTGGCAGGCGTAGATGATGTCGAAGCCGGCGGTCCACAAGGTCACGGCGGCGGTGAGCCAGAGTATGCGCGGGTCGAGCGAGCCCCGGACGGCGATCCAGGCCGCAGCGGGCGCGATTCCCAGGCAGAAGCCGAGCACCAGATGCGACAGCGAGGTGAAGCGCTTGGTGAAAGAGTAAAAGAAGATGATCGCCAGGGCGAGCGGGGCGAGCTGAAAACAGAGCGGATTCAGGGCACGGGCCGCCAGCAGGAAGAGAGCCGAGCAGGCGGCGGTGAAGGCCCAGGCGAAGCGGACGGACAGCGTTCCGGCAGGCAGGTGCCGGGAGGCGGTGCGAGGGTTGCGCGCGTCCAGATCGGCGTCGAGGATGCGGTTGAAGGTCATGGCCGCCGAGCGGGCGGCGACCATGGCGACGATGATCCAGAAGAGCTTGCCTCCGAGCCGGGGCGTCGCGAAGGCGTCTTCGCGCACGGCGAGCAAAGCGCC
>DATLYE010000034.1:0-162800 GCA_035575135.1 Bryobacteraceae bacterium
GACGTCCGCGCGCTGGCGCGGATCGCCACGGCGATCGAGAACGAGGCGCCGGAGGCGGAGGCGCTGCGGGAGCAGTTGAAAGCTCTGGAGGGTCCGCAGCTGGTCGTGGGTGTGACGGGGCCGCCGGGGTCCGGCAAGAGCACGCTGGTGGATCAGATGACGCGACACCTCCGGCGGGCCGGGCGCACGGTCGGCATCCTCACGGTGGACCCGTCGAGTCCGTTTTCGGGCGGGGCGCTGCTCGGCGACCGCATCCGCATGCAGCGGCACCACGATGACCCCGGCGTATTCATCCGCTCGATGGCAACGCGAGGCGCGATGGGCGGCCTGGCGCGGACCACGGCCGATCTGGCGGCGCTGCTCGGCGCCTCGGGCAAGGAGGTGGTGCTGATCGAAACGGTCGGCGTGGGTCAGGACGAGGTCGAGATCGCCGGCGTGGCCGACGTGGTGGTGCTGGTGCTGGTGCCGGGGCTGGGCGACGATGTGCAGGCGATCAAAGCCGGGATCATGGAGATCGCCGACGTGTTCGTCGTCAACAAGGCGGACCTGCCGGGAGCGGAACGGCTGGAGGCGGAGATTCGGAGTCTGTTTAGCTCCGGCGGAGACTCGGGACCGCCAGCGCCCCGAGTGCTGCGAACCGTGGCGACGGAGGGCGCCGGTTTGGAAGCGCTGATGGAGGCGGTGTGGGCCGCGGCGGAGGAGAAAGCCGGCGCTCGCCGGCGGCTGCGGCCGCGCCCGGGCCGGTTTGCGATTGATCACCTGGGGGTAGCGGTCCGCGCTTTGGATGAGGCGCTCGCGTTCTGGGAGCGTACGCTCGGCTTGCGCCTGGCCGGCATCGAGGAGGTCCCGCACGAAAAAGTCCGTGTGGCCATGCTCGAGGCAGGGCAATCCCGCATCGAGTTGCTGGAACCTGCGGCGGCGGATTCGGTGATTGCCCGCTTCCTGGAAAAGCGCGGGCCGGGGCTGCATCACGTCGCCTTGCGCGTGCCGGATCTCGGGGCCGCGCTCCTCAGGCTTCGCCAGGCCGGCGCGCGGATTCTCAATGAGCCGCAGACGGGAGCGGGCGGGCATCGCTACGTGTTTGTGCATCCTTCCTCGGCAGGGGGAGTTTTACTGGAGTTGATCGAAGGAGGTTAAGTTGAAAGCCAAGATCGGGATCATCGGGGGCAGCGGGCTGTACACCATGCCCGGTTTCACGGCGCAGGAGGAGGTGGCCATCCAGACGCCGTGGGGCGACCCGTCGGACCACTATATGGTCGGCCGCCTTGCAGGTAAAGAGGTGGCGTTCCTTGCCCGCCACGGGCGCGGGCACCGGATCAGTCCGTCGGAGCTCAACTTTCGCGCCAACATTTATGGAATGAAGGTGCTGGGCGTGGAACGCATCATCTCTTTGAGCGCGGTCGGCTCCCTCAAAGAAGAGCACCGGCCGCTCGACTTTGTCATTCCGGATCAGTTCTTCGACCGCACGCGCGGGCGGGCCTCCACCTTCTTTGGAGAGGGACTGGTGGCGCACATCAGCTTTGCTCATCCGGTATGCCCGCAGCTTTCCGATGTGCTCTACGAGGCGTGCCGCCGGGCGGGGGTCAATGCCAAGAAGGGCGGTACGTATCTGTGCATGGAGGGCCCGGCGTTCTCCACGCTGGCCGAGTCCAACCTCTACCGGAGCTGGGGGATGGACGTGATCGGGATGACGAATCTGCAGGAGGCGAAGCTGGCGCGCGAGGCGGAGATCTGCTACGTGACGGTCGCCATGGTGACCGATTACGATTGCTGGCACCCGGAGCACGATGCCGTGACGGTGGAGCAGATCATTTCCAATCTGAACCGCAATGCGGAGAACGCAGCCCGCGTGGTGGCGGAAGCCGTGGCGAACATGCCGGAGGAGCGAAGCTGCCAGTGCGGGTCGGCGCTCCGCCACGCCATCATCACCGAGCGGGCGCGCATCCCGGAAGCGACGCGGAAGAAGCTGGAACTGATCGTCGGCAAGTACCTCCGGGAGGCGGCACCGTAACCCCCGGGCGGTTTCCGGCGAAGGAAAACATTGCTATGGTTCAGCACTCGGGACTCAGTGTAGGGGAGGATCTGCGCGAGTATCTTCGCGATTTCTATGGGCGCCGCCTGAAGCGGTCCGCCGACTTCTCTCAGAAAGCCTGCTGCACGGAGGAGACCCGGAAGCGCTACGGGGAAATCCTGGCGGAGCTGCCGGAGGAGGTGCGCGAGCGCCACTACGGCTGCGGCTGCCCGATTCCCGGTGATGAGCTGACCGGGCTCACCGCGTTGGATCTCGGATCGGGCGCGGGCGTGGATGCCTTCATTCTGGCCCGCAGAGTCGGCCCCCGCGGATTCGTCTACGGGGTGGACATGACGCCGGAACAGCTGGAAGTGGCGCGGCGCTGGGCCCCGGAAGTGGCGCGGCGCTTCGGATACCCGGCGCCCAATACGGTCTTCGTCGAAGACTACATCGAGGTTGCAGCCACGGTCCCCGATGAGAGCATAGACCTGGTCGTTTCCGACTGTGTAATCAACCTTTCGCCGCGCAAGGATCTGGTGTTCCGGACCATCCGGCGCGTACTCAAAGAAGGCGGAGAGTTTTTCATTTCCGATATCGTCGCGGATCGGCGCCTGCCGGAGTCCCTCCGTGACGACCCGGAGCTCGTGGCCGAGTGCCTCGGCGGTGCGATGTACGAAGCCGACTGGTTCGACTGTATGGAAGAAGCAGGGTTCCGCGACGTTCGGGTGGTCGAGCGGACCGTGGTGCAGACGGAAGTCCGCGGCGAGCCGGTGGTGTTCTCCTCTCTGACCGTACGTGGTTTCAAATTCCGCGAACCGCTTGACCGCCGGTGCGAAGATTACGGGCAGACCGCCGTGTACCTGGGTAACGTTTCGGGTTGCGAAGCCCGCTTCGTTTTGGACGGCGGGCACGTGTTTGAGGCCGGGCGGCCGACTCCGGTCTGCCGCAACACAGCCCGGATACTGTCGGAGACCCGCCTGGCCCGCTACTTCGAAGTGACCCCTCCGCGCAAGCACTTCGGCCCGTTCCGGTCTCAGGCGCCGCAACCCGCCGTGCCGGACGCGCCGGCGAGGAGCTGCTGCTGAGGGTTGCTCCCGGCCGAGGCTTGTATGCTGGGAGAATGCGAGCCATCGCCGGTCTGGCCTGTGCCGTACTCGTTCACGGGGCCACATTCCCCCTCCGTCTGGATCAGCCCGCGGAGGTCGTGGCCGAGTTGCGCATGCGTTCTCCCGGATCGGATTTTGCGCGGCCCGGGCGCGAGGCGGCGGTGGCGGCGATTTCGGTCGCCGGCAGACCGGTCCATCACGTAACGCTGTTTGCCGGAGAGAACGCCTATGTCTACCGCGTCTTTCTCGGCGAACTGGGGGCAGGACAACACACGGTGCATGTCGAGCGCGACCCGCAATGGTCCGCGCCCGGCTCGGGACTCGAAGTGGAATCCGCCGCGTTTCGCCGGCTGCGCCCCGGCGAGCCGGAGCACCGCGTGGTGGCTCATGCTCCGGTGCTCTATGCGCGGCCCGACACGCTGGGCCGGTTCAGCGACGTTCCGCTCGTGGCCTACTGCGAGCGTTTCGAAGAGGCGGGCCGGGAGGTACTCCAATACACGATAGTGTTCTCCAACGAAGACGGGGGCACACCGGCGCCTGCTCTGATGGCTCGCTGGGGACGCACGACGGACATCGAATGGGTTTATCGTGTTTACCTCGGTCGGGACGGAAGACCCGAGCGGGCTGTCATCCAAAGCAAAGGGCACAAGGAGGAGGAGTTTTCCGGACTTCGCGAGGGCGGACATCCGGTGCTTTACGTGATCACGGATAACAACATGGTCGGCGGCTCAGGCAAGGCCACCTTGCGCTACCAGCTTGCGCCGAGCCTGGTGGAGTTGGGCGGCGGCTCGCGAGAGCGCGTGATGGATGCCGACCCGGTGCTGTACCGCGTTGCGGCTCAGGAGCTCGAGCGCGAGAGCAAACTGCGCGCCTTCGGCGCCACGGGCGGAGAACGGGTCAGCGATCCCCGAAACTATCTGTACGTGGAGATGAAGCTGGCGGTGGAGGACGCGGCCGTGGCGGCTCGCGTGCGGCTGAAGAGTGAAAGTCGCTGGCGGGCTTCCCATCTTGGCCGGGCCGACTACGCCGTGGCGCGCAGCGGGTGGGTACGGACGACGGTGGAGCTGCCGCCGGGTACGGAGCCGGACCGCATCGCCGAGCTGGCGTTCGAGTGTATCGTGGCGCCGCGGCGTGTGGACGGCAAGGAGACGTGGCCGGACCACGGGCGGTGCCGAATCGAGAAGCTGGGAAGCATCTTTTTCCTGGATTCCAACTACAGGCCGCGCGTGATCAGCAAAGAACTGTCGGCCGAACTTGCCGGCGGCGAGATGCTGTCGGCCGGCTGGTAGAATTGGGGCTTATGAAGGCCGCCATCGGCGTGATTGCCGCTGCGATCTTGAGCGCGGTGACAATGAACGAACTGCGTGCCGCGCGGGACCGGCAGGATCTGGGCACGCTCGAGGCGGCGGCCGCGCAGCTGTCCGCGGAAGCCGCCGCCCGACCCAAGGACGGAGCAGCCCTTTACCGGGCGGCCGTGGCGGAATCCTACTTGGCGGAGGTGGCCTGGCAGCTCGGTCAAAAGGAGAAGGCACGCACGGCGGTCCAGGAGGGCATTCGGGCCGCGCAGCGGGCGGTGGAGCTGTCTGGCAATAACGCGGAGTATCACCGTATTCTGGGCACGTTGTGCGGCCAGGCCGTGCCGTTCGACCTGCTGCGGGCCTTCCACTACGCGGGCTGCGCGCGGGACTCCATTCACAAAGCGCTGGAACTGGATCCCAAGTCTGCGGCCGCCTACGTCAGCCGCGGCGTGGGAAATTACTACCTGCCGGCCGCTATGGGCGGGGGTGCCGAGGCGGCGCTACGGGATTTTCAGAAAGCGGTCGAGCTCGATCCCCGCTCGGATGAAGCCTACCTGTGGATGGGTATCGCTCTGCGGAGCCTGAAGCGCTATGCGGAGGCCAGGGCCGCCTTCGAGAAGTCGCTGGCGTTGAATCCCGCGCGAGTCTGGGCCCGGCGCCAGATGGAGAAGACGCCGGCCCGGTGATGCGTGCGCGCGTGGGGGTGGCGGCGGCGATCATCACGATCACGCTCGCCGGCTACTTTCTCTTCCCAGGGCACACCTACCTGTATTCGGACACGCAGATCTACTTGCCCATCCTGGAGCGTTACTGGGACGGCAGCGTCTTTACCCGGGAACCGCTCGCACAGCGGCCGCATGTAGCCTTTACGATTTACGACGAAGCAGCCCTCCTGCTCCGACGGCTGACGGGGTTGGACTTTCACGGCGTACTCGTGCTCCAGCAGCTGGTTTTCCGCGCGCTGGGGACATTAGGCGTCTTCCTGATCGCGGCCTCGCTGGGACTGTCCCGGCCCATGGCGCTGCTGGCCGCGACCGTGTTTTCACTCGGTGCGACGATTGCCGGCCCGGCAGTGCTTACCGTGGAATACGAGCCTGTGCCGCGGGGCTTCGCCGTACCGCTGCTGCTGCTCGCAGTCGGGTTCGTGGCGCAGGGGCGGGATCTGGCGGCAGGGCTGACGGCGTCGCTCGCCTTCCTCTACCACGCTCCGACCACCATTCCCTTCTGGCTCGTATACTTTTGCCTGGCTTTATGGCCTACACGACCCGCCATCATGACGCGGCACATCCTCGGGCTTGCGCCGCTCATGTTCGCCGTTCTGAGCATGATGATTCTCTCGCGGATCCAGCCGGGGGTTACGGAGCCCCAGCCGTTTTTCGGGACGATCGAGCCGGCCCTCGAACAACTCCAGCGCCTCCGCGCGCCCTACAACTGGATTTCGATGTGGGACCCCTACTGGTACCGGCATTACACGTTTCTCTGGCTGGTGTCGCTGGGTGCGTTCTGGCGCCTGCGCAAACTGGCGCCGGAAGATCTCAAGTTTTTTCTGGTCGGCATGCCGCTCTGGGGGATCCTGAGCATTCCGCTCTCTTACGTGCTTCTGGACCGGATGAAGTGGGTGCTCATACCGCAGATCCAGCCGGCGCGTGCCGTGCTGTTTGTCACGGCCTTTGCCGTGATTCTCGGGGCGGCGGCGGGGTTGCGGGCGGCCGGTGCGGGCAGATTCTGGGAGGCCGCGGCGTGGCTCATCGTTGCCTTTGCCGTGCCTGCGAGTCCCCGCGTTCTCGAGCTCCTTCTGCCGGACCTGACGAGTACCCTGGTGCGGCGGCGCTTGGCGGTGGTGGCCGCCCTGGCGGCCGTCTTCATCCTGGCGGCCTGGGCCGAATCGGCGCGCAAGCGGTGGCGCGGTGCGGCTTTGCTGCTGGCGTTGCTGTTGCCCTTCCCGATGCTCCCGCACGGTGCGGGCGTGCGGAACTATCCCCATCTGGACAGCCCCGAGCTGGACGAGCTCGCGCGGTGGGCGCGGCAGGCGACACCTAAGGAGGCCGTGTTTCTCTTCCCCGATGCAGGTAAGGAACTGTATCCCGGCATTTTCCGCGCAAAGTCCTTGCGAGCGGTGTACGTGGACTGGAAAGCGGGCGGGCAGATCAACTTTCTGCCGAAGCTCGGCTTTGAGTGGTGGCGCCGGTGGCAGCAGGCGGGGGCCGCAGGACTCGATGCATCCGGCCCCGAGCGCTACCGCGAACTGGGCATTGACTACCTGGTGTTTCGGACGCCGCGCCGCATTCCGGGCTGCGAACCCGTGTTTACAAATGCGCGCTTTTCGGTGTGTCGTCTGGGAAACGCCGCTCAGGCCGGCGGTGCCGGGATGCCGAGGCCTGTTGCGGGCCGCGGAGACATGACCGCCGACGGGCAGTAGCGCGAGATCATCTCCAGGGCGATCGCAGCCCGGCGCACGCGCTCCCGCGAGAGGGCCACCACCGTGGACTCCAGGTGCGTTCCGCTCGGGTAGACGTCCGGGGCGTTGCGCAGGCCGAACTTCAGGTAAATCGGGGCCGCCACCCGGATGAGTTCCGGGATCTCGTAGTGCCGGATGAACCCGCCGATGTTGTCCGGCGCCTCGACGTAGAAATCAATGGGAACCTTGCCGAGCGCGGCGCGGATGGCGGCGATCTGCGGAAGCGTCAGATCCGAGGGGATATTGATCGTGTCCGCTCCGAGTTGCGCCAGCAGCCGCGCACTCGCCGGATTGGCCGGAGCCATCATCACCGATGTCTTGATGATGAGCTCCCGGGGCAGTTCTCCGGCCGCCCGGAGCTTTCCGAGGATCTCGAGCAAACCGAGATCGGAGACGAGCACGCTGCGCAGGCCCAGGGCGACGGCGCGGCGCAGATCCTCGAGCGCGAAAACCAGCTGGTCCGCACCGCGCAGGCTGAGGCCGAGCGTTTTGCCCGCCTGCGAGTAAGCCTGTGCGCCGATGTCGAAGGTCGCGCGCGGCCCGATGAACAGATTCACTTCGATGGCGGCCTTGCGGCCGATAGCGAGCATCTCGGAGATCTCCGCGTCGGTGAGCAGCATGATGCCGCTGCCCTGGCTGACGCGGTGTACCGGCACGTTGCGCCGTTCGGCCTCTTCGAGGACCGCCGCCAGGGAGCGAGGACCCTCGGTAGACGGAATCTCGATGCGGAACTGGCCCCCGTCCGGGAAACGTTGGGTCGAGTCCGGACAGTCCCGAAGATCAGCGTCCGGGAGGCCCGTTGCGCGCAGCCACTGGCGAGCGATCTGCATGGCTTCAGCACACCTCGGTCGAGAGTTCGTAGCCCCGGCGGGCCACCTCGGTTCGGAAGATCTGGGCGTCCCGGCCGTGCGTGCGGAAAATCTCCGGTACGAGGTCGCAGACCTGTTCGGCGCCGCGCTCGTAGAAGACCAAAATGGAGGGACCGGCGCCGCTCAGGCAGCATCCCAGCAGGCCCGGGGCGCGCAACTGGAGAATCTCCTGCATTCCCGGCACCAGCCGGAGGCGGTAGGGTTGGTGCAGGCGGTCTTCGAGCGCCGTGGGAAAGACCTTCGTGGAGCCGGCCGCCAGGGCGGCCACCAGCAGTGCGGCGCGCTGGATGTTAAAGATGGCGTCTTCTTTGGGATAGGATTCCGGCAACACGGACCGGGCTTCGGAAGTGGGTAAGGCGAAGTCGGGCACCACCACGGCGACGCCGAAGTGCTCGGGCAGCTCCAGGCGAACGGCGCAGGCGGTTCCGGCGGCGTCCACGGCGGTGGCCACGACCGAGCCCAGCACGCACGCCGCCACGTTGTCAGGATGGCCCTCGAGGCGCGCAGCTTCATCGAGAATGCGGGCTGCGTCCCAGCCGAGCCCGAGCAGTTCATTGGCGATGACCACGCCGGCGGTGTGGGCTGCCGCGCTCGAACCGAGACCTTTGCCGATGGGGATTTCGTTGTGGATGTCCAGTTCGGCGGGCATGAGCGCCCTGCGGGTCCCGCGCGCCACAGCTTGCGCCGTCTGCCAGATCAGGTTGTCTTCCCCCGTCGAGATCAGAGCAGCGTCGCGGCCCGAGGCGCAGATGCGCAACGCCTCGCTCGGCCGGAAGCGACATTCCAGGTAGATCCCCAGGGCGAGCCCCAGCGCATCGAAGCCGGGACCGAGATTGGCGCTGGAGGCCGGCACCCGCAGCCGCCGCCATGCGCACCGGCGCTCAGAGGCCGCCATCGAGCGTGACCTTCCGGCCCTCGCGGCAGGACTGGTAGGCGGCGAGGACAAGTTCCAGGGCGCGGTAGCCTTCCTCCCCCGAAACCAGCGGCTTGCGCCCGGTGCGGACCGCTTCGCCGAAGTCGAGAAACTGGCGTTCGAACGGAGCCAGCGGAATGGCCATCGGATCCGAGGAGCCCGACATGACCTCCTTGGCCAGCGGCGGCGGCTCGCCGAAATCATCGCGTACGTCCCAGGCCGTCAGCTTGTCTCCCGTGAGGATGGCGGTGCCTTTGGTGCCGTGGATCTCGATACGCTCCGAATAACCGGGCCACATGGCCGTAGACGCCTGGATCACGCCCGTGGCCCCGGAAGCGTAGCGCATCGCCACGGTGATCACGTCTTCGGACTCGATCTTGTGCAGGGCGCCGAGCTGCCAGAAGGCGAACAGCTCGCGAACGGGACCGATCAGCCACAGCAGAACGTCCACCTGGTGAATGGCCTGGTTGATGAGGGCTCCGCCCCCCTCGACCGCCCAGCTTCCTTTGATCGGGCGCGCATAATACTCCGGCGAGCGGTACCACTTGACGTACGCGTCCGCCTGTATGATCTTGCCCAGGCGGCCGTCGGCGATGGCTTTGGTGAGAAACAGGCTCGAATCGTCGAAGCGGTGCTGGCTGACAACGCCGAGCCGGATCCCGGCCCGCCGGGCGGTTTCGATCATCTGGCGGGCCGTTTCCAGGTTCGTGGCGATCGGTTTTTGGACCTGCACCGACTTGCCCGCAGCGGCGCACGCCTCGACCGGCTGCAGGCGGAAGTCGGGAAAGGTGCACACATCCACGTAATCCACCTCGGGGTGGCGGCAGACTTCTTCGTACGAGGGCACGAATTGGCAGCCGTACGTCTCGGCGAACTTCCGGCCCGCTTCCTCATTGATGTCCGTGCAGACCGTCACCCGGTAGCCGATGTTGCGGTAGGCTTGCGCGTGTTTATGAGAGATGGCTCCCGTTCCGATGATTCCGACTCGCATGGGATGCTGCTCCGGTCGAACTCAGCAGTATAACGCGCGGCGGGGCCGTACCGGCGGCGCTTCACAGGCCGCAGTGGGAACCGCAGATGCTCACTTCCAGGCCCAGTTCACGGAACGTGGCGGCTTTGACGGCGAGGGCGAAATTGGCCGCCTGGGCGTCAGGCGCGTAAGCCACCTGGATGTGATTGGACTTGTGGCGCGCCATCATCTGATCGCGCGTGATCCCGTAAGTGACGGCGTGCATGATGGGCCACTGCGGCGTGGTGATGGCCCAGCGGCGTTCGGTCTCCTCCCGCGGCAACTCCACCACCTGCGCGCGGCCGAGGTCGGCCTTGAGGCGCCCGTCCTCGATGAAGACGCGGCTCCAGACGATTTCGCCGGGCTTGCTGATGCCCTTGAGCGTGCCGCCGCCGAGGGGAAAGTACATGGGCGGCTGGCGCTCGCTGACGGCTCCGGCGTAGCCGCCGATGAAGTGGGCCGGAGGCGCGGCGCCGGAAATTTCGAAAACCCACACGAACTCCTCGCGCCCGTCCCAGGCGTAGGGTTCGCCGTAGCGCACGTCATGGAGTGTCGTTTCGGGCGGAAAGCCGAGCCGGCGCCAGACGCGGTTGGTGACGAGCGCATCCAGACCGGCGCACTCGTCCACCTCGTTGAAATGCGGCAGGGGTTGGCCTTCGTACAGGATTCTCCCGGTGCGGGGATGGCGCACGGGCGGGCGGTCGGAGTTATTGAGCAGACCCTCGACCAGGTCGGAGGCGGGCGTCAGATCCTTGAGGCCCTGCTGGTACTGAATGCCGATGGTGTCGCAGCCGAACTCGTCGGCGATGCGCAGCGCGGCGATGTACATTTTGCACTGCTGGTGGATCTGCTCGTCGGTCAGGTCCGTCTCCGGGTCGGGTCCGGTGAGGAAGCGCATGCCCTTGGCGTCGAGCCAGGCACGGACCTGGCGGGCCTCCTCGTCCGGCACGCGCAGCATTTCGGCGTAGAGAGCGGACTGGCTGAGGCGCTCCTTGAAGACGCCGGTGGGATGGAGGAGTTCGTCCGGGATGATGGCGTTGTACATGCCCATGCAGCCTTCATCGAAGACGCCCATGATGGCTTTGTTGCGGCGGAGCTGTTCGGCCAGTTCGGCGCCGGTGCGTTCGGCCTCGGCAGGGAGGCGCACGTCGCGCAGGCTGCGCACGTGGCTCGTGTCGTGGACGACGGGTTCGCCGGCGAGCCAGCGGCGCAGGCCGCCCAGGAAGAAATCGTCGTTGAAGTCGGCGCTCCACAAGGTGCTGTAGCGGACGCCGGCCTTGGTCAGCGAGCCGTTGAGGTTCAGCAAGCCGACCAGACCCGGCCATTGGCCGCTCCAGTTGGCGACGGTGAGGATGGGCCCTTTGTGAGTATAGAGGCCGTGCAGGATGTGGTGGCTGTACTGCCAGACGGCCTCGACGACAACGAGCGGGGCGTGCTCGGGGATGGTGCGGAAGACCTCCATGCCGTACTTTTGGGAGTCAATGAAGCCGTGGCCTTTGGCCGGATCGAAGGGGTGAGCGCGGAGGACGTCGCGGCCCTCGCGGCGGATGGCGGCGATGACGGCCTCCTCGGCCTTCTGCTGGGCGGGCCAGCATTTCTGGTTGGCGGAAAGTCGCAGATCTCCGTTGGCGACGAGCAGGACGGTTTCCGGCATGCTTCTCATTTTGCCACTGCGCCGAAGCCTGCTATGCTGGGAAGCGGAAGGCCCGCCCTTCGAGCCGGTAGCTCAGGCGGTAGAGCATCTGCCTTTTAAGCAGAGGGTCGCGGGTTCGAGTCCCGCCCGGCTCACCAGCGTCCTCCTGGATTTTGCGCGGATCGCCCAGTCGGTACGTGTGTCACCTACGCTCGCTCCGACGTAGCGTTTGGACTGGGTACACGCTTCGTTGCAGCAGTCCAGAATTGAGTTTTCGCTTAAGCCAGGGCGGTCAGCTTGACGTAGTTCCCAAGCACCTCAACAGTGACGTCCACGTTGGTGAGAGTCTTACTCTTCCTGAGCTGATTGGCGCGTTCCTCGCCGAGCGCAGCCAGAAACTGTTCGGCCGCTTGGCCCGTCAAAGGGGCGGTCGTTTGGTTCTGGAACATCGCTTGGATGCTCTTCTGACCCGGATCGTAGCGTAGCGTGGCGCCTCGCCACAGGGAACCTTCGGAGGGGACTCGTTTCACAGGCTGTGCCTGCTCGACTTCTTTCATCGCGCCGTAGCCCACGGCGGTCTTTGCTCCGAAACCGAGCCAGCAAAAGGCGTGCTCAAAGGCCGCACGCGTCAATTGCTTCCATCGCTCCGCCTCCAGCAATTCCGGCGCTACTGTCCTTAAGCGCAGTAGGTCGCAGGTGACGTGAAAAACAAATCGAGAACCAGGAGGAACCGTGAGGAAGCAGATCGGGTTGGGCTGGCCGCAGTCGTGAGGAGAGGCTGCGTTCTGGTAGTAATCGCTGTAGTGGGGCGTCATCACTTCCACCAGCAATCCGTCCCCTGCGATCTCGGGGACCACATCCCAGAAGCGCAACACTCCGCGAAAATGCCTCTTTTCTCCTTCGGCCGTCTCACGGCCGAAGAGAACGTCCAGCTTGGAGAGCCGCATGCTGGCGGCTTGGCCGTCCTGTCTTAGCCGCAGCTCGTAGCTGAGCTCCGCGCTCCAACCCTTCGTTTGCCCCCACCGGCCGCTTGCCAGCTCCCGCGCGGCCTGCCGCAGGACTCCTTTGACGCCGCTGCCGGGCAAGTACGGCAAACCGTAGGGGCTCAGGAACGAAAAGCCGTTTTCGAGGGGATGTTCGTTGCCTAAGCCGGTGGTGAAGGGAGCGACGGCCGTAGCTGCGACACGCAGCACAGAATGTGAAGGAAGCAGGTTGGCGATTGCCACCTGCCGTTCGATGCAAGCTTTCAGGCGGTTCTTGTCGGCTGGGCTAATCGTGATGATGCGCTGCCATGCCCAGAACATGTGGAAGTCGTTCTTTTGCCATAGATCCGGCAGCTTTTGGCGCGCCACCATCTCTTGAATGACTTGCGCACGCCCCTGCTTCGATACCTCGGCTGCGAAACGCTCGGCCTGTCGACTCTTCGCTTGCGAGCGCTCGTCGAGTTCCTTCCCCTGGTCCTGTTGGGTGGTCCAGATCGGCAACAGAAGACCGAAGCGCAGCCCGGGTGATGCTTGTTCGAGATTGGATAGGTTGCTTTCGCCCAATATGTTGAGCAGATATTTCGGCACCGCAGGTATGGGCATTGTCGCTAACCTCCCTTTCTGGCGGACGCCATCTGGCGCAGCCACTTCAGCCAGGCCAGAGCCTCGGTGGTAATCGCTTGGTAGTCAGCGGGCCGCGCGTTCATCAGCGCCTCCATGAAAGGAGTGAAGTCGGACTTGCCCTTAAAAATCTCGGGAAAACGACCGGCGAGCCACCGGCGAAGGTCTCTCGCGATCGTCTCGTTGGCATCCCCCTTCTGGTGACAGAACGCCAGCACCTGCATGAGTCCGGAATTCATGATCAACGCCGGCAATCCCTTGGTCGCGTTGACCGCCTCCTTGTTGTAATCCTTACAGCGGTCCCAAGCTTCCTGAGCGCGTTTTTGGTCAATCGTCGTCATACGGACGCCTCCATGCTGGCCACGACGAGGCCGCGGCCGGTCGTAGCATCCCCTCCGAGTTGCAAGAGCTTCCCGTTGATCGCGTTGCTGATTTTCGCCAAAACCTGCTCTGCGCTCAGTCGCTCCTTGGCGTTGCCGTCGCGTGTCAGGCTCGCAAGCACCGGCGCCACCAGGATCGTCTCCGGAGGTAGATTTTCGGTGTAAAACAAACCTCCCTCCTCCGCGGATCCGGTTTCCGCGTTGATGCGTACATGCGGCTCCACCAAAGTGGCGTTCTTGGCGAAGAACGCGAAATCGGTATCCGAGAGCAGGACCAGGTGCCGGCTCAGCTTGTCCCGGAAGTAGCGGAACTGTCGTTGGTCAGGGATGACCTTCTCCCCCAGGAACTCGGCCCACGGCTTTAGGTGCGGAGAATTCGTAGCGCTGTACTCGAATGCTTCCAGATGCAACTTGTCGCCGTACAGCAAACCGTTGTCAGCCACCAGACAGCAACCTTCGTTCACGTTGTCGAGCGCGGGCTGTGGTGGCGTGACACCCACCAGCTCCAGTAGACGATGGGTCCGCCAAAGTGCGTACGGGCAAGTGGCCCACACAAAACCCTCCTTGAGGCTGCGGACCGGCATGGCGACCAGTTGGGCATCGCCAAAGCTGACGGCGCCCGCGTGGAGGCGATCCGAGCCCGCCTCCGGCCCAAACAGCCGATCGAGCAGACTCTCCTCGCCGGCTAACAGCTTGAAACTGTGCCGTACTGCTCCCTTGAGGCCGGATCCGGCAAAGCAAGGATGTTCCGTGTGGCGCTCCCGTTGGATCGGATTGTCAATGACTCCGATCGTCTGCCCCGTGCCCATGTGCACGGGACTGACGCAATAGAGAAACATCGCCGCGCGTCGTTCGAACATAACTCCTCCTAGCTGTTCAATTCGCCCACTGGGCCAGCCATATCCGATTGAACCCTTCGGCCCGACGTTGCCTGTCCAGCCAGTTTGCCGACCACAATCCCTCAGCCACCAGCCGCCGCAAGGCGTCTTCGTCCGCTTCCAGCTCATCAAACCAGTACACGCTGCCCGCCGGCGCGGCGCGCCAGGCGGGCTTAGGCTGTTGTCTGGCGAGATCCCAGCCTGAGACGACTTCCGCGCGCGCTACGCACGCACTGACCAGCCGGGCGCGAACACCGTGCAGATCGAACTCCCAGCTGCCGCAGGTCAAACCGGTGGGTAGCCAACCCTCGGGGAAAATCCCTGGCGAGGCCAGAATCATGCGGAAGCGATGGGATCGGACGATTGCGTCATAGTCGGGCTCCGGCGGGGCGTAGCCGCAGACTTCGCTGACCACCATGCCACGTCCATCGCCGCCCACGCGCAACAGCCCGTCCCTGGGCGCCTCGGCCCCGGTAATTTCCACCAAGAAGCCCACGGCGAAGTTCTCCGCACTCTGCACGTTCCCCTTAAACGCGCGCATCGCCACGGCCACCGACGTGAAAAGGCGTCCTTCGGCCGCGGCTCGCGTGGCCGGATCTAGACCCACACCCACCCGCGGCTCCAAGCACCAAAGCTCAGAGTGCTTCACCAAGTGATTCCTCCTGGGGAACTTACCCTCCAAGTACTCTCGCCAGCCCTCCTCAGTCAACCAGTACCCCTCGGCCGGTTTGCCTTGTCGCGGTTGCGCCAACACGGGGTGCAGCGGCAGGGGATAGGAACTGGCAAGGGTCGGCGCGAGGCTCTCCAAACGGAGAGGGCGAAGGCTGCGAATCCGCGGACTACCCCCCGAACTTTCCACAAAAAGATCTGCTGGCGGCGCCATCAGCAGCTGAATGCGCGCATCCGCGAACCGGCGCGCCACGTGGAAGGCGAGAACCCGAAACGGCCCCGGCTCTGCCGGCGTACCCAGGCTTGGATGCCTGACCAGGCCGCGCGCAAACGCCGCCAAGTCGCAGCGATCGTCGGCCAGAATTCGCGACCGCAACGCTCCTGCGATGACGGAAGGCCACGGTGGCATGTAGCTCTCCCCGTAGCTGCCCGGATCCCCAAAACCCTCGTTGCCACGGAGGAACAGCACATCAACCGGCTCCAGAAAGACGTAGCTCATGGAGTCACGCCCGCCGTAACGCGCTGCTCGCGCGCCAGGAAATCTGCCACGCAGAGAAAATTCCGCAGCCAGCTCTTAGCGTGGTTTTCGCGTCGCTTAAGGCCGAAGCCGCAAAATCCGCCTGACGGCTCCTTCAGGGCTGCCCCACCATCAGCCTCCATCGCGAGGCGCTTGGCAAGTACGTCCGCTTCAGCTTTCGCCGCATCACCCGATTGCCTCTTGAGCTGATACGCCAGCAGCGACTCGAGCATCTCGCGGTCTAGCCGGTCGTCAGTCTCGGGAAGTTGCTCCAGCCACTCCACGATGTGATAGACTGCGCGGCGCGACACGTCCTGACGCGCGAGAAATTTGCTCAGATCCTCGAGCAGCGCGATCTGTTCGTTCCACTCTAGCATGAGCTGCAACGTGCTTCCGGACCGCTTGATCACCGTGACATGCACGGCGTCGCGTTCCTTGATCTTTCCGGGGTTGCACCGGTCGGGCCTGCGGAAGTTCTTGGCGAGCCGTTCGGCCTCCCGCAACTGCCGCAGCACGAACGATAACGGCGCCTGGTGGTGTGCAATCACGATCCCGCAAGAAGCGGTGGCGCGCAGTCCCATCATCCGCATCAGTCGGCCCTTCAGCCAGGCGAAGCCCTGCTTGGCCGCGAGCGCGTCGCCTTTACGCAGCGAGTTCCAATCCTGCGCCTCGTGCTCCGGAAACGAGCCGCTGTAAGCCCAGCGAAGCTCTTGCGCCGCTGGCAAGGCATCGGATGCGGGGAGCATGGCCAGCACGTCATCGCCGCCCGAATAGATGAGGCGCCCCGGATGTTTTTCTTCGACGATGTGTGGCACCACCACCTGGGAAAAATCGGTGAGCGCCGCCGAGATTACCATGTGGCGGTTGGGTGACACCGGGCGCGGCTGGTCACCGTAACTTTTCAGCGCCGGGCTGGAGCGGCACAACGTCTTGAAGCCCGCGCGGACCTGCGGGTGAAAGCTTTCGAGGAACGTAATCGAGGCAGCCGGCCCTTCGGGATCCGGTTCGGCGCTGCTCGCCGCGCTGAGAATCCGGCCCATGCGATCGCCGTCCATCAACACCAGCCCATAGTAAGTCTCCAGTCGAGGCGCCTCGTCCAAGGATTGAGCGCCGGACAGCGCCATCCGCACCCGCCGCACCTCCTCTGCCCAGCATTTTTCGTCCTCGGACTCCCTGGCGGCATCCAACAGGGCAGGGATGCAGCGCGCCAGACCGAGGTGTGGATGGTTGTGAAATCGGTTCACCAGGCGGCGGGGCAGCGCGACTGGTTCCGGTTGCATCTGTTCGAAGCGTACCCTTAGCTGCTTGGCCGCCTCGCTCCCGGCGATGCTCCCTTCAAGCCAACGCTCCAATTGTGCCGCCAGCGCCATGGTGTGCGTGGAGACCACAAACCGCTGCTTGAGTCCGCCCGTCTCTGCCTTCACCTCCTCGGCGAACAAAGTGGGCCAAAGACGTTTGATTGCCGGCAGGGCGCTCAAGTGCTCTCCCCGCTTGGCCCAAGCCGGTTTCCGCTCGGCGATGCGAGTCCACAGTGTCTCGACCTTCCCCGAAGCGCGCTCGCTTTTGGGAACCGTCAAGTGGGCCCGGTCCGTGGTCAACCACTCGGCTTGGCCCGTCAGCGTGCACCGCCAACCCTCCTGGCGTCCCTGGTCGAACGGACGTACAGTCTTGGCTGAGGCCAGCAACCTGTCGGTGAGCTCGTAGACGGCTGGGTACAGCACGCCTGGCTGGGGGGTATAAAACGTCAGTCCTCCGGGAAGATCCAGCTCTTGGGACAGCAGCTTCCAAGCAGGGGTGGCCAAAAAACCTGCAGAGTCCGAAGGTTCCAACCCGTAAAAGGGCGCCATTGCTTTACGAAGCTCGCTGACGTCTAGATCGCCTGACCCCGAAGCGTTCGACCGGGACATCTTTCGGATTAAGTTGAACGGCGTTGATGCCCAGTGCACCTCAGGAAAATTCGCGAGTTGCCGGCGCATCTGCTCATATGCGGGAAGCGAATCGTCTCGCTCAGTGTCGGGCTCTTTTATGCCCGCAACCTCAAGCAACCGATCAACGGTACGCATCCCGAGATCAAGCATCCACCGGCGAACTTCGTCCCGGCACCTCAGGGCCAGCTCGCGAGCCCTTGAGGCCGGCACGATAGCGACGAAACGGTTCGGCAACGCAGCCGAAAAGAGCGGGTTGGCGTCCGGCGCTTTGTTGCGCCAAAGGCAATTGTGGAAAAGTTGAGCCGGAAGTCCCATTTGATCACGCAGCCAGAGATCCACCAAAGCGATGCCGCGCAGCCTGGGGTATATGACGGCGTCCGGCCCTAGCTCTTCGCACAACGGCCGCGCCGCCTCCCACAACAGGCGAGACAGTAAGTGCGATCCAGCCCACAGGTCCTCCGTCTTGCGTGCCGCTTGGATGAAGCTTTGTACGGGTCCGATGGAAAAGATCAGTAAGGCTGCATCGTTTTCAGGATCTGCAGCGAAAGCGCCCGCCAAGGCCGAAACCAGATCCAGATGATCCCAGATGCTGTGATCGGGGACGCGGGTGTCGGCAGGCAAGAGTTTCCATAGCTCTCCCAGTTTTCCGGCGTCCTTTTCTTCTTTGAGCTCGGGCCCGAAGCGCCACAGGGCGAGCGCAATCCGGTGCCAGTCGGGCCCGGCAGTCGTGCCCGCGCCGCAGGCTTGCACCAAATCCGCCATGTGCGCAAAGCTGCGATGCTTGATGTTTTCGATCTCAGTTGCCGCCAACCTACCGGGGAGCTCGAAGGTAGTGCCCGACAGGGGATGGATCAAGGCCGCTTGTTCGTACCAGCGCACTTGCGCCCAATCGGCGACACGGGGGACCTCTTTCTCTTTGTCCCTCTCCATGGGCCAGTTCGGACGGTCCGCCGCAGCAGCCCACGAGTCGGCCTTCTGGACAATGCGGTAAACATCTCGCGGTAAGCCGGTGCGAAACGTAAGCGAGGCCAGTGCCTTTTCGCGGTCCGGATCGAGGGAGTCTTTGGTGACCTCGATGAGGCCGGCCAAGCGTGCCAGCGCCAGTGAGGTGCCGTTTTCGTGGCCAGCGGGATCGCGCAACAAGACCAGCGCCTTTTCGGCGGGATCGTGCAGCCGCGCGGCGACTTTCACCTGCCAGAAATCGGCTTCCTTCATCTCCTCACTCCCTGATGCGCTTCAAAAGAATGTTTGCAAGCTGTGGCTGCACCTTTTGGAGCCATTTATTGTCTTGGATACAAGCCCCGAAACTGCGACTACGAGTATCCTTTGTAAGCTCGTCCAACAACCAATGCACTTGCTGCCAGACGCGCTCGATGTCGGCCTTGTATTGGTCCGGTCGGAATTCTTCGGGCGGCAGACACGGCATGTGAAAGATCACGCCGACCTGTTGGCTCGCGTTTTCGGGGGATGGTCGTACCTTGAAACGAAGGCTGTTCGGGAGTCTGAGTGTGGCGTTCCACAAGGCGCAAGAATGTCCGGTTACCGGATACGCAAGCCAGTGCCGGGTTAACGCGCCTGTGAGAGAGAACTGTGTACGGACAGCGATTCGGATCACGGCCAGATCTCGCATGAGCTCTCGCCAGTCCTTGTAGGCCTCGGCGGTTTGCCAGATCAAGGGTCCCTTATCGTCTTGCCCGATCGCGTGGGCCCAGTCTAGTTGGAGTGCGTCTCTCCAATTCCTTATCGGAGGCTTGGCGGAAGTTCCGGGCACAGGTTCCAAGACGAACGACCCCCAACCGTTGCGGCTGCGGCCTCCGGCCGTGGCGTAAAGATGCATGAGCTGAAGCGTGCACCGGGTGATCTCCTCCTCCTGCTCTGGTACGGCGAGCCGCAACTGGACGACCTCGCCAGCGTTGATCGCGGGTGCGCGCTTAAGTTTCGTGCCTCCGGAGTATAAGAGCGGACCGTAGCCAAGGTAAAGATGCGAACCTATCTTGACAGGTTTGGTGACCTCCGGGTGCTCGATGTTGGCGAGCTCCAGGTGTCCCCAACGCTGTAACCTTCCCGGACTCCAGTCATCCAAGCGGAGCCGGACGAGGCTCCTGGAGAAATCTGCCTCCGTTTTGCCACCATCCTGGCGCTGCAGCCAGGCGTTGCCGAATAATCTCCCTTCTGCCTGGCGAATTTGAGCGACCGTAACCGCATGCTGGTGCTTGGTTGCGAATGCTACGCGCCACCACTGGCGCAGCAACGCCTTGAAAGGCGGCGTACGCCACCTGGCTTTTTGCTCCGCATCACCCAGAAAGGCCGGCGTGAGGAAGCGGACGTTGCAGTGAATTTCTTTCCACTTGTTCTGCGGCGCCATTTGAGCCTAATTATAGGCCGAGCACGCGGCACCGTGGTGTTATGACAAGCTTGCGACACGCCGCGGGTCTCGGCTCGTCTAACGGCGCCCTCCGGTTGGTTCAAGCGTGCGAAACCAGCTTCGGCGGCCCATGGTCTTCCGGCTTCGTCGGCGCCGGGTTGAAATCCGGCCGCCCGCGGGCGGCGCGGGCCATCGCCGCTTTTGCTACTGTGATTCCCATGCGAGGCAAAGCCCCGTTGTTTTTTGTCTGCCTGCTGGCCTGCGCCCAGGCGCCTGCGGACCGCGCCGCCCGGCTGCATCGCTCACTCCTCATCATTGATACCCACAACGACGTCACCAGCCGAACCGTGACCGGCTTCGACATCGGCAAGCCGGACGGCAAGGGCCACACCGACCTTCCGCGCCTGCGGGCGGGCAACGTCGGCGCCGTGTTCTTCTCCGCCTACGTGGCGGCCGGCTACGCCGCGCAGGGGCGCGCCGCACACCGCGCTCTGGAGATGATTGACACGATCCGCCACGACATCGTCGAACGCTACCCGCGGGATTTCCTTCTGGCTCTGACGGCCGCCGACATCGAGCGCGCCCACCGGGAAGGGAAGATCGCCGCCCTGATCGGCATCGAAGGCGGACACGCCATCGAAGATAATCTGCGCCTGCTGCGCAACTACTACCGGCTCGGCGTGCGCTACATGACTCTGACGCACAGCAACACCAACAACTGGGCCGACTCCTCGGGCGACGAGGACGATCCCCAGGTCAAGCGCCATAACGGATTGACCGCCTTCGGGCGCCAGGTCGTCGCCGAGATGAACCGCCTGGGCATGATCGTGGACATCTCGCATGTCTCCGACAAGACCTTCTGGGACGTGCTCGAAACCAGCCGCGCCCCGGTGATGGCCTCGCACTCCTCCTGCCGCGCGCTCTCCAACATCCCGCGGAACATGTCCGACGAGATGATCGTGGCGCTCGGCAAAAAAGGAGGCGTGATCCAGATCAACTTCGGCTGCGAGTTCCTCTCACAGGCTTCTGCTTCGGCATCCCCGTGGGCTAACCGGGACCTGGCGCGCAAACTGCGCGCTATCGCCGACCGTGAGGCCCGCGCCGAGGCGGCCCGCAAGGCAGCCGCCACCATGCCGCGCGCCCGGCTCGAAGACGTCGTCGCGCACATTGACCATGTGGTGAAGCTCGCCGGTGTGGATGCCGTCGGAATCGGGAGCGATTTCGACGGCGTCAGCTGCACTCCCGAAGGACTGGACGACGTTTCCCGGTTCCCGAACCTGACGCGCGCGCTGCTCGAGCGCGGCTATTCAGAGGCCGACATCCGGAAAATTTACGGCGGCAACACCCTGCGGCTCCTGCGCGCCGTCGAGAAGGCCGCCGGGGTACACTAAGGCCCAAGGAGGCGGCCATGACATCGCGGCGAGCGTTTCTGGCAGGAACTCTTGTTGCCACGCCCTACCTCCGGCGGGCACGCGCCAAGACGGGCTACAGTTTCGCGGAGATCGAACGGATGCTGGACCGCGGCGATATCCGCGGCCGGCTCAGCAAAGAAGATCTGCCGACCCCCGCCCTGCTGCTGGATTTGGACGCCTTTGAAGCCAACGTGGCCAAGATGGCGCGCCACCTCAAAGAGCGCAGGCGCGGGTTCCGGCCGCACGGCAAAACGCACAAGTGCTCGGAAATCGCCAAATATCTGATCCGCGCCGGGGCCAACGGCGCCTGTGCCGCCAAGCTCAGCGAGGCGGAGGTGTTCGCCCGGGACGGAGTCACGGGGATTCTCGTCACGACCCCCGTGGTGGGACGGCACAAGATCCAGCGCGCCGTGCGTCTGGCGGCGCGGCATCCGGACACGATTTTCTCGGTGGACCATGCGGCGAACGTTCGCGATCTGAACGACGCCGCCGGCGCGGCCCGGGTCCGGTTGAACCTGGCCGTGGACCTGCTCATCGGCGGACGCACGGGTATCCGGCCGGGCGAACCCGCTGTCGAGCTTGCGAGGCTGATCGACTCGCTTCCTCATGTGCGGCTGGCCGGCATCCAGGCCTACGCCGGTCAGGCCTCGCACACCATAGGATTCGAGAACCGCAGGCGGGTCTCCGAAGAAGCCATGGGCCAGGCGGTCGAAACCCGGCGGCTGTTTGAGAAGGCCGGGCTGCCCTGTCCCCTGCTGAGCGGAGGCTCGACCGGCACCTACAACATTGACTCGGAAATCGAGGGCGTGACCGAGCTGCAACCCGGCAGTTTCATCTTCATGGACCTCGATTACAACCGCATCGGAGGCCAGGACGGACCCGTGTACCGGGACTTTGCCAACGCCTTGACCGTGCTCACCACCGTCATCAGCAGACCGGCCGACGACACCGCCATTGTGGACGGCGGACTCAAAGCCTTCTCGACGGACAAGCCGTTCGTGCCGGTAGCCAGGAACCTCGAAGGAGTGACCTACTCCTGGGCGGGGGACGAGCATGGCCGCCTGACCTTGAGCGGCGAGGCCCGCGCGCTGCAACTCGGTGACCGGGTCGAGTTCATCGTGCCGCACTGCGACCCCTCCGTCAATCTCTACGACCGCATCTTTTGCCTCAGAGGCGAGCGTGTCGAGACCGTGTGGAAGATCACGGCCCGCGGCATGAGCCAGTAGGGCGCTCAGCAGGGAGCCGCGGCGGAAGAATATACCCGCTCGCCGCTCACGTAGGTCTCCAGGATCTCGATACGCTGCTCGGCTTCGTGATAGCGGAACCGCACGATGTCGGCGCGGTCGCCCGGGGTGAGGCCGCGCTGGCGGTGTTCCACCCGGCCGACGCGGGCCGGATTGCGGGCGGCCATGACCACGGCCTCGCGCAAGGAAAGCCCTGCCAGTCGCATCAGGTTCTCTACGCCCCGGTCCATGCGCAGGGCCGAGCCGGCCAGGCGCTCGGAGCCCGCCAGCACCACACGCTGATCCGGGGTCAGCTCGACTTCCTGTTCCCCAAGGCGGTAACGTCCGGGCCGGCATCCGGCCGGCGTGGTCGCGTCCGTGACCAGGATGGAGCGCTCCACGCCCTTGGCGCGCAGCGCCACTTTGAGAAACGACGCAGGCAGATGGATGCCGTCCACGATGAAGCTGGCCGCCAGGCGATCCTCGGCCAGCTGATCCCAGATGTAGTTGGGGTGGCGCGGCAGCAGGGAGTGAGCACCGTTGCCGAGGTGGGTGGACAGCGTCGCCCCGGCACGGACCGCGTCGGCGATCTGGGCCGCAGTGGCGTTGGTGTGGCCGATAGCCACCACGACGCCCTCGCGCACGAGCGTCTCGATGTAGCGCGTCACGCCCGGCCATTCCGGCGCCACGGTGACCAGCCGCACCTGTCCCCGTGCGGCTTCCTGCCAGCGGCGGAATTCCTCGAGATCCGGAGCGCGGACCCACGCTCTTGGATGTGCGCCGCGGGGGCCGTCCTCCGGAGAGATGTGCGGTCCTTCGACGTGAAAGCCTTCGATGGCGGCGCCTTCGCTCAGCGCCTCCTTGGCCTGCGCGAGATTGGCCAGCGCGCGCAGCATGTCCTCCGGGGGACCCGTGATCACGGTTGGGAAGAAGCGCGTCACACCGCAGGCAAACAGCGCGCGGATGGAGCGGGCGATTTCCTCCTGCGGTGTTTCGGGCGAATTGTAATCTACGCCTGCAAAGCCGTTGACCTGAAGGTCTATGAACCCCGGCGCCAGCCACGCCTCCTCACGGAGTCTGCCGAGCACCGGCTCTACGGCAGTGATGGTGTTGCTGAAGGAGACCTCCACGGCTTCGCCCGTGGCCACATTGAACCCGCTACACGTCATCGCAGTGCTGCTTTTTTCACAATTTTCTCACAGCGCCGCCGGTGCAAGCCTCCACATCAGGGAGCGAATAAAGTTGTTGAAATCGCCTGCGCGCAGATCAGAAAAAGGTAGAGCCGGACGGGTTTTGATGTTAGAAGGAAAGAGATACGTTTTGAAGCGCGCCCGCGGCGGAAAAGATCTCGGGGGAGGTGGCCGCCGGGGGCGCGCTTCTGACGTATACGGCTTCAGGAAGTCACGGTGACGGGCTGACCCACCGGAGTCAGCCAGCCCCGGCGGTCGGGCGTCACGCCGTTGACGAGGTCGAAGAAGGCCTTTTGCAGTCGCTCCGTGACCGGTCCCCGGCGGCCCTCGCCCACAGGAATTTTATCGATGGACCGGATCGGCGTTATCTCGGCGGCGGTTCCGGTGAAAAACACTTCGTCGGCGATGTAGAGCATTTCCCGCGGGATGAGGGTCTCGGTCAGAGGGATATTCAGGTCGCGCGCCAACTGGATCACGGTATCGCGCGTAATCCCCGGCAGCACGGAGGCGCCGAGAGGCGGCGTATAAATCTTGCCGTCCCGTACGACGAAGATGTTTTCGCCGGAGCCCTCGCTGACGTAGCCGTTCGCATCGAGAGCGATGCCTTCGGTGTAGCCGTTGGCCACAGCCTCCATCTTGATCAGCTGCGAGTTCATGTAGTTGGCCGCGGCTTTGGCCAGCGCCGGAAGCGTGTTCGGAGCAATGCGCGTCCAGCTGGAGACGCACACGTCTACACCCTCGCTCAGGGCTTGTTCGCCGAGGTACTTGCCCCACTCCCAGCAGGCGATGTAGACCTCGACGGGATTCTTGCCCGGATGGACGCCCATTTCCCCGAAGCCGCGGATGGCGATGGGGCGCAGATAGCAGGCCTGCAGCCGGTTGACGCGCACCAGCTCGATCATGGCTTCCCGGAGCTGCGCCGCGCTGAAGCCGAGATCCATGCGGTAGATTTTCGCCGAGTCGAGCATGCGGCGGACATGGTCATCCAGGCGAAAAATCGCCGGCCCGGAAGGTGTGGCGTAGCACCGGATCCCTTCAAAGACGGACGATCCGTAGCTGACGACGTGGGAAAGAATATGAATGCGCGCGTCATCCCAGGCGATAAATTTGCCGTTGTGCCAGATCTTCTCGGTAGGCTTTGGCATGCCTCGATTATAACGTAGCCCTTCGAGGAGCCGGCCGCAGCGGGCGGTCCGCGCTATACTGAAGGGCAAGCCCGCCAGTCCGCGCCTCGAGGGGAAAGGGTGCTTGCCATGAGCCCGCAGAAGATCGCCGCAGTCCTGGTGGTGGTGTTGACGTCGCTGGCGTGTTCGGCAGTGCCGGTGGTGAACGGCGCCGGCGTGGTGAACAACGCCAGTTACACAAACACCCCCGGCATCGCCCGCGGCTCGATCTTTGCGGTCTTCGGGCAAGATCTGGGGCCCGAACAGCTTCAGGTGGTAAGCCGCTTTCCTTTACCGGCGCGGCTCGCCGGAACTTCCGTTCGCGTAACTGTCGCAGGTCAGTCTGTGGACGCCCTGATGCTGTACACCTCCGCATCCCAGGTGGGCGCGGTTTTGCCGTCCATGACGCCGGGAGGTCAGGGCACGCTGACCGTCAGCTATGACGGCCAGGCGAGTGCTTCCGTACCGGTCAACATTGTGGATCAGGCCCCGGGGTTGTTCACCGTGAACCAGCAGGGCACGGGTCCGGCGGCCGTCACGGACGAGAATTACGTTCTCATTACCCGGGAGCGCCCGGCTTACCCAGGTCAGACGGTGATTCTGTGGGCAACGGGTTTGGGCCCCGTGGCGGGTGAAGAGGCGAGCGGTCCGCTGCCAGGTCCTTTGCCCGGAGCCGGCGTGACCGTCGGCGGCCAGCCAGCAACAGTCCTCTACGCGGGCCGGTCGGGGTGTTGTGTGGGACTCGATCAGATTCATGCGGTGATTCCGCAGGGGCTTCAGGGGTGTGACGTTCCAGTCGTGCTCACGGCGGGCGGCGTGGTCTCGAACACGGCGACGGTGGCGATCGCACCGCCTGGAGCAAGCTGTGACCAAACGCAGCCGCCGGTCGCGGCCCAGATCACGCTCAATCCCGCCACGCGCTATCAAACCATTCGCGCCTGGGAGGCGACCGCGTACGCAGGTCAGGATCATGCCGCGTTCCCTGCATTTCGCGACACCGTTCTGGACCGCGCCGCCTCCGAACTGGGCATCACGCGGCTTCGCGTCGAGATTCGCAGCGGCGTCGAGAACTCACAGGACTATTGGTCGCAGTTTCAGGCCGGCCAGATCACCAACGAGTTGTGGCGCTGCCTGCGCTACTCGACAGTGAACGACAACAGCGATCCGTTCAGCATCAACTGGGCCGGTTTCCAGTTCGCCGAGCTCGACGACAAGATCGAGAGGGTGGTTTTGCCTTTGAAACAGCGGCTGGCAGCGCGCGGGGAGAAGCTGGAAATCAATCTCAACTACGTGGCCTTCGTACGGCAGATGACGGCTGCCGGCTGCCCTTCGGGTTTGACCTATGTCCACGATGATTCCCCCGAAGAGTACGCCGAGTTCGTGCTCGCCACTTACCTGCACCTGCAGCAGAAATATGGCTGGGTGCCCGATTACTGGGAAGTCGTGCTGGAGCCGGACAACACTCCCTTCTGGCGAGGACCGGAGATCGGGCGGGCGATCGTCGCAGCGGCGGCCAGGCTGCGGGCCAACGGTTTCACGCCGCGCTTCATTGCGCCCTCCACCACGGATATGGGCCACGGCTGGATCTATTTTGATGCGATGGTGAGCCAGGTACCCGCGGCCGTGCGCGAGATGGCGGAGCTGTCCTATCACCGCTACGGCGGCGTGTTGCTGTCGAACCTGCAAACCATCGCCGCACGTGCGCGGCAGTACGGCATCGGGGCGGCCATGCTGGAGCACATCGGCAGCGGCTATCAGGACCTGCATCAGGATCTCAAGGTGGGCAATAACGTGGCCTGGCAGCAGTATACGCTCGCCAGTCCGTCCGCCGACAACGGCGGGGCCTACTACGTGGTGGATGTGAGCAGGCCCAGTCAGCCCGTGGTCCGGATGGGCCAGAGGACTCCGTTTCTGCGCCAGTACTTTCGCTACATCCGCCCGGGAGCGGTCCGCATCGAGGCAAGCACCAACAACGCCGCCTTTGATCCCGTGGCGTTCATCAACAGTGACGGCAAATACGTGGTGGTCATCAACGCTTCCTCGGGAGGAACCGCCTCGATCAACGGCCTTCCTGCCGGCCGGTACGGCATCACCTACGCCACCGCACAAGAGCCCAGTGGAACACTGTCGGACGTGGTCGTGGGTCCCGGCCAGCCCGTGCTGGTCTCGGTACCCGCCGCGGGCGTTGTGACCGTGTTCGGGAAGTAGGGCTGTCGCGCGAGTAGCCGGTCCGATCACGCCGTAATTCCGCAAGGGGGGATGATCTGAACCAAGATATATGCTACAATCTTAACTGGAGTTAACGCCGGTGCTCGCCATCCCCGAAACGCAAGGCCAGTGGGTTTGGGTAATTGCACCCGCGGCGTTGTTGGCGGCCTGGGCTGTGCCGGCGCTATTCAAGCGCTGGCAGCGGATGCGGCGCGAGCGGAAGCGCGCGCTTGTCGAAGACGTGCTGAAGCAGATCTACAACCGGCGCCAAGAGGGGCACGAAGCAGATGTGGATTTCTTGGCGGAACGCCTTGGCCTTCCTGCTCCCAGACTGAGCGGGCTGCTCCAAGCAATGGAGGCTGAAGGGTTGGTGCGGGTTGAAGGAAGAGTGTCTCATTTGACGCCGGAAGGTGAACGGCGCGCCCTGCAGGTGGTCCGGGCGCACAGGCTCTGGGAAACCTACCTGGCCCACGAAGCGCGCGTTCCGGCTCCGGGTCTGCACCGGCCAGCCGAAAGGGAAGAGCACCGCCTGACGCCGGCCCAGGTGGAACAACTGGAGGCGGTGCTGGGACATCCGCAGCGCGATCCCCACGGCGATCCCATTCCCACGGCTACCGGGGAAGTGACGGCGGTCGAGTCGCGGGCCCTGACCGAGTGGCCGGCAGGCCAGTCGGCCGAAATCGTCCACGTCGAGGATGAACCGGAAGCGGTGTTTCGTGACGTAGCGGCGCAGGGTCTTCACGCCGGTCAGCTCGTGCGCGTAACGGAACGCACTCCCGAGATCGTGGTCCTGACGGACGGCGAGAAGCAGTACCGGCTGACGCCGCTTGCGGCGGCTCATGTTCAGGTCGCGGCGGCTTCCGCGGAACCGGCGGGCCGCTCCGGCCTGGAGCGGCTCTCCGATCTGGCCTTGGGCGAGGAAGCTGAGGTCGTGCTGCTGGACGGCGAACTACGTGGCTTCACGCGGCGCCGACTCCTGGACTTGGGTCTTACTCCCGGAGCTCGTGTCACGGCCGTTCTGTCCAACGCTTTCGGTGATCCCAGGGCGTTTCGCGTCCGCGGAACCACGATCGCGCTGCGCAAGGAACAGGCCCGCCATGTCTGGGTGAGGAGATGCGCCATGGCGCAGGTGGAGGAGAAGTGCACGGCATGAGTGGCGCGGGAGCGGCGGATCAGGGTTGCGCGCAGTGTCCTGCCCGGTCGCAGCTCGAACAGATGGGCATCACTTTGTCGAGCTATGACCACTTTGTCGCTCTCGCCGGCAATCCCAACACCGGCAAATCCTCGCTGTTCAACGCGCTGACGGGCCTGAAGCAGCATGTGGGCAACTGGCCCGGCAAGACCGTAACGCGTGCCGAGGGGGGGTTTCAATATAACGGGCGCCGCTATAAAGTCGTAGATCTGCCGGGAACCTACTCGCTGCTCTCGGCTTCGCAAGATGAGGAGATTGCGCGCAACTTCCTGCTGTTCGGCCGGCCGGATTGCACGGTAGTCGTGGCTGACGCCACGGCCCTGGAGCGCAACCTCAATCTGATCCTCCAGGTGCTGGAAATCACCGACAAGGTGGTGGTGTGCGTCAATTTGATGGACGAGGCGCGGCGCAAAGGTCTGGAAGTGGATGTCCGGGCGCTTTCCAAAGACCTGGGTGTGCCGGCCGTCCCTACCGTGGCGCGCACCAAGGAAGGAATCGGAGAACTGGTGCGCACCATCGCCGCGGTGATTGACGGGGAGATTCGCACCCGCCCATTGCGGCCCGCCTATCCCCCGCAGCTTCAGCAGGCGATCGAAGAGCTGGCGCCGCTGATCGAACGGGCGGTCCCGGGCATCCCCAATGCCCGCTGGATCGCCTACCGGATCCTGGACGGCGACCACCGCCTGCGCCAGGCGCTGGTTTCCGGCGAGCTGGCCGCGGTGGTCCGCGCCCAGCGGGAAGCTCCGGAGGCGTCGAACCCGCTCATTGCAATCGAGGGTAAGCAATGAGCTCAGGACCGGAAACGGCAAAAGAGGTCCTCGCGCGGGCGGACCAGCTTCGCAGCCGGCTGGCGCCGGACTTTCGCGACCGCATGGTGGAGTCTCTGTATGCGGAGGCGGAGCGCATCGCCCGCCGTGCGGTACGGCGTCAGGGCGACCCCGTCTGGAGCTGGGACCAGCGGATCGACCGCTTCGTCACCTCTCCCGTCTTCGGGCTTCCGTTGATGCTGTTGCTGATCGCCGCCACGTTCTGGGTCACGATCATCGGAGCCAACTATCCGTCCGAGCTGATCGCCACGATCCTGTTTGCGGTGGAAGAGCGCGCAGTGGCGGCGTTTCAGGAGCTGGGCGCACCGTGGTGGCTGACGGGGTTTCTCTGGAACGGCGTCTATCGGGGCCTGGCATGGGTGGTGAGCGTCATGCTGCCGCCCATGGCCATCTTTTTCCCGATGTTCACCATTCTGGAAGACCTGGGGTATTTGCCGCGCGTGGCCTTCAACATGGACTGGCTGTTCCGCAAAGCCGGCGCGCACGGCAAGCAGTCGCTCACCATGGCGATGGGCTTCGGCTGCAACGCGGCCGGCGTGATTTCCACGCGCATCATCGACAGCCCGCGCGAGCGGCTGATCGCCATCCTGACGAACAATTTTGTTCCGTGCAACGGGCGGTACCCCACGCTGATCATGCTGGCGACGATCTTCGTGGGGGCTCAATTCCCGGCGTCCTTTGCTTCCTTTGCTGCGGCGGGGGCGGTCATGGCCGTCGTGCTGCTGGGCGTGTTGGTGACGCTGGCGGTCTCCTGGGGCCTGTCCCGCACGGTGCTCAAAGGCGAAGCCTCCGCCTTCACCTTGGAGCTGCCTCCCTACCGCAGGCCCAGCATCCTGCGCATTCTCTACACTTCGCTGATCGACCGCACCATCTTCGTGCTGTTGCGCGCCATGGCCACGGCGGCTCCGGCCGGGGCGGTCATCTGGCTGCTGGCGAATCTTCACTGGGGAGAACAGAGCCTCGCACGTCACTTCGCCCATCTGCTCGAACCGCTGGGCCGTGCCATCGGACTCGACGGCGTGGTGCTGCTGGCTTATGTCATCGCCATTCCCGCCAACGAAATTGTCGTACCGACGATGCTGATGATGTATCTGGGCACGGGGATGATGACCGAGGTCTCCACCTTTGATCAGATCCGCCGCATCCTGGTGGAGGAAAACGGCTGGACCCTGTTGACGGCCGTAAATCTGATGTTGTTCTCCCTGCTGCACAATCCCTGTGCGACCACGATCATCACGATCTGGAAGGAGACGCGGAGTGCGCGCTGGACCGCCGTCGGCGCCCTGATGCCGCTGGCCCTGGCGTTTCTGGTCACCTTCGTGGTCGCCACGGTCGCACGGTTGCTCGGCTGAGCCGCTGCGAATCCGATGAAGGGCCGCTGGCGAAGCTCGCGGCCTTCGTATTACGATAAGCTGCACCGGATGTCAGGTGCGAAAAGCCGGGCCGGCCGACGCAAGATCCTGCGTTTGTTCGTCGTCGGCCCGGGAGTCGCCTCGTGGCAGAAGCCCCAAGACCACTTCCGGGTGCCGCAGGCCCGGCCGTCCGCTCCTTGATCAACGCAGTGATTTGAGCGGAACGGCGGGCCGCAGAAAGTCGAAATCACAACCTTGGTGCGCCTGCGTGACGTGATCCAGAAACAGCCTGCCGTAGCCGCGCTCGTAGGCCGGAGGGAGCGGGAGGAATGACTCCAGGCGCCGCCGGATCTCCTCGTCGGGCAGGCACAGCTCGATGCGGCGGGCGGCGACGTCCAGCAGGATTTCATCTCCGGTGCGTACGGCCGCCAGCGGGCCCCCGATCGCGGCCTCGGGAGCCACGTGCAGGACCACCGTACCGAAGCTGGTGCCGCTCATGCGGGCGTCGGAGATGCGAACCATGTCCCGAACACCTCGGTTCAGGAGCTTTTTCGGGATGGGAATGTGACCCCACTCCGGCATTCCCGGCCCGCCTTTGGGGCCACAGTTCTTCATCACCAGGACCGTGGTTTCCTCCACCGGCAGATCGTCCCGGTCGATTTGCGCGCGCATCTCCTCATAGTTTTCGAAGACGTAGGCCGGTCCTCTGTGGCGCAGGAGATGGGGCGAGGCGGCTGTCTGCTTGAGCACCGCCCCATCCGGCGCGAGGTTGCCGTAGAGCACCGCGATGCCGCCTTCGGAGTGAAGCGGCCGTGACAGCGGCCGGATCACCTCGGGATTGAAACATTGTGCGGCCTCGATGTTTTCTCCAACACTGCGGCCCGTGACCGTGAGGCAGTCGCGGTGAAGCAGCGGCAGAATCTCCTTCATGAGGGCCGGCAGCCCGCCCGCGTAGAAGAAATCCTCCATCAGGAATTCGCCGGAGGGCTTGATATTCGCCACGACCGGAGTGCGGCGCGAGATCCGGTCGAAGTCGGCAAGGCGGAGTCCGATGCCGACTCGCCCGGCAATGGCGATGAGGTGGATCAGGGCGTTGGTGGAGCCGCCGAGGGCCATCAGCACCGTGATGGCGTTTTCGAACGCCTCCGGGGTGAGAATCCGGGAGGGGCGCAGGTCTTCGTAGACCATCTCGACGATGCGCCGGCCGCTGGCTTCGGCGGCAGCCAGTCGCCGGGAGTCGGGAGCGGGGATGTTGGCGCATCCGGGCAGCGTCATGCCGAGGGCTTCGGCCAGGCTGGTCATGGTGGAGGCCGTGCCCATCACCGTGCAGTGGCCTGCGCTGCGGGCGATGCAGCCTTCGATCTCGCACCACTCCTCCTCGCTGATGCGGCCGGCGCGGTACTCATCGTAAAGCTTGCGGCCGTCGGTGCCGGAGCCGAGGCGGCGGCCGCGCCACTCGCCCGCCAGCATGGGACCGCCGGGGACCAGGATCGCCGGCACATCCGCGCTGGCGGCGCCCATCAGCTGGGCCGGCGTGGTCTTGTCGCATCCGCAAAGCAGCACGACCCCGTCGAGCGGATGAGCCCGGATGGACTCTTCGACGTCCATGGCCATCAGGTTCCGGTAGAGCATGCTGGTCGGCTTGAGGAACATCTCCCCGAGCGAGATGGTCGGGAATTCGAGCGCGACGCCGCCCGCGGACCAGACACCGCGCTTGACAGCTTCTGCCAGATGGCGGAGATGGGCGTTGCAGTTGTTCAACTCGCTCCACGAATTGCAGATCCCGATGATCGGCCTGCCGTCGAACAGAGCGCTGGAAAATCCCTCTGCGCGAAGCCAGGCGCGGCGTGCAAAGCCGTAGTAGCCCGGCTCACGGAACCATTGCTCACTGCGAAGCGTTGCTTTGGAACGGTCGGACATACGTAACACTCTAAACGGAGGCGCAGCGGCGGGCGCGCTACTCCGATACCTGATACGGGCGGATGGAGAGGGCGCGTCCCGTCCTATCATCCGCTTCCACGATCACCGCGTGCAGCTCCACGCAGCCTTTGGCGGCTTCCATCCTCACGGGAAGGCCGGTCAGGAAGCGGCGCAGCACGAGCTTCTTTTCGACGCCGATGACGGAATCGTACGGACCGGTCATGCCGACGTCGGTCAGGTAGGCGGTGCCGCCGGGAAGGATGCGCGCGTCCGCAGTCGGTACGTGGGTGTGGGACCCGATCACGGCGGTGACCCGTCCGTCCAGGTACCAGCCCATGGCCATCTTTTCGCTGGTCACTTCCGCGTGGAAGTCCACGAAGCGCACCTTTACCTCCGCCGGAAGGGACTGAAGAATCTGATCGGCCTTGCGGAAAGGACAGTCCGTGGGGGGCAGATAAGTGCGCCCCTGGAGGTTGATGACCGCGCACAGAGCGCCGTTGTGCGCCTCGGCGACGAACACTCCGCTGCCGGGCAGGTCGGCGGGATAGTTCGCAGGCCGGAGCAGCCGGGGCTGGAGGGCCAGATACTCGTAGATTTCTTTCTTGTCCCAGATGTGATTGCCCGAGGTCAGGACGGCAAGCCCGAAGGAGAACAACTCTTCGGCCACCGGAGGCGTCAGGCCGAATCCGCCGGCGGCGTTCTCCACGTTGGCGACGGCGAGGTCAATTTTTTCCTCCGCGACGATGCGCGGCAGGTGCGCCGCCACGACGCGGCGGCCCGGAGAGGCGAAGATGTCGCCCACGAACAGGATTCGCATCAGGTGTTACGCTGCGGCCGGAAACAGAAAAAGGAGCGCACCACTCAGCCGTGCCGGCCTCGCGTGATTGACCCCGTTTGTCTACGGGTGGAGCCCCCCGCGCGCCTTCAGGCTTCTCCCGCAGGAGCATGCTCACCGGCGCAACATCCGAGTCGGGCCCCGCTTCAAGTTGGTGTTGGATCAATTATTGGAGATCCGGCACCTGCTTTGCAGGAACGCTCCTGGTCAATGATAGCAGAGCTCTCGCCGCCTGTGGTAGCATAAACCCAACAACAAGCTCTGGGTGCGGATGTTCGCTCGGAACATTTTCCCATTCCTCGCAGCGGCGATTGCAGGTTTCGGTCAAACCCCGCAGCCGGTGGATTTCCTCAGGGACGTCCAGCCCGTGCTGACCTCACGCTGTCTGGTGTGCCATTCCGGAGACAGTCCCCAGGCCGGACTGAGGTTGCACACGCGCGAGGAAATGCTCCGCGGAGGCGTGAGCGGACCGGCGATTGTCCCGGGCAACAGCGAGGCCAGTCTCCTCGTGCAGAAAATCACCGGCCGGAAAGGGCAGCGCATGCCCCCGGCCGGGCCGCCGCTTCCTGAGGATGCTATCGCGCGCATCCGCGCCTGGATTGACCAGGGCGCGCGCTGGGACGGCAAGGCGCTCCCGGCCGAGCGTGCGGCTCCGCTGGCGCCCCGCCGGCCCTCAATTCCCAAAGGCGATGCGGCAAATCCCGTAGACCGGTTCGTCGAGGCGTATTTCGCGCGCCATCGCATCGCAGCGCCGCCGCCGGTCGAGGACGCCGTCTTTGCCCGCCGCATCTGGTACGACATCATCGGTTTGCCGCCGTCACCGGAAGAACTGGCGGAGTTTTTAGCAGACTCGCGGCCGGACAAACGCGAGCTCTGGGTGGACCGTTTGCTCGCCCGCCGCCGCGATTACGCCGAACACTGGATTACATTCTGGAACGACCTGCTCCGCAACGATGAAGGCGTGGTCTATCACGGCGACCGCCGCTCCATCACGAACTGGTTGCTCGGCGCTCTCGAGCGCAATATGCCGTACGACCAAATGGTGCGGACGCTGCTCGACCCCCCGGAGGGCAGTGGTGCGGAGGGATTCCTCGTCGGCGTCACCTGGCGCGGCGTCGTCAGCGCCAGCCAGTCGCCGCCCATGCAGGCGGCTCAAAACGCTTCCCAGGTGTTTCTGGGAATGAACCTCAAGTGCGCGGCCTGTCATGACAGCTTCGTCAACCGCTGGAAACTGCGCGACACGTACGGGCTGGCGGCGATGTTTTCCCCCGAGAAGCTGGAGCTGGTCCGCTGCGATGTGGCCACGGGACAATTCGCCGAGCCCCGCTTCCCGTTTTCCGAACTGAAAGTGGAGTTCGGCGAGTCGCTTGCCTCCCGCCGGCGCGCCGCGGCTGAGTGGTTCACTCACCCGAAGAACGGGCGGTTCACCCGCACAGTGGTGAACCGTTACTGGAAACAGCTCCTCGGTCGTGGTCTGGTCGAGCCGGTGGATGACATGGACGCCGAGCCGTGGGATGAGGATCTGCTGGACTGGCTGGCTTGGGATTTTGCCGAGCACGGCTACGATCTCCAACATTTGATTCGCCGGATCACGACGTCCCGGGCGTATCAGATGCCGGCCGTGCGGGAGAAAGCGGCGCCGGCGGCGTACGTGTTCCGCGGACCCCGGCTGCGACGGCTGACCGCAGAGCAGTTCCAGGACACGATCTCGATGGTTACGGGACACTGGCGGGTGAACAACCCGCGTGCGGATGTCTGGGCTTCCTATGTGCGGGAGTGGCGTCTCAAATCGGACTCGCTCAGCCGCGCTCTCGGCCGCCCCATCCGCGATCAGGTTTACACGGAACGGAGCAGCGAAGCAACAACGCTGCAGGCACTGGAGCTGACCAACGGCCCGGTGCTCGCCCGGAGGCTCGAGCGGGGGGCGCAATCCTTGCTCGGGTTGCTCGAGCCGCCGGCCGCCAACCGCTTTGACAGCAAGTTGATGCGCAAGGGCGCCGTGGAGGTGGACGCGGATATCAGCGGTGCGCGCGAGCTCTATCTCGTGCTCGCGGATGTGGATTCCTACGATCCGGAGCGGGTGGCGGCCGGTTGGATCCAGCCGGAGCTCGTGGGCCCCCACGGCACGGAGCCGCTGGCGGCCCCGACCGGAGAGATCCAGGTCGGCGGGCGGAAGTTGCCCGCCCTGAAGGCGCCGCTTCCTTCGATGTTGCACTTCAAACTCCCCGACAAGGGCTACACCCGCTTCCGGGCGCGGGCAGCGATTGACGACGACTCCGTGCGGAGCGATATTTCACCCGCGGTCCGGTTCTTTGTGTTTACACAGAAGCCGGATCCAGAGCATCTGGTTCGCGTTCAGGGCGAGCCGCCGGCCGGACCGCCCCGCAGGAGCTGGAGCTCCGGCGAACTGGTGGAGCGGCTCTATCTTCACCTGCTGGCACGGAAGCCGTCTCCCCGCGAGCGGGCGGTCGCCGTCAGAATGTTGGGCGGCTCCGGTCCCACTGCGGCCGGCGTCGAGGATCTGCTCTGGGCCTTGCTCATGAATCCGGAATTTCAGTTTTTACACTGAGAGGTGCGGCCATGAAGGACGTGTTTGCGACAAGGCAACTGTTCCAGGGACTCACGCGCCGCGACTATATGCGCCAAACCGCCGCAGCCGCCCTGGCGGCGCTTACCGGTCCCGCGCCCCGTCTGCTCGGCGGCGAAGCACCGAAGCCCGAGGCGACGGCGGATGCCATGATCCTGTTGTGGATGGCCGGCGGCATGGCGCAAACCGAGACGTGGGATCCCAAGCGCTACACGCCGTACGAACCGGGCCTTGAAAGCAAACGCGTGCTGAGCACGTTTCCCTCGATCCCCACCGCTGTGGACGGGCTCCGCATTTCGGAAGGATTGGAGGAGATCGCGCGGGTCATGGACCGTGCGACCTTGATCCGCTCTCATCGCGTGGGCGATCTGGGGTTCATTCTTCACGCGCGGCACCAATACCACTGGCATACAGGCTACGAGCCGCCCCAGAGCGTGGCCATGCCCCACATGGGCGCCTGGGTGGCAAAACTGCTAGGACCGCGCCATCCGGACATGCCGCCGTTTTTCATCATCGGCCAGAACATGGAGATCGGCGCCGAAAGCGACGGCCTCAAGGCTTTCCACACTGCGGGGTTCCTCGGTACGGAGTTCGGCCCGTTCCTGATTACGGATCCGCGGGACGCCATCGCGAGCGTCCAGCCTCCGGCGCGGATGGGTGCGGGACGTTTCGAGCGCCGCTACCAGCTCTATCGCCGGCTGGTGGAGGAGAGCCCCGTATGGCGCGAGGCGAGCGATTACCAGCGCGAGGGACTGCTGCGGGCCATGGACAAAGCTCACCGGCTGCTCACCTCTCCTGCCTCCAAGGCTTTCGACCTGACGCTCGAGCCACGGGCCTCCTACGAGGCCTACAACACGGGACGTTTCGGGCTGGGCTGCCTGCTGGCTCGCCGGCTCATCGAGCGTGGTGCACGCTTTGTCGAAGTCACCAGCGAATACATCCCCTTCCGTCACTGGGACACGCACGAGAACGGCCACGAGCGCACCGTGGCCATGAAGAAGCTCATTGACCGTCCGGTGGCGCGTCTCATCCGCGATCTGGAGGAGCGCGGGCTGCTCAGCCGGACGCTTGTCGTGATTGCCAGCGAGTTCGGCCGCGACATGATGACCGAGGGAAAGCCGGGCAAAGAGGTTCAGGATCAGGTCAAGCAGCCCGACGTGATCACCTCACCGGCCCACTACGGCATGCACCGGCATTTTACGGAAGCCTCGAGCGTGGTCGTCTTCGGAGGCGGCTTCAAGCGGGGGTTCGTTTATGGCGCCACCGCGGACGAGCGCCCGTGCAGCATCGTGCGGGACCCGGTGACGATTCCAGACCTGCATGCCACGCTCTACCACGCTCTGGGAATCCCTCCGACCGCAGGCGCCGTCATCGAGCAGCGACCCGTCTACGTGACCAAAGACGGCAAGGGTAACGTGGTG
The DNA here is from genome assembly GCA_035575135.1 of Bryobacteraceae bacterium. Classification (GTDB taxonomy): domain Bacteria; phylum Acidobacteriota; class Terriglobia; order Bryobacterales; family Bryobacteraceae; genus JANWXD01. The sequence goes on from DATLYE010000034.1 coordinate 36,969, forward strand.
CGCGCGTTGCTGATTTAAGTCGTAAGGTTCCGCCGATCTCTGCGACGCGCACCGTTTAGTCTGGGAGTCGCTCGCGGCGGCCCAGTGGTCGGTCGTAAGGCTCAGCCGATCTCTGTGACGCGCACGGGGCGGCCCTCCTGGCAGCTCCTCGCCGCGGCCAGGGCCAGTAGCGCCGCGGCGCGGGCGTCCGCCCCGGTGACCTCCGGCGGCCGGTCTTCGAGAACGGCTTCCACAAAGGAGGCGATCTCCGCCGTGAAGCTCTCCTGGTAGCGCTCGAGGAAGAAGTAGAGCGGCAGGTCGCGCCGTACGGAATAGGCGTCGCTCACCACGACGTCGTTCGGGAAGCGGTTGCCCGCGGCCGCCGATCCCCGGCTGCCGAGCAGTTCAACACGCTGATCGTAGCCGTAGGCAGCCTGCCGGCTGTTGGCGATCGTGCCCAGCACCCCGTCGGCGAACCTGAGAACGGTGACGGCAGTGTCCACGTCGCCCGCTTCTCCGATGGCCGCATCCACCAAAACGCCGGCCTGCACGTAGACTTCCGCCACTTCTTCGCCCGTGAGGAAACGCGCCATGTCGAAGTCGTGAATGGTCATGTCGAGAAACAGACCGCCGGAGCGGCGGATGTAGGAAACCGGGGGCGGCGCGGGGTCCCGGCTGACGATGTGGATCTCTCGCAGGACGCCGATTTCTCCGGAGGTAACGGCTCGCCGCAGGCGTGCGAAGTTCGCATCAAATCTCCGGTTGAAGCCGATCTGGAGCTTCACGCCGGCCCGGCGGACGGCTTCCAGAGCAGCATCGGTGCGCGACAGATCATAATCAATGGGCTTTTCGCAAAAGATGTGCTTGCCGGCGCGCGCTGCCTGCACGATATAGTCGGCGTGCGTGTCCGTGGGCGAGGCGATGATCACGGCCTCCAGAGCCGAGTCGGACAGGACTTCCTCCGCGCGGTCCGTGACCCGCGCGACGCCCAGGGGCGCGGCGACCGCCTCAGCCGCCTGCCGGTCCGGATCGCAGACGGTGGCCAGCACGGCACGCGGGACGTGCCGGACCACATTGGCGGCGTGGATGCGCCCGATGCGCCCGCATCCGATCAGTCCCAGACGCAGTCGTTGATTGTTCATAAGGTTTGGCCTGCGGAACTCAGTTGTAGTAATGTTCGATGGAACGCAGATACTGCCGATTGCGCCGCGCGCTCTCTTTGGGAGTGCCCCTTCCGGGAAGCACGTCCTGTTCCACCACGACGTAGCCGTCGTAGCCACGGGCTTTGAGCCAGCGCAGCACCGCGGGAAAATCCACCGAACCGCGGCCGAGTTCGCAAAAAACGCCATGCTGCACGGCGCGAAAGTAATCCCATTCCTCGGCGCGGGCGCGCGCGGCCACGGCAGGGTCGCAGTCCTTGAAGTGAACGTACCAGATTCGTTCTTTGAAGCGTTCGAGCCCGGCGAGCACGTCGCCATCCCCCGCGCCGTACGCGTAGTGCCCGGTATCAAAGACCAGGCCGACGAGGTCCGGACGGGTGAGGTCGAGAAGCGTGGCGATCTCCTCGGGCGTTTCCACGTAGCCCGCGCAATGGTGATGAAACACGGTGCGCAGCCCGGTTTGCTCGCGCACGGCGCGGGCGACACGCTCGACCCCCGAGGCGAACGTACGCCAGCGAGAGGCGTCCAGCCCGTCGGCCGGCTTGATGCGGCCCGCTTTCAGCGTCCGCTCCGGAACCGTTCCGTTGTTGTCCGCCAAAACCAGATAGGGTGGCGGATCGCCGGCCACGGCTGCCAGCAGCCGGGCGGTGCGCAGCGCCACAGCAAGGCCGGGTTCGTGGGCGGCCGGATCGGCAAAGGCGATGGGGACGAAGGCCCCGAGCATGACCAGGCGCCGGCGCTCGAGTTCCTCTCGAAGGCGGTCGGGATCGGTGGGCATGTAGCCCCAGTCGCCGAGCTCCGTTCCGGTGTAGCCCGTTTCGGCCAGCTCGTCGAGCATCTGCTCAAAGGGGATCTGGCTTTGCCTGGTCTGCTCGAACTCCAGCACGCCCCACGAGCAAGGGGCGTTGGCGACTCGTAATCGGGCCATGACACTATCTTGATCCTGCTGCGAGACCGTTCGCCACAATTCAGAAAGATTCCGCTCCCGGGCGGCTCGCGGCCTTCGATGGCAGCCCCCGGGAGCGGGGTTGCTTCAGGCGACCGCTGCCTCGATTGCCTCCCAGCTCGAATCCCGCGGCGACTGCACCGCGCGTTCCTGCCTCGCCGCGGCAATGGCGGCGGCCACCAAGGCCTCGTATGCCGGGGGCACAGCCAAGGACTCCAGGAAGGCTACCAGCCGGGCCACGTGCGGGCGCAGAGCGCCTCCCAGAAGAGAATGGCCGGCAGCAACGAGTTTCAAAAGTGCCGCAAGAGACTCGCGCAGGCGCTCCTCTTCGTCCCGGCCCGGCATGCCGCCGTCGGCCTGAAGGCGCGCGGCCAGCTCGATCAACTCATCGCCGGCGTCTGCTTCCGGCAGCTCCGCCTCGAACCTGGCGCGCCTGGACACACGGCGCGCTGGTACCTCGCCGAGTTCCCTGTGCGGCATAGCAGCTCGGTATAACCTCGCCGGAGGCTGCTCGCACTTAAAGGCGAGCACGCTCTCGCCAAAGTAGGATCCGAATGGGACGTCCTGCGGCATGCCGACCGGCACCACAATGGTCTTGGGAACTTCTCCCGGCTGATCGTCGGGACGCTCGACGACGGCGACCAGGGCCATCTGGCGGCTGGCCAAGCCGTAGCAGCGGCTGAGAGTCTCGATCTTATCCTCGAGGCGCCGCTGTTCACGGGGGTTGGAGCCGATGCGGCAGTCGTAATCGGTGATCAGCCGCGCGCCGCGGAGCAGCCGGAGTGTTTCTCCGAGGGCGTCATCCAGGATTTCGAGTGCCAGCTCCGTGGCTCCGCCGTTCCAGGTTACGGCGAGGCGCCCGCTGCCCGTGGCCTGCATTTCGCCCCACACGATGACCGGATTACCCGCAAAGACCGCACGCGGCGGCTCCGGTTCCAGATGGACTTTGAGACCTTCGCATCGGACGCGGAGCCCCTCCGCCACCGGCCGGCTGATCGAGGCGAAAAGCTCGAGGGCGGAGACGTCTACGCGCTCGCGCGGGGTCACGAAGCGGCTGACGCCGCCTGTCTCCCGGGCCAGCAGCGCCAGAAACCGGTCCTGGCTGGCAGAGCCGATGCCCAGGCAATGCAGGCGGATCCCGAGCGGGCGCGCCGCTGCGAGGATCTCCTCGGTGCCGAAAACCTGCCCGTCGGTCAGCACCACCACGTCGCCAGGGCCGGCCAGCAGCTCCGCCGCCGCCCGGATCCCGAGAGCCAGCTCCGTGCCGCCGCGCGCCTCGATGCCGTCGAGAAACTCCCGCGCCGCATCACGACTCGCATCGTCGCCTGTCGCCAGTGCGTCACGGAACAGCGCGACCTCGTCGTCGAAAGCGACAATGCCGAACGAATCCTGCGGCCGGAGAGCGGCAAGGCAAGCTTTTGCTGCCCGCCGCGCCTGGCGCATGGGTGTCCCGCTCATGGAACTCGAGCGGTCCAGCACCAGGACGATGCGCCGGGGCGAGTCTTGGGGTTCGCCGAAAATTTTCGAAGGGAGAATCGCTGCAAAATGCCGCTTGCCGTCCGTGCCCGTACCGGCCAGCGCCGTGGCCGCCGGTTGTTTGGTGCGGACGTCCAGCACCAGGTCGCGGTCGGGAACGTCGTGTGCCGGCGCCAGCGTGACACGGCTGCGGCGGGCCTCTTCCGGCACCACGTGCACGGCGTGGGAAGGCGAACGGACTTCGGCGATCTCGCCGGCCATCCACACCGAGAGCCTGAAGCCCACCTCGTGCAGCGCTGTCGCGTGCTCCGCATACTGCGGTAGCAACAGGTCGCCGAACTCGTCCTCGGGGAGCTCCAGCTCACCCATTCCGGGCTCAGCCTCGATCGCGCGGGCACGCCGGTGGTAGGAGGGCGCCAGGGTGAAGGGGAACCGGAAGCGCAAGCCGTCATCGCGCAACTCAACACCGGCGAGAATCTCCAGGGCGACCGTTACGGTTTCCTGGGGCCGCAGATTTCCGAGCATCAGGTTGATCAAACCGTCGCCGTACTGTCGGGCCAGGGCCGAAAGGCTCCCGGCCTCGATGCCTTCTTCGTACCACTTGACTGCCTCGCTCACGGGCTTGAGTTCGGAGCGGACCGAGAAGCCCGGGCCGCGTACGCGAAAGCGCCGCAGCGCGGCGTCACGCGGGAGCGCGAACGCATACACCACTTCCACAGGCTCGGCCTCGCTGGAGCGGAAAGTATGCGTCACCATCAGCCGTGCTCCGGCAGGCAGGATCCGGCCCGTGAGCCAGAGCCGCTGCATCGCCAGCTGGAGTTCCTCACCCGTGCGCGCCGCGACGGCCGCAAACCCTGTCGGCTGACTAACTACTGCCATTCGAGTCCTCCTTTTCGGTCAAGTCTGCGGCAAACCGCGCCAGTGCCCTGTGGATCTTCCGCAGGCGCCACGGGCTTGCGTCGCTTCGCACCCAAACGACGATGTCTCGATCGAGCGGATAGCTCCACCACGCTGATGGTGTCGGCAACGAGTCGCCCGGCCGCTCACCGCTGAGTTTGCGCGCGATCTCGCTCAGGGTCAGGCCGCGCTGCTGGAGCCGGCGGATCGCCTCGAGCCGCTCCAGGTGCTCGGCGGTATACGCGGCACGCCGGCCGCCGCGGACCGGCCCGGGGAGCAACCCTCGCGCAATGTAAAACCGCACCGTGCGCGGCGCCACCCCCGCCTGACCAGCCAGCTGCGCCAGGCTGAACTCGCGGTTCGCCATTGATTCCATCCTCCAGCATAGCATAGAATAAGACAGTGTCAAGATATGTCTACTTTCGAGGCGGCAGACCGGTTCCGGGCTCACCGCAGCCCGCCCATCGTCGTGCCACCGGCAGATGTGGGAGGCCCCGCGGCCACGGCGAAGTCGAGGAACGGGTCATGGGCTTCGAAAGGGTAAGGTTGTGGAGTTTGAGACGTTAAGTTCGCTTGGGAGGATGCGCATCCATGATTGAAATCACGCAGCAAATGCTCGATCAGCTCGATCAGGGTTTCCGGCACGGTGGAAGGATTCCGGTCCGGGAGCCCGCTGTGGTGGGTGTAGTACGGCGGAGCCTTTCTGAGGAATTCGTTTCACTCGTGCTGAAGGTCGAAGGCGAAAACTACCGGCTCTCGGCGGGCGCCTTGGAGCAACTGTGCCGCATGACGAATACGCCGGTGACGCTGTTGAGGGAATTGCCGGACGATGTTTGCCGGGAACTGGTCAACGCCCAGCTGCGCCGGAGGTGGAGCTGGTTCACCCATGCCCTTGTGAGCGAAGACGAAATCCGTTGGTTTATACGGCCGGCGTGGCGAGACGTGGACTTATGGCCTTCGCAGGTGGTCCAGGTCTGCGCGCGTGCTTTGGCTGAAGGCGACGAGCGGCCTCTGTTGTACGAGCTCCCCGACTTCCGTGCCCCGGCCACGGTCATATTCCGGCTGACTCACCAAAAGCTCTGTCACGTGTTCGACACCAGCCCCCGGCCGGATGACCGGCATCGTTTTTCGATCCAGATTACGGTTGACTTCACGGGAACCACACCGCCGACGCTTGCCGCGTTTTCCTACAGGCAGGTTTGCAGCAATGGGATGGTGGCTCCGTTTATCTGGAGACATTCTCGGCGGGACGTCTTCGCCGGCACCACCGAGCAGATCCTCAAGGCCCTGGAATTTGCCAGCCGGGAAGTCATGGGCTTCATCCGCACGACATTGATCCCCGGCATCGAGGAATCCATCCGGAAGCCCTTCACGTTGCCCGCGAATCTTCCGCGCCCGGTGGCCTCTCTGATCCGGTCCTCCTACGAGACCGAGGATCTCGGAGGGACGCTGTACCATTTCGTGAACGCTCTGTCGCGGGCGGCGCGCCTGGAGAAGTGCCCGCAGGATTGGCGCGATCGGCTCATGCGTGCGGCTGGCGAGATCACGGTGGGCGGCCGGTGCCCATCCTGCCTACAGCGCGTGCCCGGATCCGGCGCCGCCGAGAGGTGGGCCGGGGACTCGGTAATCGGGGCTTGACACAAATCGTGCTTGGCGCGGTGCGGTGCGTGGTTGCGCTGAGCCGGCTCTGAGGGGCGGCTCGGCTCAGTCGCACCCGCCGCGCCGCCAAGGCAGGATCCGGGGCCCTTCGCGTGCGTCTGTTCCTCACTGGTTGAGCTTGGCCATGATATGGTTCAGAACCTCGTCTTGCTTGCAGGCGGCGCCCGTCCCTTCCCAGATCGCCTGCGCCACCTGCATCTTTCGATCCGATGCCTCGATCGTGAAGGCCGTTGTGTTGAGCAGCCGTCTTGCCTTCGCGATCTCCTCGGATGGACCGCATGCAGCAGCCGCGGCAATAACCCGCCGGAGCACCTCATCCCAGCGGCGGGCACGCTCGCGGACGGAAAGGCCTCGCTGTGTCGGATCCAGGCGGACCGCCTCCTCGGCGCGAGCCGCGGCGCGCTGTGCTTGCTCGTTCTGTGGGTCAGCCTTAGCCGCGCGGCGATAGGCTTCGAGGGCCAGCCGCTCCTTGCCGGCTGCGAATCGGGCGTCGCCCAGTCGCAACCAAACGCCGGCGTCGGCGGGAAACCGGCTCGCCAGCATCCCATAGGCCGTCTCCGCCTGCTCGGGAGACCCGATGGCGTTTACGGCCTCGGCGGCCTTCTTGGCCACAAGCGGGTCGTCTGCGTGCTCCTCGATCATCGCCACTAAGACGGAGACGGCCTCGCCGCTTCGGCCCATATCGGCAAGAAGGCCGGCGTAATCAAATTCCGTCCGCGTGCGCAACGCTTTCTGCTCAGCGGTCCAGTCCCTAGAAAGTGCTCGGCGGAGCAACTCCAGTGCCTTCTGTTTCTGTCCTCCGGCGAGGGCGATCCTGGCAAGACCCATCCAGACAGCCCCGCTTGAGGGATCGCTGCGAGCTGCCTCGGAAAGGTAAGAGGAAGCTTCGCCGAAGTGACCCGATTCGACCAGAGCCAAACCCAACGCGGTGCGGAGTCTCGTGTCTTGGGGGTTGTGCGCAAGGCCGGAGCGGAAAGCCAGCACGGCCTCGTCGACGCGCCCCTGGGCGAGCAACGTTGTGCCATGCTCGTAAGCTCGCTTTCCCAGATCAGAGCGGCGGAAGCGCTGCCAGAACGTCAACCCCGAGCTGATCAGCACGGCGGCTGTCGCGATCGTCGCCACCGCCGGCAACCAGTGCTGCGAAGGTGCGGCGGCGACCTTCTCCGGCGCGTCGGCCCGGAGCGGCGCAAAGTACGCTCTGAGGACATCTTGAGCGTTCAACAGTCCGATCTGTCTGCCGCCGGCCCGACTGAGGACCGGGATTTCTTCGATGCCTGCCTGGCCCATGCGCTGCAGGGCGAGGTCCAGAGGATCATCCGGATACACACAGGGCACTTCCGGGCCAGTGGCGACATAGCCGGAGGAAGGTCCGAGCGGCCGCATCGCCCGCTCCACGGTCAGCGGCTCGGGCCGGTGGGCTGCCGAGGGAAGGACGACACCCTCTTGGCGGCAGAGCGCCTCGTAGATCGGCAGCTTCTGCAACTTCTGGGCGAGAAAATAGCTGCACAAGTTAGCGATCATCAGCGGCACGATGATGGTGTAGTCCCGGGTCACTTCAAAGATCATGATGACGCTGGTCATCGGTGTCCGGATGATGCCGGCGAAGGCCGCACCCATGCCCACAAGAGCATACGCACCCGCGTTGCCCGTGTAATCGGGAATCAGCGCGTGAATGACATTTCCCACGGCGCCGCCGAGCATGGCGCCGATGAACAGGCTCGGGCCGAAAATGCCGCCTGCGTTGCCGGAAGCGTAGCAGCTCGTGGTGGCGATAAGCTTCACGCACAGCAGCAACAACATTGTCCGGAGCGCCAGCTGACCGTTGAGGGCGTCACCGACCAGCGTGTAGCCGGCACCCAGCACTCCGGGCACGGCAAGAGCCAGGAGTCCAACGGTCAGTCCCCCCACGGCCGGAGCCAGGGGCCGCCATCGTTGCGGCGCCTTCAGGTACCGGTCCCTTTGCCAGAGCAACAGTTTCACGAACGCAGTGGAAACCAGGCCGCCGAGCAGTCCGAGAAGGGCGTAGAAAGGGAATTCGATTGGGTGCACCAACTGGTAGGCCGGGACATGAAAGAGGGGCTCGTCGCCCAAAATCAACCGCAGAACGATCCAGGAGGTGGCTGCACCAATCACGACCGAGCCGACGACGCGGGCATGCAGATCCGCCAGGATCTCCTCCAAGCTGAACAGCACGGCTGCCAAGGGCGTGTTAAACGCCGCTGCCAGCGCGGCTGCAGTTCCGACCGGAATGAGCGACCGGACATAGTCTTCGCCCAGGCCCAGGCGGCGGCCGGCGACGGAGGCCACTCCCGCGCCAATCTGCACCGAGGGACCTTCGCGGCCCAGAGCGATACCACTGGCCAAGGATATGGCCGAGCAAAGGAACTTGCCTGCTACCGTCCGCAGACCGATGAAACCTCTCCCCAGAGCCATCGCCACGCGCGTCTGGGGGATTCCGCTCCCTCGAGCGTCGGGAAAGAACCTGAACAACAGCCAACCGGTCACCAGTGAACCCAGTACCGGGCTCAGCATACGCTGAGTGGCCCCTGCGGCAATCAGCTTCGAGCCAAGTCGTTCGGTCACGACGACGAAGCTCACGACGATCAGGCCCACGGTTGCACTAATCACAAGCGACAGGAGCAGAAGGATTTTGTCCTCGTGCCCTCGAAACTCGATTCGGCCCAGCCACTGCTGCCAGAAGCGGGCTGGTGCGGCGAGGGCTCGCACGAGAAAGCGGATGTGCCGGTTCATGGCCTGAGGGGTCTCACAGCGTGCAAGACAGGACTCTCGGTGCCTGGCGGAGAGGGGGGGATTCGAACCCCCGGTAGAGGTTTTAGCCCCTACGACGGTTTAGCAAACCGCTGCTTTCGACCACTCAGCCACCTCTCCGCGGCGGTGGGGGCGTCGCACCACGATGCTACCATAGCCGCCCGGCGTCCCACAAACCTCGCCTAAAGGCCGGGTTCCATCGGCAGCGCCAGGGGCGGCTCCAGCAGGAAATCCAGTTGCGACATCTCCCGAACGGCTTCGCGCATCGAGGCTTCTGAGGTCGGCTCGGCAGTGATGACAAACGGCAGGTCCGCCTTGTTCTCGCAGGGCAACTGCAAGACCGCCTCCAGGCTGATTCGTTTCTCGGCCAGGATCCCTGCCAGAGCAGCGATGATGCCGGGGCGGTCCACGACGCGGAACCGCAGATACCAGGCCCGCCGCTGGCGCGTGACGGGGATGGGCTGATACTCTCCCAGGCGCTCGTGGGCGAACGGGGAAACCCGCTCCGGGCTGCCGCTGCGGATCTCCCGCGCCACGCGCATCAGGTCGCTCACCACCGCTACCCCGGTCGGAAGCGAGCCCGCCCCGCGCCCGTAGTAAAACGTATCGGCGCCGTAGCGCCCTTTCACCCAGATGGCGTTATACGCGCCGCGCACGCTGGCCAGGATCGCCGACTGCGGAATCAGCGCGGGGCGCACCGACAAAATCAAGCCTTCCGGCGTCTGTTGCGCACTGGCCACCAGCCGGATGGTGTGCCCCAGCCGGTGGGCGTACTGAAAGTCAATCGGCGCGATGCGGCGGATGCCCTCTGTAAAAATGTCCGAAGGCGTGATTTTCTCGCCGAAAGCCAGGGCGGCCAGGATCGCCAGCTTCGAGCGCGCGTCCCACCCATCCACATCCGCGCTCGGATCGGCCTCAGCGTAACCCAGCCGCTGCGCTTCGGCGAGCACCGCCTCGAACGACCCGCCGCGCTCCTCCATCTCCGTAAGGATGTAGTTCGTAGTCCCGTTGAGGATGCCGTACAACGCCAGGATGCGGTCGCCCGAGATGCCCTCCCGCAGGACGGCGTGGATGGGAATCCCGCCTGCCACGCTGGCTTCCATGGCCAGGTTGATGCCGGCCTGAATGGCCCGCGCCCAGATCTCAGCACCGCACAGCGCCATGAGTTCCTTGTTGGCCGTCACCACCGACTTGCGGTGCGCGATCGCGCCGTCAATGATCTCCGCCGCCACCGTGGTCCCCCCGACCAGTTCGGCCACGATGTCCACCGACGGATGGGACACCACCTCCCGCCAGTCCGAAGTCCGGTACACCTCGGGGAGACCTTCCGGCAGCCGTTTGGCGTCCACATTGCGGCTGCACACCGCGGTGACCCGCAGCGGGAATCCCAGTTTCAGTGCGATCTGTTCGGCGTTGTCCGCCAGAATCGTGAGGGCCCCCATGCCCACGTTGCCAAGCCCCACGATTCCAACTCTGACTTCCTGCATCCTTGGCTATGATACCAGTAGGTCATGAAACGCCTGATCCGAATCGCGCAACTTGCGGCGGTTGCGGCGTTTGCGGCATTGCTGTGGGCGCAGGTGAGGCCCGGAGAACCCGAGGAGCCTCGCCTGCCAAGCGGGACGTTGCAGCGCGAAGCGATCCTGAAAGCGGAGTATGAAAAGACGCTGGAGGACGCCGCCCGCCTCGTCGAGCTGGCGGAGGAGCTGAAGGCCGAGCTCGAAAAGAACACGCGCCACGTGCTGTCGGTTTCCTCTCTGCGCAAGACCGAGGAAATCGAGAAGCTGGCCCGGAGGATTCGCTCGCGGTTGCGCAAGTTTTGACGCGTCCGGCACGGCCATGCGCCGCCTCGTGATTCTTCTGTGCGCCGCCGTCCCGCTACATGCGCAGGAGCCGGTGCAATCGGCGGTCTCCTTCCCCGGCGGACGCCTCGTATATTTCCACGCCGCGCCGCAGCCTTCCGCGCAACCGCAGCCCGTGCTGGTCGTGCTTCCGGGCGTGCCGGAGCTGGCGGACGTGCCGGCTTATTGGAGGCAGTGGCAGAGCCGCGTCGCGGGCCGGTCCTGGCTGGTCGTGGTTCCGTGGGGCGAATTCCAGACGCCGGGCCTGTGGGGGGACTTGTTCACCAAGCTTCTGGAGGCGCTCGTCGAGGACGTGCAACGCCGCCTGCCGGCCGACACCACGCGGACGTACCTGGCGGCAGAGGGCAACCTGGCCTCGCACGTGTTTTACGCCGCTTCGCGGGCTCCTCACCTGGTGGCGGCGGGGCTCGCGATCGGTGGCGATCCGAAGCGCGCGATCGAAACCAACCGGCTGTTCGGGGCTAACACCGCACTGTGTCCCGTGTTGTGGCTCGTCAAGGAACCGGGGTCGCCCTTGGCCGAGCGCGAGCGCAAGCGGCTGCGCGCAGCAGGATACAACTTCGAGGTCCGCCCGCTCGATTCTTTTCCCCTGGAGAGCGGTTTCGAATGGCTGGAAAAACACCGCCGCGATCCGTTTCCCGAGGACGTGGATTGCGAGACCGGCAACCTGGAGTTCGCGCGTTGCCACTGGCTCGAAATTACCAGGTTCGACCCTTCGCAGCGCAACGATGTGCTGCCCTCGACGCGGGTGCGGCCGGGCGCCGGCGGTTACCTGGACTTGGGCGGCTTCGGCTATGATGCCTCCGCGCCGGGGCCAGGCGTACGCGTCGTGTGGCTGCCGCCCGGATATAAAGGACCGCTCAAGCTCGAGGATCGCATCGTCTCAGTGGGCGGCAGGGCCGTCAAAGACGCTCAGGATTACCTCACCATGATGGATGAGGCCGAAGAGAAGCCCGTGGCCGTGATCGTGGAGCGCGGCAAGGAGCGGCTGCGCCTGGAAACCCGGATCCTGCTGCCGCGGCGTGAGGAAACCGCCACCGCGCGCGTGCAAGGCCGTTTTCTGCCCGACACGCGCGAGCTCCTCATCGTGACTCGCGGCGTCGGCGAACTGAAGGTGCGGGTCCCGCCGCAGTGGGTTCCGGCGCGCGTCAACTGGAACGGCAATGATTTAGGCAGCGCGGAGCAGCCGGGTTGCTGGACCGTAGCCGCTGCCGCCGTCCGGCCCTGCCAGTAAAGGCACCGCTCACAGCTTTTTCAAGAAGATGTTGCGAAATTCGATGCGCATGGGCTTGCCGGCATGCAGTTGCAGGCCCAGCAAGCCGTCCATGGCCCGCCCCTCGGCGTCATCGTCCACGAGCAGGCTCATGACGTGTCCGTTGATGACGTGAATGAGCACCGTTCCCCGGGCGATTACGTGTAGCTGGTTCCAGTCACCCGGCTTCAGGAAGCTCTTGAGGGTTTCGGGGTCGCCGGGAGATCCGATCAGTTTGCGAACCTTGCCTCCGGCAATGCGCGCAAACTGGCCCCTCTCGGCCAGAAAGCCGCGGCCGCGCTCCTCGTAGACCATACCGGTGAACAGGTTCTGCCCGTCCATGTCGGCCTGGTAGCCTTTCATGGCCCACGGCCCCACCTCCGGGAGCCTGGCGCTGCGGTACTGGACTCCGCTGTTGGCCGTCTCGCTCAGTTTGAACTCGAGCTTCAGTTCGAAATCCGCCACCGGGCCGCCTCTCCAAATCAGAAAGGTATTTCGCTCGACGACCTTCTCCGGCGTACTTTCCGCCACGATGGCGCCGTCTTCCACGCGCCAGAAGCGAGAGTCGCCTTCCCAGTTGTCGAGGCTCTTTCCGTCGAAAATGGCGACAAACCCCGCATGGTCATCCGGGGCGGGTGGTACGCGGCGCGGCTGTGCCCCCGCCGGAGCGGTGGTAACCAGGCAGCTCAGCAGCCCGCAGGCGAGAACAATGGAACAGGTTTGTGTCCGGTCCATAAGTGATTGCTAGTTTCCTACAACCGCCGGAGCTCCTGCACGGCCCCCGACCGCGCGCCAGTTCTTCTTGCCGGACTGCGTCGCGAGCAGCACGCTCGGGCGGCGGCCGGCAGGATCCGGCGACCTGTTACGGTTGCACTCCGGGCGCGGTCGCCTTCCGGCGGAAATCGGCTTGGAGGCGGCGAACCAGTTCCTGTTCGCGCGCCTCGCCGGCGGCCAGCTCCCGGATGCCCTTCACCAGCGCCGGAAGGCTGCGCTCCAGACTATCGAACCACGCGTGCAGCAGTGGGTAATACTTCGTGTACGTGTAGTCGAAGGCGAGCCCGGCGTTGTTGAGCGCCGCGGGACACGGATTGAAGGTTCGAGGCTTCGGCGTGATCGCCGTGCACTCTCGCTCGAGCTCCAGAAAGAGACTGCGCTTGGCAACCAGAGCCTCCTCCCGCCCGAGCCGTCCTGCGCGCGCTTGCTCGTACACCTTGCGGAGCCGGGCGTGAAACCGGTTCACAATTTCCGCCTTTTTGAGAAACAGATCGGCTTCCCCAGCCAGTGCGCGAAACAATTCCGAATCGGGTCCCGCCGTGTCGCGGGCAAATTGCGCCGCCGTGGCAAAACCGGCCAGTGTCGCCGCCGCCTCGGCCAGATGTACCGGCAGCCGGTGCAACATCTCGTGATAATCTTCGTGAGCGACCACGACGGCCTGCCGTTCCTCGGCCGCCCGCTTGAGCGAGCCCGTCACCGGCGCGGCGCCGTCGGCCACCGCCTCGATGGGGTAGAAGAATACATCGTAGGCGTCTTCGTTCACGGTGCAGCCTGAGGCGGTACCCTCCTTGAGACGCAGTTGCTCATAGCTGTCCGGCAGTTCGAGCTTGTCCGTGTAGTAGCAACGGTAGTGTGCCTGCCGCGTCTCGGAGGTGGTTCGGAAATTCCCGGTCTCCGGCAGGCCGAGCGCGCGCTGGTATTCTTTGAGCGAGCCGATGATGTCCTGCGCTACAAGGCTCAGAACCGCCAGGTAGAGCCATGCGGCCATACCCGCCGCTCTCCGCCGCGAGAACTGCTAAGCCTCTTCGGCTTCGGCCGGCTTGTCGCGGTGGCCCGGGTTCCCGGCGGCCGGGACCGGACGAGCCGCGCCGGGGGCGGCTGCCTTGGGGGTGGTCTGTCGCGCAGTTTGGACGGGAGCCGGCGCCGCCTCGCGGGCTGCGGGCTCTAATTCCTTCATCGCCTGCTTCAACAGAGAGCCGGCGTACAACCCGAACGCAAAAGCCAACACCAGACACGTCAGTGACAGGAAAAGACCGTCGAAGCTGAGCGCCTGACCGGTGGCGGCCAACCATCCGGCCACCCCGAGCGACGCCACCACCACTATCAGGCTGAGCAAGAAGAGCCAGCCGCGACCCGACATGAGGAACGCCACTTAAGTCCCTCCGAGTGAAACGCACATTCTATCCCATGCCGCCGGCGGCGGCAAAGGAAACTCATACGCCCGCAGGCGCCGGCGCCTCGGCCAGCTGGCGCAGCACGTATGGCAGAATTCCGCCATGGCGGTAGTACTCGGCCTCCTGCGGCGTATCTACGCGCACCGCCACCTGGAACGTCTTCTCCTCCCCTTCGGCGGTCACGGCGCGCACGGTCGCTGTGCGGGCGCCGGCAATCGCCTCGCGAAGGCCCGTGACGTGATAGATTTCGTGCCCCGTCAGGTTGAGCGTTTCGCGGCTCTGGCCGGGAAGAAACTCGAGCGGCAGCACACCCATGCCGACAAGGTTCGACCGGTGGATCCGCTCGAAGCTCTCCGCGATCACCGCGCGCACGCCCAGCAAAGCCACTCCTTTGGCCGCCCAGTCCCGCGATGAACCGGAGCCGTACTCCTTCCCCGCCAGGATCACAAGCCCCACGCCCTCACGCTGGTAACGCATGGCCGCATCGTAGATCCACATCTTCTCGCCCGAAGGCATATGCACGGTCCAGCCGCCCTCCGTACCGGGAACGAGCAGGTTGCGGAGGCGAATATTGGCCAGCGTACCGCGCACCATGACCTCGTGATTCCCGCGGCGGGCGCCGTAGGAGTTGAAATCTTTGGGCTCGACGCCCAGCGAAATCAGATACTGTCCGGCGGGACTGTCCGCGGGAATCGAGCCCGCGGGCGAAATATGGTCCGTGGTCACCGAATCGCCCAGCACCGCCAGCACGCGCAGGCCGTGCAGGTCTTCGAACGCGCGTTGCGGATCGGGAAGCGCGTCGAAGAACGGCGGGCGTTTGATATAAGTCGAAGCCGGATCCCAGTCGTAGAGCTCGCCGCGGGGAGTGGGCAGCGACTGCCAGCGCTGGTCGCCGGAGAACACTTCCCCGTACTCCCGCTGGAACATCTCGGCGCGGACGAACTCCCGCGCCGCCGCCTGCACCTCCTCGGCCGAAGGCCAGATGTCTCGCAAGAAAACTGGCCGCCCGTCGCTACCTGTACCGAGGGGTTCGTTCTGGAGATCAATATCCACCCTGCCGGCGATGGCATAGGCGACCACCAGGGGAGGCGAGGCCAGGTAGTTGGCCTTCACCAGCGGGTTGATGCGGCCTTCAAAATTCCGGTTGCCGCTGAGCACGGCAGCCACCGTGAGCTTCTCCCGGCGAACGGCCTCGGCCACGGGCTCCGGCAGCGGTCCGCTGTTGCCGATGCACGTCGTGCAGCCGAATCCCACCAGGTGGAAGCGGAGCTGCTCGAGGAACTGGAGCAATCCCGCCTCGCGCAGGTAATCCATCACCACCTTTGACCCCGGCGCGAGACTGGTTTTCACCCACGGCGGAACGCGCAGTCCGCGCTCGACCGCTTTTTTGGCCAGCAGGCCGGCGGCGAGCAGCACCGACGGATTCGACGTGTTCGTGCAACTGGTGATGGCGGCGATGACCACCGAACCGTCGCGCACCGCGGCGCGGGTTCCGTTGAAGCTCACAGGAACTTCGCGCGGTTCGGCGCCAAGCAGGCTGAGGAAATTCCGTTTGACTTCGGGCAAGTCCACGCGGTCCTGAGGCCGTTTGGGCCCGGCGAGCGACGGTTTCACGTTCGCCAGGTCCAGCTCGATGGTGTCCGAGTACACCGGCTCGGGAGTGTCATCCGTGCGGAAAAGACCCTGCTCTTTGGCGTACGCTTCCACGAGCGCGATCAAGTCCGGTGGGCGGTTGGTGAGGCGCAGGTAGCGCAAAGTTTCTTCGTCAATGGGGAAAAAGCCGATCGTTGCACCATACTCCGGCGCCATATTGGCCACAGTGGCCCGGTCGGCGAGACTGAGCGCGCCGAGGCCCTCGCCGTAGAACTCGACGAACTTGCCCACCACTCCCTTGCTGCGGAGCATCTGGGTCACGGTAAGTACGAGGTCAGTGGCCGTCACACCCTCCTGCAGGCGCCCGTAAAGCCGGAACCCGACCACCTGCGGCAGCAGCATCGAAATGGGCTGGCCCAGCATACACGCCTCGGCCTCGATGCCGCCGACGCCCCAGCCGACCACGCCCAGACCGTTGACCATGGTGGTGTGGGAGTCGGTGCCCACCAGCGTGTCCGGATATGCCTGCGTCTCGCCGTCGCGCTCGCAGCGGAACACCACCGAGGCCAGATACTCCAGGTTCACCTGATGCACGATGCCCGTCTCGGGCGGGACGACGCGGAAGTTCCGGAACGCGTTCTGGGCCCAGCGCAGCAGGGCATAGCGCTCGCGGTTGCGCTCGAACTCCAGTTGCGCGTTGAGCTGGAACGCATCCGGCGTGCCGAAATGATCCACCTGCACCGAGTGGTCAATCACAAGGTCCGCCGGGAGCAGGGGATTGGCGCGCGCCGGGTCCGCCCCCGCCGCTTTCAAGGCGTCGCGCATTGCCGCCAGATCCACCACGGCAGGGACGCCGGTGAAGTCCTGGAGCAGCACCCGCGCGGGCATGAAGCTGATCTCCCGGGACGCCGGTTTGCCATCCCAGCGCGCGGCCGCCTCGATGTCCTCCGCTTTCACCATGCGCCCGTCCTCGTGGCGAAGCAAGTTTTCGAGCAGGACTTTGATCGAAAAAGGAATGCGGGAAAGATGGGTGAGGCCGGCCTTTTCGAGCGCCTCAAGTCTGAAGATCCGGTAGGAGATGCCGCCGACGCGCAGCGCTCCCGCGGCGGCAAAAGAATCCCTGGAGGCCATGACTTGCTCCTTACGTTTCCAGTGTATCCCTACGAGCGCTCTGGCGCCCAAGACGTTCGCGGGAGCTCAGTGCTGCTCGGAGGCCGGTGGCTCCAGTCGCACCAGTTCCCAGCGACCGCGGCCGCAAAGGTTGGGACACGGCGGAAACTGCTGCCCCGCCAGGAAGCGCTCCGGCCGCTTGCACACGCTGCACCAGTAAATCGCAGTCTCAGGCACTCGATCGCCCGGCTTGTAGGTCACCGCCGCGCTCCCCGCCGCTCGGCTATCACCAGTTCGGCCAGCTCCTCCGGGCGGTCCACCAGGAAATCGGGCGGATCTTCGGCGAACGTCTCCGGTTGAAAGCCGTAAGTGACGCCGCAGGAGCGGACGCCGGCATTGCGAGCCGTGCGCACGTCCACAGCGCTGTCCCCCACCAGGAGCGTGCGCTCGCGGGATGCTCCGGACTCCTCGAGCAGCTTCTCCACTCCCGCCGGATGCGGCTTTTTCTGCTCGAAGCTGTTGCCGCCGTAGACACGGAAGAACAGGTCGCGGACGCCCAGCCCCTCCAGAATCGCGCTGCTGAACCTCACCGGCTTGTTGGTGAGCACGGCGAGCTCTACACCTTCGCCCCGAAGGCGTTCCAGGCACTCGCGCATTCCGGGATATAACGCGGTGTGATCCAGCATGTGCTCGCGGTAATAGTTGAGAAAATACTGGAGCGCCCGCTCGACGTCCGCATCGCTGAATTCGGGGCCGAGGGCGCGGCGGATCAACACGGGCGCCCCGTTGCCCACGTAAGAGTAGACCAACTCGTTGTCCAGCGGTCCGAGGCCCAGCCAGGCTCGCGTGGCATTGACGGACTGCGCCAGGTCGAGCTTCGAGTCAATCAGGGTGCCATCCAGGTCGAAGATTACGAGATCCATGAAATCGGGCGCCGGCCGACCAACCAGCTTCCATGGTAGCATCCGCCTGCGCGTCAGATCGTCTCCGGCCGGAGGCGGCGGTGCTTGCGGATGGCGTTTTCCCAGGCTTCCCGCACCTTGATATAGTTCTCCCGCACGGCTTCCTTTACTTCGTAGGGCGCCAGCGCTGCGCAGACATTCGCCGCGTCAATGACGTACGGGGCGATACGGGAGTTGACGACGGCCCGGGGAGGCGGCTTGGGCGCAAAAGCCATCAGAGCCAGAACCAGGGCGATGGCGATGACGCCCGCCCGGAGCAGGCCGAAGACTCCCCCGAGCACGCGGTCCAGCCAGCTCAGCCCCGTCCACTTGAACAGCATGCCGAGCAGGAAGCCTACAAGGCCGCCGAAGGCCGTGATCAGGGAGAAGATGATCAGGAAACCAATGAAATTCGCGAAACCACGGTGACTTACGTACGGACGCAGGAAACCGCCGGCCACGCCGTAGAACCACAACCCGCCGAGCAGGCCCGCAATCGCCGCCATGAACCCGATGCCGACTTTCGCAAAGCCCTTCGCGAACCCCTCAACCACGCAAAGCAACAGGATTACGACCAGTGCGACGTCGAGCCAGTTCACAACACTCTTCCGGTCAGCGCCCGGTAGGCTTCCCGATACTTCTCGCTCGTGCGCGCGGCCACCTCCGGCGGCAGGGCGGGCGCCGGAGGCCGCTTGTCCCATCCGATGGACTCCAGGTAGTCCCGCACGTACTGTTTGTCATAGGAGGGCTGCGGCCCGCCCGGCCGATAGCCGTCCGCCGGCCAGAAGCGGGAAGAGTCCGGCGTCAGGACTTCGTCGGCCAGGACCAGTTCCGGACCCACGAAGCCGAACTCGAACTTGGTGTCTGCAATCAGGATGCCCCTGGTTTCGGCGTAGCGCGCCGCCCGCGAGTAGATTTCCAGCGTCAGCGCACGCAGCCGCTCGGCGAGCTCCCCGCCCACCAGGGCCACCACATCATCAAAAGAAATGTTCTCATCGTGGCCCGTTTGGGCCTTGGTCGCGGGTGTGAAGATCGGCTCCGGCAGGCGGTCGCTCTCGCGGAGGCCCGGAGGAAGGGGGATGCCGCACACCTTGCCGGTCTCCCGGTACTCCTTCCAGCCGGAGCCCGCAAGGTAGCCGCGCGCCACACACTCCACCGGGATCATCTCCGCCCGCCGCACCAGCATCGAGCGTCCCTCGAGCACGGCGCGGTAGGGTTGCAAGGCGGCCGGATACGTCTCCGGATCGGCACTGAGAAAGTGTGTCGGCGTCACATCGCGGAGGAAATCGAACCAGAACACCGACAGCTGGGTGAGCACCGTTCCCTTCGCAGGGATGCCCGTCGGCAGCACATAATCGAAGGCTGAGATCCGGTCCGTCGCCACGATCAGCAGCCGGTCTCCGAGATCATAAACGTCGCGGACTTTCCCCCGTGCCAGCAACTGCAATCCGGGAAGATGGGTCTCGAGCACCACGTTGTTGAGCTGTAACGTCATGACGAAAAGATCGCTCCCAAAGTTCGGTACTTATGCCCGGGAAATCGCTTCCCAGGTCATCTCCCGGCCGCGCACGCACGCCTCGAGCGCCATCACCGCCGTCAGCGTGCTTTCGGCCGCAGAAAAGGCCGCGTTTTCGATCTTGCCGGTCCGCACTCCTTCGATGAACTCGTTTACGGCATCGAGCGTGATGTCGTAGTTGGTCTCCACCCGCTCCGGCGGCGCCTTCTCCCGCCAGACCGTGTAACCGCGGCGGGAAGTGTTCACCGCGCCCTTCTCGCAGATGAAGGTCTCGGAAACGTCCTGGAATCCCGGCGTGCGGAACTGGTTGGCGCTGTAACTGAAAATCATCCCGTCGGCGAACTGGAACGTGCAGGCCACGTTGTCGAAAATGTCGCCGTAGCGCCGCACCTGCCGGCTCCCGTATCCCGTCACGCGCACAGGATGCGAGCCCGTAAACCAGTTGACGACGTCAATGTTGTGGCAGTCCTGCTCGACGAGAATGTCTCCGGAAAGTTCGCGGTAGAAGAACCAGTTCCGGATCCGTTCCTGCTCGGGCGGGTGGCCGGTGGCGATGGGAGGACCGCCTCCAAGCCAGGCGGCGCGGACCATCTTGATGGCTCCGAGCTCGCCGGATTTGACGATCTCATAAGCTCTGCGGTAGTCCTTCCCGTAGCGCTGCTGGTAGTCTACGGTGATGCGCTTGGACGGGTCCGCCCGCTTGGCGGCTTCGATCACGCGGCGGCAGCCGGCGGCATCCACGGCGGCGGGCTTCTCCATGAAGATATGCTTGCGGGCAGCCACTGCCGCCTCGAAGTGCTCCGGGTGCAGATAAGCGGGTGTCGTAATCAACACCGCGTCCACGTCCGTCGCAAGCAGGTCTTTGTAGTCCTTGAACGCCTTGGCCCCGGAATATTTTTGCACCGCGGCCTGCAGCTTGTCGTCGTAAATGTCACAGACCGCAGCGATGCGGGCAAACTCATTCTTGGCGAACAGCCCGCTCACGTACATGCCGCGGTTGCCGCAACCGATCACGCCCACCGTTACGGCGGAACCCGCCTGGAAACCGCGCGCCGTCCGGGGCGCCACCACCAGCACGCCGCCGGTGGCGATGCGGAGAAACTCTCGTCGGTGATTCTCGGGCATAAAACCGGCCTTTCGATCGGATACTTCAGGCCCATTATACTGAGGAAGTCCGTGTGAAGCTTTCCATCCTCGTGCCTGTCTATAACGAGCGTGCCGTGGTGGAGCGCAGCCTGCGGCAGGCTCTGGAGGCGCCCCTTCCGGAGCAGATGGAGCGGGAGCTCATCGTGGTGGACGATTGCTCCACCGACGGCACCTCGGCGATCCTGGAACGGCTCGCCGCTTCCGAACCCCGGATCCGCCTGCTCCGGCATCCCGTCAACCGCGGCAAAGGTGCGGCCATCCGTACCGCCATCTCCCAGGCGACCGGCGACTTCTGCATCGTACAGGATGCCGATCTGGAGTACGATCCCACCGAATATCCCCGCCTGCTGCGCCCGCTGCTGGACGGCCGGGCCGACGCAGTCTTCGGTTCCCGCTTTCTGGCCGGAGAGCAGACTCGCGTACTCGCCTTTCGCCATTCCATGATCAACCGGGCGCTGACACTGGTCTCCAACGTGTTCTCCAACCTGAACCTGACGGATATGGAGACCTGCTATAAAGCCTTCCGCACCGACATCCTCAAGAGCATTCCCATCCGCTCGAACCGTTTCGGCTTCGAGCCGGAAATCGTCATGAAGTGCGCCAAGCGCAATCTGCGGATCTACGAGGTCCCTATCAGCTACCACGGCCGCACCTACGAGGAGGGCAAGAAGATCGGATGGAAAGACGGCATCAAAGCCCTCGGCGTCATTCTGCATTTCTGGCTGATTGACGACCTCTACAACGAAGCCTACGGGCGCGGGCACCTCAACAATCTCACCGGCACGCCGCAATATTTGAGCTGGATGGCGCGCCTCCTGCGCCCCTATGTGGGGGATTCGATCCTGGAGATCAGCGCCGGAATCGGCAACATCACCGCCCGGCTGATGGGCCGCTCGGTGCGCTACGTGGCCTGCGAGCACGATCCGCTGTATCTGCACACGCTGCGCAACCGCTTCCTCCGCACGCCGAACGTCGAAGTGAGGCGGCTTGACCCGTCCCGGCCCGAGGATCTCTGCGGCTTCCACGAAGAGTTCGACACGGCCCTGTGCCTGAACGTGCTGGAGCATCTCGACGAACCGCAAGCGACACTCGCCGCGCTCTGGAAGGCGCTGCGGCCGGGCGGATGTCTGCTGGTGCTCGTGCCGCAGAGCCCGGCTTTGTACTCGGATCTGGACCGCACGCTCGGGCACAAGCGGCGGTTCGACGCCCGCCAGCTGCGCGCTTTGCTGGAAAGCGCCGGGTTCCGGCTGGAGGCGCTCCGCGAGCTGAATAAGATCGGCGCGCCTGCCTGGTGGTTGTACGGCAAGGTCATGCGCCGCAAGGCCATCAGCAAGCTGACGCTGAAACTGTTCGACAAAACCGTCTGGTTGTGGCGGCGCGTGGACTGGGTGCTGCCCTGGAAAGGGCTGTCGCTCGTGGCGGTGGCGCGGAAGTAGCCATGCGCGCAGTGGGCCTGGATTACGCAAACCGCCGGCTGTGCCACCGTGCCGTGCCCGACCCGCCCGGTTTGGGAGACGGCGAAGTGCTGCTCCGGGTCAGAGAGGTCGGAGTCTGCGGCACGGACCGCTTCCTGGCGTCCTGGGAATTCGGCTCGCCGCCCCCGGGTTCGGATTTCCTGATCCTCGGCCACGAAGCGCTCTGTGAAGTGGCCGAGACCGGGCCGGGCGTGACCGCTCTGGCGCGCGGCGATCTGGTGGTGCCCATCGTGCGCCGCCCCTGCCGGCCTCCGTGCGCCTCCTGCGAGCGGGGCCGCCGCGACCTTTGCCTCAGCGGCCGCTACACCGAACGCGGCATTGTCGGGGCGGACGGCTATTTCGCCGAGTACGCCGTTGACCGGGTCGAAGATCTTGTCCGCGTTCCCGCGGAGCTCGCTCCGGTGGCCGTGCTCGTCGAGCCTCTCAGCGTGGTGGAAAAGGCCGTGGATACGGCACTGCGGCTCCATGAGGGCGCGCCGCGCTCGGCGCTGGTGCTCGGCGCCGGCACGATCGGGATGCTGGCCGCCCTCGCCCTGCGCGAACGGTCTCTCGAGGTGACGGTTTGCTCGCTGGAACCGGAGGACCACCCGCGCGCACAGTGGCTTCGTGGATCAGGCTTCGAGTACGCGCCCGTTCCGCCGCGCCGCACCGCCGACATTGTCCTCGAGGCGGCCGGACCCGCCGCCGCGGCCTTTGCCGCCGTCCGTGCTCTGGCGCCGCTCGGAGTCTGCGGCATCCTGGGAACCGCGTCCGACGCGGCCGGAGAGTTCCCGTTTCGCGGCCTCCTGCTCGGCAACCAGCGCGTCTTCGGCAGCGTGAACGCGAGCCCCGACTCGTTCCGGCGCGCGGTGGAGGACCTGCGCCGCTTCGATCGCCGCCTGCTGGAGCGGATGCTCCGGCGCTGCCGCTTCGATGATTACGCGCTGACCATTCTGGGGCCGGTCCAGGTGGCGCCCAAGGCCGTCCACGTCGTGGCCGAATGAGGGGCTCATTTCTCTGGTTCTGCGCCGGAGTGCGCGGTCCGGCACCCGGGAGCGGCGCCTGCGGGCGCCCGCTTGTTGCGTCGCGCGGTTGCGGTGAGGTTGATACACTATGACGGCAATGGCGTTCGTATTCCGTCATTCGATCTGCAACGAGGTGTTCGACAAGTGGTCTTTCGCCGACGCCTGCCGGGCCATCCGCAAAGCCGGCTATAGCGGTGTCGAGATCGCCCCGTTCACGCTTTCCGAAGATCCCAACAGCCTTAGCGCCGACCAGCGCCGCGAGTTCCGGCGCGCCATGGAAGGAGAGGGGCTCACCTTCGTGGGGCTCCACTGGCTGTTGATGGCTCCCAAAGGCCTCCATGTGACGACTCCGGATGAAGCCGTGCGCCGCCGAAGCTGGGAGCATGTGCGGCGCCTCGTGGATCTTTGCGCGGATCTGGGGCCGGACGGCGTGATGGTCTTCGGCTCGCCCAAGCAGCGCAGCACCACCGGCGGCGCCACGCCGGCCGAGGCCACCCAGCGTTTCATCGCAGGCCTGGAAAGCGTCGCCCCGCACGCCGCCGAAAGAGGCGTGACGATCCTGGTCGAAGCGCTCCCCAAGCGCGACTGCGACGTGGTCACCTCGCTCGATGAGGCGGCCCGGATCGTACGGCAGATCAACAGCCCCGCCGTGCGCACCATGTTCGACACGCATAACGCCGTCGAAGAGGTGGAACGCCACGACGTGCTTGTGGACCGGTACTTTGATCTGATCCGCCACGTGCACGTCAACGAGATGGACGGACGCCATCCCGGCACCGGCGACTACGATTTCAAGCCGGTGCTGCGCGTGTTGAAACGCCGCGGCTACACCGGTTGGATTTCGCTCGAGTGCTTTGACTTCAGCTTCGGCGCCGAGAAAATCGCCGCCGATTCGCTGCGGTATCTCGAAGCGGAGATTGCACGCCTGTGAGCCGGTACGTCGTCACCGGAGGCGCAGGCTTCATCGGCTCCGCGCTCGTGCGGGCCCTGCTCGCTGAGGATCAGGGTCCCGTCACGGTGCTGGACAACTTCTCGACGGGCCGGGCCGCGAACCTCGAGGGTCTCGGCGGGCGTCTGGAGATCCGCTGCGCCGATATCCGCCGCTTCGAGGAGATCGAGCCGTGGTTGCGAGGCGCCGAGATCGTCTTTCACCTGGCGGCGATTCCCTCCGTTCCCCGCTCGATCGAAGATCCTGTGCCCTCCCACGCGACCAACATAGACGGTACGTTCAACGTGCTGCGGGCCGCGGCGGCCTGCGGAGTCCGGCGCGTGGTGTACGCCGCCTCCTCATCGGCCTATGGCGGCAGCGAGGTGCTGCCGAAAGTGGAAACCATGCGTCCGGAGCCGCAGTCGCCCTATGCGGTCCAGAAGCTTACGGGAGAATACTACGCTGCGGTCTTTTCCTCCTGCTTCGGGCTGGAAACCGTCTCGCTGCGCTACTTCAATGTCTACGGTCCGCGCCAGGATCCCTCCAGCCCGTACTCCGGCGTCATCTCCGTGTTCATGCGATCCCTGCTCGAGCGGCGTCCGCCCACCATTTACGGAGACGGCGAGCAGTCGCGCGACTTCACCTACGTCGAGGATATCGTGGACATCACGCTGCGCGCGGCTCGCACGCCGGGCGTCAGCGGGCGCATGTACAATGCGGGCGCCGGGGGCCGGCACACCCTGAATGCCGTGTGGCGCACGCTCCAGCAGATCGAAGGCGTCCAGCTCCCGCCCGTCTATGGTCCCCCGCGGCCCGGCGATGTGCGCCATTCCCAGGCCGATATCTCCGCGGCAAGGCGGGACCTCGGCTACGCGCCGCGCTTCAGCCTGGAAGAAGGTTTGCGGCGCACGCTCGAGTGGTACCGCTCGAACTGGAGCAAGCCGTGATTGCTCTTGCGCCCCTCGTGCTGGCCGCGCTGGCGGGAAATCCCCTCGCCGGCCTGCTCGAGCATGACAATCTGAAACGCGCGGAGGTCTCCGGCGTCTCGGTGGAACCCGGCGAGCGCCCTGACACCGTCGTACTTCGGTTCATGCCCGCCGAGCAGCCCGGAAGCCTCATCCTGCCGGTTCCTGAAGCCGCCAGGGACTGGACGCGGTGGGGCGGCCTCACCTTCGAGTTTGTTTCGGACTCCACCATCCGCTGGCAGCTCGAAATCCGCAACCGCCGCGGCGAAGTCTTCACCTATCGCGTCCAGCCCTACCAGGGTGTGCCCGTCAAAGCCTCCATCCCCGCCTCCTTTCTGTTGCGCGAGTACATGAACAACCGCGCCTTCAAGGGATATTGGATCTCCAACTGGGGCAACCATATTGACCTCAGCCAAGTGGTTGCGATCGCGATTCGGATGCACCCCAATCGCCCAGTGACGCTGCGTCTGGGTCCGTTCGCGCTCACCGCCGAACCGGAACCGGATGAGATCTACCTGGACCGTCCGGTCGTGGATGAGTTCGGCCAGTGGGCGTTGCTGGACTGGCCGGGCAAGATCCATTCGCTCGAGCAACTGCGCGAGGCCTGGAAGCGAGAGGACGCGGAACTGGCCCGCGCGGAGGATTTCGGATTCTGCGACTACGGAGGCTGGAAAGATCGCAGATACCGGGCGACGGGCTACTTTTACGCAGCCCAGATCGAGGGCCGCTGGTGGCTGGTGGATCCCGACGGCCATTTGTTCTTCTCTGTCGGCATGGACTGCGTCCGCTACCGCGATCCCAGTCCCTTGCTGCCGGGCCGCGAGAAGCTGTTTGCGAAGTTGCCGCCCGGGGCAGGGAAGACCGTGGACTTCTATTACGCCAACGCCCGCTTGCGGTATTCCGAAACCGAGTTCGTGGCGCGGTGGAAGGAAACGGCCGCCCGGCGGCTGCGTTCCTGGGGCTTCAATACGGTGGCCAACTGGTCGGATCCGGCGATGTATGAGGATCCGCCACTACCCTTTGTGACGAACGTGCGCGTGGGGAGGAGCCGGAAGTCGTGGCAAGGCTATCCCGACGCCTGGTCGGAAGAATTCGCCCGTACCGCGGAACAGGACGCTGCCGGGCAGTGCGGGCGCTATCGGGAGGAACGGCGGCTGATCGGCTACTTTATCGGCAACGAGCCTCGCTGGCCGCAGCGCAGCTTGATTGACCTGATCCTGCGGGACCCCGAACCCTCGGCCACCGGGCAGTTCGTACGGAACTTCCTGCGAGATCGGGGCGACACCGAGATCGCCCGCGCGGCCCTGCTCGAAGAGCTGAGCCGCAAGTATTTCCGCACCGTGACCGAGGCCATCCGCAGAGCGGATCCCAACCACATGGTGCTCGGCATCCGCTGGGCAGGCAGTGCGCCGGACCCGGTCTTGCGCGCCAACGACGTCTTTGACGTATTCAGCATCAACGTCTATCGCTTCGAACCCCCGCCGGAACAGATCCGCCGCATCTATGAGCTCACCGGGCGACCGGTGCTGATCGGCGAATTCCACTTTGGCGCGGCAGAACGGGGGCTGGCGCCGTCCCTGGTGATGGTGAAGGACCAGACCGAGAGGGGCGTGGCGTATCAGTATTACGTAGAGCGCGCTGCCGCGCAGGCGCCCGTGGTGGGCGCCCACTACTTTCAGCTTTGCGATCAGCCGGCGACGGGCCGCTTCGACGGGGAAAACTACAACCTGGGTTTCGTCAATGTGGTGGATCTCCCTTACAGGGAACTCGTGGAGTTCGCACGCCGAACCCACCGGCGCATCTACCGTGTCCACTCAGGGGAGTTGCCGCCGGTGGAGCGCCCGCCCCGGGTGCGGTGAGCAACGCGATGAGGCATTACACCCGGCGCCCGTGTTGCGCCTGTGGATTTTCGGCAACCGGTGGTGGGACAATCACGCTTTCGGGAGGAGACGATGTACGCCGTATGCGGAGCCACAGGGAATACAGGAAGCGTCGTAGCGCGAAGACTGCTCGCTGCCGGGCAGAAAGTGCGTGTGATCGGGCGCAACATGGATCGCTTGCAGCCCTTCGTGGCACAGGGCGCCGAGGGCGTTGTGGCCGAACTCACCGACAAAGCTGCCCTGGTGCGCGCCTTTGACGGCGTCCGCGCGGTCTATGCCATGATTCCTCCCGACTACGGCGGCGACTTGCGTGCCTTCCAGGCCGGGGTCGCAGACGCGCTCGCGGCGGCCATTGCCGAGGCAGGCGTGGGCTACGCGGTGAGCCTGTCCAGCATCGGTGCGGACAAAGCCGGCGGTACCGGGCCGATCGCCGGGCTCCACGAGTTCGAAAACAAACTCGACGCCGTCGCCAGGCTGAACGTCCTGCACCTGCGGCCGGGCTACTTCTTCGAGAACCTTCTCATGATGATCCCGTCTATCCGGCAGACGGGAACGCTGGTGGCGGCCTTTCGACCCGATCTGCCCATCGCGATGGTCGCAACGCGGGATATCGGGGCGCGCGCCGCCCAGGAGTTGCTCAAGCTAGAATTCACGGGGCACTCCACGCGCGAACTGCGCGCGCCCCAGGACTACACATTTAGCGAAGTGGCACGGATCCTGGGTGATGCAATCGGCCATGACGGACTGAGCTATCGCCAGCTGCCGTACGAGGCGTTCGAGGAAGGTCTGGTGCACATGGGCTTCCCGAGAACTACCGCGGCGCTTTTCCGTGAGATGACAGCCGCTTTCAACGACGGCCGTGTTGCGGCCCTGGAGCCCCGCTGTCCGGAGAACACGGCGCCCACCACACTGGAGCAGTGGGCGCGGGAAGTGTTTGCTCCCGCCTATCAGGGAAAAGGAGCCACTGCGTAGCGCGCCGTCCGGGCAGCCGGTTGCGTCGGGCAACTACACCTTTTCCGGAACCACGAACGGCTTGCGGTACTCGCGCCGGAACATCCGGTTGGCTTCTTCGTCACCGAGCACCTGCCCGGTGTGCGGGTCCACGCGCAGCGAGCGGCCAAGCCGGTAGGAAATGTTGCCGAGGTGCATCAGGTCGCAGGAGATCGCCCCTTCCTCCACCGGCGCGTTCAAGTCCGACGTCCTGCGACTCCGCACGGCCTCGATGAAGTTGGCCCAGTTGTTGCCGCCTTCGCGCCGTGCCGGACCGGGCTGCTGCTCCTTGCCGAGATACGTCCAGTACTTGTCGTAGCCGTCAATGGCCATGTAGCCGTTAGAGCCGTAGAAAATGTTTCCGACCGTGTTCCCCGGCTTGTCACCGCCGATTCCCGCCTCGTGGTTGCTGATCCAGTGGCGTACCTCGAAGACCAGCAACTTTTTCTTGCCCATGCCGTCGAACTCGTAGGTGACCACCATGGTGTTGGGCGTCTCCTGGTCGTCGTCAAACATGAAGTGACCGCCCATGGCGCTGACCTTGGTCGGATAGGTCACTCCCAGTCCCCAGCGGCAGATGTCCAGTTCGTGGATGCCCTGGTTGCCGAAGTCACCGTTTCCGTAGTCCCAGAACCAGTGCCAGTTGTAATGGAAGCGGTTCCGCGTGAACGGGCGCTGAGGTGCCGGCCCGAGCCACAGGTCGTAGTGCACGCCCGCCGGCACGGGCTCCGGCGGCGTGCGTCCGATCGTGTCACGCCATTTGAAACAAAGACCGCGAGCCATGTAGACTTCGCCGATCACCCCTTCGCGGAGCTTCTCCATGGCTTCGCGGAGCGCCACCCCGGAACGGCTGTTGGTGCCGTGCTGCACGATGCGGTTGTACTTCTTGGCCGCCGCCACGATCTGGCGCGATTCGAAAATGTTGTGCGAAAGCGGCTTCTCGACGTACACGTCCTTGCCTGCCTGGCAGGCCCAGACGGTCTGGAGCGTATGCCAGTGGTTGGGCGTCGCAATCGAGACCGCGTCAATGGATTTGTCCTCGAGCAGCTTTCGGTAATCCACGTAGGCTTTCGGCCGCTTGCCCGTCAGCTTCTCGGCCAGTTGGAGGCGCTCGTTGAGCACGTTTTCGTCAACGTCGCACAGCGCAGCGACCTCGACATTCGGCATCTTCGAATAGACCTGGATGTGCGCCCGGCCCTGCCCGCGCACGCCGACACAAGCCACGCGTACCGTGTCGTTCGGGCTTGCCAGCGATTTGGCGGCCGATGCGGCAGCCGCGGCGGAACTCATCAGAAAGTAACGGCGGTTCATCGTCGTCCGGCACTCCTTGCTTCAAATATAAATCAAAGGCGCCCGTGAGGGACTTCAAAGTTACGGGGCCTTGCTATGAGGATCGCCGCCGATGCGTTGCACGACCTGATCCATAACCGCTTGAGCGTCCGCCACCGCCTGTTCGGCATCCTCCCGCCCGTAGGCTTCCGCGGGAATGATGGGGTCCGGCAGTGCGTCCGGATAACGGGTCGTCAAATAATGGCGGTCGAGGCGGCGGCCATGCTCCACGAGCCCCTCGAACCCCGGATCGAAAGCCGTAGCTTCACGAGCTAGCTCGCCCACGGAATGGATCATCACATGGCGGCGGCCCCGGGAGATCAAATACGCCTTCAGCGCCTTTTGCGCCGCCTGCTCTGCGAAAAAAGCTGCGTAGGCATAGTTTGCCTGCTCGAGCAACCGTACCGCTTGTGACAGATCATAGCGGGCCTGGCGCAACCATCGCGCTGCCTGCCGCTCCGGATCCTTCATCGTTCTTCTCCGGCGTCGTACAGCACAATCGCGTCCCGCAGCGCGTTGAGAACGAACGGATTCTCCTGCTCCTGCATCGTGGCGAACTCTTCCGGCGTATATACAAAGACGTCGGCGGCCACCGGCAGAGCCGGAACCGAAAGCAGCCTCCGCACAAAACGGTCGGTAGTATGTTTGATGACGATCAAGTCCAGGTCGCTTGCCTCGTCCTGCTCGCCCCGGGCCGCCGATCCGAAAAGTAAGATCTTCTCGACCGGTCCGTAACCGGTGACGATCCGCTCCACGACCTCTTTGAGGGTTTCGCGCAAAGGCAGGGGGAGCCGCTCGATCTTCGCCTCCGGCACACACACATCTTAAATCACGTTCTGCAACGGGGCCTGCAGCCCCCGGGGTACAATCGTCCTCGTACAACCCGATTTCACCATGAAGCTCCGGATCTTGGTTTCAGGACTCGCGGTGTCCGGTGCGGCGTTCCTGCTGCTGCGCGGGGCCGATACTTCGGCCGTGCGCGAAGAACAGCTGGCGCGCCACCGAAACCTCGGCAAGGCGTACTACGAGAACCCGACCACACAGATGGAAGCCGTCGAGGAACTGCGCAAAGCGCTCGAACTGGCGCCCGACTCGGCCCGCGACCGGCTGAATTACGGCCTGGCGCTGCTCAGGGCAGGGAAGACCAAAGAGGGCATCGCCGAGCTCGAAAAGGTTCAAAAACAGGACCCGAAGCTCCCCCACACCTGGTTCAACCTCGGGATCGCGTTCAAGAAAGAAGGCGATTACGCGCGTGCTGTCCGGCAATTCGAACGCATGGTCCAGCTTGTGCCTGACGAGCCGATCTCCCACTACAACCTGGGCGTGCTTTACCGGTTGCTGAACCGGCCGGACGATGCGCTTCGCGCCTTTGAGAAGGCCCGCGACCTGGATCCGAACCTGGCGGCGGCGCGCTTTCAACTGTATAACGCTTACCGGCGGCTGGGCCGCAACCAGGAAGCGGCCCGCGAGCTGCAGATCTTTCAGGAGATCAAGAAACGCCAGGAAGGCTCGCCGACCCCCGAGGACGTGGACTGGAGTTTTTACGCCGAGCTGTACGACGTCGTGGATCCCCGCTCCTCGGCCGATGAGACGCCCGCTCCCTTGTTGCGCTTTCAGCTGCAGAAACTCGCCGGTGCCGCCGACCCCAAAACGGCAGGAACTCTGGTGCTCGATGCCAACGGGGACGACCGGCCCGACCTTCTTGTTTGGAGCGAAAAAGGGATCGCGATTTACTCCGGAGGATTTACTGCTCTCGCTCGTTCCGGTCTCGAAGGTGTGACCGGCGTGATTTCCGTGGCGGCTGCCGACTTCAATAACGACGGTCTTCAGGACCTGTGCATCCTGTTGCCTGCGGGGCCTGCGCTGTACGTCAATCGCAAAGGCCGGTTTCAGAAAGCGGCCGCCACCGGCCTTCCCTCAGGGCGCTTCGAAAAGGCTGTCTGGCTCGACTACGACCACGACTACGACCTCGATCTGTTCCTGCTCGGGGATCGCTCCGTGCTGCTCCGCAATCAGGGTGAAGCCGGATTTGCGGACCGGAGTTCGGAATTTCCGTTCGCCCGCGGCCGGGCGCTGGACGGCGCCGCCTTCCGCCTGATCGCCGACGGCAAAGGGATGGATCTTGTGGTCTCCTACCGGGACCGCTCCGCCGTGCTCTACCGGGACCGCTTGGCCGGCAAATTCGAAGCGGCCAACCTGGACGGGTTACCCGCCGGTGCTCGCAACCTTGTGGCCGAAGACTTCAACAACGACGGCTGGATTGACGTCGCCGCGGCCTCCGCCGCCGGCTTGGTGTGGCTGTGGAACGATCACGGACGGTTTCGAGCACAACCCGGACCCACCGGCGGTGGCGGCCTCGCGGCTGCCGATTTGGAAAACCGCGGTCTTCGAGACGTGGTCTTCGGCGCCGCCATCCACCGTAATCAAGGTGCCGGGCGCTTCGCCTCCGCCAAGACGACCCCGGCTCTGCCGGATGCTGCGGCCTTGACCGCGGCGGACTTCGATCTGGACGGGAGGATGGATCTGGCTGCGGTGGGGACGGACGGCGCGATCTACCGTTTGTTGAATCGTACGCCGCTTCAAAACACGTGGCTTCGCGTAAAACTCAAGGGCGTCAAAAACTTGCTTCTGGCCCCTGGAGCAGAAGTTGAAGTCAAATCGGGAAGACTTTATCAAAAAAGGATTTACCACGGTCTCCCCTTGCTGTTCGGCTTGCGCACGGCCAAAGACGTGGACACCGTCCGCATCACGTGGCCGAACGGGTTAATACAAAACGAACCCAAACAGGTGGCCGGCCGTGCACTGGCTTTTGAGGAAGCGCAACGCCTCTCCGGCTCCTGCCCCATGGTCTTCACGTGGAACGGCCGCCAGTTCCAGTTCATCGCCGATGCCTTGGGTGTGGCGCCCCTGGGCGCCCGCGCCGGCGATGACGCCTATTTCCCGGTGGACCACGACGAGTACGTGCAAATTCCCGACGGCGCACTTGTCGAAAATCAGGGTTACTTCGACGTGCGTGTCACCGAGGAGTTGCGGGAGGTGACGTATCTGGATCAGGTCCGGCTGGTTGCCGTGGACCACCCCGCGCAGTTCGAGATCTTCACGAACGACAAGTTCAAGGCGCCGCCGTTCCCTGAGTTCCGGCTGTTCGGTGTGCGGCGCCGCCTCTATCCCGTCGCTGCTCGGGACAGCCGGGGCAGGGATGTGCTCCGGCATCTGAGCCGTGCGGACCGGCTTTACGCGGCCGGTTTCCGCCGCGACTTTACGGGAGTCGCCGAGCCGCACTCGCTCGAGCTCGATTTCGGGCGCGAAGCGGCGCGCCAAAACCGCGGCATCCTGGTGCTCCGCGGCTGGGTGGACTGGGCGGACGGCAGCACGTTCTTCCGCCTGGCCCAGCAGGGACGCGGCGCGTTATTCCTGCCCTACCTGCAAGTCAAAGACGCGCGCGGGCGTTGGCAGACCGTGGTCTGGGACATGGGGATTCCCGCCGGCCAGCCGAAGACGATCGTCGTGGATCTGACCGGTAAGTTCCTCTCCGATTCCCGGGAAATCCGGATCGTAACCAACCTCTGCCTGTACTGGGATGAAATCTTCCTGAGCGAAGACACCGCCGCGCCGCCGGTGCGGCTCACCTCACTCGGCCCGCATGAGGCCGACTTGCGCTTCCGCGGATTCTCGCGCGCCATCATCCACCCGCAACGGGCACAGCCGGAAATGTTCGATTACGGCCGTGTTTCGCCGGTTTCGATGTGGAACCCGACGCCCGGGACCTACACCCGCTACGGAGACGTGCGCGAGTTGCTGGAGGCCGAAGACGACCGCTACGTGATCATGGGCTCCGGCGACGAAGTGCGGCTGCGCTTCCGCTCCGCGGATCTGCCCGCACTCCCGAAAGGCTGGCGCCGCAGCTTCCTGCTCAAGCTCGACGGGTGGAACAAAGACGGCGATTTCAACACGGCGTACTCCCAGTCCGTCGAGCCGCTACCGTTCCACGGCATGTCCCGTTATCCTTACCCTGAATCCGAGCGTTTCCCGGACACGGAAGCGCACCGCAGGTGGCGGGAGGAATACCTGACGCGGCCGGCGCGGCCGCTCATTCCCACGCTGAGCCGGGCCTCGAACGCCGTGAATTCGCAGTAAGCGCGAAGAAGGAAAAGTTTGCGGGTTGCCTGAGGGGAATGCCCGCTCGCTGAGGGATTCCCGCGCAGCATGCGCCGCGACGGAAGGGGCGGCGCCTGCGGTTACTGGTCTTCCATTGCGGCGGGCGTGGGCGCCGGCGGATGGGCCCGCCATTCCCGTTCCAGCTCACGGAGCTCGCGATCCACGATGCGCCGTTCGATCGCCCAGCCGGCGCCGGGAAATCCGGCTGCGCGGCGCCGGTCAATCGCCTCCAGAATCCGCACTCCGCTTTCGAGCCGCTCTCGGATCTGCTGCCGCTTCATCCCTGCTCCTCTCGTCGTTGTCAGCTGCATCTCGGGGGACGCGGAAAAGCGCGATTATAGTGCGGCACGGGGGAGGATGCAAGAGCGTGGTCTGTGTGTGCGTTGTGTACCCTGACACCCAGGTCCCGGGGAGCCGGCGGCCGTCCCGCGCTTGCGCGAACTCCTACGCTGGCGGCCTTTACGGCGCGAAGAGGGCGAGCCGGATGGCTTCCGCCAGCTCTTTTTCCTTGGCGGAGGCTGCAAGGGAGAGAAATCTTAGATCGCCGGAGGCTGCACCGGGAAGCTGTTCGGCGACGGCCATCGCTTGCAGCTGCGCCGCCGCCTCCTGCACAAACCGGGAATTCGCGTCGAGCTCCCGCTCGCTGAGGCGCACATTCAGGGCCGTGCTGAATTCGTGCGCCACGAGATTGCGGGGAAAGTTGGCGGGATATCGCGGACCGATCACCCACGCGGCGCGGGCCCGCCATTCCGGCCGCTGCCAGGGCTCGAGCTGCTTGCGCACTTCCTCAGGAAGATCCCCGGGAATTTGCAGTTCACCCGCCGTCGCGAAAGCCTGAATCAAAGCCCCCGGAGCGAAGCTTGACCGGATGGTGAAGCCCTCCCGAACCTCACCGGGGGCTAGCGCCCGCTCCGTTGACCACGTCAGGATGACGGTTCTTCGCAGAGGAGACATCTGCTCCGGGCCTTGCGGGCGGTAGTCGGAGTCAATTGGGCCGTCCGCGGTTACCTGCCAGCCCGGTGGCGCGCCCACCGTTCCGACGCCCGCCGGCACCGGAAGCGACCACTGTGCCAGTGCTTGCCGTGCGCCGGAGAGATTGGCCACTGAGTAGCTGTACAAAAAGGTTCCATCAGGATTGCGCCGCAGCGTAACGGATACCTGCGGGCTCACGCCATTGCCGAGCGGGATCCGGATCACTTTCCCATACCCCGCGAGCTTTCCATCCGGACCGCGCAGCGGGTAGAAGACCGTCAGTTCATGCACCGTCGGACCCAGGTAAACGAATTGCCCCTCCAGGGATGGCTGCCCTGATGGCGGCAGGACCGGACTTGGGCTCAAGCCCGCGGATTGTGCGACCTGGGCGTCAAGGGGGCTGGCGTGTAAGGCCACCACCAAGGCCGGAACCAGTGCCGACTGCATCTGTTCAGACCTCCTTTCGATGGTTACTCTTTCGAGTTTCCTAAAGTGAACCGCAAGGCGGTTTCGAGCTCCCGCTCGGCCGCCGTGCGAGCATTTCGCGGGACTTCAAAGCTCTCGTTGGGATTCCGCCGCCATCGCTCCAGCGCGGAGCGGGCTGCTGCCACAAACGGGGAATCGGCTTCCAGCCGCCGGGAGGAAATCCACTGCTCGATACCCGTCAGAAACTCGCTTGCGATAGCGCTCGGGGCGGTTGTGGGAGGATACCGCGGCCCGATCGTCAGCACATGCTGCTCTCTCCACTCAGGAAGATTCAAGAAGCCGAGCTGGTCCCAGATCTCGATCGGCAATTCCATGTCCAGATCCCAGTGTTGCCCGGATCCTATATAGCCAGTCGTAAATCCCGGGCGATAACTGGCTACCAAAACAAGCCCGCTCAGTTTCTGTCCGGGATAGATGAAGTTGGTCCAGTGCGACCACCCTCCGTAAGCTCCATTGGGCGCACCCGGTAGAGCAACCTGCACGGCGATGCGGGGGCGGGTAGTGATGTCGCGAACGCCACCCCAGCCACGTGCCTCCGGTTCGTGTTGTCGGAGGTCAAAGTGCGGATCGTCCGGCTCCAGAGCCAGATTGAAGCGCCCTATCGGATTACGGGCGTCCGGAGCGTTTTCCACACTGTAGTGAAACTCGAACAGACCTTCCGCGGTCCTGCGCAATTCGACGTTGACGACCGGCCTGGCCTCGTTGAGCAAGGGTACGAGCCAGCACCGTATACCAAACCCGCGCCAGAA
Source organism: Bryobacteraceae bacterium (assembly GCA_035575135.1). Lineage (GTDB taxonomy): Bacteria > Acidobacteriota > Terriglobia > Bryobacterales > Bryobacteraceae > JANWXD01. The sequence continues at coordinate 72,379 of DATLYE010000034.1, forward strand.
CCGTTTTGGGTCGTAGATCACTAGGGCGTTTTTTTCCGGCGTCAGAAACACATACTGGCCGGGAGATTGGCGCGGCTCGTACGCGAGCCCGGGCCAAACCGGGGGTATTTTTGGCTGACCGTTACCGGCAGCTGCGGCTTGCAACAAGGCGCCTGCGAGGCCTATGAGTCTCACCATTTCCATGGCTCCCTGCGTATTATCCCCCCGACGGGGTAAACGGGTCGGGCCAGTTGCAGTGGATGTTGGTGGATTCCACGATGGACCGATTCGGGTCCGCCCCGACCCCGATTCTGCACCGGTGCCGCTCGTCCGCCCGGCGATTGCGCTAGAATCCGTTGCGTGGCACGGGTCTTCCTGGTGGCATGCCTGCTGCTCGCGCCGGCCGCATTCCCGCAACACCGCCCCGGCTGGACGCTGGTCTGGAGTGACGAGTTCGACGGAAGCACGCTGGACCCGGCCAAGTGGGACTTCGACGTCGGCGGACACGGCTGGGGCAACAACGAATCCCAGTACTACACGCGGCGTCCGGAAAACGCCTCGGTGGAAAACGGCCGGCTCGTGATCCGCGCCCTGCGGGAAACTTACACCGGCCCCGAAGGCATCACGCGGTCCTACACCTCGGCGCGCCTGGTCACCCGCGGCAAATTCTCCCGCGCTTACGGCCGCTTCGAGGCCCTGATCCGGCTACCCTACGGCCAGGGCATCTGGCCCGCGTTCTGGATGCTCGGCGATGACATCGCCAAAGTCGGTTGGCCCGCCTGCGGAGAAATCGACATCATGGAGAACATCGGGCGCGAGCCTTCCACCGTTCACGGTACGATTCACGGGCCGGGCTACTCGGGCAATCGCGGCATCGGGGCGGCCTACTCGCTGCCCGAGGGAAGGCGTTTCGCCGACGATTTTCATCTCTTTGCCGTCGAATGGGAGCCGGAAGTGATCCGGTGGTACGTGGACGATGTTCTCTATCAGACCCGAACGCCGAAAGATCTCCCGGCCGGCGCCCGCTGGGTCTTTGACCACCCGTTTCACTTGTTGCTGAACGTCGCCGTCGGAGGAAACTGGCCTGGTTATCCGGACGAGACTACGGTCTTCCCCCAGGTGATGCTGGTCGAATACGTGCGCGTGTACGCCCGTGCCGGAAAGCCCGCGATTCAAGCTGCAAACGGTGTGGTGAATGCGGCCAGTTTCCGCCCCGGTTTCGCTCCGGGCTCCTGGGTGACGCTCGTCGGCGCCGAACTGGCCGGGGTGACGCGCCAGTGGAAGGCCGAAGATTTCGCCGCAGGCAGACTCCCCGAGCAGCTTGACGGCACGGCGGTCCTTTTTGACGGAAAGCCCGGCTTTGTAGCCTACATCAGTCCCGGGCAGATCAACGTGCTGGCGCCCGAGCTCACGCCGGGTCCGGTGGCCGTCAAAGTCGTGCGTGACGGAGTGGAAAGCGATCCGGTGGCGGCGGAGGCCCGGACAGTGGATCCGGCCTTCTTCCTGTGGGCCGGGCGGTACGTGGTGGCGACCTCAGTGGATTTCAAAACCCTCCTGGCGCCGGGAGGTTTGTTCGGCGGCCTCGACACAAGACCGGCCCGGCCTGGTGAGACGATTGTTCTTTGGGGGACCGGCTTCGGGCCTGTGAGTCCCCCCGCCCCGGCGGACCGGCCCGTCGAGGGAGAGCACCGGCTCGTCTACGAGCCGGAGGTGACCATCGGCGACCTGCGCGCCGACTTTCTGGGAGGCGCATTGACGCCCGGCGGCGCCGGGCTTTTCCAGATCGCCGTGCGTGTTCCCGCCGGCGCTCCCCGAGGAGAGCTGCCCGTGGTGGCTGCCGTGCAGGGCGTGCGCTCCGCCGACAACGTGTTCCTCGCCGTCGGGCCCTGAGCCGGCCGGCCGACAAGAAGGAGTATGCAGATGATCGTTGTTCACGTTCATGCACATGTCAAACCGGAGTTCGTCGAAGCGTTCAAACAAGCCACGGTGGAAAACGCCCGCCACAGCGTGCAGGAGCCCGGCGTGGCGCGTTTCGACGTCATCCAGCAAACCGACGATCCCACGCGCTTCATCCTCGTCGAGATCTACCGCAACGAGGCAGCGCCCGCCAGACACAAGGAGACGGTCCACTATCAGGTCTGGCGTGACCGCGTCGCCGAGATGATGGCCGAGCCCCGCACCAGCGTGCGCTACGTCAACGTCTTTCCCCCGGACGAAGGATGGTGATGCGGTTCGAGTTCGCCTCCGCCGCGCAGATCATCTTCGGCCCCGGAACACTCCCGGAGGCGGCCGCTGCCGCGCGGAGCACCGGCAGCCATGTCCTGCTGGTCACGGGCCGCACCGGGGAACGTGCCGCACCCTTGCGGGAAAGGCTATTAACCTGCGGGCTTGCCGTCGAGGAATTCCGCGTCGCGGGCGAGCCGTCCTTGGCCACGGTGCGTCAGGGAGTAGAGCATGCCCGCCGGGCCGGCTCCGACGTGGTCGTGGCTTTCGGCGGCGGCAGCGCACTGGACGCTGGGAAAGCTATTGCGGCGCTCCTGACCAATCCCGGCGATGTGCTCGACTATCTGGAAGTGATCGGGGCAGGGAAGCCGCTCGAGCGCCCCGCCGCCCCGTTCATCGCCATCCCCACCACCGCAGGTACGGGCGCCGAAGTGACGCGCAACGCCGTCCTGTTCTCACCGGAGCATCGCGTCAAGGCCAGTCTCCGGAGCCGCTTCCTGCTGCCGCGCCTGGCGCTCGTGGATCCGGAGCTCACCCTGGATCTGCCTCCGGCCGTCACCGCAGCGACGGGACTCGACGCGCTCACCCAGCTGATCGAAGCATTCGTTTCGCTCCGTGCCAATCCTTTGACCGACGGCTTTTGCCGCGAAGGCATCCCGCGCGCGGCACGCTCACTCGTGCGGGCGTTCCGCCACGCCGGCGATCTGGAGGCACGCGCGGACATGGCTCTGGCGAGCTTGCTCAGCGGGCTCGCACTGGCCAACGCCGGACTGGGCGCGGTGCACGGCTTCGCCGCAGCGATTGGAGGAATGTTCCCCGCGCCCCACGGGGCAGTCTGCGCGGTGCTGCTGGCGCCCGTCATGAAAGCAAACCTCGAGGCGTTACGCGCGCGCCGGCCCGGTCATCCTGCGTTTGCCCGCTACGACGAGGTGGCACGGTTGCTCACTGGCGGCGCCTCGTCACAAGCCGAGGACGGAATTGACTGGGTGCGCCGTGTCACTTCCGAGCTTGCCATTCCCGGGCTTCGTCGTTACGGCGTCGGCGATAACCACTTTGCGGAAATCGTGGCCCGCGCGGCCCGCGCCAGCAGCATGCGCGGAAATCCGGTCCTGCTCGCCGAGGACGAGCTCATCGCGATTCTCCGCGCGGCACTCTGATCGGGTCTCCTGCTCAGCTTCTGTATCATCGTAAGCGGGGAATCTCGATGCGGATGTTCTCCCCTCGAACCCTCAGCCTTGCACTGGCGGCCTGTGGAGCCGCATGCGCCGCCGGTGTCGAATGCGTGGCGGTGAGTTTCCCGGAGGGCGCCACCGTTCGCCTTGTGCTCGAAGCCACGGAGCGGCTGCCCGGAGCCTCCGGCCAGGCGCAGGTTCGACGCCGTCCGGGAGTCACCGAGTTCGAGATCGAGCTGCGGGGACTCAAGCCCGCCGTCTCTTTCGGCGGGGATCTCAATACGTATGTGGCGTGGGCGATCGCGCCCGAGGGCTGGGCGACCAATGCCGGCGAACTCATCACCGAAGGCGACCGCGCCCGCCTGAAGGCAACTACGCCGCTCGGGACCTTTGCGCTGATCGTCACCGCAGAGCCGCACTTCCTGGTCGAGGAGCCCAGCGAGTTCGTGGTGTTGAAGAACTCCGCGGCCGGACTCGAGCGCCGGCCGGAGACCACTCCGGCGGCCTTCCGTCTCGACAGGTTGCGGGCCGGATACAAGTCCAAGCTGGCCACACTGGCGGATGCGGCCGCTGTGAAAGGTACGCTGCGCACGGACCGCTTCCAGGCTCTCGTCGCTGTCAGGCTCGCCGAGGAGGCCGGGGCGCGCGAGCACGCTCCGGAGGAGTTCGCACAAGCCGAGACGGCCCTGCGCGAGACCGAGCAGGCCTTTGCTCAGCCGGCGGGCGAAGCCGCGGTGGCCCGGCTCGCCGAGCGCGCCCTGCGCCTGGCGGTGGCGGCGGCCCGCACGGCGCACCTGCGGGCGCAGGAGCAAGCGCGCGCCGCGGAACGGCGCCAATGGGAAGAAACGCTCGCCCGCCTCCGGCGCGAGCGCGATGAGGCGGCAGGCGCCCTTGCGGCGGCGCGGGACGAGGCGCGCCGGGCCAGGGAAGCGCTCGAACAGACGAAAAAGGAACTCCAGAACACGGAGCGACAGTTACTGGCTCTGGGAGAACAGGCCGACCGGTACGCGCGCCAGAAACTTGAAGCGGAGAAACAGGCCGAGGCCGCCCGGCGCGACGCGGTCGCCATGGTCGCGCGGCTTGGAACCGCGCTCGGCCGTGCCGTCGAAGCGGAACGTACCGAGCGCGGATGGCGGATCACGCTTCCGGACGATGCCTTCACCCGCGGAAGGGCCGAGTTGCGGCCCGGTGCGCGCGAGCTGCTCAGCCGCCTTGCGGGCGTGCTGCTGGTGGCGCCGGAGTTTCGCATCACGATCGAGGGGCACAGCGACAGCGCCGGCAGCCCGGCCCGCAACCAGCGCTTCTCGGAGCAACGGGCGGCCGGCGTGCGCGAGTACTTGATTCAGGCGCATCTGGATCCGGCCCGCATCGAGGCCCGCGGCCTCGGGGCCGAGCGTCCCGTGGCTTCCAACCGGACCGCCGCGGGGCGCCAGAGGAACCGCCGCGTGGAGATCTATATTGAGGGCCTTGGTACGGGGCACTGAGCCGCCTGCCGGCGAATACAGCTTCATCGTAGGGCCCGAGGACGCAGGAAGACGCCTCGATGAGTTTCTCGAGTTGCGCTTCCCGTGGCTGAGCCGCATTCGTCTCCGGGCAGCGGTCGCCCACGGCCGCTGCTTCGTGAACGCGGAACGCGCTGACCGCGGCCGGAGGCTGGTGGCCGGAGATTCCGTCCATGTGTGGCTCAACACCTCCGTGCCCACCGGGATGTGGCCGGAGCCGATACCGGTCGAGGTGCTCTATGAGGACGCGTGGCTGGCCGTAGTGATCAAGCCCGCAGGCATGCTGATGCACCCGACACGGAACGTGAAGACCGGGACGCTCGCCAACGCGCTGGCCTGGCTGTGGAATCCGCTACTCCGCGACTCGGAAAGGGAGCGGAACGCCGGTCCCGTGATCCGACCAGGGTTCCCGCATCGCCTGGACCGCGAGACGTCGGGACTCCTGGTCGTGGCCAAGAACCCGACCGCGTTGCGCCACCTCTCGCAGGCGTTCAGCCTGCGGCAAGTGGAGAAGCGATATACGGCCATTGTTGCAGGGTGTGTGGACCTAGACGAGTTCGAGGTGAATGCCCGGATCGGCCATGTGCCCGAGGAAAAACCTCACTGGCGCGTCGTGGAGCATGGCAAACCCGCAACCACGCGCATGCGCGTTGTGAAACGTCATGGCGGAGGCAGCCTCATCGAGCTCGAGCCGCTTACCGGACGGACTCACCAGTTGCGCATCCACTGCGCGCACATCGGCCATCCGATCGTTGGCGACGCGCTCTACGGCGGGCCGCCTGCGCCGCGGCTGTGCCTTCATGCCGCCGTGCTGGCGTTCCGGCACCCGGAAACGGGCCGGCCGCTGCGATTTGAATCGGAGCTGCCCCCCGAAATGCAATCGTGCTTCGAAGAAATGGAGCAACAGTGCCTCGGTGGTTCAGGCAACGGCGGAAACGATCCTCTCGGATGATACGGGCCTTCTTCCGATAACACATATTATGTAAACTAAAGTCCGCGGCAAAAAATCAGGGCCTGCCTTTCGCAGGCCCTGCGAGGTTTGAGGGAAGAAGAAACTTGTCCTCCGGCCTCTAGCGGTTGCGGCCCGAGCCTCCCTGCCCGCGTCCGACACGGCCGCCGCCATCACCCCGCGGCACGCCGCGAATCTCACCGCCGCCGCGCGGCATCTCGATGCGCCCTCCCTCGCGGGGGCCGCCCATTCGCGGCGATTCCAGCCGCGGCGTCGAACGATCCCGGACGATGGGTGGACTCACTCGGATCGAATCCTCGAATCCCCGCCGCTCGATGCGCGGGCTGGCCCACCGCGGCGACTCGTAGCGCGGAGTCTCGCGAGGCCAGAGCCCGCGCTCCTGTTGGCGGACTTCGCCGCGTGGCGCCGAGTCCCTGAACAGGGGTTCACGAGGCCGTTCGACGGGCATTTCGATGGACTGGCGCCGATTTTCAAAACGCCGCCAGCCTTCCGACGGGGTTTCGCGCCGCAGGGGCTCAGGGCTTCGGACGGCGGGCATTTCACCCTCTCGCGTCCCAAGCCGGTCCTCCCGGCCTTCACGGCGAAGAATCGCGCCCGGACGTTCCACTGGCTCGCCGAAGCGCCGCCAGCCGCCGGAATCCGCTTCCGGAGCGGGCTCCGGGCGCCGCAGTGTCTCGCCGAATCGCCGCCAGCCGCGGTCCTCGGAGCGCGTCTCGCCCTCCATCCGGCGCAGCGGTGCGAATTCCCTCCCCTCGGCGCCTTCGCGGACGGAGGGTACCGGGGAGGCCGCCGCAGGGTTTTCGATGCGTTCGCCGAAACGCCGCCAGCCCCGGGCGGGCTGTTCGGCTTCCTCGGCCTGGGGTCGGCCCACGATGCGCCAGCCCTCCCTCCGCTCTACAGGCGTGCGGACCAGACCTCCGCCGGCGTCCGGCGCCGCCGTCTCGCGGGCCGTCTCACGCCTGAGACTCTCAGGTCCGGCAGTCCGGGGCATCGCGCCGGCGGGATTGTCCCCCTGCGGCGCGGCGCCCGCAAAGCCCTCAGCCCGGCGGACCGGGTCTGCGCGCCGCACAAGCTGTTCCAGGCTCCGCCGCTGCTCCTCGAAAGGAATCCGTTCCACGGGAGCGGGCGGGCGGCGGCTGAAGAAACGTCCCTCGGGAACTTCGCGTGCCAGGTTGGCAACCGTCACCTCCCGGTTGACCGGACGCAGGCTGTCGCGCTCGGGCGCCACGGGCAGAATGCCACGGATCAGACTTGCCCGGCGAGCCTCTTCCGGTCCGATGCGGATCAGATTGCGTGTCTGGCCTCTTGAGAAATCCGAAGCGTCAAGGCCCGCTACGGCCCCATGAATGCGCGCATTGCGGTAGACGTTGACGATGTTGATGTTGTTGACCACCGTAATGCTGTTGTCCACGAAGCCGTGACGGAAGCGCCGGTAGTAGCGCGGGCCGTACCAGGGGTAGAAAGGCTCATACGGAGCCAGAGGCACCCAGAAAACCCGGCCGAAGCCGAAGCCTACGCTGAAGCCGAAGCCCTTGTGACCCCACCCGAAAAAGGCCACCAGGGCCGGGCGCCAGTAATGGCGTACGTAGACGCCCCCGGGCCACCAGCACCAGCCGTAAGGGCGGTGGTAGAACCAGCGCCCGTAATGGAAAGGCGCCCAGCCCCACGGATCGTAGCTCAACCACGTCCAGCCGTACCAATCCACCCAGATCCAGCGGCCGTAATGGTAGGGATACCAGCCGGCCACCACGCGCGGCGTCCACACCCAGCCGTAAGGCGCCACGTAATGCCAGTCGCCGTAATCGTCCAGATCTTCGGCTCCATAGATGGAGCGGTGCACGTAGCGGTAGCTGCGGGAGCGCGACAGGTAGCGGTCCCGCTGCTCGTTCCACCGGTCAAAGCTGTCGTAGGCTACGGCGTCCACGATGCGGTATTCCGGGTCGGCGCGCGTGCCGCGCGCGAGCATGGTGCGGCCCGCGCGCAGCCGTTCGGCGCCGCGCGGCGTAAACACTTCGGCTTCGCCGGAACGGACGGTGATCTCGGATTCGTCCTCGCGCACCGTAATGCGGTAAGCACCCTTGCGCAGCGGCCGCACCGAGACGCTTGGAGTGTTCAGTTCCACCTCGGCTTCCGAGTCGCGCAGGATGCGAAACATCACCGTTCCGCGCGCGATCTGAATCATGTAGCGATGGTGTTCCAGTTCCGCCAGGCGGATCTCCGTGTCGCCCGCCAGGCGGATCATGTTGGCCCAGTCGAACTGGACCTCCGCCCGCGAACCCGGCCCCGTGAGCACGCGGTCTTCGACAACCAGCGGCGCATTCACCGCGGCGGCGACCCAGTCGCCGGAGTCTCCGCGACGGACGGACACATCGCCGCTGATCAGGCTGATGCGCGCCACGCCGCGGCCAGGAGCATCGTCATCCTCCGCGCTGACCGCGGGGGCGAAAACCAAGGCCAGTAACGTTGCCGACGCTGCCCAACGCATTGCCCGCCTCCTGGATGGTGATTTGACGGTCCTCATGGCCTCACCTGCCGGCCGCCCTCTTTAGGGCATTCCAGGGACCAGAGCTCTAACTCTTTGATTTTTCTAAAATTCTAGTTATCATGGCTGGCGATGGTTCTGGCTGAAAAGCACCAGTCTGCTCTAAAACAGCCACCGGCGGCACGCCCCGGGCGGTGGTGGGCCGGCCCCGCCGTTCTCCTGCTGCTCACGGTCGGGTTTTTTTGGAAGCTGGTGCTGACCGACCAATACACGTGGCTCGACAGTCCCGACCTGACCAACCAGGTCCTGCCCTGGCTGCAGTTCCAGGCCGGTGAGTGGCGCCAGGGGCGGGTGCCGCTATGGGATCCCTATCTGTGGGCGGGCCAGCCGCTGCTCGGGCAGGGGCAGCCCGGCGCGGCCTACCCGCTCAACTGGATTCTGTTTCTGCTCCCGCTTCGGAACGGCTGGATGCGGGGTCTGTGGCTGAACTGGTACTTCGTGTTCATCCACTACATGGCGGCCTTGTTCTGCTACTGGCTGTGCCGCGATCTGGGGCGCTCGCGCCCGGCTTCGATCGCGGCCGGAGTATCGTTCGGCCTCGGGGGCTACATCGGAACCACCGATTGGCCGCAGATGTTAAACGGCGCCGTGTGGGCGCCCTTGGTGTTCCTGTTCCTGCTGCGCGCGGCCCGCGGTGTGCGCCCAACGGCGAGCGCGGCCCTGTCGGGATGTTTTCTCGGGATCTCCTGGCTGAGCGGGCACCATCAGATCCCGATCTTTACTTCGCTCGCTGCCGGGGCCGTGTGGCTCTACTTTGTCTTTCGCACCCGGCGGCCGGAGTTGGCCATGGCGCGCCGCGCGCTGCTGTTTGTCGTTTTCGCGCTGCTCACCAGCGGCCTACAGACGCTGCCCGCCTACGAGTACGGCCGGCTGGCCAAACGCTGGGTGGGCGCCGCGGAGCCCAAGGCGTGGAATGAGCCGGTTCCGTACAGCGTCCATGCGACATTTTCGCTCAAGCCCGTTTCCCTGCTCGGCATCGTGATTCCGGGCATGCACCGCCATGCGGATCCATTTAGCGGGATCACGGCTCTGGCGCTGGCCGCCCTTGCGGTCGTCCTGGCCTGGAGCCATCCGCCGGTGCGCCTGTTCACGGCGATCGCCGCCGGAGGGCTCTTGTTCTCCCTCGGCGGCAACAGCCTCCTCCACGGCGTGCTTTACAGCCTGGTTCCCATGGTCGAGAAGGCACGGAATCCCTCCATGGCAATCTTCATCTTTCACTTCGGAATTGCTGTGCTAATCGCTTGGGGATTGGATCGGTTGCTTGACAGCCCTGGGAGCGCCGTCGTGCGGAGGGTGGCCGGCGCGGCAGCATGGTTCGGCGCCTTTGTGTTGGCGATCCTGTTCGTGCTGGCTCTTATCCAGCGCTGGCCGGGAGATGATCGTGCCGGCGTCACGGCTCTGGTCGCTCTGCTGCTGGCTGCGCTGTTGGCGGCCTGGAATCGCCGGAGAATCACCCGGACAGCGGTCATCGCGTGCACAGTCGGCCTGCTGTTGCTGGAGCTGGGGAATTCCACCGGTTTCTACTGGCCGCACCGCGAAGACAGCAACCGAAACATCTACGTGAAAAAACTGACGGAACACGCTGATATTGCGTCTTTTCTTCAGTCCCAGCCGTTCCCGGTCCGGGTGCGCGTCTCAGACCAGGACATCCCCTACAACTTCGGAGATTGGTATGGAATTGATCAGATGGGCGGCTATCTGGCCAGCCTTTCGGAGAATTTGCTCCGGCTTCCCTACCACCATCCGCGAGCCTGGCCGCTGTTTGCAGTGAACTACTCGGTGGCGCGCGAGGCCGGGCCGGGCGAGGAGGAAGTCTACCGCAGCGCGAGCGGGTTGAAAGTGTATCGCAACCCGAATGCGTTCCCGCGCGCCTGGACGGTCCATCAGGTGCGGTCACTGGCACACGAGCGCGAGATTGCAACGGTGTTGGATGATTCCGGATTCGATTTGCGCCGGAGCACGTTCCTGCTTGGCGAAGCTCCCGCACTGGAGACTTGCGGCGAAACCGACGAAGTTCGATTTGTGCGGCGCGAACCGAACCGTGTCGTGCTCGAAGCGCGCATGGGCTGCCGCGGCATGGTGGTCGTGAGCGAGACGTTCTTTCCGGGTTGGATTGCAGCCGTGGACGGCCGGCCGGCAAAGCTCTATGCGGCCTACACCGCGCTGCGCGGCGTCGTCGTGGAGCGCGGGCGGCACTGGATCGAAATGAAGTACCGGCCTCTTTCCGTCCAGTTCGGGGCTTTGATGACCCTGGCGGGACTTGCGGGAGCCGCCGCGCTGCGATGGCGGCAACGGCGCGCCGCGGATGATCAAAACATGTCGTAACAAGGGGGCAGTGGAATGCGGGCAAGCAGAACGAGGGCGGCGGGCTTGGTCGTGGCTCTGGCGGCGGTGGACATCCTCTTGTGCGCCGATCGCCAAGTCGCAACCTTGGATGGGGAACCGATTTTCGAAAACGAACTGGGCATACAGTCGCAGCTCCGCCAGCTCGAGCAGCAGGCGTATCAATTGCGCCTGCGGGCCCTCGAGGAGGCCGTCTCCCGCAGGCTGCTCGAAAAGGCGGCCGCAGCCAAAAAGCTAAGTGTCGAAGAGCTGCTGCGGCGGGAAGTGGACTCCCGCGTGGCGGATCCGTCTCCGGCGGAGGTGGAGGCGTTCTACCTTGGCCAGCGGGACCGGTTGCGGCAGCCGCTGGAGGCCGTGCGCGACCAGCTGACGCGAAACCTGAAATCCATGCGCACCGCCGAGGCGCGGCAAAAGTTCCTCGAATCGTTGCGCGCCAAAAGCTCGGTGGCGATCCTGATCGAACCGCCGCGCATGGCCGTCGAGATCGGCAACGCTCCGCGACGCGGGCCTGCCGGCGCACCCGTTACGATCGTCGAGTTTTCCGACTACCAGTGTCCGTATTGCAAGCGGGTGGCGCCGACACTTCGTGAGGTGCTCGACCGCTACGGCGATCAGGTGAGCCTGGTGTTCAAAGACCTGCCTCTGTCCATCCATCCGCAGGCCCGGAAGGCGGCCGAGGCGGCCCGCTGCGCCGGCGAGCAGGGACGCTACTGGGACTACCACGACGCACTGTTTGCCGCACCGGCGCTCCACGAAGATGTGTTTGGGGAGCTGGCCCGTTCCATTGGACTGGATGCGCCGCGGTTCCAGGAGTGCCTGGCTTCCGGGCGGCACCGCCCCGGAGTCGAGGCAGATGCGCGGCAAGCCGAAGAGCTGGGCATCAGCGGAACGCCGGCGTTCCTGATCAACGGAATTCTGCTCGGCGGCGCGCAGCCGCTCGAGGCTTTCACACGCATCATTGACAGCGAACTGGCCCGCGCGGGTCGGCAGAACCCGTAGCTCGCACACACCGCAGAGCTCAGCCGGCGCCGCCGGGCCGCTGTAGGAAAATAGTCGGTATGACGGTGGAAATCGAGGGGGTCACGCTGCACCTGGCGCATCCGGACGAAATCCCGGTGCGGTGGGTGGGACAGGAAGAGGCGATGCGCCAGCTGCTGGCAGCGTGGCTGGTGGTGGACCCTCAGGACCAACCCATGAACCCGCGTCTGGTGGGCAAGCCGGGCGTGGGCAAAACCACGCTCGCCTACGCCGCCGCCAAGCGGCTGGGCCGCGAAGTCTACATCATGCAGGCGACCGTGGACACGCGTCCGGAGGACCTGCTGGTGACGCCGGTCATCGAGGGCGAAGGGCGTCTGCGCTACGTCGCCTCGCCGCTGGTGACCGCCATGATTCGCGGCGGGGTGGCGATCCTGGACGAAGGCAACCGTATGAGCGAGAAGAGCTGGGCCAGCCTGGCGCCGCTGCTCGACAGCCGGCGCTATGTGGAATCCATCGTGGCGGGCGTCAAGATCCAGGCTCACCCCAACTTCCGCTTCGTGGCCACCCTGAACGACGACGCCTCCACCTTCGACCTGCCCGAATACATCCACTCGCGCCTGCAGCCGCAGATTCTGATCGACTTCCCGGAGCGCGATGAGGAATACCAGATCCTCCGCGAGAACCTGCCGTTCGGCCAGGAACGCATTCTCCAGTACGTCACGGAGTTTCTCCAGCAGGCGCACGCCGCCGAGGAGCGCTACACGGTGCGTGACGGAATCAACATCGCGCGTTTCGCCATGAAGCTGATCGAGTCGGCCGGATTTGCGGAGGCGCGCGCCATCGAGACGGCCATCCTCGAAACGCTCGGCGAGGAAGCGATGCGGTATGTCCCCCGAGTCCGTGCCTGAGCCGGAAGGGCTCGTGCAGGAAGCCGCCAGTTTGCGGCGCGGCCGTTTTACGTACTTCCCGGTGGTTCCGGGCCGCCTGGAGTTCGCTGTGGAAGTACTCGACCGGCTGCTGGCCGAACGCCCGCAGGTCGTCGCGGTCGAGCTGCCGGGCACTCTGGAGACCGCTTACCGGCGCGCTGTGGAGCGGCTGCCCGAGATCTCCGTCATTCTCTACCCCGAAGAAAACGGCGAACAGGACCGCGCCGTGTACGTCCCGGTCGAGCCGGCGGACCCGTTCGTGGAAGCCGTGCGCACCGGCCTGGCGCTCGGCGCCGAGGTGGTCTTCATGGAGCCGGATTTCGGCGACAGGCCGCACCTGCCGGACCGCTACCCGGATCCTTACGCCATCCGCCACATCGGTCTGGAAAAGTACGTCGAGGCCTACCGCCTCTGGCCGCAGCCGCGCTCGGACGCCATCGCGGCGCACGCCGCCGGCATGGCTTGGAAGCTTCAGGGCACCGATCCGACGGCCCGGGTCTTCGTGGTCGTGTCGCTGAACCTGCTCGATGCGCTGCTCGATGCCATGGAGGAGCCGCAGGCTCAGCCCATGGCGCGGACGCGACGCGACGGCGTGCGGCTGCTGAATCCGCACCCTGACTGCCTGGCCGAAATCACCACCGAATACCCGTATTTGCAGCACCGCTACGAGGGCTACCGGATCGGCTTTGAGGACCGGAACTCCCTGGACCGGCGGCGCGTGCAACTGGAGTTGCTGCGCGAGGCGGAGCGAAGCTACGAAAAGAACACGGGAGAACGCCTCAGCCACTGGCAGCGCATGCTCCTGGCGCGCTACACGCGGAATCTGGCCCTCACCTCAGGGGACCTCGCCGCGAGCCTCTTTGATCTCACCGTGGCCGCCCGCGCCGTCGTGGACGACAACTACGCCTGGGAGGTATGGGAAACCGCCAACCGCTATCCGCTGCAACGAACCTCGAGCGACCTGGCCACGGTGACGTTGTCCGGCGAGGAGGTATGGCTTGAGACGCGAAAGATCCGCCTGCGGCGCCGCCTTCCCCGCCCCAAGCAGCGGCTGCGTCCCGTGGGCCTCAAGCCGCGCAAAAAGGAGCGGTTCCCGGGCGAGTGGGCCATGCAGCTGGACGGCAACGCCATCTGCTCCTACCCGCCGGAGGACATCGTGGTCGAGGATTTCGGGCGCTTCCTCAAGAAGAAGGCCAAAAGCATTCTCTCGGAGGAACGCGTGCGCACCGAACCCTTCACCACCTCCTTGCTGGACGGGATTGATTTGCGGGAGACGATCCGCAACTGGCACGAGCGCAAAATCTACGTGCGGCAATTCGAGAAGATCCCGGGCGATGTGGGTTCGGTCGTGGTCATCTTCGACGAGGACCGGGACAACCGCTACCCGTGGCTGACGACATGGCTGGGCGAGCACCAGAACGAGTCCGACATGGCCTTTTATTCGACGGACCCGTTCGAGCATTTGGTGGGCCCCGGCATCGGCCGCGCGGAATACGGCGGATTTCTCATGAGTCTGCCGCCGCGACGCATGGTGGACGTCTGGACGGATCCGGACTATGACTTTGCCGAGACCAAGCCCGAGCGGCTGCTGCTGGCGGCGCTGGACTATTCGCTTCAGCGGCACGTCGTTTACGTGGCGGCGCGCCCGCCCCGTTCGATTTTTCGCTCCATCGCGTCCCGCCTCGGACGGAACATCATTTACATTCCCATCGGCCAGCTCTCGCCCGACAAGCTCAAGAAGATCCGCGTCGTGCACGTCCTGGACAGTCACGCGCGGCGGGAGATCGCCAAGGAATATATCTGGTGACGCACGCTCAGTGGTGGTTGAAGGGCAGGCCGAAACTCAAAACCGTGCGAATCGCATGGCGAGGAATCCAGGCGTTCCCGGATTTTGCCGTGTCGAACTGATAGGCGACTTCCACCGTGACGCCGGACTCGGAACGCCAGCGGATCCCGGCGGCGCTACGCGACCGCACGAAGCCCTCCCGGCGGAAGGTGAATTCTTCTGCCAGAAAAGGTGAGAACCCCTTGCGGCGTTTTTCGAAGTCCAGGCGGGGCCGGTAGCGGCTGTAGGCGGGGGCGTTTGGGATTCCGAAGTTCCGCTCGATAATCGTGGTCCATTTGATCTGTAGCGGGCGGGAAGCAAGCAGGACAGCAGGACTGCCGTAGACGCGATGCTCCCAGTGAGCGCTGCGCCCGGTGGGATCGAGTCTGCGGCGCAGATAGCCGCCCGCCAACGAAAACCGCGAACCGAACTTCACGCCGAGCTGGGAACCGGCCCGGAAGTCGTAGGCGTGGGTGAAACGGCTGCGGGTGCGGACCGCGCCGAACAGGCTCCAGCCGAAGCGGCCGGATTCAACGGCGACCACCTCAGTGGTATTCCAGACCTCGAGACCTTCGCCAGACGCCGGAGCCCGGAGCCAGAGCGCGAGCAAACTCAGCAACAGGACGGTTGGAAGCCTGCGGGAACTCAATCCCCGATTGTAACGGAGATGTAATCTGCAACGCGTCCGCTATCCGAACCGCTTGGCTGAGCCGATGCCGATGGCCGGGCGCAAAGCCAGGCCGTAGATGGAAAGGTGGTCAAAGGCCCAGAGGTTAACGGCGGGGAAGCCTTCGCCCAAGGCCATCAGCGCTTCTCGTTCCCAGGCGCTGGCAGGCCGGAACACCGGAACCAGGTGCCGCAGGAGATCTTTGGGCCAGTTCAGCTGGTGCAGCGCGAACGCCAGAGCCGCGCGCACCAAGTCCAGATCCCGCGACCACGCGCCGAAGTCGAGAGCTTCGAGCTTGAAGCGATCCAGTCCGCTGGTGGTTTTGTCCTCCCACTCGGCCGGCAGGTTCACAAAACGGTTCAACCGGCCTCCGAGCTGATGCATGCCGGCAGGCCGCGGGTGGTTGACGTCGTAGGGGAACAGCACCTCGAAAGCGGCGCCGGGATGGAAGCTTCGTACATGGGAGACGATGGCGGCTACGTGATCCCGCAGCCGGTCGCGGAGAAAGCCGGCATCCGCGCCGCCGTTGATTCCGGGATCGTCGTCCGGCGAAGTGAACACGTGGAGCGGGCGCCCGAGCGCCGCAAGCGCCGCAGACTGAGTGTCGGCATCGTAGTAGGCCATGCCGCCGCCCGGATTCTGCGCGGAGAAGTTGGAAAAGTACCACCAGCAGAACTCGCCGAACTGAAGGTTGGGCGACAGGCCCGCGGCCTGCATCAGGTCCGCAAGGGATTGAAACACGCCCTGCTGGTAGCTGAGCATTGCGGCGTTGAAGGCGCAATGTGTGGAGACGAGATTGCCGAAGCCCACCGAGGTTTCGACCGGCGTTCCGTCGGGGAACCGGGCCGCAAACTCTGCCGGGGGATTGACCAGCTCCATCGAGACTGCGGTGACGACTTCCCTGCCCCGGCTCCGGCACTCCCGGTAGAAATCAGCGTGCCAGTCGCGGGCCGCGCGGTTGAGCGGCGGCGCCAGCGCGGGATCAATCACCCACCGGCCCGGCTGCCCACCCTGCAAAGATCCAGCGGCCGCCACAGTTCCAGTAGAACCAGAAGTATTTTCCGTCCACGCATTGAAAGTAAAAGAATAAGCAGGCTGGGGCGAACGCGCGGTTATGGTGAGTACGTCCCCGGAGGCGGAGGCCCACACGCCGACGAAGGTGGCGTTAATGAAATACTCGAAGTGTGCCGCCAGAACCGAGTTGGGTTCGTTCGGAAAAACCGTCTTTCCCACGAACTGGCCGCCGATTTCGAGAAAAATCTGGTCCCCGGGTTGAAACTGCCCTGAGAAAGTGACCTGGACGCTGGGGATGAAGGCTTCGACCCGGCGCCGCTGATTCCACCAAAACACTCCGATGTACTCGTTCATCGGGCCATGGAAGCCGAGCTTGTCCAAATTCCACAGCAGGCGCGCGGGAGGGAGCTTGTAGGTGTGATCCGTGCTGTAGTCCAGCGCCGGTGAGAGGTTGGTGACTGCCGGCAGCGGATCCGGCACATCGGTGGGCACGGCAGCTTCCAGGAAATCGAAATAAAAGTAGCCGCCGGACTTGAGGCGGATGGTGACGGTGTGCTCTCCCGGCGGCACGGCGGAGCGCACCAGGCGGCGCGTGTTGACGGCAGGTTCCGTGTTCAGGTAGCAGTCCAGGTCGGTTTCCGCATCGCCGTCGAGGCGGATTCCCGCCACGCCGCGATCGGTGTAGAGCGAGGTCCCGACGTAGAGGTCGTGGACCGCGGGGCAGTAGTAATAGACCGTCACGGCGTCTCCGACAGAGGCAGCACGCCGCGCGAACCCGCCCGAATAAAAACCCTCCTCAACGGCCCACTGGCCCGTATAGGAACACCAGGAATCGTTTTCCTCGATGCGGAGGCTCTCCGGGCCGGCGACCTGAAGCGCACGGACCGATTCGGGGCCCGCCACCGTCCAGTTGGTGAATACGGCCTCCCACTCGGTGTCCGTAAACGGCGCGCCGTCGGCCAGCGGGGGAGCGAAAGTCAGCCACATCTGCCGGATCTGGGGGATGCCGAGAGCGTCAAAGTCGAGCGTGATGCGCCAGACGGCGTCGGAACTGCCGCCCTGGAGTTTGATGCGCGCCTGGTCGGTGCGCAGGCGGTCGTTTTTGCTCACGGCGTAAATGGTGATCATGTTGCCGTCCACACCCGGCCGCTCCGCCGTGATTCGGAGCACGTTCCCCGTGGCCTCGGCCTGGAGTCCGATGGCCACGCCGAAGGCTTCCCAGTCCACGCTGTTGATCTGCGCGGCCAGAGTGGCCGCCACGTCGGCGGCCGTCGGGAGCGGCTGTGTGTCCGGCACGATGTAGTCGAAGGCGAAATTCAGATACCACAGCGTAATGCGGTCGTAGGGCTGGAGCCCGTTATCCTCGATGACGAAGGTTCCGGACGCGGCGGTATAGGCGCCTCCGACAAGCTGGGCGTGATCGAAGAGGCGGATCCGCGCACTGGTTCCGTCCGGCCGAATCACGTCCAGATAAGGCCAGTCAATCGTGGGAAACTTGGGAGAATCGAGCGGCATCAGTCCGGAGTAATGGACGTCGAAGGTGAGCGTGAGGCCTGAGAAGTTGGTGTCAGGAAGATACTTGAGCCGTGGATGCTCGAAGAAATTGTCGGCGTCATAAAGCACAAGCACGGCAAAGTCTGCCGGATCGCGGAACACCCCGCTCACCTTGAACCCGGTCGGAGTGGCTGAATGGATGGCGGCGGCCGCGCCGAGAGCGTCGAATCCGCGAAGGTGTATGGTCCGGTCGGGCTGGAGCTTGTAAATCCGCTCGGGCAAAAAGGCCTCCCGTTTCGAGCCTAGCGGCCCCGGCCGCACGACCGCCGGGCCGGAGGTCTAAGTTGCCGGAGCAAAGGGGGAAATTACCGCGGCACCCTTGTGACCGGATCGAATCACCGCCCCTGTAAGAGCCACGCCTGACGCCGGTTAGGATTCCCGAGGTTTTGGCTTCGTTTGGTAAAACTGCGCAAACTGTTAGCGCGCCGCCTCCCAAGCCCTTACGCGGATCGAGTTGGAAGCGTTCGGTTCCCCGATGCCGGCGACGACGCCTGTAACGACAATTCGCCTGCCGGGAGGAGGTAGTTTCCCCGCCCCGGCAGAGGCGAAGACCAGCGGGTAGGTCTCACCGGTTTCGGGGATCCTGAGCGCCCACCGACTGGCCTGAGGCGCCACTTCCCCCTCTACGATCACGGCTGCCTCTTTCGGGGTGAAGCCGTTGTCGCGCACCTTTCCGAGAAGGTCCTGAAACTTTACCGTGTTGCCCGGCTTTAACCGGATGAGCGCCCGGCCCCGGCTGAGGCTGGTCTCCACGGACTCCACCCCGGGAATCTTCTTCATGGCCACGCTCACGGCGTGTGCGCAGACCGCTCAATCCATTCCGAAGATAGTCAAATCCACCTGCCGGAACTCCGCCCGAACTGCCGTACCGGCCAGCAGCCATGCAACTGCGAAAACGCCCGCTTTGCGCACCTGATCCTCCTGGTTCAGAAGAAGTAACTAAGGTTCACGGCCACTCGGAAGCGCTCCTGCGGATACAGCGAGCCGGCGTGGCGGAAGACCGGGAGCTGGACTCCAGCCTCGACGGCGTAGTTCTTGTAGATCCCCAACAGCGCCGGACCGAGAAAAATCTGATGGCCGCCGGTTCCCCCGACAACTGCGCCGGCATGACGGAGGCGGCCCGTCTTCTCGCCCGTCATTTCCACGAACAACCGCCAATCCCATTGCGGGTATTCTTTGCGCCAACCCGGAGGCCGGTAGCCCCAGACCAGGCTGTAGAGAAAAACATTCGACCTGCGATCGCCACGCGCTTCAACGAAGCGGGCACTGCCGAGTCCGCCCCACAAGTAGTGGCTCCGCGAGGCCATGCCCGTGGCGAGGGCCGTATAGAATCCGGGCGCTTTGCGAAGATCGCCCAGCATCCCCGCCGGCCTTTGAGGTCCGGGAACAATCAGGCCACCGTAAGCCGTGCTCTCAAAGCGCCTGCCGACGCCAGTGGCGCGGCGATGGAAGCGCCATGCCGCGATCGTTTCGAAGTCGCCGCTCGCCGGCATCATGCCCGTGACGCGGGCCGGAGCAAGCGGGGCGGAAGACAGCACCAGGGGAGCGGAAAGGGAAAGCTGGAAGTCTGCCGTGATCCCGTAGCTGAGCATGGCACGGAGCATGGCGCCGGGACGCCCCGGGCCCGCGCGCCCCATCAGGCCGAGATCCAGACTCCAGCCCCCGCGGCTGTTGGTGGGCGTGGCGAGTCCGAAAACCGGCCCGTGGCCCGCTCCAAGCGCGCAACGGGTGCTCAGGTCCACGATGAGCGTGACAACCGTGAGCTGCCGGAGCATGAGTTCACCGGCCTGGTCTGGCTCCCGCGGCGCCGGGAGGCACCGCCGCAGCCACTTGGATCAGCCGGCAGATGTGGCCGGAGGTGTCGGCCTGATCCGGCATTCCGGCGATTTTCGACAGGAATCGCCGGAGTTGGTCTCGAAGAGTCACGAGCTCCGCAATCGTACGATCCAGGTGTTCCAGCTTCCCCGCAAGCAGCGCGCGGACCTGGCCACACGGCGCTCTGCCCGAATCGCTCATGTCCAGAACGCGCCTGATCTCTTCGAGCGACAGGCCTAGCTGCCGCGCCTGTTTGATAAACGCCAGCCGGCTGAGGGTCTCCGGGCCGTAGAGGCGGTATCCGGTGTGCGTGCGATTTGCCCGCGGCAGCAGCCCCTCGCGCTCGTAGTAGCGGATGGCCTGCGCGGTCAGGCCCGTCCGTGCAGCCACTTCACCAATCTTCATCGCGTGAGTTCCCGACCGCATCGCGGCCATACCTTCATGATGAACCTTACAGCGACTATAAGGTTCAAGCTCGCAAGTGTTGGCCGGCGACCGGGGCGGGCCCGTGCGCCCCTCAGTGGAAAGAGCGGCCGCCTCAGGATGTGGTGTGGCCTCAGTATAATCGGAGTGTGAAATCCGGCGGCATCACAGCCGTGGCGGCGCTGCTCGTGCTGGGGGCGTGCAACCGCGGCATGGAGACCAAAGAGGCCGTGCGCCAGGGAGTGATTGACCATCTGGCGACGCGCGCCAACCTCAACGTCGCCTCCATGCAGGTGGAGGTGACTTCGGTAACCTTCCGCAACAACGAGGCGGACGCGACCGTACATTTCCGCGCCAAAGGCGCCCAAGCCGGGCCGGGCATGACCATGAACTACACGCTGGAGAAGCGGGGCCGGCGCTGGGTCGTCAAGAGCCGCTCCGAAGCGGGGCGCGTGCCTCACGGAGAGACGGGAGAAATGCCGGGAGGCCTTCCGCCCGGCCATCCGCCGGTGGGCGGAACCGGCAGCGCGGCGCCGAAATGAATCCCGTTGCCGTACTGGGCGGCGGGCCGGCCGGAGCGTTCGCGGCCGAACGACTGGCGGCTGCCGGGGCGCCGGTGATGGTCTTCGACGACCGCCTCGCCTGGGAAAAACCTTGCGGCGGCGGGCTCACCTTCAAGGCGTATCACCGCTATCCCTTCCTGTTGGACAACGGCAAGCCCAAGAAGCTGATCCGCCGGCTGCGGCTTGCGGCTCCCGGTGCAGGAGACGTGGACATCAGCTTGCGGGAGCCCCTCGTTGTCTACTCCCGCCTGGACCTCAACCAGATGTTGCTGGAACGGGCGGCGCGCGCTGGGGCGCGGATTGAGAAGACGCGGGTGCTACGCCTCAGCCCTCTCGGCCGCGGCTGGCGAATCGAGACGACGCACGGCAGCGCAGAGGCATCCTTCTGTATCGTCGCTACGGGGGCCCGCAACCCGCTGCGCGAAGTGGGAACGGCCTGGACCGCCGCCGACACGATGATCGCCCTTGGCTATTATTTACCCGCCGAGCAGGAACACATTGATATCCAGTTTCTGCCGGGCTTGCAGGGCTACATCTGGGTCTTCCCGCGCTGCGGGCATCTGTCGGTGGGCATCTGCGGCAAGGGAGAGCCCGCGCAGGTCTTGCGCGGCCGCCTGGAGGCGTACCTCAGGGAGAAAGGCCTTGGCTGGAAGGACGGCGTCTTCTATAGTCACGTCCTTCCGTCGCTGGCGCGAGGCTCCTGGAGCCGCAACCGTGTGGCGGGTCACGGCTGGCTGGCTGCCGGCGACGCGGCAGGACTTGTGGATCCCATCACGGGCGAGGGACTTTATTATGCGCTGCGCTCCGCGGATCTTGCGGCCGGGGTGGTGCTGGACGACGCCCAGGCGCCCGAGGACAAGCCCGCCGCCTACCGCGCGTTGCTCGACCGCGATTTCGCCGCAGACCTGGCCTTTGCGGCGTCGCTGGCCAAGAAAATCTTTCTCGGAACCTTCCTGATGGGCGGCGTGCCGAAGCGCATGATCCAGTTCATGCGCCGCAGCGGCCGCTTCCGCGATATCATGCAGGATCTGTTCGCCGGCACGCAGCCCTACATGGATCTGAAGTCGCGCCTGGTGCGCAACCTGCACGGGACGCTGCTCGAGACGGTGACGAATTTTCTGCTGAGCCGGGCAGCTCCGGGCGAAGCATAGCCGGCCCCGCGAACACGCCATGAAACGGATCCGATCCGAGAAGCTGTTCGAACGCGCGCAGCAAGTGATTCCGGGCGGCGTCAACTCACCGGTGCGGGCGTTCCGGAGCGTGGGAGGCACGCCGCCGTTTGTCCTGCGGGGCGAGGGAGCCCGCATCTTCGACGCCGACGGAAACGCCTACATTGATTACGTCTGCTCCTGGGGTCCGCTCCTGCTCGGGCACCGGCATCCGGCGCTCCTGGAAGCCGTGGAGGAGGCGCTCAGGTGCGGCACGAGCTTCGGCGCACCCACCGAGCGGGAGGTCGAACTGGCCGAGGCGATCCGGGAAGCGGTCCCCTCGATCGAGATGGTCCGGCTGGTGAACTCGGGTACGGAGGCCACCATGAGCGCCATCCGGCTGGCGCGGGCCTACACGGGGCGGGACATGGTGGTCAAGTTTGAGGGCTGCTATCACGGCCATGTGGATTCCCTGCTGGTGAAGGCCGGCTCCGGCGTGGCTACGCTCGGCATTCCGGACACGGCTGGTGTGCCGGCGAGTTTCGCGGAAACGACGATCACGGTCCCCTACAACTCGCTCGAGGCGGCCGAGCACGCCTTCCGCAAACACGGAGACCGGATTGCGGCGGTGATCGTGGAGCCTGTCGCCGGCAACATGGGATGCGTCCCGCCGGTGCGGGGCTTCCTGCAAGGACTGCGGGCGCTCACGGCCCAATACGGCGCGCTGCTGATTTTCGACGAAGTGATGACCGGATTCCGTCTCTCCTACGGCGGGGCGCAGCAGGTCTACGGCGTGCGCCCGGACTTGACCACTCTGGGCAAGGTGATCGGCGGCGGGCTGCCAGTGGGCGCTTACGGCGGGCGCGCGGACGTCATGTCACTGGTTGCACCAGCCGGACCGGTGTACCAAGCCGGGACGCTGTCCGGAAATCCGCTGGCCGTAGCCGCGGGTCTGGCGATGCTGCGCTATCTGAAGGCGCATCCGGAGGTATATGGCGATCTGGAGCGCCGCACGGCGGAAATTGCCGCTGCCGCCCCTGCCGGCGTGACGGTGAACCGCGCCGGCTCAATGTTCACGCTGTTCTTCACGAGCGAGCCGGTGACCGACTACGCCTCGGCGCGGCGCGCCGACACCCGGCGGTTCGCCACGTTCTTTCACGCCATGCTCGAGCGGGGGATTTACTTTCCGCCCTCGCAGTTCGAAGCCGCGTTTGTCTCGGCCGCACACAGCGACGAGGACGTCAAGTATACGGCGGAGGCCATCCGCGATTTCTTTGCTCGCGCATAGCGCGCAGCAGGCGCCGGCCCGACCATAACACGATCGCAAAGAAAAGCGCCAGACTCAGAGCCACGACCGCCATCCGCCGTTCGGGAGGCAAGGTGCGCGCCCTGGGATGCGGGAGGAACTCCACGGAGACGCGAAGGCGCACGAGGGCCGGGGCTTGCATCTGGCGCCGGTTGTCCACGATGAGGACATACTCGCCGGGCTCGGAGAGTGCATAGCGGAAGCCGCCCGCGCGCTGAAAGACGGTGGAGACCAGCAGGCGAGCGCGGCGGCCCGCTCGCAGGCGGCGGTACTCGCTTGCCTGCAAGATCGCCACGCGGACTCCCGCGCGGCCCTCGAGCACGGCAAACGAGCAACTGACTTCGGCGGGACGCTGCTGGAGCAGAATCCGAAACGGACGCCAGTCGCCCGGCGGAACCTGGACCGGTTCGTCCAGCAGGACAGCGCCGCGTGCAAAGGCCGACAGCACGGCCCCGAGGAGCAGCCGTCTCATGGGAGCGCAGAGTGGACGATCTCGCCGCCCAGCACCGTCATGAGGACGCGCGCTTCGAGAATGCGCTTGGGTTCGGCGCGCAGGATGTCCTCGGAGACGAGAATGAAATCCGCGAGTTTTCCGGGGCGGAGGGAACCTTTGTCGTGTTCCTCGAAGGCCGCGAAGGCCCCGGTCAGCGTCCAGCTTCGGAGCGCTTCTTCGGGCGTCATGCGCTGCTCGGGGTACCAGCCTCCGGGCGGCTGGCCCTGCCGGTCCTGCCGTGTGATGGCGGCATAGAATCCCCAGAGCGGGTTGGGCTCCTCGACGGGGAAATCCGAACCGCTTGCGACGGGCACGCCGAGAGAGAGGAAGCGGCGCCAGGCGTAGGCGCCCTTGATGCGCTCCGGCCCGATACGGGCCTCGGCCCAGCGCATGTCGCTGGTGGCGTGCGCAGGCTGCATGGAGGCGATGATCGAGTAGCGTGCGAACAGCTCGAAGTCGCCGGGGGCCACGGCCTGGGCATGCTCGATCCGGAAACGGCGGTCATTCTTACCCCCGAGCACCGAAGCGTACGCCTCGAGGACCATGCGGTTGGCGCGATCCCCGATGGCGTGAGTGTTGACCTGAAAACCGCTGCGGATCGCCTCGCGGGCCACGGCCTCGATCTGCTCGCGGGAAAGCAGCAGCAGGCCTGAATTGCCCGGATCGTCGGAGTACGGTTCGAAGAAGGCTGCGCCGCGGGAGCCCATGGCCCCGTCCGCCATAAGCTTGATGCTGCGCACGGTGAGGCGCTCGCCGATCTCGGGCCCGCGCCGGAGGTAGTCTTGCCAGAGCTGGCCGGCGCCGCCGATCATGGCGTAGACGCGCACGGGAAGTTTTCCCGCTGCGATGAGGGAGCGGTAGGCTTCCAGCTCCTGGGCGTTGACGCCGGCATCATGAACGGTAGTAATCCCCAGGCGCGCGCATTCGCGCGCCGCCAGCTCCAGGCGCCGGCGCACCTGTTCGTCGGTGGGGCGAGGGATCTTGGAAGCCACAAGCTGCTGGGCGCGATCAATGAGTACGCCCGTAGGCTCGCCGGAAGCATCGCGGATGATCTTCCCGCCGGGAGGATCCGGCGTGGCCGCAGACACCCCGGCGAGCTCCAGCGCCTTGCGGTTGACCCAGGCGGCGTGGCCGTCCACGCGGGTGAGAAAGACAGGATTCTCGGGAGCTGCGCGGGTCAGGGGCTCGGCGGTGGGGAACCGCCCGCCCCAGTGGGTCTGATCCCAGTTGGCGCCGCGGATCCACTCGCCCGGCTTGAGCTGTGCGGCGCGGCGGCCGACGGCGGCGGCGATTTCCTCGATGGAGCGCACGTAGCGGAAATCGAGCGATTCGAGCGTCTCCCCGAGGCTCTGCATGTGCACGTGACAGTCAATGAAGCCGGGCATGAGCATCGCCCCGCCGGCATCCACACGGCGCGTGCGCGGGCCGATCCAGGCCGAGACCTCCTCACCCACCGCCACGATCCGGGCGCCTCGAACCGCGATCGCAGAGGCTTGCGGGCGCTCCGGGTCTACGGTGTAGATGCGGGCGTTGGTGACCACCAGGTCTGCATGTTGCTGTGCCGCAGCCACCGGGAACATGGCTAGAATGAGTAACATGAACGACAGTATGGCACACGCCGGAGAAGCGCCCGGCCTTGCGGAATTGCCGCGGTGGCGGGCTTGGGCGGGAGGCGTGGCCGGCACACTGCTCGGACTGGCGTTCATCGTGGCGGGCGTCTGGAAGATCTCCGATCCGCTGGGCGCGGCCGTCCGCCTCCATCAGGCGCAGGTCCCGCACTTCCTGAGTCTGCCTGCCGCCGTGGTGCTGGGAATTCTGGAAACGTTCGCCGGCACGCTGCTCCTCGTACCCCGGTTCCGCCGCTGGGGAGCGTGGCTGTCCGGCGCTCTGCTGGTGGCCTTCATGGCCTATATCGCAGCCTACTACGAGGTGCTGCGCGGCGAGGAGTGCAACTGTTTCCCCTGGATCCAGCGCGCCGTGGGCCCGGCCTTTTTCGTGAGCGACGCCGTGATGCTGGCCCTGGCGTGGCTGGCGGGCTGGGCGGCGCGTCCCTCCTGGGGGCGGCGCAATGCGGCGCTGGTGCTGGGGGCCGTGGCCGTGTTCGCGCTCGTCTCCCTCGGAGTGTCACTGGCCCGGCAAACGGGCATCAAGGCGCCGGACTCCATCCAGGTCGAGGGACGGCCCCTGTCGCTGGAACAAGGACGATTCTTTTTGTTCTTTTTCAACCCCGAGTGCCTGCATTGCGACCGCGCGGCGCGAGAGCTTGCCCGATTGAACTGGGGCCAGACGCGGGTGGTGGCGGTACCGACGCAGCTACCGCAATTCGGCCGCGAATTCCTGGAGTCCACCGGCCTGAAGGGCGTGCTGACAAGCGACGCCGAACTGCTGCGCAAGACGTTTCCGTTCACGGACGTCCCCTACGGGGTGGCCGTCGAGAACGGCTACCAGCGCGCGGCCTTCACCAACTTCGAAGGGGCGGAACTGGAGGCTTCCCTGAGGAAGCTGGGCTTCGTGCGTTAGAGCAATCCAGGCCGATACCGGCCTGCTCCGCGCTCAGTTCCTGCGCTTGAGTGTCGGGCGCTCGTCTTCGTCGGACTTCTTCTTTTCGTCCTTGCTCTCGCCTTCCACCGGCGACGTGCTGCCCGGGCTGCGGCGGAGCGTGGGACGGTTGACGTCCTTGTCGTCCACCTTGCGGCGGTTGTGCATCGCAGCCAGGCGCGCCTTGACGAGGTTGAATTCCGAGGTGTTGACCACGTACTCGGGCTTCGCCTGCAGGATCTCCTGAATGTTCTTCTGGGCCTTCTGGATGCGGTCGTCGGTGGGCGGATGCGTCGAGAACACTGAAGACATCGTCCCCGGCTTCTTCTTCTCGAGCGCCTGGATCTTTTCGAAGAAATCTACGAACGCAGTGGGATCGTAGCCCGTCTTGTAAAGATACTGCAGCCCCAGCAGGTCGGCTTCCTCCTCAAAGCCCCGGGAGAATTTGAGGAACGTCATCGGGATGGCCAGCCCCGCCCCCTGGCGGATAAGGTATCCGGTCCAGCCCCCCATGAAGATGAGGGGGATGCTGGCGATGTTAGCGATCTGCGCCCGGCTGGCCTGCCGCGTGCCGTGCCGCGCCGCCACGTGAGCGATCTCGTGCGCCATCACGCCTGCCAGCTCCGCTTCGGTGTCGGCCCTCAGAATCAAACCGGAGTTGACAAAGAAGAACCCGCCCGGCAGAGCGAAAGCATTCACCTCTTCGGCGTCGAGCACCTTAATCGTGAACGGCACCTTGGCGTCGGAGTTGCGCACCAGATTCTGACCGATGCGGTTCACGTACTCGGCAATGACCGGATCGTCAATGACTTTGGCCTGGTGTTCGACTTCCTGCGCCAGCTGCTTGCCGAGCGCGATCTCCTTCTCGAGGGAATACAAGTTGATCCCCTTGCCGACATCGCGGTTTCCGATTTCGTCGGGATCCTTCTTTTTGTCCTTGGCCGTGACGGAAGGCGCCGCTGCCAGAAGCGCCAGCGCGGCCAGGATGCCCAGGGTACGGCGAGCGGTGAGATTCATTTGGCTTCCTCCCGGGTCCAGAGGCCCTGCCCACATTATACTCCCGAAGGGCCCGAGTCCCTATTGGGTTTAACGTAAACTTGGGGACATGGGTTACGGTGCGCAACCGGCCGGCACAGACACCGCACTGTGGAGACAGTACCGCGCCTACTTTCCGGTGACGGCACGCCTCGTGTATATGAATCACGCCGGGGTGGCGCCGCTTTCGAAGCCGGCCGCGGACGCCATCCGGCAGTTCACCGAAGACGCACTCGAGTTCGGTGCGCTCCACTACGACGACTGGCTGGCGGCGTATGAAGGACTGCGAGCCGCTGCCGCCCGGCTCATCGGAGCGCGTCCGGAGGAAATTGCCATCGTAAAAAACACCTCCGAAGGGATTGCCACGGTAGCCATGGGGCTGGACTGGAGAGCCGGAGACCGGCTCGTGGCTTTCGCCGAGGAGTTTCCGGCGAATTACTTTCCCTGGAAGCTGCTCGAAACAGAGGGCGTCCGCGTGGAATGGTTGTCCGTGCGTGACCCGCTCGAGCGTATCGAGCAAGCCTGCCGGGGCGCACGGCTGCTGGCCCTCAGTTTCGTCCAGTACTTGAGCGGGTACCGTGCCGACCTCGAGGCGATCGGCAGGATCTGCCGCATGCATGGCTGCTTGTTCTTGGTGGATGCGATCCAGGGGCTGGGGGCTTTCCCTCTGGACGTCGAGCGGGCGAGCATTGACGCCCTGGCAGCGGACGGACATAAATGGCTGCTCGGGCCGGAGGGCTGCGGTGTGCTCTACGTGCGCCGCGCGGTGCAGGAGATGGTCCGGCCGAAGGAGATCGGCTGGACCAATTTCGCCGGCTACACGGATTACGCTTCCCGGGATACGACGCTGCGTGCCGATGCGGGACGCTACGAGTGCGGCACGCTGAACACGGTGGGTTGCTTCGGGCTGCGGGCATCCATCGAGTTCCTGCTGGGCGTGGGTGTGGAACGCATCGGCGAGACGCTGTTGCACCTGACCGAGCGCATCGCCGCCGGCGTGAAGCAGAAGGGCTATCAAGTCCTGCATCGCGGTAATGCTGAAAACGGATCGGGCATTATCAGTTTCCGGCGGGACGATGCAGAGAGCGAAGCCGTGGTACGGGCGCTGCGCCGGAAAGGGATCGTGTTAGCGGCGCGCCAGGGCTGGATCCGGGCCTCGCCGCACTTCTACATCAGCGAAGAGGAAGTGGACCGTTTGCTGGCCGAGCTGCCGTGAGCCGCGCCGCTACGTTCCCGGCGCTCCGGCGCCCGTGTAGACCGGCTCAATGCTGACCGACTCGCGGTGCTGGTCGAGCCAGCGCGTAACGCCGCCAGGAGTGCGGAGCCGGCCGCGCAACAACTCCAGCATCAGCTCGTGGCTCAACACCGTGTTGAAGGCGTGCTCGTAGACGGCGGGCCTGCTCTTGCCGGCCAGCTTGAGCAAGAACGGTACACGATGCTCCTTGATGCCGTCAATCAACTCCGAGGTCCGCAGCCAGTGGTCGGAAGTGAGCAAAAGCGCGGTCTGGTCCCACAGCCCGGCGGCCTCCAGATCGCGGCGGAACTGCCCCACGGTGCGGTCTACCAGCGCTAAGGCGTCGAAGTATCCCAGTACGGGATCCATGTCGAACCGGTAGGTTCCGGTCTGCCGGTCATAGAAGTAGGGGCCGTGAGGTATGGGCAGGTGCAGGAGCACCAAGTCCAGAGAAGCATCCGTGAGGCACTTGGAGGCCTCGCGGAGCATTTGATCGAAAAGCTGGCTGTGATGCAGCGCGTCGAGGGATTCCGGGGAGACCGAGAAGACGGCTTTTTTGACCACGATCTGCCACTGCCCGGCGAGTACGCGAGACAGCGAGGATCCGCCGGAGGAGCCCAGCGGATCGCTCTGCCAGCAGGAGTCGAGCGAGTCGCTGAGCAGCGCGCAGTAGGGGATGTACCATCCCACGACGGCGGTGCGGAAGCCTTCCTGGCGCGCGCGCCGGAACAGGTTGGCGTGCTCGCTCCAGAGAACCGCCTCGGGACGATCGCGGAAGAGCAGCCGGAGCTGGCGGCCGCGTTCCGGCTCCAGCCGCAGGAGCACGCCGCCTGAGATGGTCGAAAGCATGGAATACTGTGTCTGCTCAGCGGGGGCGTAGGCTGCGGAGGCGTACAGTGCCTCGCGCCGCAGCCGGTCCAGCTCGGGCAGAGCCAGGTCGTCGGGGCGTTGCTCAAAAGTGAGTCGCTGATCCCACTCATCGAACACGACCCACACCACGCGGGAGGCAGGCTGAGCCCGGGGCATTTCCGCGGAGGGCGGCGGAAGCACGGGGCCTTGTTTGGCGGCATACATCCGCCAGCCCGCCCGGGCGAACGTAACTCCCACGAAGGGCGAGAAGACCAGAAGCACGCCGTAAAGCAGCGCGGCGATCCGGCGGTAGTGGCGTGGGAGGAGTAACAAGAGCAATAGCACGGATGCGGCGGCGATGACCACAACCGTGTTACCGGGAACCGGCAGCGCCGCCAGCGACGGGCGCGGGCGGTATCGTGTCAAAACTGTGTAACAGGCAGCCGCCGGCGCCCATGTGAGCGCCGCAATTCCTCCCAGCACCGCCAGGAGCCTCCATCCGCGAAATCTCCGCCGCAGCGAGAAGATCACCAGGTAAAAAGCGGCCGCCAGGGAAAGGACGTTGAGGATGGCTCCGGCGTACTCGGCCGGCGGCGAAAGACGCAAGCGTGCAAACGGATCCCGGAAATCTCCCAGCAGCGAAGACCAGACACCGAAAAAGCAGAGATTGGCCAGCGACAGCGCCACCGCGACGTCCTTCCACATGCGCACGACCTAATCAGTTTACTGCGACGCCGACTGTGAGAGGCGTAAATCCCGTTGCCGGCGATGCCCCTGCTCGGCCTGAGGCGCCGCTGGAACTCGTGTGTCGTTTGGTGCAGGTCAATGACCACTTGACAACCCGTTCAATAGGATATATCGTTATATTGATATGCTCACAAGGGCGGCGCCTCTGCCGCTTCACTACCAGCTCCACCTTGACCTTCTGCGGAAGATCCAGGCTGGAGAACTCAAGCCCGACCAAAAGCTCGAGCCGGAGGACTTGCTGGCGCAGCGCTACGGAGTCAGCCGCATCACGGTGCGCCGGGCACTGTCCGATCTTGCGCGCGCCGGTTACCTGCGGCGGGAGCAGGGTCGGGGCACCTTCGTCAACCCGCCGCGGCTGGCTCAAGGCCCGCGCGAGTTGACCAGCTTCACCGAGGAGATGCGCCGCCACGGGCGTGTGGCGTCCTCGCAAGTGCTTTTTCAGGGCGTTGTCGCCGCCGACGCCGAACTGGCGGAGCGGCTGAAGGTCCCGGCCGGAGCCGAGGTTTTCCGGCTGGAGCGACTGAGACTGGCCGATGGTGAGCCCATGGGGTTCCAGAAAGCCCACATTCCGCTATACCTGGCCCCGGGCCTGGTTTCGGAATCCTTCGAGGCGCGGTCCCTTTATGAGATTTTGCGCGATCACTACGGACTGCGCCCGGCCCGGGCTACGGAATGCCACTACGCCGTGAGCGCGGGCGCCGACCTCGCCTCGCTTTTGAAAGTGCCGGCCGGGTCCCCACTGCTCGCTGCCGAGAGGCTTACCTTCTTGGCGGACGGGCGGATTCTGGAATTCGTCGAGTCGGCCATGCGGGCGGACCGCTACAAAATTGTTCTCGAGCTGGCGGCCGCCCGGGCCGAACCGTATCCCACACCTGCGATTGGGAGCGCCTGATGCGAAGCGTTGCAGCGTTGTGTCTCTCCGGCCTGCTTTGGGCTTCGGACTTTCCGCCCGATCAAGCCCGCAGCCGCGGTGAGGAGTCCTTTTTCCCCTTCGCCGTCTGGTACGGCGGCGGCAAGGCGCGGGCGCCGATGCTCGAAGCCGATCCGGAACGCCAGCGGGATGCGTGGCGCCGCGACCTGGAAACCATCCGCGACCTGGGATTCAACTCGATCAAGTGCTGGGTGGACTGGAGCAGTGCGGAACCGCGGCCCGGACAGTACGATTTCCGGCACCTGCGGCAACTTCTCGAGCTGGCCGAAGAAACCGGGCTCAAGGTTCTGGTGCAGGTCTACATTGATTCGGCGCCGGACTGGGTGGGAGCCGAGTACCCGGATTCGAAGTTTGTCGCCAACAGCGGCTACGTGGTGGAATCGCAGGCCGCGCCCGGTTTCTGCTTCGACCATCCCGGGGTTCGCCGGCGCGTGCTGGACTTCTACGCCGCCGCAGCGCGCGAAGCCGCCCGCCACCGCTCGTTTTACGGCTGGGATCTGTGGAGTGAACCGCACATCATCAACTGGGCCACGATGCGGTTCCTGACCAATCCGGAGTTCTGCTTTTGCCGGCACACCTGCGCGCGTTTCCGCAGGTGGCTCGAGCAGAAATACGGCACGCTCGACGCCGTCAACCGGGCCTGGTACCGCAGGTTTACCGGCTGGGACCAGATCGAGCCTCCCCGCTTCAGCACGATTCTTTCTTACACGGACTACATAGACTGGCGCTACTTTATTTTGGACAAACTTTCCGAAGATCTGCGCGCAAAAGCGGAGGCCGTGCTCCGGGAGGCGCCGCGCGGGGTCGTGACCAGCCACTCGGCATCGCCTGCGCTGGTTACTAACCCACTTGCGGGCCATGGCAATCCGGACGATTGGAAGATGGCGCGCGTGATCCAGTACTGGGGCCTGTCGTTGTATCCCAAACACTCCGCGCCGGTGGGCATAGATACGGTGATGCGGGCCGCACGGCTGGATTTCGCCAGATCTGCCGGTTATCGCTTCTCTGACGGGTTCTACCTGGGGGAGTTCCAAACCGGCTTCGGGACGGTGGGCCTGCGTGTCAGCGCGCCAGTGACGGCCGCCGACCTCACCCACTGGACCTGGAGCGCCATCGCCAGAGGAGCGAAAGGTTTGAATTACTACGCGTTCTACCCCATGAGTTCGGGCTACGAGGCAGGAGGCTTCGGTCTCATCCACCTGGACGGGCGGCTTACGGAACGCGCAAAGGTGCTCGGCGAGATCGGCAAGACGGTATCGAGGAATGCTTCGTTATTTCTCCAGGCACGTCCTCCGCGGGCCGAAGTGGCGATCGTGTACAACCCGCTGGCCTACATGGTGGGCGGTCCCCGGCGGTTGCCCATGCCGGGAGCGCAGGATGAGTACGAGGGAGTGGAGCGGGACTCATGGCTGGGCATTTACAGAGCATTGTTTGCCGCCAACGTTCCTGTGGACTATGTGCACGCTGATGATCTCGCAGAGAACGGCGTGGGAAGTTACAAATTACTTTACGTGCCTTACCCGATCATGATGCGGGAAGGCACGGCGCGGGCGATCACCCGGTTCGTGGCCGAGGGCGGCTTCGCCGTCATGGAGGCGCGGGCCGCATGGAACGATGACCGCGGTTACGCCACGCCCACGATTCCGGGCTTCGGGCTGGACCGCGTGTTCGGCGCGCGGGAGGAGGCGGTGCGCCCGGTCGAAAACACCACGCTGACGATCCGCAGCCCCCACCCCGCCCTGGCGCGGCTCCCCGTCGGCACGCGCCTGCCTGGGCGGATGTATCAGGAGGCGCTGGAGCCGCTCGAAGGCGGTCAGGTCCTGGCCGTGTTCGAAGACGGGACTCCGGCGCTGGTGGCGTCGCGGCATGGCAAAGGGCAGACGCTGATGGCGGGCTCCTATTTGAGTCTGGCCTACGAGCGCACACGCAACCCGGAGCTGGAACGTTTCTTCATGGGCATCGTCGATTGGGCAGGCGTCCGGCGGCCGGCGGAGGCTTCAAGCGGCGTCGAAGTCCGCTGGCTGGAAGGGCCGAGCTACACGCTGCTGTTTGCGCTCAACGACGCGGACCGCCCGGTCGGGGCCCAGATTCGCTGGCGAGCCGCCTCTCGCCCGGCTGCCGTGCGCGATATCGAGACGGGTCAGACCGTGGCGTTCCGATGGGAGGCAGGCCGACTGGTGCTCGAGAAAACATTGCCCCGCCAGGGGGCATGGGTTTTGGAGATCCAGGAAGGGAGGTAAGGGAGTATGACCGTCCAGGGGCGTACATGTTCCACACGAGTGCTGGGAGCTGTTTTGGCTTTGGGAGTTGTGGCCCTCGCCCAAGTCAACACCGCTTCTTTGCGCGGCACGGTGAGCGACAGCTCCGGAGCCGTGGTTGTGGGCGCCACCGTGACCGTCACCGAGGAAGCGACCGGAGTCTCTCTGTCCACGGTGAGCAACGAGGAAGGGATCTACGCTTTTCCGGTGCTGCGCCTGGGGCGCTACAGCGTTGCGGCGGAGGCGAGCGGCTTCAAGAAGTCCGTCCGCAGGGGGATCGAATTGCAAGTGAACCAAACTGCGCGCGTGGATTTCGTGCTCGAGGTCGGGCCTTTGACAGAGCAGATTGTCGTCGAGGCGCCCGCGGCCGTCGTCGAACAGGAAAGCTCGACCCTGGGGCGGGTGGTCTCCAACCGGGAGGTCGTGGAGTTGCCGCTGAACAAGAGAAACTTTGCGCAGCTGGCTGTCCTGCTGCCGGGTGCGAATTTCGGAGCGCCGGGCACGATCGGCGGCGGCGACCGCCCGGACGACCCGAGGCCGCGCTCGTCCCTGTTCGTCAACGGGGTGCGCGATTCCAGCAACACGTATCTGATTGACGGCATCGACAACTACGACCGGATCCACACGACCGTGGCCATCAAACCCTCCGTGGATGCCGTCCAGGAGTTCAAGGTACAGACGAGCCTTTACTCGGCGGAGTTCGGCCGCAACGCCGGTGGCGTCATCAACGTGTCGGTCAAGTCCGGCACCAACCAGTTCCGGGGCACGCTGTACGAGTTCCTGCGCAATGAAAAGCTGGACGCGCGCCACTTCTTTGCTCCGCGCCAGCAGCCGAAACCGCACTACGTCCTCAATCAATTCGGTGGAACCCTCGGCGGGCCGATCGTTCGCGACAGGACCTTTTTCTTCGGCAGCTTCGAAGGGTACCGGGAGCGCAAGGGTCAGACCTTGGTGAGCACCGTGCCCACCATCCCGATGCGAACGGGTAACTTTTCCGGCATCGCGACGATCTACGATCCGCTCACGACGACCCTCCAGGATGGCAGCTATCGGAGGAGTCCGTTTCCGGGCAACGTGATCCCGAGCTCGCGCTTCGACGCCCCTGCGGCGCGGTTGATCGCGCTGTACCCCGAGCCCAACGCACCCGGGCTGAGCAGCAATTTCGTTCACAGCCCGGTCCGCGAGCAGAATACGGACCAGGTGGACCTGCGTGTGGACCAGCAGCTGTTTGGGGGTGCCAGCCTGTTTGCGCGCTATTCGATCGGGGACACGACGACGATCGTGCCGGCGTTTCTGCCCGGAAAAGCCCAAGGAGGCGCGGGATTCTCCGGGCCTAACATGCTCCGGACCCAGGGGGCGGCGCTGGGCTACGTACATACGCTGCGGCCCAGCCTGGTGAACGAGACGCGTCTCGGCTACACCCGTATCGCCTCGCACGTCTTTCCGTTCTTCTTCGGAGAAAACATCTCCGAGCAGGTCGGCATACCGGGCGCCAACCTCGACCGGTTTTCTTCCGGGCTGACGACCATCTCCATTGCCGGATTCCGCGGCCTCGGCAACTCCAGTTTTCAACCCATCGCCAAGGTGATCAACACCTATCAGATTACGGAGAATCTGAGTGTAACGTCCGGGCGCCACATTATCAAACTGGGAGTCCACTGGATTCGTCCGCAGACGGCTCACTTTCAGAGCGCCAACCCGGCGGGCCTGTTTGCTTTCAATGCAAACTTCACCAACAATCCTGCGGCCCCGGCGGGCACGGGCAACTCCATGGCCAGTTTCCTGCTCGGCTACCCGGCGAGCAGCTCACGCACGGCCCAACTTGCGCCCAACTATCACCGGAGCATCGAACACGCATCCTACATTCAGGACGACTGGAAAATCCATCCGAGACTCACGTTGAACCTCGGCCTCAGGTACGAGCTCATCACGCCGGCGGTAAGTATCCGAAATCATCTGAGCAACTTTGACTTCGACAAGAAAAAGGTGGTTCTGGCGGCCGTGGATACCTCCCGTACGGCCGGAATTCGTACGGACAAGAACAACTTCGCACCGCGCTTCGGTTTTGCCTTTACGCTCAATCCCAAGACCGTTTTGCGAGGAGGCTACGGGATCTTCTACGACTCGGTGCCGCTGTTCGCCCAGCTGCGGCCCTTTCCGTTTCTGATCAGCTGGAGTCGTGTGGCCGGAGCGTTTTTCCCGGAAAACCGAATGAGCGAAGGGTTCCCGCCGGCGGATTTCGATGTGCGGAGGAACGCTGACAACCCGTTCGGCACCATCGACGCCGTTCCCTTTGACAACCCGGTCGGCTACGTACAACAGTTCAATCTGAATGTGCAGCGCGCTCTCTCCCCGACGCTCGGCCTGACGGTTGGTTACGTGGGAACCCTCGGCCGCAAGCTGCGCTGGGTGTACGACGAAAACGTGCCAGAACCAGGACCGGGGCCGGTTCAGCCACGACGGCCCTTTTATCCCTACGTGCCGAACGTTGTGGGGTTGCGCGTGAACCATGCCGAAGCTTCGTCCACGTATCACTCCCTCCAGGCCATGGCGGAGAAGCGGCTGTCGGCGGGCTTGGCATTTCAAGTCAGCTATACCTGGTCCCACTGGATTGACAATGCCATCTCGGAGGCTGGCTATGGGAGCCTGGGTCCTAACCCGCAGGACCTTCGCAACCGGCGGCTCGAGCGGGGCAACGACCCGGCCGACATTCGCCACCGGCTGGTGGCGAGCTGGATCTACGAGCTGCCGTTCGGCCGCGGCAAGCGCTGGGCCACC
Source organism: Bryobacteraceae bacterium (assembly GCA_035575135.1). GTDB lineage: Bacteria > Acidobacteriota > Terriglobia > Bryobacterales > Bryobacteraceae > JANWXD01. The sequence continues at coordinate 108,192 of DATLYE010000034.1, forward strand.
GGCGGCGGTGCGGCTTCCGCTATTGCCGGGGGTTGGCAGATCAACGGCATCACCACCTTGCAGAGCGGGCTTCCGTTCACCGTGGTTCTGGCCACGCCTGTAACCAACACCGGGACAGCCAACCGCGCCGACCGGATTGCGGACGGCAATCTCGAGCGATCACAGCGAACGCTGGAGCGGTTTTTCGACACCGCCGCCTTCCGTACCCCGGCGCAGTTTCAATTCGGCAATGCCGGCCGTAACATTCTCTACGGGCCCGGACTCGTGAATTTCGACCTTTCGCTTTTCCGCAGCTTCCGCATCGGGGAGCACCGGGCGCTACAATTTCGGACGGAATTCTTCAACGCATTCAACACACCGCAGTTCGGCCTCCCCGACGGTACGCTCGGTTCGAGCTCCTTCGGGAGGATCAGTTCTCTGACCGGCGACATGCGGCAGCTCCAGTTCGCGCTGAAACTGCTATTCTGACGCGGGAAGGATCAACCCCTGCGTCCCATGGGCTTATCACGCCATGTCATCGCCGTAGACGTGGGAGGCACCAAGATCGCCGCCGCGGTGGTGGATTCCGGCGGCGACATCGTCTCCCGAATCCGCCAACCCACGGACCGGCGCGGCGGAGAAGCAGTGGCCGCGCAAATTGCGGAACTGACCCGCAAGGTCCTCGAGCAGGCAGGAGTGGCCTGGGACGACATTGCGGCCGTGGGCGTGGACGTGCCGGGCATTTATTTTGCCGGCACGGGTGAAGTCTGGGCGCCCAACCTGCCGGGATGGGATCGCATTCCCCTCCTCGCGATACTGCAAGCGGCCCTCCCCTGCCCTGTCGTCATAGACAGCGACCGTGCCGCCTGCGTGCTGGGAGAGCAGTGGTGCGGAGCGGCGCGCGGCCTGACCGACGTCGTATTTCTCACCATCGGCACCGGCATCGGCGCCGGAATCATCACCGGCGGGCGGCTCTGCCGGGGCGCGCAGGGCATTGCGGGCGCGGCCGGCTGGCTTGCACTGACGCCTCAGTCTTCCGATCTCTATCGCCAGGTGGGCTGTTTCGAAGCCGAGGCAGCCGGGCCCGCCGTGGCGCGGCGCGCAGCGGCGGTCGCGGCAAAGCGACCCACGCGGATGCTGGAACTGGCGGGCGGATGCCTCGAGTTGATCACGCCCGAAACCGTGGTTGAAGCCGCGCGGCGCGGCGATGCGGCGGCGCAGGAGGTGCTGGCCGAAACGGGGCGGTACCTGGGGCTGGGTCTGGCGAACCTGGTCAGCCTCCTCAACCCTCAGATGATCGTACTGGGCGGAGGCCTGATGGCCGGGGCGGAGTGGCTCCTGGAACCTGCCCGGCGTGAAATGATGGTTTGGGCCCAGCCTGTGGCGGCGCAGACGGTGCGTGTGGTCCTCAGCGAACTGGGCTCGGACGCAGCCTTGCTGGGCGCCGCCCGACTGGCCCTCGAACCGGATTTATGTCAGCAGAACGATACCTGAACTCGATTGAAGCAGTCATCGCACAGATCCGTACGTCGCAACTGGAAAAGATTCATCTGGCCGCAGAGAAAATGGCGGAGGCCATTGCGAGTGGTCGGCGCGTCTATCTGTTCGGCAGCGGCCACTCGGTGCTTCCCGTCATGGACGTCTTTCCGCGCTACGGAAGCTTTGTGGGCTTTTTTCCTCTGTATGATCCGCGGCTGATGTGGTTCAACGTGATCGGCCCGGGCGGAGCCCGCGAGCTGCTATGGCTGGAGCGCCAGTCGGGCTACGCCCGCGTGTTTCTCCAGAGCTACTCCCTGGAGCCCGGCGACTGCATGGTGGTCTTTTCGCACGGCGGCCGAAACGCCGCCCCCGTCGAAGTCGCCGAGGAAGCGCGCCGCCGCGGTCTGAGCGTGATCGCGGTGACGTCGCTCTCCTCTGCCGCCTGCGCCCTGCCACGGCTGGCGGAACTGGCCGACATCGCCATTGACAACTGCGTTCCGCCCGAAGACGCGCTGGTGAACGTGGGATGGCCGGAGAAAATCGCCGCCGGCTCCACGGCCGCCGCCGTCGCGGTTGCCATGTCGCTCGTTGCCGAAGTCGGAGCACGGCTGGCGGCTCGCGGAATCCATCCGCCGACGTTTGTTTCCCCGAACACCCCGGGCGTCGAGCCTGATCACAACGCCCGGGTTTTCGAAGAATACACGCGCCTTTGGTACCACCGCTCTCCCGGCGTGGCGGAGACAAAGTGAGCCCGGCCGGTATCCGCAGGCTGGAGGCCACGGCCTGCGGAGGGATGTTTGTCTTCGGCATCGTCATGGCCCTGCTGGGCTCCGTGTTGCCGGTGGTGTCGGCGGAGCTCGGCTTCGGCATGGCGCGGGCGGGTGATCTGCTCGCCCTGATGAACCTCGCCATGCTGCTGGCCAGCCTGGCCATCGGCCCCGCCCTGGACCGCTTTGGCTTCCGCCTGCCGCTCGTTCTGGGACCGCTACTTGCCGCTTCCGGCCTGGCGCAGATCGCCCGCGCCGGTGCGTACCGCGAGCTCCTGCTGGCCGCCCCGCTGCTGGGCGCCGGCGGAGCCGTGCTCAACACCGCCACGAACGCCCTCATCGCCGACCTTTATCCCGAGTCCAAGCCCAAGAACGCCGCCCTGAACCGCCTCGGCGTGTTCTTCGGGTTCGGAGCGCTCGGTCTGCCCCTGGCCATCGGAAGGCTGATCGAGACCGCCGGGCTGCGCCCGATCCTGCTGGGCGCAGCCGCATTGGTTCTCATCCCTTCCCTGGCTGCGGCGGCGCTCCACTTCCCCGGGCCAAAACAGACCCGCGCGCTGCCCTTGCGGCAGGTTCTGGCCCGGGAGCGCCTTCCCCTGGTGGCGCTGTTTGCGGCGCTGCTGTTTTTTCAGTCCGGAGCCGAGTTTGTCATTGGAGGCTACGTCCCGACCTTTCTCACCAGGGAGATCGGCGCCGCCGTCCCGGCGGCCTCCTATCTGTTTGCCGGATACTGGGCGGCGCTCATGGCGGCGCGGGTGCTGTTGAGCCGGCTGTTGCTGCATATTCCGGGCGAGTCGCTGGTGCCCCTGTGCGCCGCCGGATCGCTTCTGGCCACGGCAGGCTTGATCGCGTCGCAGACTCTGCCGCCGGCGGGCGCGGCCGTGATCGCGCTGGGCTTTTCGATTTCCGGAATTTTCCCGACCGTGCTCGGCCTCGCAGGGGCACGGTTTCAAGAAGCCTCTGGGACCGTATTCGGGCTTCTGTTCACCGCGGCCCTGACCGGAGGGATGCTCGCGCCCTGGCTGGCCGGGCGGGCGGCCGAGGCGGGCGGCTTGCGCTGGGGCCTCAGCGTGCTGCCCGCAGCCTTTGCTGCGATCACCCTGATCTCGCTGCGGATCCGGCGGCGCCTTCGGAGCTGAGGCCATAATGAAAGAGAAAGGCCGTTTCTCCGATGCCGTCCTCTGCGCCGCAACCAAGCCAGCTCACCATCAGCGCGACCTTCACCGCTGAGCCGCTCGCCGAGATTCTTGGGTTTTGGCTGTCGGAACTGGGACTCGGATACGGCGTCCAGTTTGCGCCCTACAACCAGGTCTTTCAACAGCTGTTGGATCCCGGCAGCTTGCTTTCGGCGAATTCCAGAGGGATTAACGCCCTGTTGGTCCGCATCGAGGACTGGAAGCGCTTCGGTCGCCCGCAGGCGGCGGAGCTGGAGGAGACGGCGCAGCGGCTGGTCGAGTCCGTGCGGGCGTTCACCGTGCGGTGTGCTGCGCCGCTGATCGTGTGCCTGTGCCCGTCGCCGGGGGGATTTTCCGAAATCGAGTCCGTGCTGCGCTCGAAATTACAGGGGACGGCGGGAGTGCACCTTCTCGCGGCCGAGGAGATTGCGCGGCTCTATCCGGTGGACGAGGTCCACGACCCGCATGCCGACGAACTCGGACACGTTCCCTACACGCCGGAGTATTTCGCGGCGCTGGGAACGGCGCTAGCCCGCAAAGTTCACGCGCTGACGGCCGAACCGTACAAGGTGATCGTGCTGGATTGCGACGAAACGCTGTGGAGCGGCATTTGCGGAGAAGACGGACCGGAAGGCATCGTCCTCGACGCGCCGCGGCGGGCGCTTCAGGAGTTCATGCTGCGGCAGCGCCAGGCGGGCATGCTGCTGGCCCTGTCGAGCAAGAACAACGAAGAAGACGTGCTCGAGACCTTCCGCCGCAATCCGGAGATGCCCCTGCACCTGGAGCACTTCGTGTCGTGGCGGATCAACTGGCAGCCGAAATCCGCCGGGCTGCGCTCGCTTGCGGAAGAGTTGGGGCTCGGGCTGGACAGTTTCATCTTCGTGGACGATCTGCCCAAGGAATGCGCCGAAGTGGAGGCGCAGTGCCCGGAAGTACTCACCCTGGCGCTCCCTCCGGATCCGGCCGAGATTCCGGAGTTCCTCGCCCATGTCTGGGCCTTCGACCACGCCACGGTCACGGAGGAAGACCGCCGCCGTGCCGCCATGTACGCCGAGCAGGCGCAGCGGGACAAGCTGGCGCGCCAGGCGGCGAGTCTGGCCGACTTCATTGCCTCTCTGGACCTTCAGGTGCGCATCGCCACCCCCGTTGCCGCACAACTGCCCCGCGTGGCCCAGCTGACGCAGCGCACCAATCAGATGAACGCGACCACGCGGCGGCGCACGGAAGGCGAAATCCGGGCGCTGATGGACTCGGGCGAAGCCGAGCTTTTGGCTGTCGAGGTCAGCGACCGCTTCGGCAGCTACGGCCTCACCGGTGTGGCGATCTTCCGCACCCGCGAAGAGGCTCTCGAGGTGGACACCTTCCTGCTTAGTTGCCGCGTACTCGGCCGGGGAGTCGAGCACCGGCTGCTGGCGCGTCTGGGACAGATCGCCGCCGAGCGAGGGCTCCCGTGGGTGGATGTGCCCTTTCAAGCGACGGCGCGCAACCGTCCGGCGCTGCACTTTCTGGAGTCGGCAGGAGCAGCATACCGGCAGGAGCGAGATGGCGGCGTACTCTTCCGTTTCCGGACGGCCGATGTGGCTGCCCTCGAGTACCGGCCGGACCAGGAGGCCCCGGCGCCGGCCCCGCCGGAGCCGCGCCCCCAAAGCCGGCGCGCCGTTTCGCGCCCGGATTACGTCAAGATTGCACGAGAACTCCGGGATCCCAGGGTCGTGCTGGAACGGGCCCGCGCGGCGGCCCGCAGTACCGTTGTCCGCTCAGGCGGCGGCGAGCCACGCACCGTTCTGGAAGCCGAGCTGGCCCGGATGTGGGAAGAGCTTCTGGGCGTACGTCCGGGCATCCGCGACAGCTTTTTTGATCTGGGCGGCCACTCCCTGATGGCGGTGGAGCTGCTGGCCCGGGTGCGCCGCCGCTACGGCGTAGACCTTTCGCTCGAAGTCGTCTACGGCGGCCCGTTCACGATCGAAGAGCTGGCCAAGGCCGTCGAGCTGGCGCAGATTGCCGGCGCGGGCGAGGAGGAGTACGCCGCGCTGCTGGCCGAGCTCGAACAGCTCACCGACGAAGAGGCGCGGGCATTGCTCGAACGCGAAGCGCGCGAGCAAGGCTCGCACTGAAACCCGGCCCGCGCGCAGTCGCGATCAGGCCCGGGGCGGCCTGGTCGTGACCTTCCATTTTTCCTCGTCGAAGTACAGCACCTTGCCTTCCCGGTAGGAAAGCACCGACATCGTGATCAGCACCTGAGCGCGGGCGGCCGTCTCCACGTCCAGCGTCGGCTTCTGGCGCGTGCGCATGCACTCCAGGAAATTCGTGATGTGCGCCACGATGTCACTGGTCTGCTCGACCGGAATTTTGATCTCTTCTTCGCCGAACTTGGCCTTGTACTCGTCGCTGATCACGCGCCGTTCCGGGCGGACGATGATATGGGGCGTAGGCCGCTCGAACATGCCGTGCTCGACCATGATCAGCGTCCCTTCGTGGCCCCGGATGAGGCCCGGGATGTGCTGGGAATTCGCCATCGAGGAGGTGAGCACGACGCTGTGTCCCTTGGCGTACTCGGCGATGAGGTGGAAGGTGTCGGGCACCTCGCGTTCGTCCCGGAACACGGACGTCGTGCCGCCCGCCACGACTTTATACGGAAACTGCGGCTCGCCCCAGCAGATGTTCATGGGCGCGGCCACGTGGAAAAACAGGTCGGTGGCGATTCCGCCCGAGTAATCCCAGTACTTGCGGAACCGGAAGAAGCGGTCCGGGTCCCAGGGCCGTTTGGGCGCAGGACCGAGCCACATCTTCCAGTCAATGTAGCCGTCGCCCTTGCGGTCGGGTCCGGCGTCCGGATCAATCTTCCAGTTCCACTCCCCTTCGCGGGAATTGCGGTGGTAGGAGCCCTGACTCATGATCATGCGGCCGATCATGCCGTCGGCGATCACTTTCTTGGCTTTGTGCCACTGGTCGGCCGAGGTGGTCTGGGAGCCCACCTGGAGGACGCGTTTGGTCTCCTTGACGGTATTCACCAGGTGCCGCACCTCTTCGATGGTGTGGCACATGGGTTTTTCCAGATAGACGTCTTTGCCCTTGTCCATGGCCTCCAGGGCCATGCGCGCATGCCAGTGGTCGGGTGTGGCGATGACCACCGCGTCCACGTCGCTGCGGGCAAGCACTTCGCGGTAGTCCAGATAGCCGTCGCACTTGAGCCGTTCCTTGGCAAGGTTGACACGCTTCTGGTAGACATCGCAGACTGCGACGACCTGGCAGGCGTTGGTTTTTTCGCCGATCATGGCGAACTGGCGGGCCAGGTAGCTGCCGCGCCCGCCGACGCCGATGACTCCGACGTTGATGCGGTCATTGGCGCCGATGATTCGGCCCGGGGAGGATTTCCCCGCGGCGAAGGCTCGCGCTGCGGCGACGGCAGCGCTCGCTCCGGCAGCGCCGCGCACAAAATCACGGCGATTGAGGGAATCGGAATTTGAAGACATGCTTATTTGCTCTCCGGTATGTTGTGGTCGGATTTCCGCCCGGCGGAAACGAAGCCTCTATTCTACCCCGGCAGCGGTGCGGGTTTGGGCCGCCAGTGGCGAAAGGCCTGCCACCAGACGTAGAGCCCGAACAGGTAGGAGACGACGATGACGAGATTGCCGAACCCTACGAGAGCGGGTGCGAGGGTTCGCAGGGAATGCCCGATGGCCTTACCGGCCATTTCGACTCCCAGACCGCCGCTGAGCAGCAGCAGCGTGCGGTCAGGGTGGCGTCGTCGGATCAAGAATGCCCACAGGACCAGATTCGCGACCACAGCCAGAAACCCGACGTTCCGCGCCACCAAAGTCATCCGTGTGTTGAAGCCTTTGTCGGCATACATGACGAACGACAGCAGTGCGATCATGACCGCCGAGGCACCCAAAATCCGAGCGAACATCGCCCCCGCCTGTGCTGCTTGCGCGGCACGTCGCACAAGGCTCAAGACCACGCCCAGCACGAGAATCTGCAAAATTCCATCCGTAATCCAATAGTACCCGGCGTAATATAGAGGCGACCTTGAAATCTCCTTCACGGGGAAAAAACTTCCACCGGATACTACGGTGCCGAAAAACATTCCGATGCAATACACGAAGACCGTGAGGAACTCGCGCCATGCCCCGCGAAACAGCGAGTGAATCACCAGAGCTTGTAGAACCAAGCCCAACAGGAAGGAGAAAACCCACAGCCATGGCATGAGGTTCGCTGTGATTCTACCAGATCGCAACGAACCAGCACCGACGGCCGTGAGCGCGGCCTGCCGCGAAGCCGCTCAAAGACTGTATGAGAGGGTTGAGAGGGTACGAGCGCGAGAGCTAGGCCCGGCGCACATCCGGATCAGGAGGCGGCAGGGGGATTCCGGCGTGACGCAGGCGGCCATCCGGATCGGGTGGCGGCAGCGGAATGCCCGCCCGGAGCACATCAGGATCAGGAGGCGGCAGGGGGATTCCGGCGTGACGCAGGCGGCCATCCGGATCGGGTGGCGGCAGCGGAATGCCCGCCCGGAGCACATCTGGGTCAGGGGGCGGCAGCGGGATGCCGGCGTGTCTCAGGCGGCTATCCGGATCGGGTGGCGGCAGCGGAATGCCCGCCCGGAGCACATCTGGGTCAGGGGGCGGCAGCGGGATGCCGGCGTGTCGCAGGCGGCTATCGGGGTCCGGCGGAGGCAGCGGAATGCCCTGCGGCAGCACTGCCCCGAGGTTCACTGCATCCTGGGGCACTACGGTCGGGCTGAAGGCCGGCAGGGACCCCCCGGCCACCAGCGTGCTGAGCACCGCCAGGGCGAACAACAGAGAAACCGTCACGTAAACCACTGAGTTTTCAAACATTCGGGACATGGCTTTTCCTCGACAGATTAAGGATTTCTTCACTCCACCCGGGCCGCCCCCGGGGTTTAAGGGCTCCGATGTAGTGAATTGCCCTTATTTTAGCCCAAAGAGCACCTGAGCTCTCCTCAGATCATCACTTATTCCATCGGGAATACCACCGTGGGAGGGCACTACTCCGGAGGACAGTTCCCGCGGAGCGCAGGCCGGGGGCTACCGGCGGCCAATCCCGCCCGGCAGAAAGCGGCTTACTGGGGGTATCGCCCCGGGTCCCCGGCCGGAGATGCTGGAATCCACCCGGGCGGCTGCAGGCGCAGGTCGGCCGTCACCTCGTCGAGCATCGGCAAGGTCGTGATCTTGCTTTGAAGCGCGAAGGCCGTCAGCAGCAGGTTGTCGCAGATGATGTTGATCAGCCGCGGGATGCCCTGCGCGCGCTGGTGGATCTCCGCCAGCACGTTCGGCGGGAACACGGTCTGCTCTTCCATGCCCGCGCGAACCAGGCGCCACCGGATGTACTCCACCGTCTCGCGCTCGGAAAACGGCCGCAGGGTGTAGCGCAGAACCACGCGCTGCTTGAGTTGCCGCAGATTCGGGGCGTCCAGCTTCCTGTCCAGCTCCGGCTGGCCGGCGAGGACGATCTGAAGCAGCTTGCCACTGCGGTCTTCCAGGTTGCCCAGCATGCGGATCTCTTCCAGTACGTCGAAGCTCAGATCGTGCGCCTCGTCCACAATCAGGGCCGTAATGCGCCCCTCGGAGGCGTTTTGCACCAGAAGATCGTTCAGGGCAAAGAGCACCTCGGTCTTCGAGCCGCGGTTGCAATTGAGCTCAAAATCGTAGGCCACCATCTCGAAGAACTGCTCTACTGTAAGCCGGGAGTTGAACAGAAACGCGAAGGACACGCCGTCCCGCTCCAGCGTGTCCCGAAGGCACTCGAGCAGGGTGGTCTTGCCCGTGCCGACTTCTCCGGTCAGCACAATGAAGCCTTTGCGCTGCTCGACCCCGTAGACGAGATTGGCCAGCGCCTCCTCGTGCTGCGGGCTCCGATATAGGAAGGCCGGGTCGGGGCTTAGGTTGAACGGGTTCTCCTTGAACCCGAAAAAGGTGTTATACATCGGGACCGAACAAGGCGCCAGCCGCGGATCTCACCCTCGCATCTTACCACGGGGCGCGGCAAAGATCTTTATGCCGTAAGCTCCAGCAACGCCCATCCGGGAAGCGCCGCCGGGCGGTCGTTCACAAAGACCACGCGCCTTGTCTTGGGAAACGGCAGTCCCGGAGTCACGCTGGCGCCGTAGAGAGGCGAACGGCGCAGGAGGCGCCGGTAGAGTTCATCTCCCGTATCCGTCCAGGCGACCTTCGAAAGCAGGCCGGCGCCCCAACCGAGCACGAGCAGACAGGCATCGTCGCGGCTGCGGGCCTCCGCGAGCCGGGTTTCCAGTTCATCGAGGCTCTGCCTCACCAGCTCCAGTCCCGCGAGCGCGGCATATTCCCGATGAACCGCCAGCAGCCGGGCGGCGTAGCTGTTTGCCGCCTCCAGAATGGCGCGGCGAGTCGGCGCGTGTCCCCAGTGAAGCGTGCGGGCTACCTCGGGGCTCTCCAGAAATCCGCGCTCCTGCCACGCTCCTTCAAATACCGTGCCGGGCATCGCCATCTCGGCAAACCACGGCGTACTCTCTTCCGGCCGTCCTCCCGGAACCGTGCCCCGCGGGCTCGTCTTCCATCCCAGTTCCAGCTTTCCTCCGCGCGAGGCCAGCGTTGCCACGCGGAGCAGATAGATCCGGAAGCCGGATGCGGGAACGGGAGCCGAGTCGGAGGCTCCGAGCCAGCGCATGCGGCTGCTGCCCTCGAGTCCGAGCCGGCGTTCTTCGGCGATCTCCGCCGGACGCCGGGGCGGGCGATCTCCCTCGAACTGAGCCGCAACCGCCTCCAGCGCCTTGTGATCCATCGCCGCCGCCAGGGCCGCCGTGTGCAAAGCCCCCTTGAGTGCGCTGCCGGGCAGGTAGGGCCCCGCCGGACCGGCCGCAAAAGTGGGAATATGCAGGCTGTCGCCGCGCGCCTGCTCCCAGTAGCGTGCGCACGCGGGACTTTCGAAAGGAACCCGCCGGCCTGCGTAGCTCTGCGCGAAACCGCCCCAGGAAGCAAATTCCAACCGCTCGGCGCGCTTGAGCTGAGTCAGGTAACTGTCGAGGCGAGGTCCTTTGGCCAGCAGGCGGAAGATGCGGCGCTGATCGAGCACACTCACCTGGTCCTTCCACACCATGTAATCCACGGGCGACAGTTTTTGTCCGTCCCCCACAAGCAACGGTGTCAGGCAGGTCAGGCGATACTTCATGACGCCACCGGTACCGGCACAGCAAAGGCAAAACTGGCCCGATACACCGGGTGAGGCGATCCCGCCGGGGCGACATCGAGCGCACGGCCCCGGGGCGCGTGCGCCGCCACCAGCACGGAACCTTCGGCGATCAGCCGCGTGGACCGTTTGAGCGCACCCTGCGCCGCGGGGCTGCTGATCCGGCCGGAGCGGACGATCAGGCTGTAGTTGCCGCGCTGCCAGTCAATGTCTTCGCCGGCCGCCGGGCTGAAAACCGACAGCAGCCACCAGGCAGGCTCGGTCCCTGAGCCCGCTTTGTTGTCCTCCGCCGTTGCGGAAGCCGGTGGTCCGGCCTCGAGCACGTCGTCTTCGAACTCCACGGCCGTGGCATGGCCCCATCCGAGCGAACGCTTGCCGCCGATGCCGCAGTCGGCCAGCAACCGCAGCGCGGCTTGGACCGGCTCGGACCAGCGCCGCCGGGCTTCCTCGCAGGCAAAGCGGACCGCACCCCAGACGCCCGCCCCGCTGCGGAACTCCAGGCAGGCTGCGCGGTGCACCTCGACGCCCGCCCCCAGGCGGTCCACTGCCGCAAATGCGCGCAAGGATACCTTGAAGGGCCCGGCAGGATCGCCCGCGGGGACCAGACACTGGCTTTCCCCGTCAACCACCCAGGCATCTTCTTCGAGCGCCTGCTGGCTCGCCAGCGAACGCACGGCGCTTAACGGGATGAGACGCGCGCCTTTCCAGCGCACCTTCGGCGAAGGCGCGGGAGGCCAAAGGGTGCTCGGAGGCGTCACGAAGAGCGTCCTGTGGTGAAAGGGGAACAGCGAGGAGAAGCGCACGGCCGGACCCTCCGGGCGCTCGAAAACAGCCTCGAGCCAGTCTGGGAGGAGTCCCAGCAGGTTCATCGCATGCGTGACGGCCGCATACACGGCGTCGCTGTGAAGGATGATGTCCGCCAGCCCGGGGGCCCCGCATTCCGAGCCGAAGCGCCACGGCCCGCGCGGCCAATAGCGGAAAGTAAAACCGCCCGGCGCCATCACGAGGTGAGTTTTTCCGCGAAATCGGGAGCGTTCAGCAGGGCCTGCAGTGCGCCCACATCGGCTCCGGAGAGCAGCTCTTTTTCCGGCGCGCCCGCGGCATAAAAGTACCGGCCCCGCCAAATTAATCGCAGATTCCCGAAAGAGACGCGCCCGCTACCCCGGGAACCGCCGCCGCCGAGCGAGTCGTCTTCGAGGAGCCGAAGCGCCTCGGCCAGACGCGCAGGCAAGGCTTTGTCCTCCTCGCAAAGAATGTCCACCACGAAGCGGACCTTGAAACGCGCCCCGGCCGGCACCCGCTCCAGGGTCCGGGGATTGGCCTGCGAGGTGATCCGGTCAATGGCGTTTTCGCTCTTGACCTCGGTGAGCTCATCGTCCAGGTTCTCGCGCATCTGCGGCGTGATGCTGTCCGGATCGAGCGGCGCGTCATAGACCGTGAGGCGGGCCGGCGTCGCCACCGCACCGTCCAGCGGCTCTCCTTCCACACGCTCCAGACGGCCCGGACTGCGGCCGAACAGCAGGCAGATCTCATCATCCGGCCGATCACTCTGGTGGATCCGCACCTCCTGTCCTCTGCGCCGGGACAGATACACCAGCTCGGAGGGAACGGCGAGTCCGGAGGCTTGCTCCAGCAGCGAACGCAGTCGCCCGCGCAAGGAGCTTCCCGGAACGTAGGGCCGCCCGAACGAGTCCTTGACGACCGGGTTGTCGGCGCCGCCGATTTCGAGCGATCCCTTCCCTGCCCCGATATGCAATCCCGTCTCGCAGCGGAGTTCCCCTTCCAGGATCAGTTTGCCGATCAGCTTCAGTTCGGTTTGCGCAGTGTGGGCACTCATGGGTTTCTCAGATCATTCGTTGTAGGCCACGATGGCTTCAAAGAGGTCGCGGAAACGCTCATAACCGCGCGGGTCGTTCTTCCGCGTGACCTGCAGCAGCAGCTTCTCCAGGCTGTCGAGGCTCCGCAGCGAATGGCGCGCGATCGTGTACGCCAGCCGGGCGCGGAGCATGACGAACTGATGCTGGCGCTCGGCATCGGGGGCGCGGCAGGCCCGGCGCACGGCATTGTACAGGCGCCGGAGCTGGCTTTTCGTACCCGAATCCAGATCGCGCATGCGGCTGACAATGCTGTGGGCCTGGTTGTCCAGGTACAGACTGTCGGCGATCAGACGGTCCAGATCAATCTCGGGAGGTCCTTCGGCGCGGCCGCGGTCCGCGCGCCGGTCCTCGCCCCGTCCGGCTTTCCCTTCGCGCGCCGGACGCGGTTCGCGGGTCTTGGTTTCCTGTTGGACTTCCGCCATGCCTCACACCTCGGTCAAGAGTTTGGTCCACTCCAGGGCAACACGGCCGGCCGGCCGCAGCCGCCTGTGGCCCGCCGCTTTGGTCACGATTTCGTTCAGGAGCTGGCTACGAAGTCTCTGAGCCTCACGGCCGCGGCTCTCCGCGAAGGCGCGGCTCAGAGCCCGGTGCACGCGCCAGGGCCGCTCGAGCTGGCCTTCGGCGGCCCGGGCGGCGCCGCTCGCACCTTCCCGCCGGTAGAACGCGCCGAGCTCCACAAACAGCGGCGCCGGCGAAGGCAACACCGAAGCTGCCTGCCGCATGGTCTCGTGCAGTTCCGACGCCAACGCGAGCTGCCGCCATTCCAGTGTACGGCCCATCACCCAGATACAGTCCTTGCCGGCGGACTTTGCCGCATCCAGCCTCCGCCCCGCCTCTTCGTAAACCGCCAGGGCCGAAGCTTCGGGCTCCGGAGCCAGAGAAACAGCCATTGTAATCGTCTTGCCCTCGGGACCTGGAAAATCCTTCAGATTCTCCTCGGTAAAGCGGTGAAACACTCTTTGGATTTCGCGGGCCAGCGGGATCAGCACGTCCCAGGATCCGTAGAGCGCAAAATCATCGCCGCCCGTATACAGGATCACGGCCTTGCGCCAGTACTCCGGCAGCGAGCAGAGCAACTCCAGCTCCCCGGCGAAAAACTGCTTGTACATCACCGAGAGCTGGACGTGTTCTTCGATGGTGGTGGCGCGGCGAAGCCGGATTTCCAGATTGTCCACGTCGCCCCGCAGAACCCCCCAGCTCTTGCGGCCGTCGGCGCGCCCGGCCAGCGTTGCTGGTGCCGCAGGTCCGCCTCCATCTTCCTCCGGGGCGGCGTGCCGGGCCAGAGGAATGGCTTCCGCAGAAGGCGTGGAGCTTACCGGCCAGGTATGCTTACCGGACTCGATGGCAATCCGGGCCGGCGCCTCGGGGCTCCATCCGACAACTCGTGCATCCTGGAGTCCCATCGCCATTTCCCGGGCGAAGTACGAGGCCGGCTGCGGATCGGCTTCTTCGAACGGCTCCAGCAGCGCGAGGCTGCGCCCGGCCAGCGGTGCTCCCTGCTTGCGCGCCATCTCGTCCACGATACGCCGCCGCACGACGCTCCAGTCGCCCAGGTTTTCCGTGATTCCCCAGATCAAGCGGAGGCGGCCCCCGCTGAGCTGTTCCATGCCTTCGCCGGCCGCGCCCAGGAAGTCTTCGGCCGTGCCGCGCGCCTCTTCCGGAAGAACCAGCAGGAACTGGCCGCCTCCGCTCGAGCCGAGCAGAACCCGCGCCAGTCCGAGCTCAGCGAGCAAGGCGCGCGGGATCACTTCGCTCAGCAACGTGACCCACCGGCAGCGCCCGAGCAGCACCTGCTCTTCGCGCGCCTCCGCCGGCACCGGCGACAGAATAAACTCTTCCGTCCCCAGAATCTTTCCCTGGAGGAAGACTTGAAGCGCCATGGGGATTGAGACTGTACCGGAAGCCGTCAGTGTAACACGCCGCTGCGATACCGAGTACGGTTAAACTTCGGCTGCGCGTTCGCCCAGCCCGCAGGCGCTCTCAGAAGGCCGGCCGGGGCCGATATCCCGGGCGGGCCCGGATGCGGTACTTTTTGGCGACGTCCGAGACAATCTCCACCGTAATCTTGCGGAACCCTTCATTGGGGTTCGGCGCCGGGTAGTAGGTGACGGTGTAGGAGTTGCCCAGGTCTTCGCGTACGGACTCGAAGGCCTCCACCTGCTTCTGCCAGGTCTTGGCGAAGTAGGCCCGGCCGCCCGTGCGCGCAGTGATGCGGCGAAAGACGGCGCTCGAAATGGGGTCCTTGTTGACTTCGTTCGTCGAGATGACGTAAATCGGGATGCCTTCGTCTTCCGCCACCGCGCGCACGTCGTCAGGGGCCACCATGCTGGCGTTGTCCGGCCCGTTCGAGAACACGACAATCACCTTCCGTCCCGGAACCTTGGCGGCGTCGCGCAGGCATAGCAGCAGTGCGTTGTACAGAGCGGCGTCATCGCCGGCCACGGCCTTCCGCAGGCCGAGAATCGCCTCGTTGCGGTCCCGCGTCAGGGGCGCCGCCCGCGACAGGTTCCGGCTGAAGGTGTACACCGCCACGGAATCGGCGCGGTCCAGACCGCGGATGAAATCGGCGATCGCATCCGAGGCGTACACAAAGCCGCGGTACATGTAGTTGCTCGTGTCAAAGAGGATGAACACGTTGGTGCCCACCAGAGCGTCGGCGCGGCCTTCCAGACCTTTGGGATCCTCCGCGCCGCCGGGCGATCCGATCAGGGGACGCGTGCTGCCGTCGGCCAGGACTTGCACGGCCGGCTTGTTGCCTTCGGCGAAGGTGGCGATCTTCTGGACGATTCCGTCTTCGAGAATCCGGAAGTCACTCGGCTTGAGTCCGTTGACATACCGCCCCTTGCTGTCCGTCACCGTGAACGTCAGCACGACCATGTCCACTTTGACGCGGAACACCGGCCGCTCTTGAGCCCAGGTGCGCGAGCCCGGTGTCAGTGCCCACGTTCCCAGCAGCAAGACCCATGCGACAAGCATCGTCAGGTTTTTCATGGCCGATCCCTCCGGCTATTCCAGTGAAGCTTTCTGATCCACCAGCATTTCTTTTCTCGCCCGCAGGCGGATGTCCTCGCCCACATTCCGCAGCGAGCGTAGCACTGCGGGCCAGTCCTCCAGGTGCGTCGCAAAAATTCGTTCCACGGTCTGCCGCGTCCATTCCGGAATCAGCAGATTCAGCTGCCCCGGCGGCAGGTGCATCTCATCAGCCAGCGCTGCCCAATACAGGGTGTTCGACTCCCAGCTTTCCGCCATGATCCGGCTGGAGTAACCCATCAGCGTCGGCAGCGTGCGCAGATAAAGGAGCTCGGGCTGGTAGGAGTTGGTTAGGGTCGGCTTGGGCGTGCCAAAGGCCCTTGAGATCACCTGATAATTGATGCGATCCGGCGCCTCGGTTGCCATCCGCCGGATTTCGGCGGCGAAGAGGTTCTCCGGCCCGGTCTTCGATTCCAGAATCTCGCGCGCCAGGGCGAAAGCTTCGAGCGGCGTGATGTTGTTCCAGGCTTCCCGTACGTCGAACACCTCGAGGGCGGACGCCACGCGGCGGACGCGGGCCGGCAGCGCCAGCCGGCTCAGGCTCTCCAGCACCCGGCGGCGCAGCTCGGAATCCAGCGAAGCCTCCGCCACCAGCGATTCGGCGTAGCGCATGTGCAAGCCCACCCAGTGCATCTGAGAGGGACTGACGTTCCACCAGCGGGGGATCTTGGCGCTCAGGATCATCTGCGGCACCAGATCGCCCCAGATCAGGGCCTGCTCGCGCGAGGGCACCATGAAGTTCTGCTCCGCCTCGGCCAGCGCGTAGGCCAGGCCCGACAGCGAACCTACCAGCCGCCCTCCGGCGTTCGAGGGCCAGCCCGAGCCGAACACGTCCGTGGCGCGCCAGGTCTGATTGGTTCCCTGCATGCCGAGGAAGTCGTGGCTGCGTACGAACTGCGGATTGGTGTAGAGCACCTGGGCGCCCGGCGGGGCGTAGTGCGCGTAATTCAGTCCCACCAGCGTGTCGCGCAATAGCGGCGCCAGCGAGCCCCGGATCTCGGCGAGCCGCCCGGCATCGGTTCCGGCACGTTCGATGGCCGCCTGCAGGTTCAAGCGGCGCTGCGCTTCAATGTGCCGCTCCGTCCAGTATCCGAAGGCGAAAGCGTTTCGCTCGACGCTGCTCAGGAAGGTCCGCGGGAGCTGGAGCTCGGCGATGCGCGACGCGATCCGGTTGACAAGCGCCGTGTTGAGTTTTTCCCCGCGCGCCAGGGCCTCCAGATGGTCGGCCAGCTCGAATAGCGTGTTGAGCGAGATGAGCTTCTGAGCTTCGAGGATTCGCGTCATCTCCTCGACCAGACGCGCGTGCGCGTCGGCGTCGGAGGGCTGGGCCGTGCCGGCCAGCAGATCCAGCAGGCGATCCTGCGGGCGCTGGTCTACCGGGACACCCGCCGCCTTCAGCAAAAGTGCGACGCCGTTGCGTCCGGCGTCGAACAGCTCCTTGGCATCGTTGATTTCGGCGAACGGCGCCAGCAGGCCCGCCAGCGCTGCATCCGCCTCCGAAGCCGGGATGGCGCCCTGGCGGCACAGAATCTGCCAGATGCCGACGAGCGCCTGCATCGTTCCGGCCGTATCGGCGCGCAGCGCCGAATTGCGGATGCGGTCAATGCTCTCGGTGACATCCACGAACTGGAGGATGGTCTTGTCGGTGACGGTCGGAGCGTCGTTGAAGATGGAATACTGCGCCCCGAGATCGCGGTACTTGCGCGCCAGCCGGTCCACCGTGGCTGCCTCGAGCGGCTTACTGCGGTAGCGGTTGATGTCGCTCAAGGCCATGAAGATCTTGAGCGGTTCATTTTCCACGGCTTTGCGGCACAAGGCAAAGAGAGCCTCGATGAGATCGTCCGGCTGGGTCCACGTCGTGGCCAGGCGCGTCAGCCGCCCGTCGTACTTGCCGTGCGGATGCTTGATGAACAGATTCTTCCAGATCTCCAGGTTGCCCGGGATGTGAGGCCGGCCGTCGGGGTCCAAGCGCAGCCGGTGCGTCAGCAGGAGCATCTCCGTGTTGGCGCGGAAGACGGGACGGGCCGGGCCGGGACTGGTGACGCGGCCCCGCACCGCCATGTAGAAGCGCTTCATGCGCTCGGGCTCGGTCAGGTAGTCCTTGACCGGGCCGTGGATGCGGGCCAGCGCGTCAAAAAAGCTCGCCAGCCAGCCGTCGTCTTTGGAGATCAAGCGCTCGAAGAATTCGGCGCCCTTGGCCGGGGAGACCCCCACCAGTTCCTCCCAGGCCCGTTCGGTGCGCGCGCCACCCGGCACCAGCGCCCGGCCGTTGCGGATCTCGAACATGCCGCCGTAGAAATCCAGCACATGGGCGAAGGCCCGCAGCCGCTGCACCGGCACCGCCTTGCGCAGTTCATCGGCCGTTTCGCGGTCCAGTTTCGACAGTCCCAGATACAGCCGGCACAGCGCCGGGTCCGCCAGATAGGCGTCAATAAAATCCCCGCCGCCCTTTTCCCGTGCTCCCAGCCAGTAGTCGGCTCCGTAAAGGATCGGCACGCGCGTGGGCTTGAACTCGTAGACGAACGGACGATTGGTCCGCAGGGCCTGCTCGAGTTCCGCCACGGGAAATCCGGAGTCGATCGTGAGGAAGGCGCGCGTGGCGTTCACCGTCTCCAGCACCACTTCACTGCCGCAGGCGCCCCGCATGCGGTAGCCGAGAATCCGCAGCAACTCTCCCGCCTGAGGCGACTCGCACGATTCCACACGGATGACTTTCTCCGCTCCGGCGAAGCGCTCGAGCTCGCGCGCCTGCGAGATGTAGCGCACGAGCAATTTCATGTACTCGGTGGGTTCTAGGGCCTCGTTGCCCGAGGAAGCCTGGTAGCCGTTGGTGACGACGTTGCGCGCCAGCGCGGCCAGCAGTTCCCCGGGAGGCGTTTCCTGAGAAACTGCCGCCATCCGCGCGAACGACTCAAACGGGCCCGGGATCTCGATGTAGGGACCCTCCTCGGCGGGAGGCGCCTCTAGGCGCACGCCAGCCGGCCAGTCGCCGCCGCCCGCAGCCCGGTAGGCCTCCAAATAGCGCGCCGCGCCCGCCCTGTCGCCCGCCATCAACGACAGCAAAACCAGGCGCCGCGCGGTGGCGGCGCGGGCGCTGCGCTGGTCGGGACGATTCAACAGCCCGAGCAGCTTGTCGTAAACCTCGCGCGCCGCCGGATCGCGATAGCGATCCAAAAACTCTGCATAGGCCGACAACACTGCGGCATCATTCGGGGCATTCTCCGCCGCACGGCGCAGCAGCTGGCGCGCTTCGGCAGCCTCCCCCCGCCGTTCCAGTTCTCGCGCCCTCGCCACCACATCCTGCCCCGGCAGCGGGTGTAAGGAAGCCAGGACACCAAGAACAACAAGCCGAATCCGCCTCATGCTTGGCCCTCTCTTGGTCGCCGTCTCGTTCTCTTTGGCTACTTAATGTACCACTTTTCGACTGGCGGCGAACCCGGCGGTCATTCTACGGCAATCGGCCGCCGCCCCACAACTCGGCAGATGTAAAATTGGCGGTCCCGGGCGACAATAGAGTCTGAGGCTGCGCCGATGAAATACACCATCCTGTTGGCACTGCTGGCCTGGTTTCCCGCCGCGGGCCAGGAAACGAAAATCGCGGTCGTCGGTCTGATTCATTCTCACGTCTGGGGACACCTGGGCCGAATGATCAAGGGCGGTCCTGCGCAGTTGGTGGGCATTGCCGAAACCCGCGCGGACTTGATCGAGGAAGCCAAGCGCCGAGGGGCTCCGGCGTCGGTATTCTTTGACGACTATCGCAAGATGCTGGACCAGGCCCGCCCGGACATTGTCTGGGCGTTCGTCGAGAACAACCGCCACCTGGAGATCGTCCAGGCCTGCGCGCCCCGCAAAATCCACGTCATGTTCGAAAAGCCGCTGGCCGCCACGTACAAGGACGCTCTGGCCATCCGCGAGCTCGCGCGCAAGCACGGCATACAGGTGATGACCAACTACCAGATGGCGTGGTGGCCCTCCCAGTACGCCGCCAAAGCTCAGGCGGACTCCGGCGCGCTGGGCCAGCTGTGGCGCATCCGCGGAATCGTCGGCCACGGCGGTCCGGGCGGCCCCACCGGGCTGAATCGCTACTTCTTTGAATGGCTGACCGACCCGGTCAAGAACGGAGCCGGAGCGCTGGTAGATTTCGGCTGCTATAACGCGCTATGGGCGCTGTGGTACCTGGGGCGCCCCGAAAGCGTGTACGCGCAGGCCAACCACGTGCGCCCCGAAACCTTCCCCAAAGTAGAGGACCACTCCACACTGGTGCTCCACTACCCCAAGGCCGTGGCGATTCTCGAGGGAAGCTGGGACCTGCCGAGAAGCTTTCAGGATCTCGAGGTGTTCGGGCGCGAAGGGAGCCTGTACGTCACCCAGAACCGGGTGGAGTTGCGCAAGGGACGCGGTGCACCGGAGGAAGTTCCTCTACCGGCCTTGCCGCCGGAGCGCGCCGAACCGGTGGCCTACATGATCCATTGCCTGCGCTCCGGGCAACCGCTGGAAGGTCTGGTGAGCCTGGATCTCAATGTCCAGGTGTGCGAAATCCTCGAGGCGGCCAAGATCTCGCTCCGGAACGGGCACGCCGTGAAGCTGCCGCTCAAGGCGGGCACCTGAGGCCCCCTCTCAGCGTTCCAGTTTGTAAATGGTCAGTCCCGACAGCAGCTTCGGGTAGAAGTCGGTGGACTTCTGAGGCATGACGCCCCCGGAGAAGGCCACCCGAGCAACCTCCCCGACGCTGACGGGCTTGAGGAGAAAAGCCAGAGCCGCCTCGCCGCAACCAACGGCCTCCACCGCCTCGCGGGCCGACCGCACATAGCCCAGGCGGCGCTCGGCGCGAACCGCCTCTTCGTCAATTCCGAGGAGTTCCCCGAGCAGGCGGCGGTGCAGAAACGAGACATCCAGCTCCTCAGGCTCCCGCTCGGCTTCGAGCAGCCACAGGCCGCCGCGGGTTGCAACGCCGATCCGCACGCATCCCGGACGCGTCTCGCCCAGCTGCTCCTGCAACGCTGCCAGGGAGGACGACTCCGACAGGCGAAAGCGGGACCGGGCGGCGTCGAGAAAGCCGTCGGCGTCGCCGTCGCGCACCAGGCGGTGCGTGGCCAGGATGCGCAACCCGGGGGAGTGGAGATTGACAAACGTCATCATCACCTTGCGGGCATCCTCGACTTCAGGATGCTCCCGCGCAAACGCCAGCGCGGTTTCATAGCGGTGATGCCCGTCTGCGATCAGAAGCTTCTTGTCCGCCATGGCGCACCGGATGCGCTCCACCCGTTCGGGTTCCGCAATCCGCCACAGGCGATGCACGGCTCCGTATTCGTCCACGACCTCGGCATCCGGACGGGCGCAGGCAGCTTCGTCCAGCAGGCGGTCCACCACCCCCGGCGGATCCGGGTAAAGCATGAAGATCTGGCCGAAGTGTGCGCGGGTGTGCCGCAGCAATTCCAGCCGGTCCTGTTTCGGTCCGGACAAGGTGTGCTCGTGGCGGTAGACCACGCCCGCGGCGTAGTCCTCCACGGCGCCGAGCCCGATGAAGCCTTTCCGCGTGAGCCGCTCTCCCGTTTCCGGATGGGTGAATTCCTGGAAATAGGCGAACAGCGAGGGCTCCGGCTCCTGGACCAGGATGCCGCAGCGGATCCATTCCTCCAGATAGCGAGCGGCGCGCGTGTAGACGTTATCGTCGGCAGAATCCCCGGCCAGCCGCGGCCCCAGGATCACGCGAACGATGTTGTACGGACTCAGCGAGAGGTACCGGGCCTGCATCTCCGGAGTGATCTTGTCGTAAGGCTGCGTGACCAGATGCTCCAAAGGACCGGCCGCAGCCGCATACCGATAGGGTCGGAACGGGAAAACCTGAGCCATGACGGATTGACTTCGGGGGAAATTTCAGGATAACAGAGTCCGGCGCGGCGTCCCTGGCTCACGCCATCCTAGCCGCCTCTCAGTAAATTTTCCGGGCACGTTCGGGGCTTTTCTTGGGCTTTTGCAAAACCGGCACGCCGTAGACTGCCAGTAGGGAGGTGCAACATGCCAGAACCGCGGGCAGAGTCGGGTATACGGGGGAAGCGCGGATTCGTCCTGCTGGCAACGGCGGCCGGGCTCGTCGCAATGGTCGGCGCGCTGGGGCTCTCGGTGGACCTCGGCCGCCTCTACATTGCGCGCAACGAAGCCCAAAGCTATGCGGATGCTGCGGCGCTGGCGGCGGCCCTCGAACTCGATGGAACCTCGGCCGGTATCGTACGTGCCCGGGATCGCGCACTGGCGCTGCCCAATCGCTGGCACCTGGGAACCGCCAGCTTCACCGGCACAGAGGTGGACTTTGCCACCAGTGCCGCCGGGCCCTGGCTACCCGCTCCCAGTTCGGCCGTCAATTACCGCTTCGTGCGCGTGCGTGCTGCCGCCACGGCGTCGTTGTACTTCATTCCCGTCGTAGCCGGCCAGACAAGTTCCACGGTCCGGGCGCTCGCTGTGGCCGCGCAGGTCCCCAAGACGAACTTCAATGAAGGCATTCTCCCCTTCTCGCCGATGGCGCACGATGCGGCCGATCCGAACTTTGGGTTCACGCCGGGGCAGCGATACACGCTCCGTTGGGGCGCGAATCCGAAGGTCGGTCCCAACGTCTGCCCCGGCGACAACCACGACACCTGGGTCACGCTCGCGGAAGCGGGCAATGCCTCCGAGCGCGGCTATATCGAGGAGACCAGCTCGGCTGTCATTCGCATGGCAATCGAACAAAACTACCAATCCCGGCCGTTAGCGGTGGGCGATACGGTCGTCATGACGGGAGGCAACAAACAGACGCAGCGCGACAGCCTGATCAACCGGATCAACCAGGACACCGATAAGTACTCAGCCACGTATGCGGAGTACGTCGCCAATGACACGGGCAACGGCCGGCGTCTGGTCGTGGTCCCTATCAATACCTGGTATCCGGAGTACAGGGTGCTCGGTTTTGCCGCCTTCTTCCTCTTGCTCCCCTCCGAATACCCGCAAGGGGGGAACAAATCATTCTGCGCGGAATATGTTGGGCCGTTCGTACAGGGTAGCCGGCATAAAGGCGCGGGTGGTCCTGGAGCTTACGTCGTGAGGTTGGTTCAATGAGACGCCGGGGTAACGCCATCATCGAGTTTGCTCTCTCCTTCGGACTGTTGTTTTCCGTTTTTGCGGGCGTGTTCCAGTTCGGCTACGCCTTCGTGGTCTATAACAACCTGCAAACCGCGGTGCGAGCCGGCGCCCGCTACGCTTCGCTGCGAGTCTACGACTCCAGTACCTCCACCCCGTCGGCCGCATACCTGGCCGCGGTCCGCAACGTGGTCATCTACGGAGATCCGTCCGGGAGCGGCCCCCGGCGGGTTCCGGGCCTCACACCGGAGCAGGTCCAGGTGACCATCATCATGGATCGCAACGTTCCCAGAGACGTCAGCGTAGCCATTGTGGGCTACACCTTGGACGCCGCAGTGCGTTCCTTTACCCTGAACGGCAAACCCAAGGCCACGATGCCGTACATGGGACGCTTCGCGCCGGATATGGGAGGCTGAGATGCTCCGCAGCTACATGGGCAACCGCCGGCGGGGTTCGGCCATGCTCGAGGGCGCGCTGGTGGCGCTGGCCTTCCTCGCGGTGCTCATCGGGATCTTTGACGTCGGGCAAATCCTGCTGGTGCGCCAGACCTTCGTGGCGCGCGTGCGAAGCGCCGTTCGATACGGTGCGGTTCACCCGGACGATATCCCAGGCATTCGAAACATCGTACTGTACGGACAGACCACCACCCCGGCGGGTTCGCCGCCCGGCATTCTGGGGCTCACTCCTTCCATGGTGATGGTGAGCCGTAACGACGCCGGCACGAACGAGGACCGCATCGTCGTCTCCATCGTGAACTACCCCTATCGCCTCTTTTCGCCCTGGATCGCGGGCCCGCTCGCCGCCGCCCCTGTCACTGCCACGCACCCTGTGGAAGCGCCTTGAACCAAGCTCTACTTGCGCTCCCGCACCCCCGGCCCGATGGTTCCATCCCACCGTGCATCGCCTTGCGGGCCGTAGTTGCCGAGCTTGTCCCAGTCCTGGCGCGTGATACCGTTCAGATCCCACACCACCAGGCCGTCTTTCACGGTCAGCTCCGCCACAAGCTTCTGCGTGCCCCGCAGGCGTGCTCCGTAGACGTCCACGAAGCCGAATTCCCCTTTCAGAAGCCGCAACACGGCCACGTCGGCCACGGCGCCCGGAGTTAAATGCCCCAGGTCCTCGCGCCGGATCTGGCGCGCCGGATTCCAGGTGGAGCGCAGGATCACTTCCTGCAGTGACATTCCCATGTTGAGGAACTTCGACATCACATTGAGCATGTCCTTCATACCCGCGTTCATGCTCCCGATGTGCAGGTCCGTCGAAATCGAATCCGGCACGAAGCCTTGACGCACGGCAGGCACGGCATGCCGGAACACGAAGCTTCCCCCGCCGTGGCCGACGTCAAAGATCACGCCGCGCTTGCGGGCCTCGAACAGATAAGGCTCGACGCGCCCCTTGTCGTCGAGCATCGGCACCCAGGCCAGATAAGTGTGGGTGTAGATATCCCCCGGGCGCAGTTTCTTGAGGACCAGGTCCTGGAACGGCCGTTCCGGACGAAACGCTCCGAAATCCACCATGACCGGAACGCCCGCCAGGCGCCCGGCCTCGACGGCCCGCTCGACCGCGGTCCAGTCCGGAGCCTGATAATGGGCGGTCTTGATGCCGACAATCCATTCGCGGTAGCGCAGGACCTGCTCGGCGGCGGCCTTGGGGTCCATCTCCGAAGTATCCTGTTCCGGCGGACCCGCCATGCCGGCGCCGACGATGTTCAGCAGGGCCAGCACGCGCGTACGCGAACGGTCAATGACCCGCCGCTTGAAGTCGGGAAAATTCTTCCAGCCGGAGCTGCCCGCGTCCACCATCGTCGTGACGCCGCTGCGGAAACTGTGATCGTCAGGGAAAACGCTGTTGCGGCCGGTGTACGCGGGACCTTCGCCGGCGAAAACGTGAACGTGAATATCCACCAACCCCGGCGTCACATACAGGCCGGAGACGTCCACCACTTTGTGCGCGCGCGCCGCGGAGATGTCCGCTGCGACTTCCGCCACACGGCCGTCCCGGATGGCGACGTCGCGCCGCGCGTTGATGCGGTTCTTCGGATCAATGACCTGGCCGCCCTTGAGCAACAGGTCGTAGTCGGCCTGCGCCGACAGAGATGCGGCGGCGAGCAACATACCGAGAATCTTCATGGCGGTCATTCTAGCCGATGTCGTTACCCTCGCCGGCGCTCGAATTCCCAGGCGGTGGCTACGATCGCCTCGAGCTCGGTATAGCGCGGCTGCCAGCCGAGAGCGGACCGCAGTCGGCTGGGGTCGGCCACCAGCACCGGCGCATCGCCGGGACGCCGCGGTCCGACCACACGCGGCACCGGGCGGCCCGTCACCTCCTCGACGGCGCGCACCACCTCCAGCACCGAGTGTCCCCGCCCCGTGCCGGCGTTGTAAGCGGCCGAAGCACCTCCCGCCAGCAAGGATTCGAGCGCCAGAACATGAGCGTCCGCCAGGTCGCTGACGTGGATATAGTCGCGGATGCAGGTTCCATCCGGCGTATCGTAATCGTCGCCGAAAATCGTCACCGGCTCACCCGTGCGCACGGCCCGGAGCAAAAGCGGAATCAGATGCGTCTCCGGATCGTGCTCCTCGCCGAGACCTGCTTCCGGATCGGCGCCGCAGGCATTGAAATAGCGCAGCGAGATGCTGTGCAGGCCGCGGCACGGGTCCAGCCACCCCAGCATTTTCTCCACCATGACCTTGGACTCGCCGTACGGACTCACCGGAGCAAACGCGGCCTCCTCGGTCACGGGCATTTGTTCCGGCGTGCCGTAAACGGCCGCCGTCGAGGAAAACACCAGCTTGTCCACGCCCGCAGCGAGCATGGCACAGAGCAGAGAAATCGAACCCCCGACGTTATTGGCGAAATAAAGCTCGGGCTTCTGCATGGATTCCCCCACGGCAATGTAGGCCGCAAAGTGGATCACCGCGTCGAAGCGTTCGGCCTGAAACAACCGGACCAGCTCGTCCGTCTGCTCCAGCGACATTTCCCGCAGGCGCCCAGGGGGAACATTGTGGCGGTGCCCGCGCGACAGATTGTCCACAACCAAAACGTCATAGCCGCGCCGCAGCAGCGCGTGCACCGTGTGGGAGCCGATATAACCGGCGCCTCCCGTCACCAGGATTTTTGCCATAGCGAAAAGGCAATTGTAGTATCCCGCCGCAGTCTCCCGCCCCCGGCGGTGCAAAGCTGTGGCACGCCGCTGGCGGCCTTGCAGAAGCTCAAAGGCAAGCGGCTCGTCAGCGGCCCGGCGTTCGCTCCCGGACGCGGACGTGAAACCCTCCGGGAGGCCCGTGTAGTAGGATGGCGCGGGAATGCCGTCCGGCGCGCAACTTTTCGTTACCGCCCTGGAAAGTCTCGGAATCCGCGAATTGTTCACCCTGGTCGGCGATCATCTCAACGAAGTCCTGATCGAGGCGGCCCGCAAGCAATTCCGTATCTTCGATTTCCGGCACGAATCCGGCGCGGCCCACGCAGCCGACGTCTGGGCGCGACTCAACCGCCGCCCCGCAGTCGCACTGGTGACGGGCGGGCCCGGCCATACCAATGCGCTCACGGCGGTGGCGACCGCGCAGCTCGCCGGAAGTCCGTTAATCGCCGTCAGTGGCGCCCGGGCCACGACGCTTGCCGATCGCCAGGGCTTCCAGGACATTGACCAGCCGGGCTGTGTCCGCCCGCTCGTCAAATGGGCCGGCCAGCCGCCGGGGCCGGCGGACATCCCCTTCTATGTGGGCCGGGCCTGGAGCGAGGCGGTCTCCGGCCGCATGGGCGCCGTGCACCTGACGCTGCCCGTAGATCTGCTGACTGCGCGAACCGACGCCGAGGCTGCCATGCCGTCACCCCCACCGGCGAGTCGCTGGGCGCCGCCCGCTCAAGACGTGGAACGCGGCCTTGCCCTGCTGCGCGGTGCGGAACGTCCGGTCGTGATTGCGGGTAGCGGAGTCTGGTGGGCCGATGCCGGTGAAGAGCTCCGCCAGTTTGCCGAACGCACTTCGCTGCCCGTGTTCACCATCACCATGGCCCGGGGAATCCTGCCGGACGATCACCCGCTCTGCATGGGTTATGCGGATCCGGCGCTGAACCGCGCCGCCTGGAGAGCCTTTCAGGAGGCCGATGTCATCGTGGTGCTCGGCAAGCGCATGGACTACCGGCTCGCCTTCGGCGGCCCGCGCCTGTTTTCTCCCACAGCGAAGATGATTCAGGTTGATATCCACGCTCCGGAGCTCGGCATGAACCGTGCCGTGGAGATCGGCCTGTGTGCGGACGTGCGCGAGGCGCTGCGGGCGTTTTTGGACGCTCTCGGCACCGAGACCTGGCCCCAGCGCCCCTGGCTGGATCGCCTCCGGAATTTTCGCAGCCAGTGGCAGGGCGTTCTAGAGCGCGCAGCCTGCGAGGAAGACGCACCGCTTCATCCCGCGGCGGTGTTCCGGAAGCTCCGGACTCTGTTGCCGCGCGAAGTCCTTTACTCCTGGGACGGTGGTGATTTTGCGCACTGGGGACGCGCCATGCTGCCCGCGCGCCAACCGGGCGGCTGGGTGCGACTCGGCCCGCTGGGCACGATCGGCGCTTCCTTGCCCAATGCCATAGCCCTGCAACTTGCCAATCCGGGCAGGCGCGTGGTTGCAATTACGGGCGACGGCGCGCTCGGGTTCTACTTGGCCGAACTGGACACGCTGGCGCGCCTCGCCCTGCCCGTCGTGATCGTGGTGGGTAACGATGGAGGATGGGGACTTGAGCGAGAGTTGCAACGCGAGTTTTATCCCGGTTGCCACACCGTAGCCTGCGAGTTGACTCAGGCCCGCTACGACCTGATCATGAAAGCCTTCGGCGGCAGCGGGGAGACCGTGGAGACTCTCGAACAGCTCGACGGCGCCATCGAGCGCGGCCTTCGCGGAGACGGGCCGTACCTGGTCAACGTCAAGATCCGGGGTGCCCGCTCCCCGTTCACCGAATGGCAGATCGAGGGAAAACGGCGGCCTTCGGAATCCAACCCTACCGGTTCTCCGTAGCCATGCGCGGAGGGAATCCCCTACTCACCCGGCGGCCAAGCGCCGCATTCGCCGGACCCATGTCAGGAAACGCAAGAGATCCATCCGCCGGACCCACAGGA
This sequence comes from Bryobacteraceae bacterium, assembly GCA_035575135.1. Classification (GTDB taxonomy): domain Bacteria; phylum Acidobacteriota; class Terriglobia; order Bryobacterales; family Bryobacteraceae; genus JANWXD01. The sequence goes on from DATLYE010000034.1 coordinate 135,898, forward strand.
ACCGCCAGAACTCCCGAAAATCGATCGTTTCGGCCGGTATGCCCCAATACGTCTCGATGCGCCAGCGCAGATAAGGGCTGCGCCAGGGCCGCAGGCGGAAGCCCCGCAGCGCAAGCCAGAGAAAACGGAACATCTAGCGCCCGTCGGCCTCCCTGGCCGGGCGCATGGAAGTGGCCTTCCGCGGCGGCTCGGGCGTCGCATAGTAGCCGCTGCGGGTGCGCACGGTAGGCCGGCCCGGGCCGTCTACCGTCACGCGAATCTTGCGAAACGTTCCGTCCAGCTCCTGGCGCGAAGGCGTGTATCCGATCACGTACTGGTTGCGTATCTCGTGCGCGACCTGGAGTGCGATGTGCTGGACTTCGTCCACTTCCTTCGGGTAGTAGGCAAGACCTCCGGAAGCCGACGTCAGGGCGTCCAGCGCCCGCTTGGCCCGTTTGGCCTCCCGGCGCTCTTCCTCGCTGAGCAATCCGATAGCGTAGATCAGCACTTCGCTGTCGTGAGCCTTCTTGACGAGCCGTTCAAGCGGGATCGAACTGGAGTTGTCGTTGCCGTCGGTGATGACCACGATCACCTTCTTGTCCAGCTTGGCCTCGTCTTTCATGTAGTCAATGGCCAGGCTCAAGGCGTCCCGCATGGCCGTACCACCCCGGGAGTCAATCTGGGCCAGTCCCTCCTCCATCTTCTTGATGTCGTTGGTGAAGGGCGTGTCCAGAAACGCCTCGTCGTTGAAATTGACGATGAAGACCTGGTCCTGCGGATTGGAAGCCTTCACAAGCGCCAGCGCCGCTTTTTCCACCTTCTGCCGCTTGTCTCGCATGCTGCCGCTCGAGTCAATGACGAGGCCCATCGCCACGGGGATGTCTTCCCGCCGGAACAGCTTGATCTGTTGCTCCACGCCGTCTTCGTAGACCTTGAACGCCTTCTGAGGCAAATCGGTGAGCAGCCGTCCGTGACGGTCCAGCACGCTGGCGTGAAGCAGTACCAGCCGTGTATCCGCGCGAAAGACCGGGGTCTCCTGGCCGCGGCCGCAGAAGGCCGCAAGCAGCAGCGCGCCCAGGACCCTACTGAGTCGGAGCATAGTATCCCATCCGCCAGAACGCCCGCAAAGGCGGCAGTCCCTTGGGTTGGACCAGCCGCACCCGGACCCGCCGGTACTTCCCGTCACGCTCCTGATTCGTCGGCGTGTAGCCCAGCACGTACTGGTTGCGCAGCTCGATCCCGATCTTGGCGGCAATGTCGGGCAGATCGTTGAGATTCTCCACCGCGTAGTGCCGCCCGCCGGTTTGTTCGGCCACTTCGGAGAGCAGCCCCGGCCCAGCCAGCTCCTCCGGCGTGCGCCCCCGGGAATAGATCGGCTCAAAGATCCCAATGGCGTAGATCTGCACGTCGGCCTCGCGTACCAGATTCTTGATTTCGCTTTCCGTGTACCGGCTGCTGTTATCTCCCCCGTCGGAGATGATCAGCAGCGCCTTGCGGGGATTGCGAGCGCGCTTCATTTCGTGCAAGGCCAGGTAAATCGCATCCAGCAGGGCCGTCCGGCCCTTGGACTGCGTGAAGGTGAGGCGGCTCTGGATCTCCTCGGTATTGGTGGTGAACGGCACCACCAACTCCGGCTTGTCGTTGAACTGGACCAGGAAGAATTCATCCTCCGGGTTGGCGGTCTTCATGAACTGCGCCACAGCCATACGCGACTTTTGCAGCTTGGAGCCCATGCTGCCGCTGGTGTCGAAGACCACGCCGACCGAAAGGGGAGCATCCTCGCTGGCAAAGTGCGTGATGGTCTGCTCGACCTTGTCTTCCTCCAGGCGAAAATGCTCTTTCTCCAGCCCGGTGACGAAGCGGTTCATGGGATCGGTGACCGTCACCGGAATCAGCACGAGGTTGGTGTCCACCCGGATGTTGGCGCCTCGTGGCCCCTCGTCCGCGGCCCGAGGCTTCGGCCGCGGAACAATTGTTACGCGCGCATCCTGTGTCCCGGCCCGGTCGTTGCGGTCGTCGGCCGGCGTCGCCCATCCCGCCCCAATGGCCGCCGACCCGAGCGCCCAAACAAGTCCGGCTGTCGTCGCTCTCCGAACCATTGCGGCCCTCCAGCGCGGCTGCGGCTGCCTTCAGTATAGCACGGCGCCTTTTCACGAGCGCGCTTTTCGTGTGGTATCATCGGTTGTGCCGCAGACGGTTCTGGGCGTAATTCCTGCCCGGTTCGCCTCGTCCCGCTTCCCCGGAAAAGCCCTCGCCCGCATCGCCGGCAAGACCATGGTCCAGCATGTCTGGGAGCGGGCCGCGCGGGCCCGTTATCTGAGCAAGCTTGTGATCGCCACCGACGACGAGCGCATTTTCCATGCCGGGCGCGCGTTCGGGGCCGACGTGCGCATGACGCGGGCCGACCACCTCTCCGGCACCGACCGCGTGGCCGAGGTCGCCTCCGCCGAAACGGCCCCGATCGTCGTCAACATCCAGGGCGACGAGCCGCTGATTGACCCGGCGGCCATTGACGCGGCGGTGCTGGCGCTGCTCGACGACGACGCCGTACCCATGTGCACGCTCAAAAAGCGCATCGAGGATCCGCGGGAATTGACGGACCCGAACGTCGTCAAAGTGGTCAGCGACCGCTCCGGCAACGCCCTGTATTTTTCCCGCTCCTTGATTCCGTACGTGCGCCACGAGCGCACCGAGCATTTCAAGCACATCGGTCTGTACGTTTACCGGCGCGATTTCCTGTTGCGGTACTCCAGCCTTCCGGTGGGGCCGCTCGAGCAGGCCGAGCGGCTGGAGCAGCTCCGGGCCCTGGAGAACGGCTACCGGATCCGCGTGGTGGAAACCGACTATGAGTCTCTGGGTGTGGACACGCCCGAGGACCTCGAGCGCGTGACCGCTCTGCTGGAGGCCCGGCTGGCGGCGGGGTGAAGTCCATGCGGGGCGCGATGAGGACCAGTTATGGCTAAGTACATCTTCATCACGGGCGGCGTCGTTTCTTCCCTGGGAAAGGGAATTGCTGCGGCCTCCATCGGGTGCCTGCTCGAGAGCCGGGGCCTGCGCGTGACGCTCCAGAAATTCGATCCGTACCTCAACGTGGATCCGGGCACGATGAGCCCTTTCCAGCACGGCGAGGTCTTTGTCACCGATGACGGCGCCGAGACCGATCTGGATCTCGGCCACTACGAGCGCTTCACTCACGCCCGCCTCACCCAGGCCAACAACGTCACCTCCGGGCGCATCTATGAGCAGATCATTGCGCGCGAGCGCCGCGGCGACTACCTCGGCAAGACCGTACAGGTGATCCCGCACGTCACCAACGAGATCAAGGCCGCCATCCGCAAGGTCTCCGCCGGCGCCGACGTGGTCATCGTGGAAATCGGCGGCACGGTGGGTGACATCGAATCCCTCCCCTTCCTGGAAGCAATCCGCCAGATGCGCCACGAACTGGGCCGCGAGGAGACCATCTTCATCCACGTCACGCTTGTGCCCTGGATTGCCGCCGCCCACGAGCTCAAGACCAAGCCCACGCAGCACAGCGTCAAGGAACTGCGCGCCATCGGTATCCAGCCGGACATGCTGCTGTGCCGCTCCGAGCGCTTTCTCCCTCAGGATGTCCGGGAGAAGATCGCGCTCTTCTGTGACGTGGATGTGGATGCCGTCATCACCGCCCGGGACGTGGAGTCGGTCTACGAGGTGCCGCTGGTGTTCGCCGAGCAGCGTGTGGACGAGATCATCTTGCGCCTGCTCCGGCTGGAGGCGGGCCCGCGGGATCTCGCGCAGTGGACGGCCATGGTGCAGCGCATGCGCCACCCCTCCGGCCAGGTGGACATCGCACTGGTCGGCAAGTACGTCGCGTACGAAGACTCCTACAAGAGCCTCCGGGAAGCCTTGCTGCACGGCGGCCTGGCGCACGACGTGCGCGTCAACATCCACTGGATTGACGCCGAGGGGCTCACCGAGCCGGGCTGCGAAGCCCAGCTGGCGGCCTTCGATGGAATCCTGGTGCCCGGAGGCTTCGGCAAGCGAGGAATCGAGGGCATGATTCAGGCGATTCGCTTCGCCCGCGAGCGCAAGGTGCCCTACTTCGGCATTTGCCTGGGCATGCAGACCGCGGTCATCGAGTTCGCCCGTAACGTCTGCGGCCTGGCCGACGCCAACTCCACCGAGTTCGAACCGGCGACGCCCCATCCGGTCATCTTCAAGCTCCGGGAACTCAAGGGAGTGGATGAGCTGGGCGGAACGATGCGCCTCGGCGCCTACCCATGCGTGCTCGCCGAAGGCAGCTTTGCCCACCGCGCCTACGGTGAGCGCCAGATCAGCGAACGCCACCGCCACCGCTACGAGTTCAACCGTGACTATGAAGAGATCCTGACCTCGCACGGATTGCGCATCGCCGGACAGACGCCCGACGGCGTCTACGTGGAGATCTGCGAGATTCCCGACCATCCCTGGTTTCTCGGCTGCCAGTTTCACCCCGAGTTCAAATCCCGCCCGCTCGAGCCGCACCCGCTGTTCCGCGCCTTTATCGGCGCAGCCCTCGAGCACCGGCGCGCGCGCCTGGGACAGCCGGTCCGTGCAGCCGCCCAGCTCACGCATGCGGATTGAGCTGACCACCCCGAAGGGGGAGCGGATCGTCTTTGGAGGCGGCGCACCGCTGGCGCTGATCGCCGGCGCTTGCGTGATTGAAAGCGAGGAGCACGTTCACTTCCTGGCTCGGGAGATCGCGCGGCAGGTCGGAGCGTTCGTCTTCAAGGCGTCCTTTGACAAGGCCAACCGCTCGAGCCTGACGTCCTACCGCGGCCCGGGCTTGAAGGAGGGCCTGCGGATTCTCGGCGGCCTGAAACGCGAGGGCTTCGCCATCCTCACCGACATCCACGAGCCGGCCCAGGCCGAAGCGGCTGCGGAAGTGGCCGACATCTTGCAAATTCCCGCCTTCCTGTGCCGCCAGACCGACTTGCTCGTGGCCGCCGGCCGCACCGGACGGATCGTCAACATCAAGAAGGGGCAGTTCCTGGCGCCGGAGGACATGCGCCTGGCCGCCGAAAAAGTGGCCTCCACAGGCAATGCAAAGATCCTGCTGACGGAACGGGGAACGACCTTCGGCTACCGCAACCTCGTCGTGGACATGCGCGGGCTTGTGACCTTGCGCAGCTTCGGCTGGCCGGTCATCTTCGACGCGACCCACAGCGTGCAGCTTCCCGGAGCCGGAGCCGCCGCTTCCTCCGGGCAGCCGCAGTTTATCGAGCCGCTTGCCCGGGCCGCCACGGCGGTGGGGATTGACGGGATCTTCGTCGAGGTCCACGAAGCGCCCGAGCGCGCTCTTTCCGACGGCCCCAACGCGCTGCGGCTGGACCTGCTCGGCCCGTTCTGGCGGCGGTTGTTGCGCTTGGATGCGCTGGTCAAGTCCGGGGACTTCCTCAACACCTCCGAGCCGCCGCGCGTCATATTAAGTAGCGATGCGATACGCTAGAGGTATGCGAGCCCGGCGCGAGCGCACGAAACGGCGGCAGGGCTTTACCCTGATCGAGCTGCTCATCGTCATCGCCATTATCGTGATCCTGATCAGCGCTGCGGCCCCCAAGTTCAGCCAGATTCTCATGAACGCCCGCGAGACGGCAGCCGCGCGTCACATTCAGACGATTCATACCGCTCAGGCGCAATATTCCGCCCAGTTCGGCCGCTATGCCACCTCCCTGGCGGAATTGGGGCCGCCCGCCAGCGGCCAGCCCGGTCCTTCCGGCGCAGACCTGATTCCCAAAGACCTGGCCGAGGGAGAGAAAGGCGGCTACCGGTTCACGCTGGAGGCGACGCCCCAAGGCTACAAGATCACGGCTGTTCCCACCGCCTACGGCAACACCGGCCGCCGCACGTTCTATTCCGACCAGACCATGGTGATCCGCGAGAACTGGGGCCAGGAACCTGCCACCGCGGCCAGCCCGGAGATGAAGTAACCCAGGCGGCCTTAGCAAGCCTTGCTCCGGCTCGCCGGCGATCTGGCCGTCCCTAGATTGACAGGCGGGCCACGCTTTCGATGTGATAGGTCTGCGGGAACAGATCCACCAGCGTCAAGCCCTCCAGGCGATAACCTCCGCCCACGAGCATCCCCAGGTCTCGCGCCAGTGTGGCCGGATCGCAGGAAACGATGACGATGCGCGCCGGGCGCAACCGCAGCAGATGGCCTACTACGGTCTTTCCCAAGCCCGCGCGCGGCGGGTCGGCCAGCACGAAGTCCGGTGGCTCGCTGAGCGCCTCCAGAAATTGCTCGGAACTGGTGCGGACAGCCTGCACGGGCAACCCTGCGCGTGCTGCATTGTATTCCAGATCTCGAAACGCGCTGCCCCCGGACTCCACGGCGGTCACTCGCCGGAATCGGCGCGCCAGAGGCAGAGAGAAAAGGCCGACGCCCGCGTAAAGGTCCACAGCCGTCTCCCCTTCCACTCCTTCGAGCGCGCATTGCACCAGGCGGTCAATCAGGAAACGGTTGGTCTGAAAGAAGGACCCGTGACTGACGCGGAACACGTACCCAGCGGCCGGGTAATCCAGACTCCCGGCGGCCGCCCCCGGGATCCGCTCCGCGCACCATTCGAAAAAAGACCGGGCGGGCGGCTGCTCCGACTCGAGCACGTTGAGCTGCACCTCGCTCTCGTTCGTGAACAGCTCGATGGAGCGCAAGAACCCCGGAAAACGCCGTTCGCGCAACATGCCGCGCAGTGCCCCGAGCGCTTCGTTGATCTTCGGCGAGGAGATGGCGCACCGCTCCACCGCACAGAGCCGGTGCGAGCCGGCTTCCATATAACCGATTTCGCGCCCGCGGAGGTGAAACTGCGTGCGGTTGCGGTATTCCCAGGGCTCGCCCGCAATCGTGCCCACAAACTCCGGCGGCGCGATCTTGCCGATCCGCCGCAGCACCTCGATCAGCACGTTGCGCTTGTGTTCCACCTGGAACGGGTAACCGGCATGCTGGTAGTGGCAGCCGCCGCAGCGCTGGAAATAGGGACAGGGCGGCAAAACCCGGTCCGGAACCGAAGTGAGCACTTCGACGAGCTCAGCCTCGAGCAACCCCGGTCGTTCGCGGCGGACGCGCACGCGGGCGGTCTCCCCGGGCAGCACGAAGGGAACCAGTACCGCCCGCCCTTCCAGGCGGGCCAGTCCTTGGCCGCCGTAAACCCACTTTTCGACGGCAACCTCGTGTGTCGCTTCCGGCGTTGTTCCGGCGGCTTGCATCGCTTACGATAAAAGGTCGTTCCCTCTAGCATGAAACCACGAGTGTTCTCCGGCGTGCAGCCTTCGGGCGATCTGCATATCGGCAACTACCTTGGCGCGCTGAAAAACTGGGTCAAACTCCAGTACGACTACGAGTGCATCTACTGCATCGTGGATCTCCACGCAGTGACGGTCTACCAGGATCCGGCCACCCTGCGGGCCAAGATCTCCGAGCTCGCCGCCCTGTTTTTGGCTGCAGGCATCGACCCCAGGCAATCCGTGATCATGGTTCAGTCGTCCGTACCGGCTCACGCCGAGCTGGCCTGGATGCTCACCTGCGTGACGCCCGTAGGCTGGCTGACCCGCATGACTCAGTACAAGGCGAAGGCCGAAAAACAAGAGACCGTCGGGGACGGCCTGTTGCAGTATCCCGTGCTGATGGCCGCCGACATCCTGCTTTATCAAGCCCAGATCGTCCCGGTGGGCGACGATCAGGTCCAGCATCTGGAGCTGACGCGCGACATCGCCCAGCGCTTCAACGCCCTTTACGGAGAAACGTTCGTGATGCCGGAAACGAAGCTTCCCGCCGTGGGCGCGCGCATCATGGGTCTGGACGACCCCTTGAAGAAGATGAGCAAGTCGGAAGCCGCCTCGGGCCACGCCGTCGCCCTTCTGGATCCTCCCGACGTGATCCGCCGTAAGATTCAGCGCGCCACCACCGACTCACGGCCTTCGGTGGATTTCGACGCCCTCGGCCCCGGCGTGGCCAACCTGCTGAACATCTTCCAGGCGTTCAGCGAGTGGACCGACGAGCAGATGCGCGCGCACTTTTCCGGCATGCGCTACGGCCGTCTCAAACAAGAAGTGTCGGACATGGTGATCGCGCATCTGGAACCGCTCCAGCGCCGCTACCGCGAGATCGCCGGTGAGCCGGGTTACGTGGACCGCGTCCTCAAAGAGGGCGCCGAGCGGGTGGCTCCCATTGCCAATGCCACGGTGGAAGTGGTGAAACGCCGCATGGGTCTGTACGTTCCGTGCTGACATGGATCAACGCCCGGTCTCGTTCACCGCGTACTGGCGCTTGGTCCGCTCCAACCGGAACTTCCGCCTGTTGTGGCTCGCGCAGATCGTCAGCGAACTGGGCGACTGGCTCTACTCGATCGCCATCTACAGCCTGCTTCTCGAGCTGACCGGCAGCGCCCGGTCGGTGGCCACGGCGGTGGTCCTCCAGGTGTTGCCCCAGTTCTTCATCGCCCCGGCCGCCGGAGTCCTCAATGACCGCATGAGCCGCAAACGGGTGATGATTCTGGCCGACCTGGCGCGGGCGGCCATCGTGCTCGGCATGCTGTTCGTCCAGCGCGCCGACCTGGTCTGGTGCATTTATCTGCTGTTGTTCGCCGAAACCACCATGTGGGCCTTTTTCGAGCCCGCCCGCAGCGCCGTGATTCCCAACATCTGCCGCGGCCCTGAGGTGCTCGCCGCCAATACCCTCTCCTCCACCACCTGGTCCTTCAACCTGGCCGTAGGCTCGGCAGTGGGCGGCGCCGTCGCCGTGGCCTTCGGACGCCAGACGGTGTTCGTGATCAATGCCGCAACCTTCCTCGTCTCCGCCTTGCTGCTCCGCGGGATGCGTTTCGCCGAGCCGCACACGGCCGGAGCCCCTCCGCTTCGTGTCGCTGACCTTGCAGACTTCTCCCCACTGTTTGAAGGCCTTCGGTACGTGACCAGCGATGCAAGACTGCTGGCCACGCTGCTGGTCAAGGCAGGGCTGGGATTCATGGGAACGAACTGGGTCATCCTGCCTTTGCTCGGCGAGCGCGTCTTTCCGGTGGATCTCGGGCGTCTCGATCCGCAGCGCGCCGGCATGCTCGGCATGAGCCTGCTCATGGGCGCACGCGGCGTCGGCGCGCTCATTGGCCCCCTCATCGGCAGTTACTGGGCCGGCCAGCAGGAGTCACGGCTTCGTCAGGGGATTCTGTTCGGCTTCCTGGCGGGCGCTGCGGGCTATCTCTCGCTCGGCGCCGCGCCTTCGCTGCCGGCAGCGGCCGCCGCCGTGATCCTGGCCCATGCCGGCGGCTCCGTGATCTGGGTCTTTTCCACGACGCTGTTGCAAATTCACACCGACGACCGCTTTCGCGGCCGCGTCTTCTCGGCCGACTACGCGTTTTTCGTCGTGACCATGTCCTCGGTCACCTACCTGGCGGGCGTGCTCGTGGACCTGGGCCTGTCTCCCAAAGCCCTGGCAGCCCTCACGGGATCCTTCGGAGTGCTCCCTGCGGTGGCCTGGGCTCTTGCCTTACGCCTGTGGCAGACCGGCTCCCGCCGGCCGCTTGAGGCCTCCAGAGGCGCCCGACCCCTTGACGGGCCGCCCGGACGGCTGTAGATTGAAAGACACGAAAACTCAGCAAACCGGGGAGACGCCGCGATGACCGAAACCGTCCGCTCGATTCTGGATCTCAAAGGCCGCCAGGTCTGGGGATTGCCGCCCGAGGCCTCCGTGTACGAGGCGATTGCCATGATGGCAGACAAGGGCGTCGGCGCCTTGGTCGTGATCAGCGAGGGCAAACTGGTCGGTGTGGTCTCCGAACGGGACTATGCGCGCAAGGTCATCCTCAAAGGGAAATCCTCGCAGCACACGCAAGTGCGCGAGATCATGAGCAGCCCCGTAATCACCGTCACGCCGGACCACACTGTGGAGGAGTGCATGCGGATCGTCACCCACCACCGCATCCGCCACCTCCCCGTAGTCGAAGGGGACCGGCTGGTCGGCATGATCTCGATCGGCGATCTGGTGCGCTCCATCATCGCCGCGCAGGAAGCGACCATCCACCAGTTGAAGAACTACATTGCCGGCGTCTACCCGGCATGAGCTTTGCTCGGAATCCCGCCGGGCCCCCGATCCTGAAGGCCTGCTAGCGGGCTGCTGCCGCGGAGGTGCTCTGCTCCCGCCCCCACATGGCGCGGGCGACGACCCAGGATTTTTCCCACACCGGCAGGCGGATCCGCCGCGCCATGACATCGAATCCCGAACGCTCAATCCTGTCGAGCAGGCGCCGGTAGATCTCGATCAGCGCACGCAGCGCGGGCCTGCCCTCCTGGCCCACCATGCCCACCAGGGGCTCAGCCTCGCGGTAGTAGGCGCGCGCTCGCGCCGCCTGCCGCTCGAGCACCGCAACCAGCTCCGGCGTCCGCCTGCCCGCCAGTAGATCCTCCTCGCGGGCGCCGCACCGGACCATGTCTTCCGCCGGCAGGTAGATCCGGCCGCGCAGGGCGTCCTCGCGAACGTCCCGGAGGATGTTGGTCAGCTGGAAGGCCACGCCGCACTTCTCGGCCAGTTCGAGGGCTTTGGGCGACTGAAAACCCAGCACGTGGACCAGCGACAGTCCGGCCACCGAAGCCACCTGGTAACAGTAGCGGTACAGCTCCTCGAACGTGCGGATACGGCGCGGCTGGAGATCTCCTGCCACGCCCTCGAGCATTTCATGGAAATACCGGCGCGGAATCCCGTGGCGCCGCACGGCGTCGCAAAACGCAGGCCACAGCAACCCGGGCGGCTGCGTGCCATCCAGTGCCTGGTCCAGGTCCCGGCGCCAGGCCTCCAGCGCCGCAGCCGCATCCGCCGAAGGCTCGTCCGTCAGATCGTCGCAGCGGCGCATAAAAGCGTAGATGGCGCAGACGGCGTCGCGTTGCGGCGCAGGCAGAAGCCAGAAGGAATAGTAAAAATTGCGCGCACGACGCCGCGTCAGCCCGCGGCACCACGCATAGGAGTGCGCCACCGGGTCTTTCATGCCGCCCGCGCAAACACGGCTCTCGCTGCGGTCGTTACCAGCAACCAAGCCCGCTCGGATTTCGAAATCGCCGGCCGGCGGCGGAACACGTCGCAGTCCTGAGCCTCGATTTTGTCGAGGATGAGCAAGCCGCCTCGGCTGAACAACTCGATGTCCACCGCCAGGCGGCGGTCCACCATCCCCGCAAGGGGAAGGCCGTCCTGAAAAAGCCGCCGGGCCACACCCGTCAGCTCCCTCATGGCGGAACGAAACTCAGGCGTCGCCCGGCGCGCCAGCACGTCCTCCAGGCGGCATCCGTGCCGCGCCAGCACGCGCAGCGGCAAGTAGATCCGTCCTTTGTCGAGGTCCCTGGCCACGTCCTGCCAGAAGTTCGCCAGCTGCAATCCCGTGCAGGTCGCATCCGACAGCCGCTGGCGCTCAGGATCCGCGTACCCGCACAGGTGCAGCACGATGCGCCCGACGGGATTGGCCGAATAGCGGCAGTAGGCGAACAAATCCGGATAATCCTCGTAGCGAGTGACGGTTTGATCCTGCACGAAAGCCTGGATCAGGTCGAGCAACGGCTCGCTCGGCAGGGCGTGGCGCTCGATCGTGCCGCGCAGGGCCACAAAGACGGGGTGCCGGGCGTGACCTTCGTAGGCAGCCTCGGTCTGCTCCCGCCACCAGGCTAGCCACTTCAGGCTTTCCTGCGGGCTGTCCAGCTCATCGCCCAGATCATCGGCCCAGCGGCAGAAGGCGTATACGTTGTAGAAGTCCTGATGCAGCCTCCTCGGCAGCAGGAGGCTGACCACGTGGAAGTTCTCGTAGTGGTGCCGGGCCAGCCATCGCGTGTAGGCTTCCGCTTCCGGTCGCGTCCAGCGGCGCGACAGCGCCTCCGCGGACCTCAGGAATTCTCTCGGCGGCAGCAACACGGTCCGTCCGGCCCCGGAAGCATCCCTCGTGCGGTCAAGGGATGATTGCCGTCTTCAGGTGTCCGTTGTGGCTGGTCAGGTACTTCATCACTTCCAGCAGATTGGCCAAAGGCTCCTCGCCTTTGACAAAATCACGCGCCGTAATGTAGCCGGCGTTGATCACCTCGAGCGCCCGCCGCACGTGGGCCGGGGTATGATGAAAGCTCGCCAGGCATCGGATCTCGGAGTAGTGAAGCAGCGACGTGTCCAGAGAGATCCGCGTGTCGCTCGGACACCCTCCGAAAAAGTTCACGGTCCCGCCGCGCCGCACCAGTTGCACCGCCAGTTCCCAGGTGGCAGGAGTCCCCACGGCCTCGATGGCGATGTCGGCGCCGCGGCCGTGAGTCAGATCGCGCACGGCCCGCGCCGGGTCGGCCGTTCCCGCCGTCGAGATCATTTCATCGGCGCCCAGACGTTCGGCCCGCTCGAGCTGCTTGGGGCGGCGGCCCAGGGCGATCACCCGCGCGCCACGGACCTTGGCCAGCCGCACAAACATCAACCCGATCGGCCCCAGCCCGATCACCGCCACCGTGTCCCCGCTCCGCACGCCCGTCTCCTCCAGACCGCGCAGCACGCAGGCCAGCGGCTCGGCCAGGGCTGCATCCTTGTAACCGATGTGATCCGGGATCTCGTACGTGTTCTTTTCGACGATGCGGGCCGGGATCCGAATATACTCGGCATAGGCACCGTTGTTGAACAGCAGATCCTCGCACAAATTCTCGTTGCCGCGGGCGCAGTAATAGCACTGCTGGCACGGAGCCGAGTTGGCGGCCACCACGCGCTGGCCCAGGCGGAACCCCTGCACCCCTTCACCGATCGCCACCACGTCCCCGGCGAGCTCGTGTCCGAACACCGCCGGAGGCACGATCATGCGGGCGTGGTAGCCGCGAAGAAAGACTTTCACATCCGTGCCGCACGTCAAGGCCGCCTTCACCCGTACCAGTAGTTCCCCGCGGCCGATCCGAGGAACCTCCACCGCCTCCACCCGCAGGTTTTCCTTGCCGTAGAGGACGGCGGCCATCATCTGTGTTTTCACGCGAACCGCCTTTGTGGCTGAACCACAATTTTCAATGATTCCTCACTGGGATGCAACGCCAGTTCGATACCGGCCTGGATTTCCTCGAGCCGGATGCGGTGCGAGATCAGTTCCTCCACCGCCAGCTCGCCGCTGAAGACCAAAGCGGCGGATTCCTTCTGAAGATCTACCGACGCGCTATAGCAGCCCACGAGCGTCCGCTCCGCCACGCAGATGTCCGCGCCGCACACCTCGATCGTCTCCTGCCGGGAGGTCTGGGCGAACAGCAGGATCCGGGCGCCCGGCCGCGAACAGCGCAGGGCCTCCTCCACGATGCCCGGCGCCGAGGCGGCTACGATCACTGCGTCCGCCCCGCGGCCCTCCGTGATCTTCGCTACTTCGGCCGCTACGTCGCAAGCCAAAGGATCCCAGGCCGCGGCGGCGCCGAACCGCAACGCCAGGGCGCGGCGGCGGGCGATCGTGTCCGTGGCCGCCACCGTGGCGCCTTCCCGCCGGACCAGCATCGTGAACAGCAGCCCGATCGGACCCTGCCCCAGAATCAGCACTGTTTCCTCCGGCTGTGGAGCCAGCACCCGCACGGCCTTCAGACACGTGTTAACCGGTTCGACAAAGCAGGCACGCTCAAACGGCACGCCTTCCGGAATCCGCTCCACTCCCTGCGGCACAATCCAGCTCATCACGCGCACATACTCGGCAAAACCGCCGCCGGAGGGCTCGTAGCCCGCCGTCACGCCCACCTTCTTGTAGGTTGCGCACTGTGCGTACAGTTTCCGCCGGCAGTAAAAGCAGTCCAGACACGGCACGTGATGGAACACGACCACGCGGTCCCCGGGGGCGAATGCAGACACGTCCTCACTCGTTGCCACCACCACTCCCGCCGTCTCATGGCCGAAGATCCGCGGGCCCGGCAGAAGATTGTGCTGGATCTTCTTCAGATCCGTGTGGCAGATGCCGCAGGCTTCCACGCGCACCAGCAGCTCCCCCGGCCCCGGCACCGGGGTAGGAACCTCCTGGACGCGCACCGTGCTCGAGCCCGTGTAGACGGCGGCTCGCATCCGCCGCGGAACCGCCTGGCTAGAAACGGCAACGGCCAAGAAAATCCCCCAATCGCTCCGCGGCCAGACGGCAGCGGCGGTACAGCCAGACCAATTCCGGAACCTCCGTCCGCGGGCGCCGGATGGCGCTGGCAAGCACCCGCCCGACCCGGATCCGGCCGTCGCCGTCGCGGGCCGCGTTGAAGTCCACCTTTAGCGGTTCCGACGCCAGGTCGGTCACCGCCTTCACACAGCAAAAAGCCGTCGTTGCCGCGCGAGCTGCGGCGGCCACGGCCGCAGCCTCCATGTCCACGGCGACTGCTCCGCCCGACCGCAGCCGGCTCTTTTCTTCGACCGATGCCACCACGTGGTCGCAGGAAACCAGCGTCCCGCAGGCAGGAAGCGGCGCATCGGAGGGAGCTACCGCATCGTAACAACGGCTGTCGCCCCAAACCTGAATCCTGGCGGGCACTAATACCTGTCCGGGTTGGAGCGCCGGGTCGAGCGCTCCGCAGAACCCCACGCTCACCACCACGTCCGGCCGTACATAGTCCAGCGCTGTTTCCGCGGTGCGCCCGGCAAGGCGCTGTCCGTGCCCGCCGGCGGCAAGCCACACGTGCGCCCCGTCCAGTTCCCCCTTCCAGGCAAACTCGAGCGGCCAGTTGAGGCGCTGAGGGTTGCGACAGCGGCGGAGCACTCCCCCGAGTTCCCTGCCCTCGGCCGCCACCAGGAGCACGTTGACCCGCCTCATGCCTAGCGCGCCTCAACAGTAGCCGTGATGGCGGAACCAGTCCACCGCGCGCCGGAGCGCTGCATCCACAGGCCCGGGCTGGTAGCCAAGCTCCCGCGCGGCCTTCGCGTGCGAGACCCACATTTTCTTGCGGGCCATACGCACGCCGTCCAGCGGCGCCCGAGGCGGCCGGCCGGTCAATTCCGCCCAAGCCGTACTCAACGCCCCCGCTGTCCAGGCCACGGCGTAGGGCAATCGCAGGCGCGGCACGCTGCCGCCCGTGATCGCAGCCAGCTTTTCCAGGATCTGCCGCAGCGTCAGATTCTCCGCTCCGAGAATGTACCGCTCGCCCGGGCGTCCGTGCTCCAGAGCCAGCCAGTGCCCCGCGGCGACGTCGCGGACGTCCACCAGATTCAGCCCAGTATCCACATAGGCAGGCATGGCGCCTCGCAGGTAATCCAGAATCACCTTGCCGGTCGGCGTCGGTTTGACATCGTGATCGCCCACCGGCGCCGTCGGATTCACGATCACCACCGGAAGACCTGCCCGTGCAAATTCCAGCGCCGCCTGTTCCGCCAGAAACTTCGATCGCTTATAGGCGCCTTTCATATCCTCCAACCGCACGGGTACCTCCTCGGTCCCCAGGCCCCCCTCAGGGATGCCGATACATCCCACCGTGCTCGTGTACACCACCCGCTCCACTCGCGCCCGCCGCGCCACTTCCAGCAGATTACGCGTGCCTTGAACATTGGACGCATACAGCTCGCCGGGGTTCCTGGCCCAGAGGCGGTAGTCGGCCGCCACATGAAAAACCACTTCACAACCCTGGACGGCCTTCTCCACGGCGCGAGCGTCCCGCAGGTCGCCGAGCGCTTCCTCGCCGTCCAGATCCCGCAGCGCACCCGCCCGCCGCACCAGCGCACGTATCCGGCAGCCGCGTTCCAAAGCCTTCCGGGCTACGTGCCATCCTACGAATCCGCTCGCACCTGTGATCAAAACCGGTCGCAATCTTATCGCAAGGCCCACCTGAGCAGGCGCAGGCCGTCGCCCGGCCGGGCGTTGATCCCTAAAGCGGCGGAAGGCTCATAGCCGCAGTGCACCATGCAGTGCTCGCAGCGCGGGTCGTTGCCGTGACCGTAATTCTCCCAAGGGGTCTTCGTCATCAGTTCCTCGAACGTGCGGTAATGCGCATCCGTAATCAGGTAACACGGCCCCTTCCAGCCGCGCACATTGTATGTCGGATTGCCCCAGGCCGTGCACGGAAGCTCGCGCTTGCCCTGCAAAAAGTCCAGATACACGGGAGTGGCGTTGAGCCGGAACCTCCGGGCCAGGCGGTCCACGTCCTTGAACTTTTCCCGGATGTCGTCCCGCGTCATGAAGATCTCCCGCTCGTTGACCGCCGAATACCCGTAGGCCGGCGACAGCATGTGTCCGTCCAGTTGCAGCGGCTCCAGATACTCGAACAGCGCCTCGATCTCCCGCATGTCCGTTTCCCGGTAAATCGTCGTGTTCGTGCTGACCTTGAAACCGGCGGCTTTGGCGGCCCGGATGCCCTCGATCGCCTCCCGGAAGACTCCTTGACGCTCCACACACAGATCGTGCGTCTTCTCCAGTCCATCCAGATGCACGTTAAAGAAGAAGCGAGGATCCGGGCGGAACTCACCGAGCCGCTTGCGGATGAACATGCCGTTCGTGCAGAGGTAAATGTGCCGGTCCCGCTCCAGAATGCGCCGCACCAGCTCCCCGATCTCCGGGTACAGCAGCGGTTCGCCGCCGCAAATGGACACGATCGGCGCGCCGCATTCCTCCACGGCGGCCACGCACTGCTCCACGGTCAGCTTCTCGGTGATCGTGGACTCATACTCGCGGATCCTCCCGCACCCGGTGCACGTCAGGTTGCACGCATGCAGCGGCTCGAGCATCAGCACCAGCGGGAAGCGCTTGTCCATCATGGGGTGCGGCCGCCCCGCCCCGTTGGAGCCTGCCTGATGGAGGATCCGGAAGGGATTGGCCGCATCTGCCGCAGGCCGCTCCCGGCGCTGCCATTCCGGACGGGGCCGCAGCTTGTTCTTGAAAATGTAGGCCGCCATGCCGGCGGTCATGGACAGCGGAAATCTCATCGGGAGCCTCCGTCGCCCTGGTGGTTGGCCCGCAAGAACTCCGCCAGCGCCAGCAACGGGAAAGAGTGCCGGTACAGGTGGTAGGTCAGGTAAAAGACCTTGGGGAATCCTGTGCCCGTGGCCAATTCCTCGTGCCAGCCGCCCTCGGCCCTCTGGGTTTGCACCAGATACTCCACGCCGCGCCGCACGCTGAGGCTGTCGGTGTCGCCTGCCGCCAGCAACCCCAGCAACGCCCACGCCGTCTGCGAAGCCGTGCTCTCGGCAGGCGTGAATACGCCGTGGTCATAGCTGGCGCAGCTTTCTCCCCAGCCGCCGTCGGCATTCTGAACGGAGCGAATCCATTCGGCCGCCCGCAGCACATGGGCTTCACGCTCATCCTCTCCGGCAGCACGCAGGCCGCGTAGCGCCAGGAAGGTGCCGTAAAGGTAGTCCACACCCCAGCGCCCGTACCAGCTCCCGTCCGGCTCCTGGCAACGGCGGAGATAGGCGGCGCCACGGCGTACCGCCGGATGAGCACCGTTCAATCCGCAGGCACACAGCGCCTCCAGCACGCGGCCCGTGATGTCCGGACAGGTCGGATCCAGCATCGCGTTGTGGTCGGCAAACGGCACCTCGCTGAGCGGCGTCCAGTTGTTGTCCGCATCGAAGGCCGCCCAGCCGCCGTCCCGGGACTGCATGGCCAGCAGCCATCGAAGGGCGCGGCCCATGGCTGCATCGCGCGCCTCGCTTTGCGGGCATCGCGACAGCGCCAGCAGCACCATCGCCGTGTCGTCAATGTCCGGGTAGAATTCGTTGGCGAATTCGAAATACCACCCCGACGGTTCCACCCCCGGGCGCTTCACCGCCCAGTCACCCGGCCGGCGCACTTCTTTGCCGAGCAGCCAGCGCATCGCCCGCCGGAGCGCCTCCTCGGAGGCCGCGCCGGCCTCGGCCAAAGCGAAGGTGGCGATGGCCGTGTCCCATACCGGCGAAAAGCACGGCTGAAAAAAGAACCGCTCCCCGTCGTCCGTCAGCAGATTCATGAACTGCCGCTCGGCCTCCGCACGGTCCGGGTGATCGGGTGCGTAACCCAGCACGTCCAGCGCCATGATGGCGTACATCATCGGCGGGTAAATCGCTCCCAAGCCATCCGAATAGCGCGTCCGCTCCAGAATCCATCGCTCCGCTTCCCGGATGGCGCGCCGCCGGACGGCCTTCGAGCCGTGCCGTTCCCAGAACTTGACAAACCGGTCCAGCGCCAGGAAAACGTTGCGCCACGTCAGCAGCCGGTCGGAGCGGCGGAACCCCAGGTCTGCACCGGGCAGAAACAACTCCTCCAGCGTGAAACCGTCGGGAACCGGACGGCGCGGATCGGCGGCGTGCACGATCGAAAGCGGAATCACGATGGCGCGCGTCCACGACGACATCTGATAGATGAATTTGCCCGGCAGCAGCATCATCTCCGGCGGCACCGAGGGACAGAATTCGCGCGGGTAGAGGCCGAACAGACTCAGGTTGATTTTGACGTAGCTGTTCGCCGCCTGAATGCCGCCGAGCGAGAGGATCCGCTCCCGCGCCCGCCGCAATTCCGGCCCGTCGGCCGGCAGGCCTGCGAGCTTGAGCGCGAAGTAGGCCTTGACCGTGGCGCTCACGTCTGCGGGCCCTTTCGGGTAGATGTTGAAACCCCCGTCGGGCAGCTGCCGCGCCAGAATGGACCGAACCGCCTTGTCCACCAGCGGCCGCGTGGGCGGATTCCAGCTACCGCCTGAGGGCGGGTACATCCAAAGCTGGAGCAGGACAAAGTCCGATTCGAGCGTCGTATCGGCCGTCAGCTCGCCCCACCAATACCCCTCGGCCCGCTGAAGCCCCGCCAGGTACTCTCCCGCCCGGCGCAAGGCTTCCGCCGCCCCGGCGATCAATGGATCGCCAACGTGAACCCGGGGACTCATACGCTGGGAACCGGTTGACTCGAAAGCTGGATCAGTTCCGGGGGAAGCGTAAACCGTACATCCTCTTCCTTGATGTGAAGTTCCTCGACGCGTCCGTATCCGTAGCGCTCGAGCGCTGTGATCAGCTCGGCCACCAGATGTTCCGGTGCCGAGGCGCCGGCGGTGACGCCCACTGTAGTCACGCCTTCCAGCCACTCCGGCCGGATCTCCCCTGCGTGGTCAATCAGATAGGCCGGCGTCCCCATCCGCCGGCAGACCTCCACGAGCCGCTGCGAATTTGAACTGTTTCGAGAACCGATCACGAGCATCAGCTCGCACAGGGGCGCCGCCGCCTTCACTGCAAGCTGGCGGTTCTCGGTGGCGTAACAGATGTCCTGGGCGGGCGGCCCTTGGATCTTCGGGAACTTCTGCCGCAGCCGCGCGACGATCTCCCGCGTCTCGTCCAGGCTCAACGTGGTCTGGGTAAGGTAGCAGACTCTGTCGGGGTCCGGCACTTCCAGCCGGTCGGCGTCCTCCTCGGTTTCCACCAGCACGCTCGAATCCGGCACTTCCCCCAGCGTTCCGATCACCTCGTCGTGATCCCGATGCCCGATGAGAACTACGGTGAAGCCACGGCGCGCGAAACGCACCGCCTCCAGGTGCACCTTCGTCACCAGCGGACAGGTCGCGTCAATGACCCGCAACTTTCTGGCGGCAGCCATCTGCCGGACCACCGGCGCCACACCGTGCGCGCTGAAAATCACCCGCTCGCCTTCCGGAACCTCGTCCACCTCCTCGACAAAGATCGCCCCGGCCGCGCGCAGCTCTTCCACCACGTGCCGGTTGTGAACAATTTCCTTCCGCACATATATGGGAGGTCCGTACGCATCGAGCGCCAGTCGCACCACATCAATGGCGCGCACGACGCCGGCGCAAAACCCCCGAGGCGTCAGCAACAAGATTCGCTTCTCATCCACGCGAGCACCATCCCCGTTACCTCGGAGCATAGGAACTTCTTCATTATACAGCCGCGCCCCATTTCTGGTAGGCTTGAGCGTGGAGAGAGGAGAAAAGAAAGCGGTGGGTGATGCGGAAGGGCGAGGCAGCGTCCCAGTCCCTCCCCACGCTCGCCATTCCCGTGCCCGGCCGCCCGTACCCGCCGCAACCCTCTGATCATGGAACCGCCCGTTCCCCCGGACGAGCAGCGCCGGCTCGAATCCCTCTGGCGCTACGCCATCCTCGACACTCCACCCGAGGAAGCCTTCGATGTCATCACCCGCCTGGCCGCGCGCCTGTTTGACGCCCCGATTTCCCTGATCTCCCTGCTTGATCAGGCGCGCCAGTGGTTTAAGTCCCGCTACGGCCTCGAAGTCAATCACACCTCGCGCGAGATCGCCTTCTGCGCCTTTGCGATCCATTCCGACGAGGTCATGGTGATCCCTGACACCCGCGCCGATTCCCGTTTCGCGACCAATCCCCTGGTCACGGGCGCTCCCGGCATTCGCTTCTACGCAGGCGCGCCTCTGATCACTCCCGACGGCTACCGTGTCGGAACCCTGGACGTGATGGACACCGCTCCCCGCGCCGGATTGACGGCCGAGCAAAAGGCGCTCCTGGAGGCCCTCGCCCGCCTGGCGGTGATCGAACTGGAGTGGCGCCTGGCGCTCATTCAGGCCCGTCAAACCGAGCTGCAACTGCGCGCCTCCGAAGACGCTTTCCGGCGCCTGCTCGACAACGTCCCCGCCGGAATCTACCGCACCACGCCCGCAGGCAAGGTCCTGATCGCCAACCAGGCGCTCGTCGAGATGCTGGGCTTCCCCTCCCGCCAGGAGCTCCTCGCCGCAGACGTCCGCTATCTGTATGCCGATCCCCAACTTCGCGACGAGCACACGCGACGGCTCGAAAGGGAAGGCGAGCTGCGCAATGTGGAACTGCTGTTACGCCGCCGGGACGGCCGGCTGTTGCGGGTGCTCGAAAACGCCCGCGCCGTCAAAGATGCTCAGGGCAACGTGCTGTTTTACGAGGGAATCCTGACCGACATCACAGAAACCCGCAACCTGGAAGAACAGCTCCGCCAGGCGCAGAAGATGGAGGCCATCGGTCAACTCGCCGGAGCCATCGCCCACGACTTCAATAATCTGTTGACCATCATCAACGGCCATTGCGGCCTGCTCTTGGACCGCCTCAGCCTCCGCGATCCCCTGCGGCAGGAAATCGAAGGGATCCGTGCGGCGGCCCAGCGGGGAGCAGCCCTGACACGCCACTTGCTCGCCTTCAGCCGGCGTCAGGTGTTGAGCCCCTCACGACTCGACCTGAATCTCGTGTTGACCGAAATGAGTGAGATTCTCCGGCGGCTCATCGGCGAGAACATCCAGCTCGACATCGAGACCGATCCCCAACCCACCCCCGTGCTCGCCGACCGCAGCCAGATCGAGCAGGTGATCTTGAACCTGGCCACCAACGCCCGCGACGCCATGCCCCACGGCGGCCGCCTGACGTTCCGCACGCGCATGGCCGAGTCCGAGCGTACGGTTGTGCTGGAGGCCTCCGATACCGGCTCTGGCATCGATCCCGCCATCCAGGCCCGCATCTTCGAACCGTTTTTCACCACGAAGCCCAAAGGCACCGGACTCGGCCTGTCCACCGTTTACGGCATCATCAAACAAAGCGGGGGCGATATCAGCGTCGAGAGCATCCCGGGCGCAGGTGCGACCTTCCGAATCCGGCTGCCGGCTGCGGTGGCGGCTTCCGCCGGCCCGGAAGCCGCGGAAGCGACTGCTCGGCCCGTGCGCCGGGCCGAAACGGTGCTCGTGGCTGAAGACGATGATGCGGTCCGGCAGCTGATCGTGCGAATCCTCGAGCAGCACGGCTATCACGTTCTCGAGGCCTCGAGCGCCCGCCAGGCCCTGGAGGCAGCCCGGACCCACCCGGGTGAGATTCACCTGCTCCTCACCGACATCGTCATGCCCGATATGAATGCACAGGAACTGGTCGGGCGCCTCACAGCGGCCCGGCCGGACATCAAAATCCTGTACATGTCCGGATATCCCGGAGAACAGGAGTCGGAGGGCACTCAGCCGCGTCTGGATAAGCCGTTTGATCCGCCGGCCCTCGCGCGTAAAGTCCGCGAAGTCCTCGACGCCTGAAACGGGCGCTACACTGGTTGCATGCTACGCTGGACTTCCGCCACGCTCGGCGACGGCTGGACGCTTCATCTTGCAGCGACAAGTCAGGGAATCTGCCGCATCGGATTCGGCCGGGCCCAAATCCGTCTCCCGCGCCGGCAGGAGGCCCGGCGCGATGACAGCGATCCCCTGCTCCAAGAAGCCGTTCGCCAGCTCGCCGAATATCTTGGCGGCAAGCGCCGCCGGTTCGACCTGCCTCTCGATCTCGACGGTACCCCCTTCCAGCTCCGCGTCTGGCGCCGGCTCCTGCGCATCCCCTACGGAACCACCCGCAGCTACGCCGAACTGGCGCGCGCTGTGGGACGCCCCGGAGCGGCTCGCGCCGTCGGGCAGGCCTGCGGGGCCAATCCCGTCGCCATCGTAGTGCCGTGCCACCGCGTCATCGCCGCAGGCGGCGCCTTGGGAGGCTATGGCGGGGGACTAAAGCTCAAGCGCCGGCTGCTGGACCTCGAGAAATCGGCTTCGCCTCAGAACGGAACCCGCCGGCGCGCAAGGCCTTCGTAACCCATTCCAGGAACCGCTCCTGCTGCTCGAGCTCGATATCCATCTTCAGCCGGCACACGCGGATGGGAGCGAGCAACTCCGTGCCACCCTCGCAAAAGTTCAGCACGTCCTTCTCCGTCGTGAGCAGCGCCTCGAGGCCCAGCGCTAGTGCCGCAGCTTTCATGCGCTCGAGCTCCTTAACGCTGTAGCGGTGATGGTCCGCGAAAGCAACACGCCACTCCGGCCGGTACCCCAGCTGCCGGAGCGTGCGCCAGAACGCCGCTGGATTCCCCAAACCGCAAAACGCCCCCATCTTCCGGAACGGCAGCCGCCCCGGTTCCCACCGCTCCCCACCGGCCGCATCCTCCCAGTACAGCGGCACGATGCGGGAATAGAAAATCGGTGCGCGCGCATTGTAGCGCCGCACTACTGCTTCAATCCCCTTGCGAGGACAGGTCGCCTCGGCGCGCGTCACAACAATCAGGCTTGCACGCTCGAGCGCCTGGGCGGGCTCGCGCAGGCTGCCCAAAGGAAAAACTTCTCCATTGGCGCCGAAGGGAGCCAGCCCGTCCAGCAAAACGATATCCAGATCCCGGGCCACCCGCCAGTGCTGAAAACCGTCGTCCAGCACGAAGACGTCCGGATTGAACCGTTCTTCCATCTGCCGCGCCGCAACGCTGCGCCGTGCGCTAATGCCCACGGGCGCCCGCGTTGCCCGCATCAGGATTTGCGCTTCCTCTCCGGTCTGTTCCACCGCCTGCTGCTCGCCCGGCGCCACGATGAGCGGGTCCTGCCGCCCGCGGCGCCCGTAGCCGCGCGTAAGAATTGCCGGCCGCAGCCCCGCCGCACTCAGCGACCGGACCAGCCACGCCACAAACGGCGTCTTCCCGGTGCCCCCCATCGCCAGATTCCCGGCGCTGATCACCGGAGTCGCCAGACGCTGGCGCCGTTTGGAGTCCCACGCCCGCTTGAGGCAAACACCTGCAATCCACAGCCGCGACAATGCCCACAACACAGGCCACCAGGGCCAGGCCGGCCGGAAGCGCGGAATCGCCCTCCCGTACAGCTCGCAAGCCGCCTCCGCCGCACGCTCGGCCGCACCGCGCTTGGATTCCGCGACAGACTTAGCCCGCCCTCCGACCTCCTCGCGCAACGCCTGGTCGTCCAGCAGGCGCCTCAGAACCTCGGCCAGCTCCTGCGCCGAGCCGATCTCCACGCAGGCGCCCGCCCGGCGGAAGTCCGCGGCAATTTCCGGAAAATTCTCCATGTGCGGCCCGATCACCACAGCCCGGCCGAAGAAGGCGGGCTCGAGCACGTTATGGCCGCCCCGCTCGGCCAGAGTTCCGCCCATGAACACCGCGTCCGCCATCGGAAATAACCCGCTCAGCTCGCCGACCGAATCCAGAAGCAGCACACACGGCGGAACGCACGCCGGCAACTCCCGATCCAGAGCGGACCGCCGCACAAAAGCCACGCCTGCCCGGGCAAGTTTCTCGGCCACGGCGTCGAATTGTTCCGGCTTGCGCGGCGCGTGAATCAGCACGAGGCCCGGGCGCTCTGCCGCCAGCTCTCGAAACACCTCGATCACCACTTGATCTTCGTCCACATCTCCGGGAAACGCAGGTGGCATGGTGCTGGCGGCAATCAGGATCTCCGACGGCCTCAACCGCCGGATCCATTGCTCCACCGCCGCGGGCGTCCGAACAGCTTGCGGGTTAAAGTCATACTTAAGATTCCCTGCGAATTCAACTGCTTTTGAGAAACTTAATAGCTCACAATAGCGTTGCTGGCTCGCTGCGCCTTGGGCCAGAATGCGGTCCGCCAGTCCCAGCACCGGCCCAAAAAACCACTTCAGGCGCCGGTAGCGGGGCGCGGCACGGTCGGAGATCCGCGCGTTCACCAGCAGCAGGCCGCATCCCGCCCGTCTTGCCTCGCGGTAAAGATTCGGCCAGATCTCGGTCTCGACCACGACGACCAGCGAAGGCCGGATCGCCCGCAGCACGCGCCGCACAGCGAAACAGTAATCCAGCGGAGCAAAGAAGATTCCCTCAACTTGCGGGGCGAGCCGCTGTTCGGCCACGGCGCGCCCGGCCAGCGTAGAGACCGACACGAACAATGGAACGCCGGCAAGCCGCCGGCGCAGGCAACTGACGAGCCCCACCAGAGCCAGCACCTCGCCCACGGAGACCGCGTGCAGCCACACTGCGCCGCCAGCGTCATGTTTCCAATGCGACGGCAGAAATCCGAGCCGCTCCGGAAAGCCCGTCAGGTAACGCCGGTCCTTCAGAACCCGTCGGAGGAAGTAGGCTACGATGGCAGGCAGCGCGAACCACTGAAGGATCCGGTAAAGGAGGTATATGAGGCGCAGGCGCAACGGCTTGATTCTTTTCCTGAGTATAGCGGCGGCTGTCGGCGCCGACAACAGCAAGCGTTTCGAACCGGGGCCGGCGGCCTCCTACCCCGCCCGCCAGACCCTCGAACAACTCACGATTGCCGCCGATCCCTTCGCCACCGAGGCCAAGACGCGCCAAGCCTTCGGAAAACTCAATCCCAACCGCTACGGCGTTCTGCCCATCCTGGTCGTAATGCAAAACGAGGGGCCCCAGGCACTCTCGCTCGAGACCATGCGCCTGGAATACGTTACCGCCGAAGGCCAGAGGATCGAGGCGACCCCGGCTTCCGAGGTGCGCTACGCCGCAGGTCTCCGGCGCCCCGACCTGGTTCCCGGACCGCTCCCGCCTCTGCCGGGACGCAGTTCGCGCCGCAAAAATCCCTTGGATGTCTGGGAGATTGAGGGCCGCGCCTTCGTCGCCAAGATGTTGCCGCCCAAAGAGTCCGCCGGCGGATTCTTCTATTTCCAGGCCCCGCACCGCCCCGGCGCCAAACTCGTCATCTCCGGCATCCGCGTCGCTGCGACGGGAAAGGAACTGTTCTTCTTCGAAATCCCGCTGGACGCAGCCCACTGACGGCCCCTCTTACTTTTTCACCGGAGCCTTCTTGACCGGCGCGGGCTTGGCAGGCTCCGGTTCGGGTCCCACCCGCTCGATCACCACGCGCGTAATCCGCACCGGAGTGCGCGGCTTGTCATTGGCGTCCCGCGGTACGCGCGCAATCTTGCTGACCACCTCCTGCCCTTCCACCACCTGCCCAAAGATGGTGTGCGCTCCGTTCAAATGCGGCGTCGGGACTTCGGTGATGAAAAACTGGCAGTTGCCGGTTCGAGGTCCCGCGTTGGCCATCGCCAGCCGCCCGGGCCGGTCAAATTTCAGCGACGGATGAAACTCGTCCGGAATCGTAAAGCCGGGATCTCCCATGCCCGTTCCCGTCGGGTCACCGCCTTGAATCATGAAGCCCGGGATCACCCGGTGAAACGTCACCCCGTTGTACAGCGGCCGCCGCACCATCTGGCCCGTCTTTGGATCCCGCCATGCTTTTCGACCCTGCGCCAGATCCACGAAGTTCTTCACCGTAATCGGGGACTCTTTTTCGTAGAACTTCACGACGATCGTCCCCATCGTCGTCTCCAGGCGCCCGTACAGGCCCGGCTCGCGCTCCGGCGCCGCCTGACCCTCCGGAGCCGTCCCGCCCGGCGTCTGGGCGAAAAGCGGCCACAGCACCAATACGCCCAACACAAGCTTGCTGGTTGCCATACCGGGAATTATACAGGAGCCGCCCCGGCCGGAAGGCCCCATCCCGCCGCCCGCAATCTTACTCAGTGCCCCGCAAACTTCCCGGGAGAATTTAACAACTAATTTAACAATGAAACTATGGGCGCACCGCGGCGTCCGTGCTAGCCTGAGTACCGTACTGTTTCTCAAAAAGGAGGGGTTTTCTGATGCGTAAGATGTTGCTTGCAGGCGCTCTGGTTTCGGCTTTACCGCTCGTGCTTGCGGCCCAGAGTGTGGAAGTGGTCCGGTTTCGCGCGCTGCTCAGTTCCTCCAAGGAGCTTCCGCCTGTGGCGGCGGGGACTCTGGCGATGGGCGAAGCGGTGGTCGAGTTTATTCTTCAAAAGTCAGCCGGCGGAACTATTCAGTCCGCGGTCGTGGACTTCCGGATCAACTACACGCTGGGACAGGAAGAGACGCTGACCAACATGCATATCCATCGCGGCGCCGAAGGCGTTTCCGGCCCGGTCGTCGTCCCCACCGCGTTCGGCTCCGCCTTCGCGGCCGGCCCCGGTTCAGGTTCCTTCCTGCGTACCGGCGCCGTCAGCGACCCGTCCGGAATCGCGACGCTGGAAGCCATCATGGCCAATCCGGCCGGCTACTACGTCAACATCCACACGCGATCGCACCCGGCAGGCATCATGCGCGGCCAGCTCGAGCCCGACAACGCCGCAGCGCTCGCGGTCAGCGCCGCCGAAGCGCGGCTGGATGCCAAGCTTGAGGCTTTGATGACGATGATCCGCCAGCTCTCCCTCGTCCACGGCCTGCGGTTGCCGTAGACAGGAACTTCAGTTTCCCCCGGCGCGGCAGCGGGCCACCGCCCGCT